>NZ_JAWLSB010000013.1:0-126349 GCF_033142445.1 Rhodococcus sp. IEGM 1330
TTGATTCTTTCACCACGACAGGGCATTTCGCTTCTACGACTCGATCACGTTCACGACCCGATCGGTGCATTCAGGCTAAGTCGATGTGCCCCGGTGACTCCCCGGCCAACTACGCATGCGGTCGCCGGTGCGCTGAGGCCCGCCCGGACCGCCATGAGTGTGGATGAAATGTTCACCCGAGCCGCAGCCGGGCTTCCATGCTGGATCCGTGAACGCGACCGCCGCCGCCGTCGCCTTCCGCTGCAGCGGTGGATGGGAGGAGACACTGCCAGTTTCGATGATCGACGCGTCGACGAGGCAATCCTCGCATTGTGCACCGGTTCGACCCTCGACCTCGGATGCGGGCCGGGTCGATTGACCGCTGCCCTGATTGCACGGGGAATCACCGCGTTGGGGGTCGACGACAGTGCAGCGGCCGTCGCATTGTGCAGGGCGCGCGGCGGCCCCGCCAGGCACCAGGACCTGTTCGCGCCGTTGCCCCGCACCGGCCGCTGGCGGCACGCACTGCTTGCGGACGGCAACATCGGCATCGGCGGCGACCCGCTCGCGCTACTGCACCGCACTGCGCAGCTCCTCGAACCCGGCGGAACCCTCGTCGTCGAAGCGGGCCCACCCGCCGCGCCACAGCGGACGCAGTTCCTCCGATTCGAAACCGACGCCGCCGCGAGTGCCTGGTTCCCATGGACGACAATAGGATCCACAGCATTGGCTGCACTGGCAGAACCGGTCGGGCTGCGCATGGTCCACGTCGATGCCATTTCCGGACGGTTCATCGCCGTTCTGGAACGACAATGACCACCCTTGCGCCAAGCGCAGATTCTGCCGTCGGGGCCGAGGGTTCGGCCCGCATCCGGAACGTTCGATGACGGACAACATCGGCGACACCGACACCGACATCGACGAATCAGGGGGATCGAATCGACGTCGCAGCGGACCGCGGTTCCGCAGTCCACTGCGGGGCCCGTGGCTGACTTCGGTGTTCGGGGCGGTCCTGCTGATCGGGCTACCGATCGTCATCGTCACCGGGCTGCTGTCCTTCATCGCTTACGGACCGCAGTTCGGCCAAGCGTTCCCCGCCGATGTCGGCTGGCTGCATCTGCCGTATTTTCAGTGGCCCACCCGCCCGTCGTGGCTCTACCGATTCACTCAAGGTCTCCATGTCGGTGTCGGCCTGATACTCGTTCCGATCGTGCTCGCCAAACTGTGGTCGGTGATCCCGAAATTCTTCGCGATGCCGCCCGTCCGGTCGATCGCCCAAGCCCTGGAACGACTCTCGCTCATCGCCCTCGTCGGCGGCATCCTCTTCGAAATAGTCACCGGCGTCCTCAACATCCAGTACGACTACATCTTCGGATTCGACTTCTACACCGCCCATTACTGGGGCGCGTGGGTGTTCATCGCGGGCTTCCTCTCACACGCTGCACTGAAAGTCCCGGTGATGATTCGAACGCTGCGGAACCGATCCTTGATCGAGGTCTTACGCACCCGAGCAGCCGACACCGAACCCGACGCGGCCGACGAGACAGGCCTGGTGAGCGACGACCCCGACGCGGCCACGGTGAGTCGGCGCGGCGCTCTCGCACTGGTCGGCGGCGGGGCGCTGCTGGTCGCGGTGTTGACGGTCGGGCAGAGCACCGGAGGAATTCTGCGCAACGCGGCTCTACTCCTTCCCCGCGGCCGGACCTACGGTGACGGTCCCAACGACTTCCAGATCAACCGCACCGCCGTCGCTGCGCAGATCACCCCGGAGCAAAGCGGCGACGATTGGCGATTGCAGCTGCTCGGCGGGACCGTACCCGTCGCCCTGACCCGGTCAGACCTTGCAGCGATGCCCCAACACTCTGCCCGGTCACCGATCGCGTGTGTGGAGGGCTGGTCGACCGTGCAGACATGGACGGGTGTGCGCCTGCGTGACCTCGCTGCAGCAGCATCCGTCGCCGACCCGAACTCCGCCGTCGTGGTCTCCCTCGAACAATCCGGAGCCTTCAAGCAGGCGATCTTGGCAGGAAATCAACTTGCCCATGAGGATTCGCTGCTCGCGTTGCAGGTCAACGGTGTGGATCTGTCCCTCGACCACGGATATCCTGCGCGCATCATCGTTCCGGCGCTACCGGGTGTCCACAACACCAAATGGGTCTCTTCCATCGAATTCGTCAGGGACGGAACATGACACGATTCGCCAAGGTCTACGGAGCCCCGCCGCTGCATCTGGTGGCGATGGTGCTCGCATTCGCGCTCCTCGGTTACATCCTCAGCGTCGCCGGGTTGACCGCACTGTGGAACCAGCAACAGTGGTGGCAGTCGATCGCAGTCTGGTTCGTCGGTGCCGCAGTCGTCCACGACCTCGTGCTCTTCCCGCTCTATTCACTGGGGGACCGCGCGCTCGCTACTGGGCTGCAAGCGCTGCGTCGCAACCGAACTGGTCACGCATCCACAGTGCCGATCCTCAATTACCTCCGCCTCCCACTGCTGGGAACCGGGTTGACGTTTCTGATGTTCTTCCCCGGCATCACCAGCGGCGGCTCCGAGACGTATCTCGCGGCCACCGGCCAAACTCAGCAACCGTTCCTGCACCGATGGCTCGTGTTGGTTGCTGTCATGTTCGCAGTCAGCGCCCTGGTCTATGCAGTCCAGCTCGCGCGATCGGCTCGGTCCCACCGAGAAAAAGTCCAGCCGTGAAGATCCGTACGATCAATCATGATCGTCGAGCGGACGTGCTCCACGATGTCTACGAGCTTTCGTGCCTGCTCGAGACGAAAAAGACTGTTACCCTTGCCCACTGGGTCGCGTAGTCCGTGTAGCTGAACGGCGGAGGCGAACCTGCCTGCGACCCGATCGCGGACATTGACCCTCAGAGCGCTCTCGGACGGTCGTCCACGTCCCAGACCGTGGTCGACGAACCGGGAATGGACGAACCGGCCCAGCCCGGTCGATGCGGGGTGCGAGTGACCTCTTGGAGGCAAAAGACCTTGGCATCAACTGTTTTGAGCCAGGCCGAAAGCTCGTCGTACATCGCGCCGCCCCAGGCATTGATCGATAGGATCTTCACGGCGTCATGATCACAGATGTTTTCGAGGGGTGACAGCCCATTTGAAGGGCACCGGTAGCGATCCCTCGAGACGAGGGCACGAGACCTTGTAGAGGACTAGGCTTGGGCTTCATGAGAGAGTGTTGCAGTTTCCCCACGGCTAGGTTGTGACGGCGCAATCGCGTCTGCGCGAGGAATTGGCGTCGGCAATGGCAGGCGTCGGAGGCGGACTGTCGGCCGCTGATCGCCTGTGTGTCGCGTGTGTCGAGCTCCTCCCGGTCGACGGTGCGGCGATCTCGGTGATTCACGATGGCGTGAGCCGCGGGACCTTCGGATCCAGTGGCGAATTCAGCAGGCGGCTCGACGAATTCCAGTTCACGTTCGGCGAAGGACCGTGCCTGGACGCGGTGTCCATCGGCGCACCCGTTCTGGTGCAGGATCTGGCGGATCCCGCCGAGCGACGTTGGCCGGCGTTCACTCCTGCCGTTCTCGACGCAGGCGTTCACGCAGTCTTCGCTCTGCCCACCGCAATTGCCGCAGTGCACATCGGCGTCCTCGATCTCTTCTGCACGACGCCGGGGCCCTTGTCGGCCACTGCATTGAGCGCGGGCATGTGGGCCGCTGAGCTTGCCGCTCTCCCCTTGTTGGACCTGATGAACTCGGATCTCGATTGGGAAGCGGCAGGCGAAGGCGGCGACGGCTGGGACCAACTTGCCTCGCTCGAACGCGTCGAGGTGTATCAGGCGACAGGCATTCTGATGGGGCAGCTCGATCTCGACTCCGGCGAAGCCCTCGCCCGACTGCGCGCGCACGCCTACACGAGCGGACAGACGGCAAGCGAAGTCGCATGGGACATTATCGAACGTCGGCTCGTGCTCGATTCCGACGACAAACCCACCACTGGGTACGACGCGGGAAGCAACTGATGAGCATCGACCGCGAGCACGGAGTCACCGAAGCCTTCGTGAGACTGGCCAACGGTCTGGTGGGTGAGTTCGACGTGATCGAGCTGCTCAGTGGACTGACCACCGAATGTGCGGAGCTACTCGACATCGCATCGGCGGGACTGCTCCTGGCCGACGAACGTGGCGTTCTCCATGTGGTGGCAGCGTCCTCGGAGGCGACTCGACTGTTGGAAGTGTTTCAGCTCCAACGCGAACAGGGCCCATGCTTGGACTGCTTTCGCAGCGGACAACCCGTCAGCGTCTCCAGCCTCGAGGAGCGGCGGTCGACGTGGCCGCAATTCGTCGAGGTCGCTACCTCGGCGGGTTTTGCGTCGGTTCACGCCGTTCCCATGCGATTGCAGTCGAATATCCTCGGCACCCTCGGCTTGTTCGGATCGCGTCCGGGCGCTCTCGCTGACGACGATCTCGAACTCGCTCAGGCCCTGGCCCACGTAGCCAGCATCGCACTGGTGCACGGGTCCGCGCTGCCGGACTCGGCAGCGATCGGCGCACGGTTGTCGTCGACCTTGCGCAATCGCGCCAGCCTCGAGCAGGCAAAGGGCTTGCTCTCTCACGTGGGTGCACTCGACATGGATCAGGCGTTCAGCGTGCTTCGGCGCTACGCCCGCGAACACTCTGTGCCACTCTCTCAAGTGACCGACGCCCTCGTGCACCGAAAGTTGGATGCTCGGACGGTACTCGCGAACGTCGCCGAAATCCGAGGCGACAAACCGTGACGAGAACGCATTGTGTGCGTTGTTGTTTCGACTCCGGGCGGACTTGGGTACGCGCGCAGCGGAGAGGAATCGTTCTCCGGCTCCCGGGGTGAATCAACCGAGTATCGACGCGATCCTCGCCGATCCGCATTCGGTCCGTCCGCTGGACCATTGCCGTTGTGGGCCAGCGCTATTTTGCGGCAGTGATCACCCGCAACCCCGGTAACGTCGGAGCCGACGACACACGGCGATTCGAGTTACGGCGCACCCACGACAGACGAATCGTCGTCGCCGCGGCCCGTTCACTGATGAGCCGCGTCATCCCGCGCTTCCGCCACACGTTCACGCTGTGACGCCTGCGGTGTACTCCCGCCGTTGCAAACCTACGGACCGGTGCGCCTGGCCTGCGCACGTCGCTGTGCGTCGTCGAAGATCGAGTGCGCAACCGCGGTCAGTTTGATCCCGTCCCGCTGACTCATGGCACGCAGCCGCGCGAACGCCTCGGTGCTGGTACACCCAATGCGGCTGACGATGATGCCGATCGCGTGGTCGATCACCTTGCGATTGGTCAGCGCCGTTTCGAGTTGATGTGTGAGCAGCAGGGCGTTGGCCAGTGTTCGCGCGTTCTCCACTGATACCGCAGCAGGTACAGCGAACAGCTCGCCGAGGCGCACCGCACGGTCGTCGAAGGCATTTTTTGCGTGGGCGTACACATTGATCGCGCCCAGGGTTCCGTTGCCTGCCGACAAAGGCAAGGAGAGCGCACTGTGCACTCCGAGGCGTCCGGCCCTGGGACCGAAGCGCGGCCAGTGAACATCGCCGCCCAGCGAGCCCGAACGTACGGTGCGCCCCTCCGCGGCGGCCGTGATGCACGGGCCCTCACCGAGCGCGTACTGGATCGTGTCGACTTCGACAACGAAATCATCCGTTGCCACGATAGTGTCTCGCCGGTCACCGTGCTCGAGAGTCAATCCGGCACCAATGGCACCCGGAATTGCTTTCACTGCGAATTCGGCAATGTGAGTGAGCATCTGCGGTAGTGACAGGCTGTTCATGGCCAGTTGCGAGAGTGAGGTCAAGCTGTCTCGAAGATCGTCGACTTCTTCTGCCTCGGCGGCCTCGGTGGAGGTGTTTCCGTCGTCGGCATGATCCAGTGCCATGTGGAACCTCGAATCGGTCTGATGTACGTCTATCGCGTGGAGAATTGCCAGTTTTCAGTTTAGCGGGCCTTCGAGGACAGCCGGTGAGACGGCTGAATTACCGAGAAGTGTTCCCCCCGGTTGACAACACCTATCGACGGGTGTCGACTAGTGGTGCTGAGACCACCAGCCGATCCGGGATCGACGCCTTCGCCCTCAGTAGGGTCACGGTGTCGCAAGAGCTTTCGTCGCCCGGCCCACGAGAATAGTTGCGAAGCTTCGCACACCCCGGTATTTCCTCGACGGCAATGTCTGAATCGACATTCGTATCGACGATTCAGGTTTCGCCGCTCGCAGGGGCAAGGCCCACCCATGAACGAGTTCCACGCCCACGAACTGATCGACTTCGCCGTTCGCTGGATTCCCTACGGCGGCGCAGGTGACGAAGAAATCTGGATTGCCTTCGGTCTCGATTCCGCCGGCTACCGTCGGCGACTTCACGCAGCGCTCGAATGCACTCCCCGCACCGTCCTCGACGAAGCGACGCGAGCGCACCTACAGCTGCATACTCAACTACGTAGCAGTGCGGTACGGCCCCTCGTCGGACAGTAGAACAACGCCGCCCCGGGGCCCGCGTGTGGGAACATCCTGCACGGGTACCCGAGTATCAGGGAAGCCGGCGAAGGAAGCGCCAATTCCTTTCGTACACCGCGCATGTCGCTGCCGACTGCGTGCAATCAACCCTAAGGGACATCGATGTCCAACAGAATACCGTCATCCAATCACTGCACGATCTCGGTGCCGCTGCCTGGTTCGGTGGCACTCTCATGGGTGCCGTCGGCGTCAACGGGGCGTCCTCTGCAGTACAGGATCCGCGTGACCGGGCACGAGTTGCCGCCGCAGGCTGGGCGAAATGGGCTCCGGTCAACGCCGGTGCCATTGGCGCACACCTCATCGGTGGCGCGGGAATTCTCCTGGCCAACCGTGGTCGCGCTCGTCATCAGCAGGGCGTCACCGCCAACACCGCCATCAAGATCGCCGTCACCGGTGCCGCGCTTGCCGCGACCGCGTACAGCGGCGTGCTGGGCACGAAAACCACACAAGCGCAGGGTCATTCGATCAAATCGGCAACCGAGCCGACCGCAGTGACACCTCCGGAGGCCGCCGCAGCCCAGAAGCAGCTGCAGTACCTGCAGTGGGCTCTGCCGATCCTCACCGGAACCCTCGTGGTTCTGGGCGCACAGCAGGGCGAGCAGCAGCGGCCGACCGAAATCCTCTCGGGAATCGCGGGCAAACTGGCAGCACGCGCACAGAGCTGATCGAAACGCTTGTGCAGCAATGCACTCGGCTCGTATACCCCGCGGCTGATACCCGCGGGATATACCGCGCTTTAGGCGTTCGTAGAGTCGGACCGGGAGCGGAAGACGTCCCCTTCGGAGTTCGCCTTCGGCTCCGATGACGTACCCCGACGCCACGGCGGTGGCCCGGCCAGCAGATCGAACGGACCGGGAACCAGTTCGAAGCCTACCGCTGCAACCTTGCCGCGGAGGCTGCGGCTGATGGTGTCGGCGTCCCGTGCCAGCACGAGTAGATGTTCGTAAGGACACTCGGGCGCGCCCTGCCAGGGTCACCGATCTTCGGGTCGGCGGCGTCGAATCGTCGCAGCTACCAACGTGCGGATGGAGCGAACACACCGGCCGGGTCGACCGCGTGTCGGGCCGCCTCCAGTCGCTCCGATTCGGTTGTGCTCCATCCTGCCCGCACCAGATCCATCGACCCTGTGCCTGCGAGATTGAGAAATGCGCGGTCGGCGGAATCAGCCGTGAAACGCGAGAGGAGTTCGTCGAGCACGCCTGGTAGGTCCGCTGCAATAGCCGGCTCAGCAACCCCGATCAGATACAGGCAGAACGCGGCCGAACGTCCGCCCACCGAGCCGGGGGACCGCGGCGACCGATCCAAGGCCCCGCCCATCAATCGCAATTCCACTGTGGCGACGGGCAGGTCGGCGGCAGACAGGACCGCGTCGATTGTTTTTTCGGTCATCGTCGACAACAGCAATCCGCGCTCGATCACCGGCAACGGTTCGACAGGGTCCATGTGAATCGAGGCCAACGCGGTCATCGGCATGGTGGCCACCGTGTCGATGATGGGTTCGGCGATCGAGCGCATCGGCGCGAGCAGTTCCTTGCCGCGTTCGGCGGATCCGACGTGGGCGTACCGCAGGTGTAGGACGGTGCGGCCACGAAGCTCTACCGCGAGGGCGGGGTCCGGCGGCAAGTGCAGGAGCGCGATCGATGTCGAGACGGATTCCGGCACAGCCTGTACCCAGGTCCGCCATGCGTGAAGAACGGTGGGCGCGTCCTCGAGATCGAAGAACATGCCACCGCCGAACACGGTGTGCATCGGCAGCAGATCGATCACCATTTCGGTCACGATGCCGAACCCGCCGCCGCCCCCGCCCCGCAGCGCCCAGAACAACTCTCCGTCCGTGTGCTCGTCGATCATGGTCACACGACCGTCGGCAGTGACGATCTGGAACGAGCGCACCAGGTCGGCGGCGAATCCGATGGTTCGACCCAGCGGGCTCAGCCCACCGCCGAGGGTGTACCCGACAGCTCCCGCACCGGTGGATGACCCGGACGGTGCGCCGAGATCGAACACCGCGGCGGCGTCGAGTACTTGCTGCCACCGGACACCGGCGCCGACGGCCGCAGTGCGTGCACCGGCATCGATGTGTATGGCGCTCAACCGTCGGGTGGAGATCATGATCGACGTGTTGTGCGTCGCGCGGGCACCGTGGCCGGTGGCTTTGACGGCCACCCCGTAACCGGCGGCTGCTGCGACTCGAACCGACGCAGCAACATCGTCGGCATCGTCGGCGACGACCACTGCGGCCGGTGAATGAGACACGGCGACATTGAATCCGGCCACCTCGCCGTCGTATTCCGCGGAACCTGGACCCCACACAGACCCCCGTGTGGCGCGATCCAACAGGTCGGTTATCGAGGTCGTGTCGGCGGATGTCATGGGTTCCTTATCGTCGTGTGGAGGCTGTGGTGTCGTTCGTCCTCTTTTGTTGTACCGCAACGTGTTCGACAAGTGCGACCGGTCGACAGTGGGCGGTGACTGCTCCCCGGGAGGTGCGGTCTGTGCACTGACGGGGGCGGGAAACACGCCGTCGAGTCGCGCCACACCGCCCCTCACCAGCACAGACTCGAGGCCCACCGCTGCGTCGGCGGACGGCAGTCCGCGACCAGACCCACCTGGACTGCGATTCGTAGGTTCGATGGAGACACAAGGAAAAGCGACGGGTTCGTAAGCAGACACCATCAGCCGCGCGGCGGCCATCGAAAGTCCGAATGTCGGTGGACCGAAAGATCGATGCCGCGATGGGATTTTTATCGGGATGCTCAGAGCTGTACCGATCGTCGAACAACGCACCCGCACATTGCGAGAACAGGACATGATTATGACGACACATCTTTGGCCCGATGGCGCTCGAATGGCGGTCACCGTCTCGATGCAGTTCGAGGCAGGTGGACAACCGATCAGCGGGGCCGGCGGACCCATCACCGAGCCGATACTGTCCGGATACCCCGACCTGGGTCAGAACAGCTTCTACGAATACGGTGCCCGCGAAGGCGTGCCCAGAATCCTGGACCTGCTGGACAAGCACTCGATACCGATGACGTCGTTCATGATCGGCGATGCGGTGCGGCGCCACCCGAAGATCGCGGCCGAGATCGTGGCCCGCGGGCACGAGGCGGGCGCACACGGGCGGCGATGGGAGCGGCAGTATCAACTTTCCCGCGCCGACGAAGCTGCATGGATCGCGGACAGCGTCACCGCTATCGAAGAGGTCACCGGAACCCGGCCCACCGGGTACAACAACTACTGGATCCGCCCCGGCGTCAACACGTTGGAGATACTGCAGGAGCAAGGTTTTCACTATCACATCGATGATCTGTCCGCGGACCAGCCGTTCCTGCAACGGATCAACGGCGAGCCCTTCGCCACGGTGCCGTACTCGGTGCACCTCAACGACATCGCCAGCTTCGACTTCCCCGGCTTTTCCCCTGTCGACTACGAGCAGCAACTGATCGACGAGTTCGACCAGCTTTACGACGAAGGCGCGCAACGGCGCACGATGATGGTCATCGGCCTCCACGACCGACTCTCGGGCCACGCCTCGCGCGTGCGGGTACTCGACCGAGTCTTCACTCGTCTTCGCGAGCGCGGCGACGTCTGGTGGGCACGCAAGGACCAGATCGCGCAGTGGACGCTCGATCACCCGGACACCGCGACCTGGGTCGACCGCGATCCGGCACCGATCAGCGGGCTCCCCGGCCGCAGCCACTGACCACCGACAGCAAGGACTTCCCACATGGACAACGGACAACGCGTCCTGCACGATGCCTACCGCAACCGGGGCACCGCATTCACCACCGAACAACGCCGCGCGCTTGGGTTGACCGGTCGGCTCCCCGCATCCGTCGAAACTATCGACGAGCAGGCCGCACGCTCGTACCGGCAACTGACATCCCAACCGGACGATCTAGCAAAGTATGTGTACCTCAATGCATTACACGATCGGAACGAGATCGTGTACTTCCGCCTTCTCACGGACCACCTCGCCGAATTGCTGCCCGTGGTCTACGACCCGACCATCGGCGACGCCATCGAACAGTGGAGCCACGAGTACCGGAGATCGCGTGCGCTGTATCTTTCCATCGACCGCATCGACGACGTCCGCGCGTCGTTCCAGACACTGGGCCTGGGCCCAGACGATGTCGACCTCATCGTGTGTTCCGACGCCGAGGAGATCTTGGGTATCGGCGACTGGGGCGTCAACGGCACCGATATCGCGGTCGGCAAACTCGCCATCTACACCGCCGCTGCGGGCATCGATCCCGCCCGTGTCATTGCCGTCAATCTCGATGTGGGAACGGACAACCGAGCGTTGCTGGACGACCCCGCCTACCTCGGCAACCTGCACGAACGAGTCCGCGGCAAGAAGTACGACGAGCTGATCGAGACGTACCTCGACGTCGCAAGCGAGTTGTTCCCGAACGCCTTGCTGCATTTCGAGGATTTCGGACCGTCGAATGCCCGGCGGATCCTGACCGAGCACGGTGAGAAGTACCGGATCTTCAACGACGACATGCAGGGCACCGGTGCCATTGTCATGGCCGCCGTGATGTCCGGCATGAAGGTCACCGGCCAGAATTTCGCCGACCAACGGCTCGTCGTGTTCGGCGCGGGTACCGCGGGAACGGGTATGGCCGATCAGATTTCGGCGGCCATGGTCGCCGACGGCCTGAGGCCCGAGCAGGCGCGATCACGGGTGTGGTTGATCGACATCAACGGGCTGATCACCGACGACATGACCGCGCTTCCCGACTACCAGCAGCCCTATGCGAGGCCGGCCGGGGAGATGTCCGACAGCGGCGCCGCGATGGACCTGTTGTCCGTCGTCGAAGCGGTGCGCCCCACCATCCTTATCGGAACCTCCACCGTCGCAGGGGCGTTTACCGAGGAGATGGTCCGTGCCCTGTGCGCGGGGGTGAAGCGCCCAATCCTGCTCCCTCTGTCCAACCCGACGAGTCGCATCGAGGTGTCGCCGCGCGATGCCGTCGTGTGGTCCGACGGTGCTGCGCTGGTGGCGACCGGGATTCCGGCCGATCCGGTGGAACACGGCGGCGTCACCTACCAGATCGGGCAGGGCAACAACGCCCTGCTCTATCCCGGACTCGGCTTGGGCATCATCGTCTCCGGTGCGTCGCGGGTCACCGACGCAATGCTCCTCGCGGCCGCGAACGCCGTGGCCGGACAGGTCGATGTCAGTGCGGCAGGTGCCTCGCTGCTCCCGCCGGTCGAGGACCTGCGCGCGTCGTCGGCGATCGTCGCTGCCGCTGTGGCCCGCGCCGCAGCCGAGGAGGGCGTGGCGACGAAGACCCACCACGACGTCGACGCTGCTGTGCACGAGGCGATGTGGATTCCCGAGTACGGACCGTTCGATGTCGAGAACTACCGCGAGGCCGGCCGGTGAGCAACCACGGTGAGCCGTCGATTCCCACGATGTCGGATGTGCCCATCGGGATCGATGCAACCGGTACGCGCAGCGAGAGCGATTCGATGGGCAGTATCGAGGTGCCTGCCGACAAGTATTGGGGTGCTCAGACGCAACGGTCGTTGCAGCATTTCTCTATCGGAGACGACCGCATGCCGAAGGCGGTCTATCACGCGTACGGGCACGTCAAGAAGGCGGCAGCGATTGTCAACGGAGAAGCCGGCCGGTTGGAGACGTGGCGACGCGACCTTATCGTGAGTGTGACCGACGAGGTGATCGACGGCCGCCTCGACGAACATTTTCCGCTGTTCGTGTGGCAGACCGGTTCGGGCACCCAATCGAACATGAACGTCAACGAGGTCATCGGCAACAGGTGCATTCAGCTCACCGGCGGGGAACTGGGATCGAAGACGCCGATTCACCCCAACGACCACGTCAACATGGGGCAGTCCAGTAATGACACATTCCCCACCGCGATGCATATCGCGACCGTCGCGATCATCACCGATCGCCTGCTGCCGGCGGCGAATTCGTTGCTCCGGGCGTTGCAAGAGAAGGCGAATGCGTGGCGCGGGGTGATCAAGATCGGACGAACGCACCTCGAGGACGCCGTCCCGCTCACAGTCGGCCAGGAGTGGTCCGGGTACGCAGCGCAACTGCAACAGGCACTCGACCGCGTGGACGCCGGCGTGAGGGGACTGTATCCCCTCGCGATTGGCGGCACCGCAGTCGGAACCGGGATGAACGCACCCGACGGGTTCGGCGCGGATGTCGCCGCGCAGATCGCCGCGCAGACCGGTCGCCCGTATGTGTCGGCGGACAACAAGTTCGCCGCTCTCGGCGGGCTCGACGCAATGGTCGCAGCGAGCGCGGCACTGCGCTCGTTGGCCGTGGTGCTGATGAAGATCGCCAATGACATCCGGTGGTCGGCCTCGGGGCCGCGAGCCGGACTCGGCGAACTGATCTTGCCCGCCAACGAGCCCGGCAGTTCCATCATGCCCGGCAAGGTGAACCCCACTCAGTGCGAGGCAATGGTGATGGTGTGCATTCAGGTGATCGCCGACGACACCGCCGTGGCGTTCGCCGGTTCGCAAGGCAACTTCGAGCTCAACGCGATGCGCCCGATGATCATCGACAACGTGCTCCATTCGGCCACGATTCTCGGCGACATGTGCGCGAAGTTTGCCGAATATTGCGTCAGTGGAATCGAATTGAACCGCGACACCATCGCGGGGTACGTCGACCGGTCGCTGATGCTCGTCACCGCACTCTCGCCCGTGATCGGGTACGAGAAGGCGGCGGCGATAGCGCACCGGGCTCTGGCCGACGACAGCACACTACGCGACGCGGCCCTGGCCATCGGATTCGTCGACGGCGACGAATTCGACCGGATCGTCGACCCGGCAAAAATGATCGGTATCGATATTTCCGATAGCAGCGAGTGAAAGCATCGATTGTTCGACGGTCAATTTCTTGCTTCACTGAATTGAAACGCACACCCAACGAAAGGATCACCCAATGCGCGTACTTCTGGTCAGTGGAGCCTCGGGAATCGGACGGTCGATCGCGTCGGCTGTTCTCGATCGCGGCGGCGAGGTCATCCTCGCTGGGCGACACAGTGATTCACTCGATGCTGCAGTCTCGGAGCTGGGTCCGGGGGCGAGTGCGGTGACAATCGATCTCGGGGACGAGTCATCCATTGCGCTAGCTGCCACGTCGGTCGGCGCGGTGGACCACGTCGTCAGTCTCGCAGCAGATCACGCGAACGGGCCCATCACGGAACTGGACGCGGGTGCCATACGAAATGCATTCGACGCCAAAGTGATCGGGCCGATCCTATTGGCCAAGCACTTCTCGCCGCAGGTTCGCGAGGGAGGTTCGTTCCTGTTCTTCTCCGGCGTCGCCGCCTGGAAACCAGCACCCGGCCTGTCGGTGATGGCGACGACGAACGGCGCGGTGGCGTTCCTGACCGAGGCGCTCGCGGTCGAACTTGCACCCGTCCGCGTCAACGCCCTGTCACCCGGGATCGTGGATTCGGGGGCCTGGGACTCGATGGGACAGGAGAAGGACGCACTGTTCGCGAATACGGCGCGCACCAACCCCGCCCGCAGAGTCGGTCGACCGTCCGACATCGCCGCCGCTGCAGTGTCTTTGCTGACGAACACCTTCGTCACCGGCGTCACCCTGCACGTCGACGGGGGAGGGCGGTTGGCATGAAACTCCTCACGGCAATGGCTGCACTGGTGTTCGTGACGCTGCCACTGGTGGCGTGTTCCACCGGCACCATGACCACCGATCAGCCGCTGGTGGATTCTGCGGCCGACCTGGTCGCGCCGGGCACGGTGAACGTCGGCGACGCACCGGTTACCGACCGAACCCGCGAGGTCGTTCGTATCGCGCAGACGCTGTACACGTTCTGGAACACCGGCGACACCGCGTACCTCGACCGAGCAGTGGACCCCGGCTTCGTCGACAACACTCTGCCGCCGGGACGCCCGCAGGGCCCGGCCGGACCCGTCGCGGCGTCGGACACGTTCCGCGATGCGGTTCCCGACCTGACGTGCGAGCTCGCCGATCTGTACGTCACCGGCGACACCTTCACCGCACGGTTGATCTTCCGGGGTCATTTCACCGGCACGTACGACGGCCGCACCGGAACCGGACAAACGATCGACTTCGGTGCGATCGACATCCAGCACGTGGGCGATGCTCGCATCGACGCGGACTGGCACCTCGAAGACAACCTCACCTTCCTCCAACAAGCCGAACTTGTCGCGGTCGGCTGACCGAATCGAGCCCGCCACCGTCGCACAACATTTCTCGCGAAAGGAATTGACACATGAACATCGACCCGAGGATCAGAATGACTGCAGGCATCGTCATGGCTGCGATCTCGTACGTCGTCGCCGCCACGAACTTCATCGACGGAGACATCCGGTCCGGCGTGATCCTCACGCTGATCGGCATCTTCTTCAGCACAGTGCTCGTGCAGACGACAAGCCGCTACCTGAAGAGGGATTCCAGCTAGAGGCGCGCCGAACTCTCGACGTCACATACTCTCGACCGATGCCGACCCTGCGAGCCCTCGAATGCTTCGTCGCCGTCGTGGACGCCGGTTCCGTCACCGCGGGGGCAGCGCAGTTGCATCTCTCGCAACCCGCATTGTCTCACCAGCTGGCGTCGTTGGAAACCGAAATCGGCACCCCGCTGCTGGAACGGCTCCCGCGCGGGGTGCGGCCGACCCCGACCGGTCGCGCGTTGCTCGACGATGCGCGAGCCACACTGTCGGCTGCCGACCGCATCGTGCAGACCGGACGAGCGTTGGCGGAGGGACGTCAAGGCCGACTGCGACTGGCGTGCGCCGAAAGCATGACCGTCCCACTCCTCGCGCCCACGCTACGAAAATGGACGAGAAAGTACCCCCACATCGGACTGGACCTGACCGAGTTCACCAGTGCGGACGCGATGGCGGACGCACTCTCCAACGGCGACATCGACCTCGCAGTCGGTCCGGCCTCGACGCAGTTCACCGGCGTGACCCACGAGATCGGAACGGAAGACGTCGTCGCGGTGATCCCGGAGGGGCTCGATCTCGCCGACAAGCCTGCTATCCGATGGACCGATCTCGCAGGCAGACCGATCGTGCACTACCACCCGTCGAACGGTCTACGCGGGTGGTTCGACTCCGTCGCGACAGCCCACGGCGTCGAGCTCGATGCTGTCACCCGTACCCGAAACGCCACCACGGCAGCTCAACTCGCCCACGCAGGCCTCGGAATCGCCCTCGTTCCGACCACCGCACTGCCCGCGCGGTTCGCCGGCATCGTCACCCCGCTGCGGCCACCGCTGCAACGATCGGTCGTCGTGATGGTCGGAACGCAGACAGACGCACTGACCCGCCGGTTCGTCGACGACCTGGTGGCGCGGGGAATGGGAGCACGGCGCAGCTGACCCCGCGCGCCGATGTCTCCTTGGCCGGCGCCGAGTACTCATCGGACATCCGCGGGGTGTGCTCATGGCCGTGCGGTGGGCACGCAGTGTGGTGAATCGATGCGGTGGCGTCCGGGAGCTGGCGGTCGCGTTCGCTCGCCGTCAGGTCCGCCCGATGACGTTCGTCGTTCACCGGTTCATGGATGCCGAAAATGTACTACCTGCGTGGACGATGATGCAGTCCGGTGAGACGGCAACGGAGCCGGTGCTGCTCGAAGCGCAGGAGAGATTGGCGGCGTGTACGTATTCGATGGCGCATCCGGAGACCGGGGAACTGGTACCGGACTGTGTGCAGCACACGGGTCTGGATCCGGGGAGAATCAGGAACTGCGAAAGCTGCTTCCGCTACTCGTGACGGGTTCGAGGACCACCGGGTGCTGTAGGTGACGCCCGCACCAGTTAGCTAGGCAGCGCAGTCAGGAGTTGACAGGTGAGTCTTGACTGAACTTGTTCTGCCAACGGCCATCTCGTTGGAGCCAGAGCGAGCTGATGAACATCGCCTCGCCCACGCTGCGATGGGGCCGCTGGTAGTCGGCGCGATAGCAGAGCATCACCGCATCCCCAGAAACTTCGAATAGTTTCGCTTCCGAGATCGAGTAGGACGCGATGCTGGGCCCGTCGGCCAGTTGGTGTGCGTGGTCTGCCCTATTGGCGAAACCGGTGGGATACACCCCGACGAAGTCGGCAGACAGTAGTTCGAGATCGGCGTCTGCGTCGCCGTTGGCCAGCGCGTCCCAGACGCGAGACTCAAGATTGATGAAAAACTGGATTCGGAGATCGTGCATCGGGTGAGTATGGCAGCGTCAACGGCGAGCCTCCTGAGCTAGGCGAGACCTGTTGCTGTAGCGAGGTATTCGCGGGCATCTCGTAGCGTGCTCGCCACCCCGCGTCCGGCCACGGCGCGGTAGCGGCTGAGCTGATCGTCGTCCAGGGCGGCGAGGACGGCGGTGTCGTCCACGTGCATCCAACCCTGGTTGCGTACCAACTCGTGGATGCGCTTGCCGTGCAGTGCAGAAATGCCCTCGACCCGAATGCCCAGGGGATCAGTAGAGGCCCCGAGGTAATAGGCCTTCTTGCTGGTGTGGCCGGCTTTGACCTTTTCTCGAAGCCGGAACACCGCGTCCGCTGCGGCATCGACAGCAGAATTCTGCTCATCGGAACCGGGCTCGGCATCGGTCAGTCGCTGCAGCTCGGCGTCCAATTTGCCGAGCAGGGTGCCGAGATACTCGAGATCGCTCATCGGCTCAATGATGCCTCATCGAACGACGATCGAGTCAATCGTGCGTCCTTCCAGGAATCGGTCCGTGCCGGTTGGCGTCGATGTCGCGGACGATCGCTTCGCTTCTCGTCGATGTCGCGGACGATCGCTTCGCTTCTCGTCGATGTCGCGGACGATCGCTTCGCTTCTCGTCGATGTCGCCCAGCTGGAACGCCGCTGGCATCGCTCAGGGAACGACGAATCTCACCGTATTCGCCAGGGGGTCGAGGTACGTCGTGCTCACGGCATTGGTAGCGACAGTCATCGAGCCTCCGCCCGATGCCATCGGGAACGTGATTTCCCCGTTCAAGGGCTCGAAAGCACGCGAGGCGAAGGGGAGCAGGATCAATCGTGAGCCGCCCTCGCCGTTCGCTCCGGCGGCAGACCAGTAGTTCACGAATATCGCATTGTGGCATTCACCGGTGAAGAACGGCAGCCAGGAGACTCTGACCGTGACGCGTCCTGGATTGTCATGCGGCGTGAGGACGGCACCCGTCAGCTGTCCGCTGCACGGAACCGAAAAGTTCTCTCCCAGTGAATAAGCCACTGGAAGTGGAGTGAACTCGGCGTGATGCGCGTGAGCCGCGGCCGGCGCGCTTACGGTCGCCGCAACGGCCGCCCCAGCGATGACCATCGATCTCGTTATGGCTCTTCTGATCATGAGCGTGGACTTTACAGGCCAGGTAAATCGGGCGCTTTGAAAACGACGGATACGAGAAGCGTTGTGCGTAGCAAATACTCGTTCGACGGGACAGTATCGTGGCACCGTCTGTAACGCGCTGGGCCGCGCAGCCGACGAAGTGGCATGAAACTCGATCGGCTCGCTTACTTCTCTGCCGTTGCCGCCAACTGCATCGGCCTAGCATTGGTCGCCGCGCCCACAGCGTCGGCCGACGTTGTCGAACTCGACATTCTGCCTGGGCTCAGCTTCGGGCCGACCACGCCGTACGGCGTCGGATGCACGTATGTAGCGGTCGCGCGGACCGACGGCCTGAACGAACCCCGGACGGACATCGCGGCAATCGGGTACGACTCGATCATGCCGATCGAGGAATTCGCGTGGCAGTTCGACCCGTACTTCAGTATCCCGGCCGTTCTCGGTCACAAGATCACGCTGTGGACTCCCCTCACCGCAGGGGAGCACTCACTCATGGCATACCAGACTTCGGCCGGCGGGCCCATCACAACAGTGACAGTGAACCCCGCAACGCCGCTGGGGCCGATTTGCCTTGTAGCGCCATAGAGTTGACGGCAATCGCCGCCTAGTGGTCGAGCTCGTATAGTTGCGCGGTGCGGTTGCCACCCGCGTCGCCGGTGTTTGCGGTCCCTTGTCGCTCGAACAGAATCGCGTGTACCTCACCGTCGGATTTCGGGCAGTGCTCGACACCTTTCGGGACAACGAAGACGTCGTTGGAGCGGAGGACGACGTCTCGATCGCGGAGTTGGATTGTCAGCTCGCCGTGAACGACCATGAAGAGTTCGTCGGTGTCGGGGTGTGTGTGCCAGACGAACTCGCCCTGTAGCTTGACCACCTTGACGTCGTAATCGTTGACGGACGTGAGCCGGTGTGGCTGCCAATGTTCGGACACTGTGGAGAGTGCACTGTCGACGTTACGGACGTTGTCGTCCGCAACTCGGGGCCTGCGGTCATCGTTCAACGTATTCTCTCTTCTGTCGAGATTCGTGTTGTCTCAGTCGCTCGAAACGACGACGCATCTGCCGTTCGTCAGGGCCATCAAGTCGGCGAACGTCAGTGACATGACGGTGTGAGGAGTTCCAGCCGCGGCCCAGATCCTCGGATGCTGTTGCAGTGCTTGGTCGATCACGGTTCGGATCGGTTCGGGGTGCCCCGTCGGGGCGACACCGCCGATCGCCTGGCCTGTCAGTGAGCGAACCTGCTTCGCCGATGCAAGCCGTAGGTGCTCGACCCCAAGCGTCGCACCGAGAATCCCTGTATCGACGCGGTGTCGGCCACTGGTCATTACGAGAACGGGTTCGTCGTCGGCGAAGAACAGCAGACTGCTCGCGATGGCTCCCACCTCGCATTCCAGTGCGTCTGCCGCCTCGGCTGCCGTCCGCGCCGAGGCAGGCAGCACGTGGATCGACGTTGCTATCTCGGCTGCCGCTAGATGTTGCTCGACGATACGACTGCGCTCGGGCAATGGAGTTTCGCTCACGGGTGGTTCCCTTCTTCCTTCCGGTTCGGTCGAGGCAGCGGGTAATGCATCAGAATCAGGACGGTGGCAGTGTCTCCGACCGCCCGGAACAGGTGAGGGCGATCGCCTGGGTAAGAGTGGCTTTCACCTGCAGCAATTTCCCTGATTCCGTCACCGACCATCACCCGGCCGTCGACGACGGTCACTGTCTCTTCGACGCCGATCGCGTGGGGGTCCGAATGCTGGACGGTTTCGCCGATCGTCGCTCGGTAGACCTCTGTCAGGTGCAGGCCTGCCTCGAATCTATCCAACAGAATTGCGTGGACTGAGTCGCCGTGAAGTTCCGAGGCCTTGCCTGTGCGGCCGGGCAGGACTGCACCCAGCGGGGCCTCCAGTGCGCGGGTGAGTGCGAACAGGGTGTCCAAACGTGCTCCGCGACGGCCGTTCTCGAGTTCGGAGATCGTCCCCTTGCCGACTCCGCTCCGACGAGCGAGTTCGGACAGCGAACAGTCTCGCTCGACCCGTAGAGCCCGTAGACGTTTCCCGATGCCGTCGTCCATGATGTCCTATCGTTCTGTTTACAGAACGACCATAGCGTGGTTTCATGACGTGTCAAGACGCGCAGCGTGTCCATCGGGTTGCGGTCCAGTGGTTGCCGATGCTTTGCCGACGACGGCCGGTTCATGGCACTGCAATTGATGGGGAGGTTGTTCCGTTGCACGACATGTGGATTGAGCGCTTCAGGCGACGGCTCTCGATGGGGAACAGACGACCCCTTCTACTGATCGTGGTGGCCGTGGTCATGCAGGCCTTTGTCCAGGGCGTGATGACCGAGAGTGTCAATACTTCTGGCAGCGTGGTCTTTTCGACCCTGGCGTTCGCAACCGCTGCCGCAGTGTTCGGGCTCATCGACAGGCTGCGAGTGAGCGATCGCGCACCTGTGTCCCGTGAGGTGCGGCTGTCGATGATCTGGATGAATGTTGCTACCGCAGTGACCTTTCTCAGCTTCTACGTTTCTATCAGTCTCATTCCCGCCTCGACGACGAGTTCTATCGAATCGGCGGTGGGGCCGGCCGCGTTGATAGTGATTGCACTGGCGGTACTTCGGCGCCGGGAATGGCGTGGAAATTTCGAGCTTCTCTTGGTCGCAGCCATGATGGTCATCGGCATGCTTCTCGCTGGCCGGACTTGGCAGGTGTCCGACCCCAGCGTCGGCTCCGCAGAGACCGTCGCCGGACTGCTTCTGGCTGCCACCGCGGGCATCGGCATGGCGGTGGTCGTGTTGCTGTCGAAGAACCTCGGCAGGAAGCGAATCAGTCCAGTGTGGGTCACCGCCCACCGATTCCATCTCACCTACGTTGCAGCAGGAATGACGTTGTTGTTCAGCGGTGCTCGAATGCCCGACGCGGTGGAAGTGGCGATGCTGTTCGTGTTCGGCATTCTCGCCGTCGTCATCCCGCTGTTCTTGCTGCAGGTCGGAGTTCAACGCGCAGAGCCCTTACCGGCAATCGCGACCATCGCACTGTTGCCCGGACTGACGTGGTTGACGCAGTTGGCAGCGGGCCAATCGCCGGACATCGCGTCGCTGATTCTCATCTTGGCGGTGGTGACCGCTTCGGTCGCCTTCACTGCACGATCGGCGGCGCGGGTTCGGGCAACGAGCTGAATTAAGCTGCGACGCAGCAAATTCGAGAACAAGGCGGATTGGCCGAAGCACCGTTGGGTGTGCGGACTGTTCGGTAGCGGCGAAAGGGCCGCCATGCACAGCGGTGTTCGTCGGTTCTCGGCGTCGTAAATTGCATTTTCCGCACCGTCACTGCCAAAACGCCAGTTCAGAACATTTTTGCTCCGCAGACGTGTCGGTGAGCTGCGCTAGGCTGCCCATATGGACTTCCGACCAGGCCGCGCACCTGCGAGAGCCACCGCTGCGGGCATTGCCGACGCGGGCAGACCGGCCGCTGTCGAGCCGGAGATCCCGCCCGCCGTCGCGATGCGCATCGCGGCCGCCGTGCAGTCCTCACGCTCGGAGGGAACCCGGAAGACGTATGCGGCCGCGTGGAGACGCTTCACCAGCTGGTGCGAGTCGAATGGTCACGTGACGCTTCCGGCGCACCCGATCACCGTTGCCGCCTATCTGGTTGACGCCGCCGACACCCGAACCGAATCGGGGGAGCGGGCCTACGCCGTTGCTACCTTCGGTACCTGGATCGCGGCGATCAACCACCAGCACCGCACCACCGGGCAACTGTCGCCGTCAGCGCACGAACTGGTGGCCGCGACGCTGTCCGGGATTCGGCGGGAGTATGCCGCTGCAGGGGATAGGCCCCGCACCCCGCGCGATCCGCTGCTGGTCGACGACATCAAACTTCTAGTCGAGACGGCACGGCAGCGGGGCCGGGGTTGGGCCGACGAAGTCCTCGAACGCCGGGATTCGGCAATTCTGCTGCTCGGGTTCGCCGGCGCATTCCGCCGCAGCGAACTCTCCGACCTGCTGTGCGGGGACGTCAGCGTGCATCGGCGCGACGGACTCCACGTTCGCCTACGTAAGTCGAAGACCGACCAACAGGGCAGGGGAGCTGTGAAAGCCCTGCCATACACAGAATCCAACGAGACCTGCTCGCCGTGCGCCTACGTCCGCTGGGTACAAGTCGTCGCGGCATTCGACGTCGGCGGCCGCTCATCTGTAATCCGCCTACTGCGGAAGCGGGATCCATTCACCGACCACGTGTGCCGCGGGGGAGTGCCGCGCACCGCCGCACGAGCACCGTTGTTCCGGGCCGTCGCGAAGAACGGCAACCTCGGTGCCACCGCACTGTCCGGTGCCGCGATCCACCAGACCATCCGCCGCCGCGCCGAACACGCAGGCTTCGACCCCACCGCTCTCGCCAAGCTCGGCGGACACTCGCTCCGCGCAGGGTTCGTCACTCAAGGCACCCGCAACGGCGCCGACGGATCCGCCATCGCCCGGCAGACCGGGCACGCAAGCCTCGACTCCGTGGAGGTGTACCGCCGAGAACACGCACCGCTTGTTGGTAACGCCGTGACTGACATCGGGTTGTAGCGCAGAAGTTGAGGGACTTGCCTTCGACGGCCGGTGAACCCGTCAAGAAGTCGAGCTCTTACGTCGGACTTTGATCGATCTGAGCCGCGACTAGCGCTTGGTGTTGATGTGCGGTGTTCGCCAATGAACTAGATGCGGTGAGAGGTGCCGGCTATCTTGCTCCGGGGCCAACAGCCCAGCTCGCCACAGTGCAGAAGATCCAATGGCCGACTCCAACGAATGTCGGAACAGCCAGGAATGAAAGGATATCGGAGTGGCAAACCGTAAACAGGACGATCCGATTAAGCCGGAACGTCGACTAGAGATGTTTGTCCTACGCGCGCGCAGAATTACCGAGCACCCATTGGTATTGCACCACCGGGATCTGATGGAATCGCTTTACAAAGGCGAGCTCAAACTGGTCGTGAACGTGGACAAGACCACAGGAGCTGTAATAAGCGCCGAGCAATCCGTCAGCTTTCCGCCCGAGGAATTGATGGATTCGCTCGCAGCCAGGGTCCGGCCTCTGTTGCTCGAACGGGAGCCAGTGCACTTTCCGCGGGTGCTTGACGCGCTAAGCGAGCTCGTTCAGCCCGAACTGATTGCGAACGCCCACGCAGAACACAGTGACCGCGACGTGCAGTGGTGGCGAGACCGTTGGGACCACGTAGCAAGCAGGACGGGCGATCCGCAGGGATGGGCTTTGCAGCTATCTGATGGAACCCTCGTAACGGACAGGCGACTGGCAGATCGCTGGTTGTACAGCGACTTGGTTCACGCCGATCCGATCGAGCCTGCCTTCGACGAGATCTCCTTCGAGGACCGATTTCGAGCTGGTTGCGAAGTGGTGTCGCGGATTTGTTCCGTCGTTGATTACTTCTTGCAGCTTGTCACTTTCCTCTACGAGCAAGGCGTCCTGGCTATTCAGGATCGGGTTTTCACCAGCCGAGTTGTCCTTGCTGAAACAGAACGAAAGCAGGCCGTTACGGTACGGACCGCTCCCGTCGGCACGAGTTTGGACACCGGCCCCTGGCCCTTGTTCAACCCGGCATTGCTCGGACCAGAGACGGAGTAGGTCTTGCTGTCCACCGCTGCAGTCCCTGGACACGCGCGTTTTCGTCCTCGCGAAACGGAACTTCTGAAGTGAAATTGTCTAAAAGCACGCTGCCGCGAACAGGGCGCGAGATTTGCCGACATGATTTGGTTGTCTCCTCGATATGGACTGCCGAGCCTTGTTCTTCCTGGCAGTGCGCTGGTAGGAGGGTCGACCTGTACTTGGATTTGCTCTCTACGGCTGGCGGCCTGGTCGGTTCATTGCCTAAGTTTCCATCGGACGTCGCGTCGTTGACCATGTTTGAGAACAAGTCCGGCGCGGCCGCTGGCGGTGCCGTCTCTGAGCCAGCAGAATGAGAACATGGCTAAGCTGGATCCGGATTGGGCAATTGGCGAAATAGACGAGTTCTTACACGTCACGGATCAGATATCTCCGAATACCAGCCCAGGAGGGGTCTTTTTCCTGGGATTGGTCATGCGAGGAACCGAGACCGACGCTTCGGCACGCGCCCACGTGGTCGAGCAAATAATAGACCGCGTCTTGCCAGGATGGCGCAAGAATCGTCCTGCGACCGATGAGAGCTACCGGTGGCTTCGGGACCAAGCATCGCGCGCCAAAACAGCTCTCCTAAGGTCTACCGAGTTGGCCGAAAAGCTTGGTGACAACGCCCCAGATATGGATGCAGCGAACCTTCATCCCTGGGCGTGGGATAACGGCAGGAGTTTTTGGAACACAGGCCACTTTCACCAGGCAGTGATGCAGGCAGCCATCCGTATCAACGCCGAGACGCAAGCCAAGTTGGGGCGCATGGAGGTTTCCGAGACCGCACTGTTCAATGAAGCGTTTTCGCTCAACGAAGCAAAACCCGAGGTGCCTCGGCTACGCCTGATGCAGAACGACAACAGCAAAACCTACGAGAACTTGCATCGCGGAGCGCGGTCGTTCGCGGAAGGGCTGTACGCGGCGATCCGGAACCCCGGAATGCACTCGCCGAGCGAGGGTGGGCAAGAGCAGTTGGCGCTGGAGCAGCTGGCAGCGTTCAGTCTGTTGGCGCGATGGGTGGACCAGGCAATCGTCGTGAGATCTTGAATCGGCCCTCTCGAAAATACTGATTGTCATCGCGGTCTCTGAGATGGGCCGGGGCTCGACGAGTTGTCTGTTGTTCTCCATAGTCAGATAGACGGTTCCCCGTACGGACCCTTTCGGGTGCACACTGCTGAAGGATAAGACTTGAACATTCCCGATATCGACTTCTCGTACATCCGGTCGACAGGGCCCGCCGGGCAGAGGGGCGGGTTCGAGCAGTTCATCTGTCAGCAGGTTGCGCAAGAGTCGCCGGCGATCGATGCGAAGTTCGTGTCGCTTCATGGTCACGGTGGTGACGGTGGCGTCGAATGCTACTGGACTCTCCCCAATGGTGATGAGCACGGGTGGCAGGCGAAGTACTGGACGAACCATAAAGAGGTCGACAAGGCCCAGCTCGACAAGTCCGTGAAGTCAGCGCTGAACCAGCATCCAAAACTGGCGAAGTACTCCATCGCAATTCCAACGGACCCGACCGGCCCCACCGGCGGCCGCGGGAAGTCCTTGCTGGAGAAAATCACGCGCGCTGGTGGGTGGCTCGAAGGTTGGCAGAAGATGGCCACCACTCTTGGCCGGACAGTCACGTTCGAAATCGACTGGGAAACCCACATCGTAGATCGTCTCAACCGACTCGATACCTCCGGTACCCAGCGGAGGTACTGGTTCGATGTCGACGTCCTCAACGAACAATGGTGGCAAGACCGTGAAAGGGATGCGGTTAGCGCCGCGCGGCCCCGGTACATGCCTGAGTTGAACATCGACGTGCCGGCCGCCCGGTCCATCGCGGCGCTCTGCTCCGATGACGAATGGTGGCAGCTAGTCCTCGACCAAGCCGAGCAGATCACCAAAGCAGCCGAGAGCCTCGACTACGCAGACAACGACGTGATGGCAGCAGACCTGAACGTTGCCCGTCGCGCAGCCCAGGTAGCCACGGCTGCAATCACCGCTTGGCAATCCTCCCGAACTGCAACCGGACCGAGCGACGTCGAACAATTGCTCAAAGACGCGACGGCTGCAGTCGCGGAACAGGAAGCGATTGAGGCCGAGGCGCTGACCGATCTGCACGGCGACTGGGACAGTCCAGGCTGGCGGCAATGGCAGAGCGAATATATGGTGCAGTTTCCCGCGTCCGCCGTCGACTCACTCCGAGAACTCGGACAGAAACTCGACGCCGTGACCCGGCTTGTCGGCAGCTCCGAAGGCAAGCTCGCCGGTACGCAGGTCGCTCTCATGACCGGCCCCGCCGGAATAGGCAAGACCTACCTAGCTATCGATGCCGTCGTTCGCCGCCTCACCAAGGGCCGGCCCAGCGTCATGATGCATGGCCGCTGGTTCAACAGCCAGGAACCGCTCGCACACCTACGCGAAGTCCTCCATATGCCGCGCGACTTGACCGGCGAGGAGACCATCGCGCTCCTCGACGAGTGCGCCCGTTCCGCAGGCGCGCCAACCCTGCTCGTCATCGACGCACTCAACGACACCCGACCACGGTCTTTGTGGCGCGATAATCTCGACCGAATCGTCACCATCCTCGGTCGTTACCCCAACGTCCGACTCCTTCTGACCGCTCGCACCCATTACGTTGCCCAAGTCCTGCCGTCCGGGATGCATCTGGAACGGTTCGAGCACACCGGGTTCGAGGGCGTTGAGTTCGAAGCGGTCAGTGAGTACGCAGGGTTTTACGGCCTGGAGCCTCCTACGTCTCCGCCCATTCACGGTGAGTTCGACAACCCTCTGTATCTGCGCCTGGTGTGCGAGGCGCTTCAGGCCAACAGCAGACTGTCGCTGGACCAGGCTGATATGGGCCTCGACGAGCTAACGAAAATGATTCTCGGTAACGCCAACAATGTTGTCAGTGATCGCATAGATGCCTCCCCGTCCGACCTAGTTGTCAACCGCGCCATGCATGTTCTTGCGACCGCGATTGCCGACGCGGGCGGGTATCCGCTCACCCGCCCCGCGGCTCAGGCAATGCTGACTTCGATCTGGTCCGACATCAGCGCTGAGAAGTCACTGCTAGACGCGTTGATCGCACAAGGTCTCGTAGAGGAGGACGTGATCCCAGACGGAAGCCCGTACGGCACCGACATTGTCGCCATCACATTCGAACGCATCGGCCACCACCTCATCGTGTCCGATGCGCTGCGGACGGTCACCGATATCGGTGGTGTCAAGGCGCAGTTTACAGGCCGTCTTGGAAAGCTCATCGGACTCCGCGGCACCATCGACCTCGGCATCCTCGAAGCAACTTCCGTCGTCCTGGCCGCCCGACTCGGGATCGAACTCACCGAACTTCAAGACGAGATCAGCGATGACGACGCACTCGCCGCCGCAGTTGTCGCGGGGATTGGATGGCGCTCCAGCACCGGCATGACTGGCAAAACTATCGATATCGTTCTCGACGCTCTCGAACGCGAGCCCACCTTCAAGGCTGCTCTGACAATGCTGTTCCGCCTCGCTGCCCGACCCAAGCACCCGATGAATGCCGACTTCCTCCATGACTTCCTCAGTCGACTCAACATGGGTGAACGCGACAGTTTTCTGGCCACCTGGCTGCATGTCACCCATGCAACTAACGGAGCCGTAGACCGCCTGATCCGTTGGGCACAAGAGAAACCGCTTGACGAGGTCGGCGCAGAGACCACCCGCCTGTGGACTACCGCCCTGTTGTGGACCACCAGCGCCACCGACCGCCGCGTCCGCGAACCCGCAACGGTCGCAGCAGCACGCCTACTTGCTCGCCACCCGAGCCAAGCGGCGAAATTGTTGCGACAATTTGCCACGGTCAATGACGAGTGGGTGATCGAGCGAGCCCTAGTGGTCGCTTACGCCGCCCTGTTGGCGAACGGACTTACTGCTGAGTGGGAAGCCGCTGCCGAGATCGTGCAGAATCGCTTTTTCGCACGCCCAGCAGACCTCACACCGAATGCGGCCGTTCGCGACGCTGCCCGCAGCATTCTCGAAGCCGCGGCAGACCGGGGTGCACTACCCGCCGGAGTCACCGTCGACAAGTTCCGACCGCCGTACACAAGCCACTGGCCACTCGACTGGCCCACTGAAGCCGACATAGAACCGTACAACAATGCGGACCACCCCAAGCTCGTGCGGTCAACCACCGACGACGACTTCCGCCACTACTACATCGAATACGAACTGAGCGGCAGGCCAGGAGTCGACGTCCCCGCCGGAGCCAGGTGGGTCGTCACAGAGGTCATCCGCCTCGGCTATCGACCGGAACTGCACCGACTGTTCGATGGGTATGTCGTCGCCAAATACGGTGGCGGGCGAGGCAAACCAAAATGGATCGAGCGCATCGGTAAGAAATACCAATGGATTGCGCTCAACCGACTCATCGGTCACCTCTCCGACCATGCTTCGAAAACTCCCGGGAAGTGGGACCCACCACCACCATCTGTACCCGGCCCGGCGACCACGATCTCTCGACAAATAGACCCGACCGTTGTCGAGTTCACCCCAGCCAACGACAATCCACGCCCCTGGGTGCCCGCGTACGACTTTTCAACTGCAGCCGGAAAAACTGACTCACAATGGGTCGCTGACGATTCCGACATACCCTCGATCGACATCACCAACGCCGGTTTCGGCGAGCGCCCATTCATCGTCTTATCAGGTACTTACGAGTGGAAGGACGTGGGTGACCACGGAAGACGGTCCCGTGGAATGTGGGCCCACCTGTATCCCCACATTGTCGCCACGACCGATCTTTCAGCAGCAGTCGCAGAACTTGAGGGCAACGACCTGACCGGTGGCCATGACATCTCGATGCCGCGAAGTATCACGTATGGATTCGTCGGGGAGTTTCCCTATGGACACCACTACGGTGCAAACATTCACACAATCATGAATGAGCCCATCCGTCCGCCGAATGTCACCGTTCAACCCGCTTCCTGGCACATCTTGGGCGAATACGAATACGCCACTGGAGACCACGAAACAATCTCAATCGACGCGCCCGCCCCTGAATTTTTTGGGCCCGCCCCCGGCAACCTCCGCTGGAACGGTCGTGACGGCTGGACTGACACCGCCACAGGCCAACTCGTGGCTGTTCTGCGCCACACCGTCAACGCTGCACGAAACGAACTACTCATCGAACGTGCTTGGCTCGATACCTGGCTCACTACTCACCAAAAATCTCTGATCTGGATCGAGAACACCGGCCGAGATGTGCTGCGCGACAGCCGCACACGTAAATCGACTCACCCAGGCGAGCTCACACGCTCTCTAGTCCACTCTTGGACGCCCGGATCAGCGATCCAGTCCGCCTCGCCGGGTTGGAACCGCATCCCCGCACGCGGCGAGTGATCAGACGGAGTTTCCACAGCAGTTTGAGCTGGTGAAGGGAATCGTCCGCGGGGAAAACGGATCCAGTCCGAACCCAGCGGACGTTTCCTTGCTCGGTCCGAACAGGAAGGATCGCCATCGGCGATGCGATGGGGCTGTCTCAGAACGACATTGCCGATCTCACCGGTTGCGACAAGTCGGCCCTATCATGCGAGCTCGGTAGCAGGTACTGATCGGTGTCTGCGAGCGGCGAGCCGAGACACGCGCACGCCAACCCGGGACTGCGAAGCTAGCGGATCCAAACAGCGAACTCCGCGCGGAAGTTGGTAGACGTCTCCGCCGGAAATGACATCAGGAAAACAGCTGGTGCTGTTGTCTCGACTACCGCATCGTCAAGACATGTTGACGGTGCGGTAACTGTAGTTTGCGCACCGTCTTGGGATTCGCCGTGCGGTTCACGTCGCTTGACCTCATTCAACCTGGATAATTGCTGCGTTGTGTCCCGCACGGGAAACGTCACCACCTCAACGTCCAACTACAAATTTCGCCTCAACAGGAACGTCTAACGCAACAACGTCTCCCACCGCCAACGAGGACCCCGCCGCCAGCTCCACCTTCACCACCGTCGACTCCACGCTCACGTCCGCGATACTACGAAAGCCCGTCGGCCGCAGTGCCGACACCACACCTCGGATACTGCCGTCCCCCAACCGAATCAGCTCGTGCCGCAGCAACAACACGGCAGGCCCGGCAGGCAGAGAAACCCCGTCGACCTCCAACTCCCCGAGCTCGGAGCGATGCACCCCAACCCCGTCCCACTGACCCTCGATTTCGTTCATCCCACCCATCAGTCGCGACACCGCCAGCATGCTCGGACGTGTGTAGGCCGTCGCGATATCGGAGTGATGCTCGAGCCGGCCGTCGATGAGCACCGCCACGGAATCGGCCAGCACGGCCGCTTCCTGCTGATCGTGGGTGACGAGCAGAAGCGTCTGATCCAAGGACGAGCGCAATTCGCGAACAAGATCGTGCATCTCTGTGCGCAACACCGGATCGAGCGCACTGAAGGGCTCGTCCAACAACAACACTCGCGGTGAACCCGCAAGCGAACGCGCCAACGCGACCCGTTGCGCTTGCCCACCCGATACCTCGGACACCGCACGATCGCCGATGTCACCGAGATGCACCAGATCGAGGTACTCCCGGGCACGTTCGCGCGACCGCTTGCGACTCTCCCCGGCAGCGCGGTAGGCGAAGCCGATGTTGTCCAGTACCGACATGTGCGGGAACAGCATCGGACGCTGGAACACCATGCCCACCCCGCGCTTCTCGGCCGCAACACCATTCACCTCGCGGCCATCGATGCGCACCGTGCCGGAAGTGGGTGAATCCAGTCCCGCGATGAGCCGCAGCGCCGTACTCTTACCCGAGCCCGAGGGTCCGAGAATCGCCGTACACGAACCCGGCGGCACGGTGAGATCCACCGAATCCAGAGCTGCAACCGATTGACCGGCATGCACTTTGGTGAGTCCGTGAACGGACAGTTCGACGCTCATCGCGCACTCCTACGACGTAGCCGAGCGAGCATGAGCACCAACAACAACGGCGGCACCACGGCAGCGACCGACAGTGCAGCCACCACCGAATCGTTGCCGGTGCCTGCAGCGAACGAGGCGACGAGAATGGGCACGGTGACCAGTCTGCCTCCACCGATCAGGAGCGTGATCACGTAGTCGCTCCACGCCACGAGGAACGCGAGCAACGCCGCCCCCGCCAACGCCGGAGCCAGCAGGGGAATGCGAATCCGTCGCAGCACCATGGCCCTCGACGCGCCGAGCGTTCGCGCTTCTTCCTCGTACCCGATGTCGTACGCGCCGAATGCCACTCGCATCAGATACGTCGTGTACGGAATGGCCGCAACGGTCAGCAGTGCGATCACCGCCACCGTGCTCGGAATGCGCGAGCGCAGCACCAGAACATCGAGTCCCAACGCCACGGCAAACGGGGGCAGGGCCAGCGGAGCGAAGAGAACGCCGGCCACCAAAGCGGGGAAACGCACGGTACCGTTCACCAGGGCGCGAGCCGCCAACGCGCCCAATGGTGTTGCGATGATCGCGACGGCGAGAGCGAGCAGAGTAGACCGCACGAACGCATCGACGCCCCCGGCGTCGAGAGCACTCCGGACCCCGTCGAATCCCCACTCCTGGGGAACCGAGCCGGGGAACGACCAACGATTGTTGATGGCCCACAAGACAACCGGAACAAGCGGCAACAAGAACCACAGGACCAGCACGGCCCGGCCGAACGCTGGAAAGGCCCGAGTCACTTCCACCTTGTTCATTTCCACGCTGCCGATCTGCGCAGATAGTGCAGTGCCACCGCGGCCACGACTACCGTCAGCGCGGTCGCAATCGTCGCGGCAGCGGCGGCCTGCGGACGCGTCTGAAGATCGATCGAGGTGAACAGGCGAATCGCCATCACCGACAACGGCTCCGGATACGGTCGACCCAGAATGCGAGCCACCTCGTACGAGCCGACGGTGTAGGCGAACGCGATGGCCGCCGACGCAATCAGCGCGGGCCGCGCCAACGGCAGCGTGACCAGTCGCAGCCGAGCCCACCGGCCGGCACCAAGGGTCGCGGCCGTCTCGTCGAACGCGGCTACCCGGGTGGCGAGCGTGCCCGCCACGACGACGGCCACGAAAGCCGATTCCTTCCAGGCGTATTCGGCGACAACGGCGATCCACCACTTCCCACCGACCAACTCCGGCCAGCCGCCGTCGGTCATGCCGAGAATGCGGGGCAGCATCCCTGAATCTGCCAACAGCAATGCCATCGCCGCGGCACCGATCAGGTGGGGAACCGTGACGGTCAACCCGGCAGCGACCAACGCGGCGCGTCCACCCGACAAGGCCGTCAACGCCGCCGCGAGCCCGATCACCGTGGCCAACGCGGTCGAGACGATGGCAATCGACAGCGTCAGCATTACCGAGCGCCACAGGTCACCGCCCAGCGCGGAGTATGCGTCGACCGACAATTCGGGGGTTCCGACCAATGGCATCAGACCCAGGCTCTGCAGCACCACGGTTCCCAGACCGCCGCCGACGACCATAACGACCAAGACGACGGCGGGGAGTACCGCCGCCGTGCCGCGAAAGCTCTTCGTGGACGCGCTCACTGCCCGGCGAGCACGCTTCGTCGCCAACCCTCGTCGAGTGGCGACACCCAGTCGGCCGAGAGCTCGGGGTGAGCATTGGCCGACAGCTCGTCATAGGAGGGGACGACATCCGACGGTGCCAGACCGTCGAAACGCGCCCGAACATCGGCAGGCACCTTGTCGAGATCGAGCACGGTGAACTGACCCCACACGTCCGGCGTCGACGTCGCGAGTTGTTGCTCGGGCGACAACGCGAGATTGGCAACCACCTGTGCCGCGGCCGACTTCCCCGACGTCGAGGGAATGGCCAGGAAACTCGCATTCCCGACGGTTCCCTCGTCGAGAGTCAGGACGCGGGTCTCCGGGGGGAAGGTGCCGTCGGCGACGAGCTTCGGGAGGGTCGCGGGACCGTACGTCATGGTCATGTCCACCTGACCGCCGGCGTAGAGGGCGTCGAGCTCGGAGGATGACTGCGGGTACGTCGTTCCCTCACGCCACAGTGACGGTGCGAGCTCGTTGAGCTGGTCGAACAACGCAGGCGAGAGTCGGTCGTAGGACTCCTGATCGAACGCAGCGGGAACCTCACCGACGCCGCCCGAGACGTTGACCAGGGCCTCGCGCACGAACACCGATCCGGTGAAGTCCGGGGGAGCGGGGTAGGTGAAGCGGCCGGGGTTTGCCTTGGCCCAGTCGAGGACGCCCTCGAAGGTGGTCGGCGGGTTCGGGATCGCCGCCGCGTTGTAGACCAACGTGAATTGTGCTTTGAACCAGGGAGATTCGCAGTTCTCGACCGGGGTGCCGAAGTCGTCGAGCAACAGCGGATCCTCGGGATCGGTCAGTTCTATGTTCGGCAGATTCTGCGTCCACCCGCACAGCCACGCCCCGGCTTGCTTACCGGTGCCGAAGTTCGCGCCGTTGACCCACACCAGATCCACTTCGCCGTCGGTGACCCCGGCCTGCCGCTCGGACAGGATGCGGTTGACGGCGTCGGTGGTCGATTCCACCGGCACGCGACGCAGTGTGACGCCCTCCTCGGCCGCCGCGGGGGCGAGCACGTCGTCGACATAGGCATTGCCCTGCTCGTCGCCGCCGTACATCCACAGCGAGACGGTCTGCCCCTGCGCCTGCTGTTCGATCTCGCTCCACGACTGCGCTTCGGCGATCGGCGCTTCCGAGTCCGGCGCAGCGCAGGAGGTCAGCAGCAGCCCTGCGCTCGCCGCAATCGTCACTGCGCACCGTACTGAACGAATCACCGTGGGCCCTCCAGATCAACCGAAGCAGCCGTCGTCGACGCTGCCCTCACCACCGTAATCGGTCGAATGAGACAACCGCTGAACTCGCGGGCACACCGGTCGTGTGCACAATGGATCCTGACCGCCGGACGAGAGGCACACACCGTGACGCAGGACCGCCCGACGCGCAGTCGCCGCGGCACCACCCTGAAATTGCTCGCGGCTGCCGTGGTCGTCGTCGCTGTGGTGATCGTGCTCGGCACCGTCGACCTGCCCGATCCGGCGTTCATCCGTGACCGAGTGGCGTCGGCCGGGCCCTGGGGCATCGCGCTGTTCGTCGTGCTCTACGCCGTCCTGTCGGCCACTCCCTTCCCCGCCAGCACGTTGACCATCGCGTCGGGACTGCTGTTCGGTCTTGCGGTGGGCGCAACCGTCGTGGTGTTCGCCGCCACGATGGGGGCGTATCTCGGGTACTGGGGAGCGCGGGCGCTGGGCCGCGGCCAGGTGGCCCGCACGGAATGGGACAGGCTCCGCCGGCTCGACGCCATGCTCGGACGCCGCGGATTGCTGTCGGTACTGCTCGTGCGTCTGGTGCCGCTGCCGTTCTCCTTGGTCAACTACGCGGCCGGAGTCAGTGCCGTGGGGCAACGTGACTACGTGGTGGGCACCATGATCGGGATCGTGCCCGCGACCGTCGCCTACACCGCGCTCGGTGCGTACGGAACGTCTCCGCTGTCGTGGCCGTTCGCCATCGCATTGCTCGCCGTGCTGGCCATCGCGGCCGGCTCGGCCCTGTTGGCCCGCCGCCTGGGACTCACCGGTGCAGCCGAATGATCGACAGCTTTCTACGCCGCCACCTCGAAGGCCCACTCGATCGCTGTGCCCGCGCCCTCGACCGTCCCTCGATCACGCCGGACCGCATCACCGCCGCCGGACTGGTGCTGGGCCTCGGTAGTGCACTGGCGGCCGGGCTGCAATTCTGGCTGCTCGCGTTCGCGTTGTGGATCGTCTCCCGCATCGCCGACGGCCTGGACGGGCCGCTGGCGCGCAGGCGGGCGACAACAGCCGGTGCCGGCGGATTCTTCGACATCACCGCCGACTTCGTGGTCTACGGCACGACGGTGGTGGGTGTCGCGGTGGGGGCCTCGGCTCAGTACGACGCCCCCTGGTGGCCGTTCCTGCTGGTGCTGTTGGCGTACTACATCAACGGCACTGCGTTTCTGGCATTCTCCTCGATCGCCGAACGCAACGGCCGCACCATCGACGACGGCCGCTCGTTGTCGTTCCTCGGCGGCTTGGCCGAGGGTGCCGAAACCATTGCGGTGCACGGTCTCTGGCTTCTACTGCCGGGTATCTCGTGGCAGGTCGCCGTGGTCTGGGCGGCGGTGGTCGCGGTGAGCTCCGGTCAGCGGATCATCGCTGGGTATCGCGCTCTTTCCTGACGATCCAGGTGCCGCGCACCTTCGCCAGTGCGGCCGTTGCTCGGGAAATCACCGGAGAACCCAACTGCGCCTTCACGTCCGCGATCGCTGCGTTCCATGGCCCGTCGTTGTACGTCGGATACGGGTGCGTGGCTCCGGCGAGGTCGCGGGTACGCAGCCCCTGCTCGATGGCGATGATCAGTTCCCCGATCGTCTCGCCCGCTCGCGGCCCCACCACGCAGGCTCCGAGGATGCGGCGCTTGGCGTCGAGCACGAGCGTCGTCGATCCCTTGGTAGCCCTCTCGGTGACGGCGCGATCGACGTGATGGTGGTCCAGGATCTGCAGTCGAAGCCCACGCTGCCTCGCGGTCCGCACATCGATTCCGGCCGAGGCGATCTCGGGATCGGTGAACGTCACTCGCGGCGTTCCCGTCGTACTCACTGTTCGGTTCAGGCCGAGTACTGCGTTGCTCGCGGCCAGGCTGCCGTGCACACCGGCAGTGTGCGTGAACTGCGGATGGCCGGTGAGATCTCCGGCTGCCCAGATACGGGGATTGGTGGTCCGCAGATGCTCGTCGACTTGAACGAATCCGTTGTCGTTCAACGACACTCCGGCCGATTCCAACCCGAGGGACGTGGTTCGCGGAGTCCTTCCGGTTGCGACGAGTACCCGATCGAAGTCGATCTCTACGCCCGTATCGGTCACGGCCACGCCGTCCTCGATGCGTACGACGGCCGTGGAGGTCAGCACCCGCACGCCCTCGTCGGTCAGTGCCTGCGTCAGTATCGAGGTGGCCGACGCGTCCTCGCGTGGCAGAATCGTGGCCGACCGTCCGACGAGAGTCACGTCCGATCCGAGACGTGAAAATGCCTGCGCCATTTCGCAACCCACCGATCCGGCCCCGACGATCAGCAGTCGCTCCGGCAAGTCCTTCAAATCCCACAGGGTATAGCTGGTCAGGTAGCCCACGTGCTCGATGCCGTCGATCGCCGGCACCGTGGGATGCGCGCCGGTGGTCACGATCGCCTGACCGAAATGCAGTACCCGCGTACCGACGCTCACGGTGTTCGGCCCGGTGAAGACTGCGTCGCCGTGGATCACATGTACTCCGGCCTCAGTCAGGGCCTCCGGTGAATCGATCGGAGCGATCTCGGCTATCGAACTGTGTACGTGCTGCATCACGCGCGCGAAATCGACGCTCGGTGGCTGGGTGACGATGCCGAACCGGGACGCGGATCGAACCGTCTGTGCCACCGAAGCCGCCGCGAGCAGTGCTTTCGACGGCACGCATCCGGTCCACAGGCAGTCGCCGCCGGTGCGGTCCCGCTCGATCAATACGACGCGAACGCCGAAACCCGCCGCGGTCTTCGCTGCCACGATGCCTGCGGTACCGCCGCCCACCACGACCACGTCGGCGCGGTTCTCGGGCACACTCGAAGACGAACGACGAATTCCCATACCTCCCACTATGCCGCGCCTTGGAGAAACCCGAGATGAGACGACCGACCAAGTACACCTTCTCGGCGCGCCTGTACGACGTGATCTCCTTCGAATGGCCGGTGTATCGAGCGGGACGGGAGGCAGCGTTCGAGCTGCTGAATCTGCCTGCTGGAGGCCATGTTCTGGATCTCGGGTGCGGGACGGGGCTGAACTTCGCGGGATTGCAGCGGATGATCGGCCCGACCGGCTCGATCACCGGAATCGACGCCAGCCCGCAGATGCTCGAACAGGCCCGACGGCGAGCCGACCGGGCCGGCTGGACCAACGTCACGCTCGTCGCTGCCGACGCCACCGCCCTCACGCACACGGATCTGCGCGAGCACGCGCCGTTCGACGCGTCGATCAGCACCTACGCTCTCTCGCTGATGACGCCGTGGCGGGCCGCTCTCGAATCGATGATCGCGAGCACTCGCGAGGGCGGAGTGGCGGCCGTCGTCGACATGCAGCGGCCCGTCGGACGCGCGGCGGTATGGACTCCGCTGGCGAAACTCGCGTGCCGACTCGGAGGGGCGGACATCGAGGCCCATCCCTGGACGGCGATGACTCCACTGCTGCGCGATCTGTCGACTCGCGCCGCCCGCGGCGGTCACATCCAGATTCGCGTCGGGACTGTCGGCTCTCGCCCAGCAGAGCCGAGTTCGTAACCGACGCACGCCTGTCGTTGCGACCAGGCGAGTCTTGCCGGTGAGTTTTCGCTCGGTCCGAGGTCCACACGAGCATGACGACAAAGACAGTTTCCGTGCCCGGTGCGACCCTGACCTATGACGTGATCGGCGAGGTCGAGCCCGGGGTCACGCCCTTGGTGCTCATCGGCTCACCGATGGATGCGAGCGGGTTCGGTACGTTGGCATCGCACTTCCGCGACCGGGTGGTCGTCACGTACGACCCGAGAAATGTCGGTCGCAGTCGACGCGACGACACGACCGCCGCAGTCACCTTCGGCGAACATGCCGACGACCTGCATGCAGTGCTCACCGCCGTCGGTCATGGTCCCGTCGATGTGTTCGCCTCGAGCGGGGGTGCGGTCAATGCACTGGTGCTCGTCAGCAGATACCCGTCCGACGTCCGGACGTTGGTGGCCCACGAACCACCCGCCGGAGGCACGCTTCCTGACCAGGAGAACATTGCGACAGTGTGCGCACACATGGTGGCCACGTACGACGCCCACGGCCGCGGCCCGGCGATGGCCGAATTCATGTCGCTGCTGATGCACGCAGGCCCCATCGACGACGCGTTCTTTGCTCGCCCGGCACCGGACCCGGCGCAGTTCGGTCTCCCGACCGAGGACGACGGAACCCGCGACGATGCCCTGATGTCCAATATGCGTGGGGGCGGAGTGGATTTCGCACCGGACGTCGATGCGATACGTGCAGCACCCACCACCGTGGTGATCGGAGTAGGTGAAGAATCCGGCGGCCCCGAGGACGGTCACATCGCGGCTCGGGCAGCGTATTCGACTGCGGCGCTGCTCGGATCGGAGCCGATCGTCTTTCCCGGCGGCCACGCGGGCTTCCTCGGCGGCGAATTCGGTCAGACCGGAAAGCCGGCAGAATTTGCCGATAGATTACGGAAAGTATTGAGTTGAAATAGCTTTCGTCCTACAGAACCAGGAGCAATCATGGGCCTCATCACGTTGGAGCTGTTCGCCACTCTCGACCTCGTCGCACAATCACCCGGAAGCCCGGAAGAAGATCCCGAGGACTTCCCCTACGGTGGCTGGCAAGCTCCTCTGCTCGACCAGGTCTCCGGTGCGCAAGTTGCCGCCGCATACGAGGGCACGGATGCGCTCCTGCTCGGGCGGCGCACGTACGACATCTTCGCTGCGTACTGGCCGAACCAACACGATTCGTTTGCAACGTTGTTCAACACGATCCCGAAATACGTGGCCTCGCGCGGCACACCCGATCTGATGTGGGACGGTTCGACCCAACTCGGACCGGATCTTGTCGATGCGGTGCGTGAGATCCGAGAGAGGCACGACCACATCAAGGTCGTCGGAAGCCTCGATCTGGTTCAGACTCTGTTGCGCGAGAGGCTCTTCGATCGACTCGATCTATGGGTGCATCCCATCGTTCTCGGAGTGGGGAAGAGAGTGTTTGCCGACGGCACCGTGCCCAGCAACCTGACGTTGCTCGAGCCACCGGCCGTCGGCGGCAAAGGCACCGTCTACCTGCGTTACGGCCTCGACGCCGGAACCCCGGACGTCGGCAACATGGACGACGTGCGAGGCGGCTGATCCGGCCGTCCACATTACTTCTTCTGGCGTCGGCTACCGCCGTGCCAGTCCTGCTGCACGCCCGCTTCGTCTTCCTGAACGCCGAGGGCCTTCAGTTGGGGGAGCTCACGCAGGCTGCGCTTCATCTCGGCGAAGCCGGGGAATCGAGCGAGTCCGATCACGTTGTCCCACAGCGGCACTGCTTCTTCGTCGCTGGGGAGCCTGCTGATCACGGGCCCGAAGAAGGCGACGCCGTCCGGCGGTTCGAAGGCAATGATGGGCGTGCCGACGTCCTTGCCGGTCAGCGACAGCGCATAATCGGTTTCGGCTCGGATCTCCTCGTCGAGAGACGAATCATCGAGTGCTGCAGTGTGATGTGTGGGCAACCCGAGTTCTTCGAGGATCGGCCCGAGGAATGCCGCGGTGCCGCGATGTCCGTGGCTCGCAGCGTCGTCGGGCACCATCTCGGTGTCGAAGATGTGCGTTCCGAGGGCCTCGTATAGTGGCCCGATCGCGGCCGACCCATGCTCACGACGAACAGAGGCCGCAGCCCGCAACAGTCGTAGGCCCGCGGTGTGGCCGGCCTCGTACTCGGGTGGAAAGTGCGCGTCGTAGTCGATGTGGGAATTGAGCAGGCGCAGCGAGATGAACCGCCAGTCGACGGTGTACTCGCGCTGGGCTTGGACCTTGCGGACCCATTTGCTGGTCATCCAGGCGAACGGGCACACCGGATCGAAATAGAAATCGATATCGGCCATCGAGTGGACGCTCCTTCTCTGGACGGAAGTTCTGTCCACTCGACGGTATACGCCACCTCCCGGAGAGTCAGCGGGCCGCCGCCTGCGCCGGTATCACCGAGACGGCAGGCCGTGGCAGGTTCCATCGGGTGCACCCGTCACGCAGCGCAGCATCCACAGCGCGCACGACCGACGTCAGGTACGGGACGGAACAGTTCATCCACTCCTCGGTCGATCCTCCGCTGAGAATGATGCGCGCCATCGGCGACCCGCACGTCGTGGACTCGGATGCTCGGCGCAGCAAGCTGTCAGCCGCCGAGGCCCACTCAGCCGGGTCGCCGGAGTTGCTGACGTCGCTGTGGAGGCCGACCACCTGCACTCGGTGACCGCAGAGTGCTGCCTGCGCGTCGTTGTCGAGGTAGACATATTTGGTTCGTTGCGCGCACTGTGTCAATCGAGCGATCTGCGGCTCCGTACCGACGACGAAACGGAACACCCCGCGGTGCACGGCACTGCGGATACCGTCGGTGCCGGCTCCGCATCGAAACACTATGTGGTTCGGCCGAATCCCGCTGAGCTGCGCGCGATCGAGCTCGTCGTCATCGTGCGCGAGGACGGTGACACCGGAGTTCCGTACCCAGGTCGCGAGAGCGTGGTCGCCGAGCGCGTCCGCGCGGACACCGAAACCGACCCCTGGGATGACCCGGCGCATGAGGTGAATCGAATTGTGCAGTTGTGTCGAGTGATCGGGCGCTTCGAGCGAGAGTGTCATGCACTCAGGTCTACGCCCGCGCGAGCCGCTTGGACCGTTCGTTGACGGACTTTTGACGCGACCTACCGAGATTCTTACGGGGTGCAGATGGTCGAGGCGCATCTGTTACCGCGGCGTCAAGGTCGTCGTCTGCAGCGTCAATTTCCCGTCAAGGCAGGGCTGTTCGCCTCCAATCGGGACGATGATCGACTGGAGGCCCGCACTCGGGCGGGTATCGACGAGGAGATGTGTTCGATGACGTTGTTGGATTGTCTGCCGTCGCTCAGAAGTGCTCTGTCGCCGCGGTTGGATCATGCCGTGTGGCCGAGTACGACGCACTATCGACATGGGCGAGTGACGGTGGCAGGAATGTTCCTCGACGACATCGCCGATCGTTTCTCGACGCCGGTGTGCGTGATCGACGAAACCAGCCTGCGTGGTAGGTGCGATCGCATCGCGCTCGGGTCTTCCACAGCCGAGATGCTCTACAAGCCAGGCAGTGTGCTGGCCCCGGTTGTCGCGCGCTGGATAGGGGAGCAGGGCTTGACGCTGGTCGTCGACTCGATGGCAGCGTTGTCGTCCGCCCGGCAACTCGGTGTCGATCCCTCGCACATCGTCGGCCGTGCGCAGAGCGCGCAGGCTGCAGATCTCCTTCTGTCACTTCCGGCGGGTGAGCGAGTGGGCAGAATCGTTGTCGCCGCAGGTCTTCACCCGATTGCGGATGCGGACTACGCCGCAGCCCACTCACAGTCGACTCTGGTACGCACCGATGGCAATCGTGACTACGCGGAGAATGTCATTGCTCAAGTTGTCGACTGCCCTGCAACGATATTCGACGGTGTCGAATGCAGCGCGTCCACTCTCGACGGGGTGTTCGCGCGGATCGTCGAGTCTCTCGGGGTGATGTCTCAGGCCTACCGAGATCACGGAGTGCTCGGCAGTCGACTGCATCTACGGATCGATTCTCCGACGGGAATCGATACTGCGCTCCTGTCCGATGTCGTCGAAGACGCCGTCGACGAAGGTTGCATTCGGCATCGCTTTCCGCGTCCGCAGCTTGCCGTCGAGACCGGGGAGTCGATCACCGACGCGTCCATGGTGACGGTGTGCCGTGTCCGTTCGATCGACCGGACGGATTCGCGCCGAGCCGTCGTGGTGGTCGACGGTGGAACCGGTTGCGCCCAGGGCGGTCCGGTCGCGGCGGTCATCGCCAACCGCCACAGCCTCGGCGGCGAGCAATTGTTCGTACTCGCGGACGGCAGTGATCCTCTGCGCCGGTGCGTGATCGACTCGAAAGTGTGGCTCCCGGAGGATGTTCGGGTCGGTGACGTCCTCGCCATCGCCGACGGTCCCGGCGACTGCCCGAGCGTCCTGACACTGTCCGACGGCCAAGCCCACCATCTGGATCTGCTCCACGAGATGCCTGCTCCGGTCCGGTTCATTCCACGAGTCGATACCCCATACCCGTCTCGGTGATGAGATGTCGGGGCTTGCCCGGGTCGATTTCGAGCTTGCGTCGAAGTTGAGACATGTAGATACGCAGATAGTTCGAGCCGTGATCGTGCCCGGGACCCCACACCGTTCTGAGCAGTTCTTTCTGCCCCACCAGCTTGCCTGCATTGCGGGCCAGCATCTCGAGGACTCCCCATTCGGTGCGCGTGAGATGCACGATCTCGCCGTCCCTGGTCACCCTCTTGGAGGCCAGATCGATCGTGAAGGACGAGGTGGTCACGAGCGGGTCCGTAGGGGACGTTCTGATCGCTCGTCTGCGAACGGCGACGCGTAGCCGGGCCAGAAATTCGTCCATCCCGAACGGTTTGGTGATGTAGTCGTCGGCACCGGCGTCGAGGGCTTCGATCTTGTCGCCGCTGTCGGTGCGCGCGGACAGCACGATCACCGGAACCTCGCTCCACCCTCGCACACCGGCGAGCACGTCCAGGCCGCCGATATCGGGCAGTCCGAGGTCGAGAATGACGACATCGGGGTGCTCGGACGCAATGGCGCGTAGCGCGCCGGTCCCTGTGCCCGCGGTGACGACGTTGTAACCGCGGGCGGTGAGGTTGATGCGCAATGCGCGCACGATCTGCGGTTCGTCGTCGACAACCAGAACCTTGATCGCGGAACTGGATTCACCCATGGGTCTGCTCGGAGAAGTCGCCTCTGGCAGTCGATTCCGCTCGGGCCAATTCGACGGTCATGGTCACCCCGCCACCTGCAGTATCGGACACCGTCACCGAGCCTCCCATGGCTTCGACGAATCCACGCACAACGGAGAGTCCGAGCCCGACGCCCGTGGTGTTGTCGCGGTCGCCCGACCGTTGGAAGGACTCGAACACAGCCTCTTCGCTTCCGGGAGCGATCCCAGGGCCGCTGTCGGCAACGGTGATCACCGCTCGGTCGCCGATGTAGGCGGCCCCGACCCGCACCGGCGATCCGGGTGCGTGTCGTAGCGCATTGTCGATCAGATTCGCCAGCACGCGCTCGAGCAGACCAGCGTCGGCAGAGACAGCGACGTCGTCGATATCGACGATGACGAGCTCGCGACCCGTGTGCGTTCCGACGAGCGCTGCGTCCACAGCGTCCTCGACGTACACGATGGTCCGGCTCGGCTGGATGACCCCCGCGGCCAACCGCGATGAATCGAGCAGGTTGCCCACCAGACCCGTCAGCTGGTCGGTCGATTCCTCGATGGTCGCCAACAGTTCGGCGGTGTCCTCGGCAGAGAATTCGACATCGGTCGCGCGCAGACTCGACACCGCAGCCTTGACCGCGGCGAGCGGTGTTCGTAGGTCGTGGCTGACCGCAGACAGCAGCGCCCGCCGGAGACGGTCGACTTCCTTCAGTCCTGCTGCGGTGCTGGCCTCCTGGGCGAGTTCGGTCTGCCTGATCAGACCCATTGCCTGGTTGGCCACGGCACTGAGCACCCGTCGATCGTGCGCACCGGTCTTGGTACCGGACAGGAGCAACGTGAAGGAACCGTCGGGGGTGTCGATCGCGGTGTCGGCGTCATCGGGCTCGGCGGGTGGAGAATCACCGACAGATTCGACGATGACGCCAGCACCTCTGATGATCGAGACCGCGCGTTGGGAGTACGTCTCGCGGACTCGCTCCAACAGCGTCCGAATGTCGCCGCCGCGCAGCACCGTTCCGGCGAACAGTGTCAGGAGCTCGGCTTCCTGTGACGCTCGCCGAGCTTCGCGGGTGCGTCGGGCGGCCGCGTCGACGAGAAATGCCACTGCCACTGCCATGATGAGCAGCACCACCGCGGTGACGAAGTTGTCGGGTTCGGCGATGGTGAAGCTGTGCCGCGGGTCGGTGAAGAAGTAGTTCAGCAACAATCCTGCGATCAACGCCGACAGTGCCGCGGGCGCGACGCCACCCAGGAGCGCAACGGCGAGCACGACCATGAAGAACAGGGCGCTCTCGCCGCCGAGCTCGAGGTACGGATCCACCAAGAGCATCGCCAGGGCCGAGACGACGGGTACGACGACGGCGGCCGCCCAGGACAGAATTCGTCGGTGCTTCGGGTTGGGCGGAATCAGCCGCCCGAGCCGAAATCCTCGACTGATCTGGTTGTGGGTGACCATGTGCACGTCGATCTTGCCCGAGTTCTGAATGACCGCAGCGCCGATGCCCTCGTCCAGTATTCGGGCCCAGCGAGACCGCCGCGAGGTGCCGATGACGAGCTGGGTTGCGTTGGCCCCCCGTGCGAAGTCGAGCAGCGTCGTCGGCACGTCGTCACCGACGACACTGTGCATACTTGCGCCGAGACTCGCTGCGAGTACCCGGACTTTTCCCATCTGCGGTGCCGAGACACCGGTGAGGCCGTCACCGCGGATCACGTGCAGCACCATCAGTTCCGCGCTGGACCGCGAGGCGATCCGGCTTGCGCGACGCAACAGCGTCTCGGACTCCGGTCCACCGGTCACCGAGACGACAACACGCTCACGTGCCTCCCACGTGTCGGTGATGTCATGTGTACTCCGGTATTTCGCCAACGCAGCGTCGACCTGATCGGCGATCCACAACAACGACAGTTCGCGCAGAGCAGTCAGATTGCCTTGACGGAAATAGTTGCTCAGCGCTGCGTCGACCTTCTCGGCTGCGTAGATATTGCCGTGGGAGAGCCTGCGACGCAGCGCTTCTGGAGCCACGTCCACCAATTCGATCTGTTCCGCTGCCCGTACCACCGAATCCGGGACGGTTTCTCGTTGCGGCACACCGGTGATCTGCTCGACGACATCGTTGAGGCTTTCCAGATGCTGCACATTCAGGGTCGAGACCACATCGATTCCCGCTGCCAGCAATTCCTCGACGTCCTGCCAGCGCTTCTCGTGGGCGCTACCCGGGGTGTTGGTGTGGGCGAGTTCGTCGACGAGCACCAGGGAGGGCTCACGCTCGATGATCGCTGCGACATCGAGTTCCTGAGCGATCGATCCGCGGTAGTGGACTATCCGCGGAGGAACCAGTTCGATGCCGTCCAGTAATGCGGCGGTGCGGGCGCGGCCGTGGGTTTCCACCACGCCCGCGACCACATCGCACCCTCGCTCTTGCCTGCGGTGCGCTTCACCGAGCATCGCGAAGGTCTTACCGACCCCCGGCGCGGCCCCGAGATAGATGCGTAGTTCACCGCGATCGAGTCCGCCGGACCCCCGCTTGCCGGTCTTTTTTCCCATGTCGTCTACCTGCTGCGCTTGACCGTCGAGGTTCAGCTCGTCCCGCACCCCGGTGCCGTCAGTCCCAGAGCGACATTGAGCTCCGGCACGTTCACGCTCTCGTTGCCGAGGAACCCGAGCTGCCTGCCGTCGGTGTGTTCGGCCACCAGAGCCGTCACCGCGTCGACGCTCATGTTGTTGACCTGCGCGACGCGTTGGATCTGAATCGCCGCGTAGGCGGGGCTGATATCGGGATCGATACCCGAACCGGATCCGGTGACCGCGTCCACCGGCACGGCGGCCGGGTCGACGCCTTCACGCTCGGCGATGACGGCTCGACGTTCCTCGATGAATGCCGCCAGTGCTTCGCTACTGGGGCCCTGGTTGGTGGGCAATGACGCAGCCGGGTCGCTCGCGGCAAAGGCATCCTCGTCGGAGATGGATCCGGTAACTCGGTTGTGGAAGAACGGATCCGGCGCTCCCTCTTCGACCTGCGGGTCGACCCCGATCAGACTGCTACCGACGACGCACCCGTTCGCGTCACGCAACGGCGACCCCTCGGCGGAGCTGGATCCGATGCGGCTCACCGCCCACACTGCCGCTGGGTACCCGATACCGACGATGACCGTCAGCGCCAGCAGCACCGACAGTCCTGCCACGAATTGACCGAGAAATCTCTGTACGAAACGCATGTCAGCCTATCCCTGGGATGAAACGAACGACGAGGTCGATGAGCCAGATCCCGATGAACGGGGTGATGACGCCGCCCACTCCGTAGAGCAGCAGATTGCGGCGCAGCAGTGTAGATGCGCTCGACGGGACGTAACGAACACCTTTGAGCGCCAGCGGAATCAGCCCGATGATCACAAGAGCGTTGAAGATGACCGCGGACAGGATCGCCGATTCGGGAGTGGCGAGCCTCATGATGTTGAGGCCGTCCAGTTGTGGGTAGACGACGCTGAACATCGCCGGCAGAATCGCGAAGTACTTCGCAAGGTCGTTGGCGAGGGAGAACGTCGTCAACGCACCGCGGGTGATCAACAACTGCTTACCGATCTCGACGACCTCGATCAACTTGGTCGGATCGGAATCGAGATCCACCATGTTGCCGGCCTCTTTCGCTGCCGACGTGCCGGTGTTCATCGCGACACCGACATCGGCCTGCGCCAGAGCGGGCGCGTCGTTGGTGCCGTCGCCCGTCATCGCGACCAGTCGGCCGCCTTCCTGCTCCTTGCGGATCAACGCAAGCTTGTCCTCGGGTGTGGCCTCGGCGAGGAAGTCGTCGACACCTGCCTCGGCTGCAATGGCTTTCGCGGTCCGCGGATTGTCACCGGTGACCATGACGGTCCTGATGCCCATGGCCCGCAACTGAGCGAATCGCTCGGCGATGTGGGGTTTGACGACATCGGAGAGTTCGATGACACCCAATGCGCGCGCGGGACCACCCTGGGGCGCAGTGGCGACCACCAGTGGTGTCCCACCCATTTCGGCGATGCTGTTCGAGATGTCGTCGATCTCCAGCGCGATCGCGGGACCGCCGTTGCTGCGGACCCATGCCAGCACCGAATCGGAGGCACCCTTACGGACCTGGGTGCCGTCGAGATCGATTCCGCTCATGCGGGTTTGGGCGGTGAAGGCAACGAACTCACCGGCCTTCTCGGTGTCCGTGGCGTGCAGGGGCAACGAGTATTCGACTCCGCACAGATCGACGATGCTGCGGCCTTCGGGTGTGCCGTCGGCGAGGGAGGACAACCGTGCTGCCGCGGCGAGTTCGCCTGCCGTCGTGCCGGGTGCAGGATGAAGCCCGGTGGCGCGGCGGTTGCCGAATGTGATCGTGCCGGTCTTGTCCATCAAGAGCGTGTCGATATCGCCCGCTGCCTCGACGGCGCGACCCGACATCGCCAGAACGTTGCGCTGAACCAGTCGGTCCATACCGGCAATTCCGATGGCGGACAACAATGCTCCGATAGTCGTCGGAATCAGACATACCAGCAGCGCGATCAGCTTGATCGGATCTTGCTCCTCGCCGCCGTATGCGCCCATCGGTCCGATCGCGACGACGGCCAGCATGAAGATGATCGTCAGCGAGGCCAACAGGATGTTCAGCGCGATCTCGTTCGGGGTCTTCTGGCGCGATGCACCCTCGACGAGGGCGATCATTCTGTCCACGAAGGTCTGGCCCTGGGCAGCGGTGATGCGCACGACGATCTCGTCGGAGAGCACTCCGGTGCCGCCGGTCACTGCGGAACGGTCACCGCCCGATTCGCGGACGACCGGCGCAGATTCGCCGGTGATGGCCGACTCGTCCACGCTCGCAATGCCTTCGATGACATCGCCGTCTCCCGGAATGATCTCGCCGGCGGAGACGACGACCTCGTCACCGACCTTCAATTCGGTTCCCGGAACCTCTTCGATGGTCCCGTTCGATGTCCGACGGCGTGCGACCGTATCTCGCTTGACCGCACGCAGGCTCGCGGCCTGGGCCTTGCCGCGGCCCTCGGCCACGGACTCGGCAAGGTTGGCGAACAACAACGTGAACCACAGCCATGCCGCTACGAGCCAGGAGAAGACAGAAGGATCGAGGACCGCGAGCACGGTGGTGACGACGGAGCCGATGAGCACGACGAACATGACCGGGTTGCGGGCAAGATGGCGTGGGTCGAGTTTGGCGAACGCCGAAGGTAGTGACGTCCACATCTGCCGGGGACTGAAATATCCGGCTCGGACCGGGCTGGGAGCGTCGTCGACGTCGGATTCCTCGTCGATGAGCCGGGATGAGGTAACGGTCATTGCAGTGCCTCTGCGATCGGGCCCAGAGCCAGGGCCGGGAAGAAGGTGAGCGCCGCGACGAGAACGGCGGTTCCGAGTACCAGTCCGGTGAACAGCGGTCCGGTGGTGGGGAGAGTGCCTGGATTCGGAGCGGTGCGTTTGGATGTGGCGAGCGAACCGGCAAGTGCCAGTACGAAGATGATCGGCAGGAAGCGTCCGAACAGCATCGCGATGCCGAGGGATGTCTGGAACCAGTCGCTGGTGACGGTCAACCCGCCGAATGCGCTGCCGTTGTTGTTCGAGGCGGAGGCGTAGGCGTAGAGGACCTCGGTGAATCCGTGAATCGATCCCGGCGTACCCGGGTCACCGGAGTTGCCCTGGTAGCCGGTGGTCGAGGACAGGATGACGGTGATCGACGTGCCGATCAGAACCAAGGCGGGCATCACGAGCACCGATAGTGCGGCGAGGGTGATTTGGCGCTGTCCGATCTTCTTTCCGAGGTACTCGGGCGTACGGCCGACGAGTAGTCCACCCACGAACACCGCGATGATCGCGAGCACGAGCAGTCCGTACAGACCGGTTCCGACACCACCAGGAGCGATTTCACCGAAGAGCATGTTGAGCAGGACGGCTCCGCCGCCTAGTGGAGACATGCTGTCGTGCGCGGAATTGACTGCGCCGGTCGAAGTTCCCGTAGTCGCGACGGCGAAGAGGGTCGATCCGGGAATGCCGAATCGAACTTCCTTGCCCTCCATCATCGAACCTGCTGCCTGCGCGGCGACGCCGCGCGCACCGGATTCTGCAACGGCCGTGACGGTGAGGAGTGCTGCGAACAGTGCCGTCATCACCGCGAGCAGCGTCAGGCCTTGACGACGGTCGCCGACCATCGTGCCGAACGTGCGGGTCAGTGCCACCGGGATGAGCAGGATCGAGATGATCTCGACGACGTTGGACAACGGGGTCGGGTTCTCGAACGGGTGCGCGGAATTCGCGCCGAGGATGCCGCCACCGTTGGTACCCAGTTCCTTGATCGCCTCCTGTGACGCGACAGGAGCCAATGCGTTCGAGACCGACGACCCGTCGAGCCCCGTCGAGGCGAAACCTGTGCTGAAGGACTGAATTACGCCTTGTGTCAGCAGAATCAGCGCGATGACGAACGACAGTGGTAGCAGGATTCGTAGGATGCCGCGGACCAGGTCGACCCAGAAGTTTCCGATCTCACCGCCCGTCCGTACGCGTACGAATCCCCGGACGACGGCGATCGCCACCGACAGGCCCACAGCAGTAGAGACGAAGTTCTGCACCGCCAAGCCCAGGGGCTGCGTCAGGTTCGACATCGTCGTCTCGGGTGTGTACGACTGCCAGTTGGTGTTGGAGACGAAGGAGATCGCTGTGTTGAACGCGACCGACGGGCTCACGCCCGACAGTCCTCCGTTCAGCGGCAGAACGCCCTGAACTCGTTGCAGCACATAGAGGAAAAGGACGCTCGCAGCGGAGAAGCCGAGTAGCGAGAGCGCGTATCCGACCCAGGTCTGCTGGGAGCGTGGGTCGATCCGGCAGAGGCGGTAGATCAGCTTTTCGACGCGAAGATCTGCCCACACGGTCGTGCCGCCGCGGGTGCGCTGCAGGGTGGCTGTACTCCCCGCGGCGCCGAGGCTTCCTGCGTCTGTGTCGACATCATGTTCGGTGGCAAAGACTTTCGCCATGTAGTCACCGAGGGGCACGTACGCGATCGCCAGAACGACGACGACCACGAGGATCTGGAGCGATGCTGCCAGAGCTGCAGTCATGTTCTCAGAACCTCTCCGGGTCGAGCAGAGCGACGAACAGATAGATGACCACCGCGGCGGCGATCACCACGAGTACGACGTTGATGGTTCCGTCGAGCGTCATTTCGCCTTCGCCTTCGTAGTGGCAGTGGTCGCCAACGCCCGCAGGATCAGTGCACACACACCGAACCCCGCGGCCGTGACGAGGAGATAACCCAAATCAGCCATGAACGTTCAAGCCTCTTCGACATAGTGCGGTCCAACGCATCATCAGCGCTGGTCGGAGGCTCAATAAGCCTCCGGTCATCGATATGTTTACGCCATCGAAATTGGCCCGAAGACGATCCTTACGGATCCTTTACGCCTGCGAATTCAGTCATGACACAAATATGACGCGGCCTTCTGTCAGCTCTGTCCCAACAGAGCCGAGCGCTGCTCGGTGACGACCGCGCGGATGGCGTCGACCACCGCCGACACCTCCGGCCGTCGCAGTGTTTCGGTTCGAGTGACGAGCCAGTAGGTCAATTTCACTGCGATGGCGTCGGGCAGGATTCTTTGGAGGTCGGGGTGGCGGTCGGCCATGAAGCACGGCAGCAGTCCGATGCCCGCCGATGCGCGGGTGGCTTCGACGTGAACGAACACGTTGGTGGAGGTGACCGATTCACGCATTGTCGGGGTGAAGTTCGGGGCCAGATCCAAATCGTCGACGTGCAGCATCGAGTCGATGAAGTAGATGAAGGGGTGCGCGGCGAGGTCGGCGGTTACCTGCGGAGCGCCGTGCTCGTTCACGTAGGTCTGCGACGCGTACAGACCGAGTACGTAATCACCGAGTCGGATGGCCTCGGCGCGATGCACCTGCGGTTGGCCGACGACGATCTCGATGTCCAACCCGGATCGTTGCTGCGACGCGCGTCTGGTGACGGCGACGATTTCCACCGACACCCGAGGATGCGCGCGCTGCACTCGCGCCGCGGCCGGAGCCGCGATGTAGGCGCTGAATCCGTCGGTCGCCGAAATGCGTACGACGCCTTCCAGCGCGCCTGCATCGCTCGAGACGAGGGTGCGCAGCGCATCCTCGACGGCTTCGGCAGCGGCCAGCGCACCGTGGCCCAACTGCGTCAGCTCCCAGCCACCGGCTCCGCGGGTGAGGACCCGCCCTCCGAGGGTGTCTTCGAGTGCGGCGATGCGTCGGGAAATGGTCGTGTGGTTGATGCCCAGGTCGTCGGCCGCGGAGCTGTAGCGACCGGTCCGACTGACAGCGAGCAGCACCAGCAGGTCGTCTGCGCTGGGGATCTTCGCGCCACCACGTGTCATGTGTGCAGTTTTGCAGATCCGACCTGCGCACATGCCTCTTGCGCCGCAAATGATCTGCACCAATACTCAGACCAACCCCGCTACATGTGTGGTCTGTCACAAACACGAGCACGCAGTGCCGAGCAACACAGGAGAAGATATGAGCGTCGATCAGCCGCTGACAGAACGGCCCGAACCGGATCCCGATGCCACGCCCACCGGCCTGAAGAAGGTCGTCGGGGCATCGATGGCAGGCACCATCGTCGAGTGGTACGAGTTCTTTCTTTACGGCACCGCCGCAACACTGGTGTTCAGCAAGATCTTCTTCGCCGCCGGAACCAGTGAGCTCGACGCCATCCTCGCGGCCTTCGTCACCTACGCCGTCGGCTTCGTCGCACGGCCGTTGGGCGGCATCGTCTTCGGCCACTACGGCGACAAGTACGGCCGAAAGAAGTTGCTGCAGTTCAGCCTCGTCCTCGTCGGCGGAGCCACGTTCCTCATGGGCTGCCTACCGACCTTCGAGGCGATCGGCTACTGGGCACCGGCGCTACTGGTGACCCTGCGATTCATTCAGGGATTCGCGGTCGGCGGCGAATGGGGAGGCGCGGTTCTCCTCGTCGCAGAACACAGCCCGAACAAGTCCCGCGGATTCTGGGCCAGCTGGCCGCAGGCAGGCGTGCCGGCAGGTAACCTGCTGGCTACCGTCGCGCTGCTGGTCCTGACGACCACCCTGTCCGACGAAGCCTTCCTCAGCTGGGGCTGGCGCGTCGCGTTCTGGCTCTCTGCCGTCATCGTTTTCGTCGGCTACTACATCCGCACCAAGGTCTCCGACGCCCCGATCTTCCTCGAGGCACACAAGCAGGCCGAGGTCATCAAGGCCGCGTCGTACGGCGTCTTCGAGGTCGTCAAGCGTTACCCGCGTGGAGTGTTCACCGCGATGGGTCTGCGTTTCGGTGAGAACGTCATGTACTACCTCGTCGTCACCTTCTCCATCACGTACCTCAAGGTAGAGGTGGGCACCGATACCTCCACGATCCTGTGGTGGATGCTGATCGCCCACGCGATCCACTTCTGCACGATTCCGTTGGTGGGCAAGCTTGCCGACCGCGTCGGTCGTCGCCCGGTCTACTTCGCCGGTGCCGTCACCGCGGCAACGTGGGGCTTCTTCGCCTTCCCGATGATGAACAGCGGCCACAACGTCGTCATCATGTTGGCCATCATCATCGGTCTGATGTTCCACGCCTTCATGTACGCCACGCAGCCCGCCATCATGGCCGAGATGTTCCCGACGCGAATGCGGTACTCCGGTGTGTCCCTGGGTTACCAGGTCACCTCGATCGTCGCCGGTTCACTGGCCCCGATCATCGCGGTGAAGTTGCTCGACATCTACGGCTCGTCGGTCCCGATCGCCTGGTACCTGGCCGGTGCCTGCGCCATCACCGTGGTTGCCGTCGTCGTCGCCAGGGAGACAAAGGGATTGGCGCTCGAGAGCATCGACATCGCCGACGCCAAGAACCTGGCCACCGAAGCCGAGCTTGCCAAGGCTGGTCTGAAGTGACCGACCTGACCGGACGCTCCGCCCTCGTCACCGGGGGAGCGTCCGGCATCGGGGCCGCCTGCGCTCGCGAGCTGGCCGGCCGGGGTGCTCGAGTCACCGTCGCCGATGTGAACGACGTTGCTGCAAAGGAATTGGCGTCGGAGATCGGTGGTGACGTCTGGTCGGTGGATCTGCTCGACACCACCGCGCTGGACGACCTGAAGTTGGACGTCGACATCCTCGTCAACAATGCGGGTATTCAAACCGTCGCACCGATCGTCGACTTCGACCCCGGCGCATTCCGCAGAATCCAGACGCTGATGGTCGAGGCTCCGTTCCTGCTCATCCGAGCTGCGTTGCCGCACATGTACTCTCGCGGCTTCGGTCGAGTGGTGAACCTGTCGTCGGTGCACGGACTGCGGGCATCGGAATTCAAGGTCGCCTACGTCACCGCCAAGCATGCGCTGGAAGGCCTGTCGAAAGTGACGGCTCTCGAAGGTGCCGCCCACGGAGTGACGAGCAACTGCGTCAACCCGGGATACGTACGAACGCCACTGGTCGAAAAACAGATCGCCGACCAAGCCATCGCACACGGCATCCCCGAGGACGAAGTACTCGAAAAGGTGCTGCTGACCGAGGCCGCCATCAAGCGACTCGTCGAACCCGCCGAAGTCGCCTCACTGGTGGGCTGGTTGACCTCCGATAACGCCGGCATGGTCACCGGAGCGTCGTACACCATGGACGGTGGTTGGTCGGCTCGCTAGGTCCGCGCGCCCACCCGCTCCGCGTCAATGGACCACTGCACACGTCTGGGCGCGGCAATAGTCCATTGACGCAGAGTCGGCAGCCGAGTGAATGGACCTTTGCATACGTCTGACCGGTGCAAGGGTCCATTGACGCGAACGGGGTGGGCGCGCGGACCGGCTGAAGCGAACGGGGTGCGCGGGTCGGGCGGGCGAATGGCAACACCCTCGAACAGCAAAAAGCCCCTGTGACTGGGTCACAGGGGCTTCTTTGGCGGAGGATAGGGGATTTGAACCCCTGAGGGCGTTAACCCAACCCGCGTTCCAGGCGAGCGCCATAGGCCACTAGGCGAATCCTCCGTGGGGGAGCTTACCCGGTTACCCCCACCATCTCCCAAATCGGGAGGCGCGAAGGGTGGTGATGCGACCCCGCCGCGGGGACGGCTACACTTCCTAACGGATCCCGCGCGGCGCGCATCCTGTGAACTCCCCCAGGGCCGGAAGGCAGCAAGGGTCAATGGGCTCTGCCGGGTGCGCGGGGTCCCCTTTATTCAGTGACATCAACACTGTCCGGGGAACCCAGTCACCGAGAGGCCGCTCCGCATGTCAGCGCAAACCCAGTTGGGTCTGATGAACCATGAGGAGCTTGCCTCCGAGCACGAGCGGCAGAGCGCGAAGTACACGCAGCTCAAGACCGAGAATCTCGCTCTCGACCTCACCCGCGGCAAGCCGTCACCCGAGCAGCTGGATCTCGCTGCCGAGCTGTTGACGCTCCCGGGCGCGGATTACAAAGACGGCAACGGCACCGATTGCCGCAACTACGGCGGCCTTGCCGGACTGCCGGAATTGCGTGCCATCTTCGGTGAACTGCTCGGCATCCCGGTGAAGAATCTGCTGGCCGGCAACAACGCCAGCCTCGAAATCATGCAGGACCTGGTGGTCTGGGCGCTGCTGCACGGTCTGCCCGACTCGCCACGAGCCTGGTCGGCCGAGCCGAACGTGCGCTTCCTGTGCCCGGCACCCGGCTACGACCGGCACTTCGCGATCACCGAGAGCTTCGGCATCGAGATGATCCCCGTTCCGGTGGGGCCCGACGGGCCCGACGTGCACGAGATCGCCACCCTGGTGGCGTCGGATCCACAGATCAAGGGCATGTGGGTCGTACCGAACTACTCGAACCCCACCGGTGCCGTCTACTCCGAAGAGGTCGTTCGCGCGCTGGCCACCATGCCTACGGCTGCACCCGACTTCCGACTGTTCTGGGACAACGCCTACGCGGTGCACCCGCTGACCGAGGAGTTCGCGCCGTCCTACGACGTCATCGGCATGGCGGCCGAGGCAGGCTTCCCCAATCGTGCGTTCGTGTTCGCGTCGACCTCGAAGGTCACGTTCGCCGGTGCGGGTGTCAGCTTCTTCGGCGGTTCCGAGGAGAACCTGGCCTGGTATCAGAAGCACCTCGGCAAGAAGAGCATCGGCCCGGACAAGCTGAACCAGCTGCGGCACCTGCGCTTCTTCGGTGACGCTGCCGGTGTGCGGGCCCACATGGCCAAGCATCGCGAGATCCTGGCCCCCAAGTTCGCACTGGTGCAGCAGATTCTCGAGGACCGACTCGGTGCGTCGAAGATCGCCTCGTGGACCGAACCCAAGGGCGGCTACTTCATCAGCCTCGACGTGCTCGAGGGCACGGCCGCGCGGTCGATCGCGCTGGCCAAGGACGCCGGAATTGCGCTGACGGCCGCCGGCTCGGCCTTCCCGTACGGAAAAGATCCGGAAGACAAGAACATTCGCCTCGCCCCGAGCTTCCCCTCGCTCGATGAGCTGGAGAAGTCGATGGACGGCGTCGCGACCTGTGTATTGCTGGCCGCGACGGAAAAGCTGCTCGAAGGCTGAACGCATGTGAGCGGAACTTCGTAGCCTGCTACGAAGTTCCGCTCACATGCGGCGCAGCCGCTCAGTGCCCGACGGCTACCGCACCTTCGGGAGCCGAGGGCAACGGTCCGTTCTTCAGAAGCGTGGCCGAGAGCACTGCGCCGAGCAGGAAGATTCCCGACGCCCACCAGAACGTGGTGGTGTAGCTGGCGATCTCCGCGTTGGCCTGCAGCAGAGCCGCATCGGTTGCCGTCGCCATGTTGGAGCTGACGTAGCTGGTCGCCGCGTTGGCGGCCACGGTGCTCAGCAGCGCCGTGCCGATCGAGCCGCCGACCTGCTGCATCGTGTTCACCGTTGCCGATGCGACGCCGGAGTCGTCCGGGTCGACGCCCGAGATCGCGCCCTGCATGGCCGGGGCCATCGTGGCACCGAGTCCCAGGCCCATGATGACCAGGCCGGGCAGGATGTGCGTGACATAGCTGCTGTCGATGTCGATCTGCGTCAGCAGTGCCATGCCGATCGACGCCACGACCAGGCCGGTCGTCATCAGGATGCGGGGTCCGAAGCGGGGCAGAATAAGCGCCGTCGACAGCGTCGCGGTGAGGATCAGTGATGCGATCATCGGCATGAACGCGAACCCGGTGGTGATGGGTGTGTACTTCAGGGTGTTCTGCAGGTAGTAGGTCAGGAACAGGAACACCGCGAACATGCCTGCACCGGTGACGAATACGGCCAGGAAGGATCCCGCACGGGTGCGGTCGAGAACGATCCGCAGCGGCAGCAGCGGGTGCTCGACGCGCATCTGGATGGTCACGAACACTGCGAGCAGAACGACACCTGCGGCGAGGAATCCGAGGGTGACTGCGTTGCTCCAGCCGTCGGACTCGGCGTGTGCGAAGCCGTAGACGATCGAGAACAGTGCGGCCGAGACTGCCAGGGTGCCGGGGATGTCGAGCTTGGGCCGGACGTCGACCTTGTGCTTGGCCAGGAACAAGAACCCGCCGACGAACGCGAGCGCGGCGAAGATCAGGTTGACGTAGAGGCTCCAGCGCCAATTGGCCCATTCGGTGAGCATGCCGCCGAGTAGCAGGCCGAGTGCGCCGCCGCCGCCGGCGATGGCACCGAAGATGCCGAATGCCTTGGCCCGTTCCTTGGTGTCGGTGAAGGTGGTGGCCAACAGCGACAGGGCCGCGGGGGCGAGCAGAGCGCCGAAGACTCCCTGACCGGCGCGGGCCGCAACGAGCATGCCGAAGTTGACGGCTGCACCGCCCACTGCCGACATCAGCGCGAAGCCGACGAGCCCGATGAGGAAAGTGTTGCGTCGTCCGAAGAGGTCGCTGAGTCGTCCACCGAGGAGCAGCAGGCTGCCGAACGCGAGTGCGTACGAGGTGACGACCCAGGAGCGGTCGGCGTTGTCGAAGCCCAGGTCGAGCTGGGCGGCGGGGAGTGCGATGTTCACGATGGTCGCGTCGAGCACGACCATGAGCTGAGCCAGCCCGAGCGTCGCGAGAATCAGCCAACGATTCCGGTGCGCACGTTCGTCGGCCGGCGTGGTGGTCGACGTCGAGTCGCCCACGTTCTCCGATGAAAGGGTGGTCATAGTGTCCTCGGTTCGACTATGCGGAGGTGTACCCTCCGGTTGTAGAGTCAAGGTAGCAGCTAAGTGGAGGAATGTCCTCCGCTTATCGGGTGAAACGGACATCGAATGAGTGTGAGAGCGGACACAGCAGCATCGAAGCCCCTACGGGCAGATGCCGAACGCAATCGACGTCGCATCGTCGACGCGGCTCGTGAGCTGTTCGCCTCACACGGCATCGACATCACGCTCGACGACGTCGCGGCGCACGCCAAGGTGGGCGTCGGCACCGTCTATCGGCGTTTCTCGTGCAAGGAGGAACTGATCGACGGCGTGTTCGAGCAACGCCTCGAAGACATGCTCGCCACCGCCGAACGGGCGCTCGAGGCCCAGGACCCATGGGAGGGGCTGGTGCAGTTCCTCGGCGACGTGTGCGCGGGAATGGCGCTCGATCGGGGACTCGGAGACGTCGTTCTCGGGTCCGATCAGGGGTGCCGCGGGATTGCTCAGGTTCGTTCGAGAATCGATCCGTTCTTCGAGAAAATCGTCGATCGAGCACTGGCGTCCGGGCAGCTGCGTCCCGACATCGCGGTCAACGACTTCTATCCAGTGCTCGGCATGATCGGCGCAAGCGTCGAATTCTCCAGCGCCGTCGACGCCTCCAACTGGCGTCGCTACTTCACCGTGTTGCTCGACGGTTTACGGGGTGACGGCGTCCCCCGATCGGCTCTGCCGGGGCGTCCCTTCACCAGCGACGAGGTCGACGCGGCCAAGACGGCAATGCATCGCCGACGGCGCTGATCGTGAGGAGTCCGAACTAGCCCTATGCGTTGTGTGGTGCATCACGTAAGGTGCGTCACGATAAGTGCTACACGGGGTAGCGCTCACTTGAAGACAAGTGATCGACATTGGGGGTTTCCAGGGTGCGGTACAAGCGCGTGTTCGGTTCGGCCGTCGCAGTAGCGGCAGTATTCATCGGGGTGACGGCACCGGCTGTGTCGGCTGCTCCGTCCACGGGTTCGACCGTCGAATCCGATTTCTACGTTCCACCGAGTCCGCTGCCCGCAGGCTCCCCGGGTGATGTTCTCCGTTCCGAGCCGTCGAATCTCGCTCTGTCGGTCCCCGGAATCGGCGGTCCTCTGCCCGGTGCAGCAACCCGAATTATGTACCGCAGCAACGATTCCAATGGCGCAGCCAATGCCGTCACGGGAACCTACATCGATCCTGCCGCGCCGTGGACCGGGCCCGGCCCGCGTCCGCTCGTCGTCCTCGCCCCGGGAACCCAGGGCCAGGGCGATCAGTGCGCGCCGTCGAAGATGCTCAACAACGTCATCACCTACACCCCGCCGCTCGGCTTCATGGTCGAGTACGAGGTGCTCGCTGCATACGCCCTGCTCTCGCAGGGATTCGGCGTCGTCATCACCGACTACGAGGGCCTCGGTACCCCGGGTGCGCACACGTACGTCAACCGCGCGTCGGAAGCTCACGCTGTGCTCGACGCGGCCCGCGCAGCGCAGAACCTGCAGGGCACGAAGATCTCCGCGGACGGTCCGGTCGCCGCGTACGGCTACTCGCAGGGCGGCGGAGCTGCCGCTGCCGCTGCAGAACTCGCACGTGAGTACGCGCCGGAGCTGGACCTGGTCGGCACCTACGCAGGCGCACCGCCCGCGGATCTGAAGGCGACCCTCGGGCAGGTCGACGGCACCATCCTGACCGGCGTCATCGGGTACACCCTCAACGGTCTGCTCAACTCCGACCCCGGTTTGCAGCCCATCATCGACGAGAACATCAACGACGCAGGTAAGGCCATGCTGAACCTGGTGGCGAACCAGTGTGTCGGAGAAACGATTCTGAACGTCGGGCTGCACCGCACGAACGAATACACGAAGACCGGTGAGCCGCTCTCGGTGGTACTCGACAGGCTGCCCATCGCTCAGGAGATCCTGGCCAAGAACAAGATCGGCGAGCGGACGCCCAACGCTCCGGTGCTGATTCAGTCCGGCACCTCGGACGACATCGTGCCTCATGGACAGGCCGTCGGACTGGCCGGTGACTGGTGCGGCAAGGGTGCCACCGTGCAGCTGAGCGCCGCGCAGATTCCGGCTATCGTCCCGGGTTCCGGTGCCGGACATCTGATTCCGGACATCCTCGGACTCGGCGAGGCGCAGAACTGGATCAAGGACCGCTTCTACGGAGTGCCCGCACCGTCCAACTGCTGATCTGTCGAAGTACGGCCCGCGCGAGTCAGCGCGGGCCGTACATGATCATCGCGACGCCGATCAGTGCGATCGACGCTCCGGTGATATCCCACCGGTCGGGTCGGAAACCGTCGAGCACCATCGCCCACGCCAGTGATCCCGCGACGAACACCCCACCGTATGCGGCGAGGATGCGACCGAAGTTCGCGTCGGGCTGGAGGGTGGCGACGAAGCCGTAGGCACCGAGGGCGATCACGCCCGCTCCCGCCCAGAGCCACCCGCGATGCTCTCGGATTCCCTGCCACACCAGCCATGCCCCACCGATCTCGAACACGGCTGCCACCGCGAACAGCATGACCGACTTCACAATGTTCATGTGGCAAAGGCTCCCACAGGCCCGACCTGGTGTAGGAGGATGCATTCGGGGGTACAGGCCTACAGGCCCCGCGTCGAGGGCCGATTCGGTAGGGGTGAGTAGTACATGCGGGACAGCTATACGGAGACGCTCGACACGATGGCGTCGGATCTGTCCGAAATGTCGAGAATTGCCGAAAAGGCAATGGTCGACGCCACCCGGGCATTGCTGACCGCCGATATCGTCCTGGCCGAGCAGACCATCGAGTACCGCGAAGAGATCGACGCACTCGCGGTCGAATGGGAACACGGAGCCTTCGGCTTCCTGGCCCTGCAGGCACCCGTTGCTCACGATCTACGACGCGTCGTCTCCGGAATCAACATCGTCGCCGATCTGCAGCGAATGGGCGGCCTCGCCGTGCACATCGCCGAACTGGCTCGTCGTCGCCATCCCGCGCACGTACTGCCGCCCGAGGTCGAGGGCGTGTTCGAGCAGATGGGTCGAGTTGCCGTCGCGCAGGCCGAGGCGACGCAACGCGTCCTGAAAACCCGAGACGCCGAACTCGCCGCCGACCTGCGAATCCAGGATCAGGAAATGGACGCACTGCACCGCAGCCTGTTCATGCTGACCTCTGCACCCGACTGGCCGCACGGCGTGCCGGCCGCAGTGGACATCACGCTGCTCGGGCGCTTCTACGAGCGATACTCCGACCACACTGTCGAGGTCGCCAAACGAGTCATCTTCCTGGTGACCGGCGATCGCACCACCGACGAGTCATAGTCTGCGCGAACGGCTCGAAGATGGCAGGATCGGCACGATGAAACGTGACGTCTCTGCGTACCTCGATGTCGACGTGACCGAGGCCAGCACCCTCGAGTTCCAGATCGCAATCGCACCGCATCCAGGAACCGATGTGTGGGAAGCACTCTCGTTCACACTCGACGGTGAGCCGGTCGAGGCACAGGAGATCAGCGGTGCTCACGGCACCCGCATCCACAAGATTCACTCTGGCGTCGGCAAGCTGGAGGCGTCGTATTCGGCGACCATCTACGGCAACACCGAACCTGCTCCGGTCTCCGATTACGACCTCTCGCTGTACCTGCGGCCCAGCCGATACTCCGAGGCCGACAAGTTCTTCGGCTTCGCAGCAACGGAATTCGGTTCCTACCCGCCGTCGGAGAAGCTGCTCGCCGAGGTCTCGTCCTGGGTCGGAGCGCGTCTGAGCTACGTACCGGGCAGCAGCGACCCCATCGACGGTGCGGTCGACACCCTTCTCGCCGGTGCCGGAGTGTGCCGCGATTACACCCACCTCGTGGTGGCGCTGTTGCGTGCGGTCAACGTCCCCGCTCGCTTGGTCGCGGTGTATGCACCGGGCTGCGATCCCATGGACTTCCATGCGGTCGCCGAAGCATTCGTCGAAGGCCAGTGGCGAGTGGTGGACGCGACATGCCTCGCACCGCGATCGACTCTGGTGCGCATCGCCACCGGACGCGACGCATCCGACACGGCCTTCCTCGACAACCACGGCGGATCGATCATCCTCAACAGCGCCGTCGTCGGAGCGGTCGTCGACGGCCCACTGCCCTTCGACGACATCACCCAGCTGGTCTCGATAACCTGACCTGGTCGCTTCTGCATGGCATGGCAGGATCGAGGCCATGTCTCGCACACTGCACCTCGTCGGCGATCCTGAGGCCGATGCACTGCTCGCCGAGGATCCGTTCGCGCTGTTGATCGGCATGCTGCTCGATCAGCAGGTGCCGATGGAATCGGCGTTCGCAGGCCCGAAGAAGCTCGTCGACCGTCTCGGTGACCTGAAAGTCGACACCGTCGCCGACGCCGATCCGGATGAGTTCGCGGCCCTGTGCGCGCAGACCCCGGCCGTCCATCGGTTCCCCGGTTCGATGGCCAAGCGCATCCAAGGGCTGGCGGCGTTCCTGGTCGAGAACTACGACGGGAAGCCGCAGGAGATCTGGACTCGCGACGATCCCAACGGTGCCGAAGTGCTGAAGCGACTCAAAGCCCTCCCCGGCTACGGTGATCAGAAGGCCCGCATCTTTCTCGCGCTGCTCGGCAAGCAGATGGGCGTCACGCCCGACGGGTGGCGCAAGGCCGCCGGAGCATACGGCGACGACGGTGCTCGTCGATCCATCGCCGACGTGGTGGACGAGAAATCGCTGCTCGAGGTACGTGAATTCAAGAAGGCAGCGAAAGCCGCAGCCAAGAACAAGTAAGTCTGTCGGTGCCGGTCGTTACAGTGACCAGAACTTTCACCGGGGGGGCGAGATGACCGAAACTATCGGGACCTACGAGGGCTGGCTGGCGTCTCTCGACGAAGACGCGTTGACCGATCTGCTGCACCGTCGGCCGGACGTGGCCACCGACCCACCACCGCGCTCGTTCGGCTTGCTCGCGCAGCTTCTCGGTGCCCCGTCTCGGGTGTCGATGATGCCGCGTCGGCTCGACAGCGGCGCGCTCGCTCTCCTCGAATTGTTCGCGCTCATGGGCGATCTGAGCCGCGCCGAGATCGGGCACTGGGCGAGTGAGGGCCCGATCAACGAGACACCGCACATCGATGCAGCTCTCGCCACGCTGACGGCCTACGGGTTGATCTGGCCGCGCTCCTCACCCGGCGCAGGCACCGTCGAATATTCACCCATCGATCTGTCCGGGGTGTTCTCGCATCCGTTCGGACTTGCCCGCAGACAGCGAAAGCTGTTCCTGCACTGCGCCGTCGAGCAGGACCGGCTGGCCGTGCTGTCGATCCTCGGTATCGACCCGGCGCTCGAGCGAGGGCCGCGCGCCGACTGCGTTGCAACTGCGATGACGCCCGGGCGCATCCGTGCACTGTTCGACGGCGGGCCGGAGAAGATGCGAGAGATGTTGTCTCGCTTCGTCGATGGCAAGCCGGTGTCACTGATCTTCGATGTTCCTCCGACTGCGGGCGCAGCCGCGTTCGAGCGGGGATTGTTGTATCGACTCGACGGGCACCGCGTCGAGATGCCGTTGGAGGTGAGCATCGCCCTGCGAGGGGTCGGGTGGCGTCTGCCCATCGAGCTCACGCCGCCGATCTTCGACACCCGAGTGCTCGCGCACGACGACGTGCGGCGCACTCGTTCCATCGCCCTGCTGCAGTTCTGCGAACACACGCAGGCATTGCTGACGGCCGTCGACGCCGAGGGCCTGACGACGATGAAGACCGGTGGAATCAGTGCCAAGACTCTTCGATCGCTGACGAGCCGGCTTGGATTTGCCGACGAAGACGACACCGCGTTGATGCTGATGCTGGCACGCGAAGCCGGGCTGCTGTCCGAACGCGGGAAGGCCGGCATCGCGTTGACCTCGGCCTACGAGACATGGTCGACGAGCACCCGAGCCGAACAGGCGGCCACGCTGGTGACCGCGTGGTGGAGTTCGCCCTTCACTCCCACTCACCGAGTGCCCCGTGCGTCGCAGAAGACAGTTCCCGTTCTCAAGAAGATGCTCGACGACCCCGCGGCGGCGGACCTGCGTGCGACGGCGCTGACAGCTCTGCTCCGATACGAGGACGCCGACTCGCCGGTGACGGTTCTGCATGATTCGGAGGAGTTCGACCGGTACCTGGACTGGCACATCCCGGTCGTCTCGACGAGCGCCGGGCCCGGTCATGTGCACGCGCTCTGGCTGGAGGCCAGTCGACTCGGGATACTGGCCGACGGTGCACCGACCGATCTGTGCCGCACCCTCACCGAGTTCCCCGCGGGTCGAGACGGTGACCCTCGCGAAATCCGTGCCGCTCTGGCAGCACAGGTGCAGGACATGGCCGAGTGGGTTCCGTTCTCCGTTCGGCTACTGCCCGATTCCACGGCGGTGGTGACCGGACCACCCAGTACCGAGGTGGCGTCGATACTCGGCGCGGCCGCACAACCCGAGTCGAGGGACGTCGCGTCGGTCTGGCGGTTCACCCCGGCGACCATCCGGGGTTTCTTCGACGCCGGCGGCACCGGCGAGGAGTTGATCGATGCGTTGACCGCGATGGCCGACACCGATCTGCCTCAGGCTCTGAGCTACACGATCCGGGACTGCTGGCGCACGTACGGCGCACTGGCCGTGCGCAGAATCCCCTGCGCCATCGTCTCCGAGGACGTCGTCCTGCTGACGAACATCGAGACCGACGAGTCCCTGGCCGTGCTGCACTTCCATCGCCTCGCTCCCACCGTCCTGATCAGTTCGGCCACGCCGATCGACACCATCGCCGTGCTCCGCAGGAACGGATACTCCCCGGTGCGGCACTCCGACTCCGGGCAACTCGAGCTCGACAGCGCATCTCGGATCCGCGCGGGGGACACCCGGCCGACGCATCGTGCCGTCCGCCCGGCGCAGCATCGACGCGAACCACGTGAGCTCGCGCGGCTCCTGCTGGCGGGTAGCAGCGGAACCGTCGACGAGGCACGAGTGCGGTCTGCACTGGATTCACACAGCCGGCTGCTGCCGCGGGAGCTGGATCTGTTGACCGACGCCGCAGCGCGCGGCACACCCGTCTCGATCGACTACCAGAACTCCAGGGGAGCCATCGTGCGGCACGCGATCTCGGATGCGCTGCAGGACGGTCATTGGCTGTACGCGCTCTCGGAATCGACCGGCAGCCGCGAGAGCTTCGCCATCATGAACATCAGAGCGGTATCCACCGGCCCACAATGACCGGCGATGCAACTGTGTCCGTGGTCGCCGGTACCCTTTCGGGCGTGGCCCTCTACCGGAAGTACCGTCCTGCGACGTTCGCCGAGGTCGTCGGTCAGGAGCACGTCACCGAGCCGATCAGCGTGGCGTTGGACAGCAACAGAATCAATCACGCCTACCTCTTCTCCGGGCCGCGCGGCTGCGGAAAGACCTCCTCGGCGCGCATCCTCGCCCGATCGCTGAACTGCGCCGAAGGTCCGACGTCGACGCCCTGCGGCGTGTGCAACTCCTGCGTCGCCCTCGCCCCCGGCGGACCCGGCAACTTCGACGTCGTCGAGATGGACGCGGCCAGCCACGGTGGCGTCGACGACGCCCGTGATCTGCGAGACAAGGCCGTGTACGCCCCGGCCGAATCGCGCTACGTCATCTTCATCATCGACGAGGCACACATGGTGACCCCGGCAGGCTTCAACGCGCTGCTCAAGGTCGTCGAGGAACCACCCGAGCACCTCGTCTTCATCTTCGCGACCACCGAGCCCGAGAAGGTGCTCCCCACCATCCGCTCGCGTACCCACCACTACCCGTTCAGGCTGCTCGCGCCGTCGACGATGCGCGTACTGCTGGAGAAGATCTGTGGTCAGGAACAGGTCCCGGTCGAGGATGCGGTCTACCCGTTGGTCATCCGCGCCGGCGGCGGTTCGCCCCGTGACTCGCTCAGTGTCATGGATCAGCTCTTGGCCGGAGCCGGGCCCGAGGGCGTCACGTACCCGCGAGCGCTGTCGCTCCTCGGCGTCACCGACGTCGCACTGATCGACGAAGCCGTCGACGCATTGGCCGCGGGCGATGGCGGCGCACTGTTCGGCACCGTCGACAAGGTGATGGACGCGGGCCACGACCCACGCCGCTTCGCCATCGACCTCCTCGATCGGATGCGAGATCTGATCCTGATGAAGGCTGTGCCCGACGCCGGAGAACGCGGTCTGGTCGACGTGCCGGGCGACGTACTCGAGCGACTGCGTGACGAGGCCGATCTGCTCGGGTCGGCGACGCTGACTCGCTACGCCGAGATCGTGCACTCGGGACTCGGCGAGATGCGCGGTGCCACGGCCCCGCGTCTGCTGCTCGAAGTGATGTGCGCCCGCATGCTGCTGCCCTCGGCCTCCGATGCGGAATCGGCGGTGCTGCAACGACTCGAACGCGTCGAACGTCGCTTGGACGTCACGCTCCCGGCGGGGGAGCAAGCAGCCGTCGCTCAGGCAGCCGCGGATCCGACGCGACCGCAGTTGCAACCCACCGAGGAGCCCGCGCCCTCGGGTCCGGCACCGGTGAGCAAGTTCCAGCGACCGTCGCAACGCCCACCTGCCGCAGAGCCGGCAGCGCCCGCACCAGCTCCCGTAGCGCCCACACCCGCTGCCTCGATTCCGGCACCGGAGCCTGCGCGGACCGAGCCGACCCCGGCACCCGAGCCGGCTCCGACACCCGAGCCCGCTCCGACACCCGAGGCCGCTCCGACACCCGAGCCCGCCCCGAAACCCGACCCGACGCCAGCACCCGAGCCTGCCCCGGAACCCGAGCCGACCCCGACACCCGAGCCTGCCCCGGAACCCGAGCCGACCCCGACACCCGAGCCTGCCCCGGAACCCGAGCCGGCCCCGACACCCGTGCCCGATTCGGAAGCTGTTCCTGCGCAACAGGACTCGGTCCCCGCCGCCTCGGTGGCGCACGAGGATTTTCCGCCGGAGCCCGAGGACGATTACGGCCCCGAACCGGATCCCGTGTTCGAGTCGGAACCGGAACCCGTGGCGGCCCCGGCCGCCGCGTCGAGCGAGCCCGACGCAGCCGCGGTTCGCGCGGTGTGGTCCGAGGTGCGCACGAAGGTACGAGACCGGAGCCGGACCGTCGAGGTGATGCTCTCCGGTGCATCGGTGCGCACCGTCGAGAACGGCACCATCACGCTCGGCCACGACTCGGCACCGCTCGCCAAGCGGCTGGAGGAGCCCCGCAACGCCGACGTCATTCGCGACGCTCTGCGTGACGTCTTCGGCGTCGAATGGTCGGTGGTGTGTCTGGTCGGTGCCGCGGCACCACCGGAACAGTCATCAGCAAAAAAAGATGAACCGGCAGCGAAACCCGCGTCGCTGCCGAAGTTCTCGAGGCCGAGCCAGGCAGGGGTTCCCCGTCCCACGTCGGACGGGTTCGGATCAGCGGGCGACGGATCCTCGGCTGGCATCGGGGCGGACGACATTCCGATGCCCGAAGCGCCGGACTATCCCGACGAGCCCGAGCCGGTAGGTCCACCGCCACCAGAGACCCCGGAGGACGAGGAAGAGCTGCTCAAGGCCGCGGCCGAGCCTGCCGATCCGACGGTTCGCCGGGACCCGGAAACCGTCGCGATGGAGCTGTTGGTCAGCGAACTCGGAGCGGTACCGCTCAAGGAGACCTGATCGGCCGGTGTTTCAGCCGACGGTGAGATCCTCGTTGTCGGCGAACACCAGGCGGCCACTGTCGAGTGCCACGGCCCAACGCCGTGCCACCGCCCAGTCCCGTGAGGTGGTGTCGGGTGTCTGGACACCGAAGTCCTCGACGATCGCTCCGGTCTGGTAGGCGTCCTGACCGGCTTCGTCGTCGGTGCCGGTGGACTGAATGCGTACTTTGACGCGAGCGCCCACGGTCAGTTCGTTGTCGGTTTCCATGGAGGTCTTCTTCCGCGCTCGGTAGATCTGATCTATCGGAGTGTCCCATGCCGACTTCGTCCAAACCTGAATCTCCGCGTCGGTCATGGAGGACGCTCGTTTCGGTCCTTATATCGGATCCACCCGCGGCCCTACTGTGGCATGAGCTGAGGTCTGTTGTGGCCTCGCACCGATGCGGTCGGCCGCGACGGCGACCGCGAGAAGATCGAGTATCTGGAAGGAACTGCGCGCTGTGACTACAGAGGCATTCATTTATGAAGCCATCAGGACTCCCCGAGGCAAGGGAAAGAACGGCTCCCTGCATTCGGTGAAGCCGATCTCCCTGGTGACCGGCCTGATCGACGAGCTTCGTCGACGTTTCCCCGACATGGACGAGAACCGGATCTCCGATCTCATCCTCGGAGTGGTCTCACCCGTCGGAGATCAGGGTGCCGATATCGCGCGCACGGCAGTGCTCGCAGCGAAGATGCCCGACACCGTCGGCGGCTTCCAGCTCAACCGCTTCTGCGCGTCCGGTCTCGAGGCCGTCAACCTGGCTGCACAGAAAGTGCGCTCGGGCTGGGACGAGCTCGTCATCGCCGGTGGCGTCGAGTCGATGTCGCGCGTGCCGATGGGCAGTGACGGCGGCGCGTGGGCCATGGACCCCGTCACCAACTACGACACCTACTTCGCCCCGCAGGGCATCGGTGCCGATCTCATCGCGACGATCGAGGGGTTCAGCCGCGAAGACGTCGACGCGTATGCCGTGCAGTCCCAGGAGCGCGCCGCAGCGGCGTGGTCCGGTGGCTACTTCGCCAAGTCCGTCGTTCCGGTGACGGATCAGAACGGCCTTCTCATCCTCGATCAGGACGAGCACATGCGTCCGGGCAGCACCGTCGAATCGCTCGGCAAGCTGAACCCGGCCTTCACCGGTATCGCGGCCATGGGCGGGTTCGACGACGTCGCACTGCAGAAGTACCACTGGATCGAGAAGATCGAGCACGTCCACACCGGCGGCAACAGCTCCGGCATCGTCGACGGCGCAGCACTCGTCCTCGTCGGCAGCGAGCAGGCCGGTAAGGACCTGAACCTGGTGCCGAGGGCGCGCATCGTCGCGACCGCCACCAGTGGTGCCGACACGACCATCATGCTGACCGGGCCCACCCCGGCGTCGAAGAAGGTTCTCGCGACCGCGGGCCTGACCGTCGACGACATCGATCTCTTCGAGCTCAACGAGGCCTTCGCCTCCGTCGTGTTGCGCTTCCAGAAGGATCTGAACATCCCGAACGAGAAGCTCAACGTCAACGGCGGTGCCATCGCCATGGGCCACCCGTTGGGAGCAACCGGAGCGATGATCACCGGCACCGTGCTCGACGAGCTCGAGCGCCGCGGCGGTCGATACGCGTTGATCACCCTGTGCATCGGCGGCGGCATGGGCGTCGCCACCATCATCGAGCGAGTCTGAGGTATTACGATGTCTGACAACATGATTCAGTGGGACCAGGACGCCGACGGTATCGTCGTTCTGACGATGGACGACCCCAACCAGGGCGCCAACACGATGAACCAGCTGTACAAGGATTCGATGGGAGCGACCGTCGACCGCCTCGAGGCCGAGGTCGACTCCATCACCGGCGTCGTGCTCACCTCCGCCAAGAAGACGTTCTTCGCCGGCGGAGATCTGCACACCCTCATCGCCGCTCAGCCCGAGGACGCTCAGCGGGTGTTCGACGAGGTGCAGGAAGTCAAGGGACAGCTGCGTCGCATCGAAAAGCTCGGCAAGCCCGTCGTGTCCGCCATCAACGGCGCAGCACTCGGCGGCGGACTCGAGATCGCCCTAGCGACGCATCACCGCATCGCGGCCGATGTTCCCGGTGTCCAGATCGGTCTGCCCGAGGTCTCGCTGGGACTGCTGCCCGGTGGCGGCGGCGTTGCCCGTGTCACGCGACTTCTCGGTATCCAGACCGGCTTCATGACCGTCCTCGCCCAGGGCACCCGGTTCCGTCCGGCGAAGGCTCTCGAGATCGGTCTGATTCACGAATTGGTCGGCAGCATCGACGAATTGGTGCCCACCGCCAAGGCCTGGATCAAGGCCAACCCCGAGGGTGGCGTCGCACCGTGGGACGTCAAGGGCTACAAGATCCCCGGCGGCACGCCGTCGAATCCGAAGCTCGCGCAGATCCTGCCTGCATTCCCGTCCAACCTGCGCAAGCAGATCAAGGGCGCACCGATGCCCGCTCCGCGTGCGATTCTCGCCGCCGCCGTCGAAGGTGCGCAGGTCGATTTCGACAATGCGTGCACCATCGAGTCGCGTTACTTCACCGAGCTGGTCACCGGCCTGGTGTCCAAGAACATGATTCAGGCGTTCTTCTTCGATCTGCAGGCGATCAACGCCGGCAAGTCCCGTCCAGACGGCATCGAGAAGACCACCTTCACCAAGGTCGCGGTTCTCGGCGCAGGCATGATGGGCGCGGGCATCGCGTACGTGTGCGCCAAGGCCGGAATCGACGTGGTACTCAAGGACGTTGCCCTCGAGTCGGCGCAGAAGGGCAAGGCGTACTCGGAGGCCATCGAGGCCAAGGCACTCTCGCGCGGCAAGACCACCCAGGAGAAGTCCGACGCTCTGCTCGCGCGTATCCACCCGACGGCCGATGCCAAGGACGTCGAGGGCGCTGACCTCGTCATCGAGGCCGTGTTCGAGTCGGAAGAGTTGAAGCAGAAGGTGTTCCAGGAGATCGAGGACCTCGTCGATCCGACGGCGCTGCTCGGTTCCAACACCTCGACGCTGCCCATCACGAGCCTCGCTCAGGGCATCAAGCGTCAGGAAGACTTCATCGGAATCCACTTCTTCTCCCCTGTGGACAAGATGCCGCTGGTGGAGATCATTCGCGGCGAGAAGACGTCGGATGCGGCCTTGGCCAAGGCATTCGACCTGGTGCAGCTCATCAAGAAGACCCCGATCGTCGTCAACGACAGTCGCGGCTTCTTCACCTCGCGTGTCATCGGCACGTTCATCAACGAGGCCATCGCGATGCTGGGCGAGGGCGTCGAGCCGTCGACCATCGAGCAGGCAGGTCTGCAGGCCGGTTACCCGGCTGCGCCGCTGCAGCTCTCGGACGAGCTCACGCTCAACCTGATGCAGAAGATCCGCAAGGAGACCTACGACGCGCTCATCGCCGCGGGTCAGACTCCTCCCGAGGATCCGGCCGGTGCCGTCATCGACAAGATGGTCGACGAGTTCGAGCGTCCGTCGAAGGCCAAGGGCGCGGGCTTCTACGAGTACGAGGACGGCAAGCGCACCGGACTGTGGCCCGGACTGCGTGATGCGTTCAAGTCGGGTTCCGCGGACATCCCGTTCGAGGACCTCAAGGAACGCATGCTGTTCATCGAGGCCATCGAGACGCAGAAGTGCTTCGACGAGGGTGTGCTGAACACCACCGCCGACGCCAACATCGGCTCGATCTTCGGCATCGGCTTCCCCGCCTGGACCGGAGGCGTGCACCAGTACGTCGTCGGCTACCCGGGAGGCCAGGCCGGATTCGTCACTCGTGCAGACGAGTTGGCGAAGAAGTACGGCGATCGCTTCCAGGTTCCCGCCTCGCTGCGCTGACCCCATGTGAGCGGAACTTCGTAGCAGGCTACGAAGTTCCGCGCACCTGCGCGTAGCGCTCAGCCGCGATGCGCGATCAACCTCTCGGCGCCGTCGGTGAATTGTTGCTTCATCAATTCGCAGGCGGCGTCGATGTCGTTTCGAACGAGTGCCTCGATGAGTTGCTCGTGGTTGCGCACCGTTGCGCGGCCCCAGTCGCGGTCGGTGGCATAGAGGCGGGTGGGGGTGTAGCGGGTGGCGTTGTTGAGAAACCACGCCAGTTTTGCGGATTCGGCGAGTCGGTTGAGGACTCGGTGGAACTCGAACTCGCAGTTCTCGACGTCCTCGGGCTTGCCGTTCTCGACGGCGGTCGACAGTGCGGCGGTGAGTTCGGCGAGCCGGTCGAGCTCGGCCTCGGTGATCTTCGGCGCAGCGCGGCGAACCAGCTCGACGGCGATCCGCCCCTGCAGCCAGAAGATGTCGACGATGTCGCTCGGCGTCAGTGGCGAGACCTTGTAACCGCGATGCGGGACGAGTTCGACGATGCCCTCACCCCGCAGTGTCAGCAGCGCCTCGCGGACGGGAGTGACGCTCACCCCGAGTTCGGCGGCGGTCTCGTCGAGTCGGATGAAGTCTCCCGGACTCACTTCGCCGGACATGACGAGGTGCCGGACGTGGTTGGCCACCTCCTCCGACAGCTGAGGCCGTCGGCGCAGAACGGATGCTCGACGCTTCTCCACCATGGCGGCCAGCCAATCACACCGCGGGCTTGGTGCGTAGTACTACCCGAGCCACCGGTTCCACGACGCGCGCGGCGATGGGCCCCAGGATGGCCATCAGCAGCACGTAGGCCGTTGCCAGCGCTGCCAGCTCACCCTCCACGGCGCCTGCGGCCACCGCCAACCCGGCGATGACGATGGAGAACTCACCGCGCGCCACCAGTGCGGCACCGGCACGCAGCCGGCCGGGTCGTCCGATTCCCTGACGCCCCGCCGCCCACCAGCCCGTCGCGATCTTCGTGGCCGCGGTGGTCACCGCAAGCACGATGGCCCAGCCCAGCACCGGTGGGATGGTCGCGGGGTCGGTGGCGAGTCCGAACACGACGAAGAACATCGCCGCGAACAGGTCGCGGAGTGGTTCGAGGATGCGGGTGGCGTTGTCGGCCGTCGACCCGGAGATCGCGATGCCGAGCAGGAACGCGCCGACGGCGGCCGAGACCTGTAGTTCCGACGCGATACCGGCGACCAACAGTGCCGAGCCGAGGACTTTGAGCAGTACTACTTCGCGGTCGGGACTGTCGACGATGGCGGAGACGATTCGGCCGTACCGCAGCGCCACGACCAGAACGAAGGTGATGACGAGCAGTGAGATGCCCAGGGCCTCGAGTCCGCCGAGGAAGCTCACCCCGCTCAGTACTGCGGTGAGGATGGGCAGGTAGATGGCCATCGCGAGGTCCTCGAACACCAGGATGGACAGCACGACGGGCGTTTCGCGGTTGCCGAGTCGGCCCAGATCGGTGAGGACCTTGGCGATGATGCCCGAGGACGAGATGTACGTGACGCCGCCCATCACCAGTGCTCCGACTCCGCCCCAGCCGAGCAGCAAAGCGACCACCGCGCCTGGAGCGAAGTTCAGGACGATGTCGACCAGTCCGGCCATCCACGATCGGCGCAGTCCGGTGACGAGCTCGGTGGCGGTGTACTCGAGTCCGAGTAGAAGCAACAGCAGGATCACGCCGATCTCGCTGGCTATCTCACTGAACTCGTCGATGCCACCGAGGTTGACGATGCCGCCGTTGCCGAAGGCGAGGCCACCGAGCAGATAGAACGGGATGGGGGAGACGCCGATTCGGCCGGCCAGCCTAGCGAGTAGTCCGAGAACGAAGAACACTGCGCCCAGCTCGGTGAGGGCAAGTGCGCTCTCGGCCATTGTTCAGCCCCGACTGATCTCAGGCATTGCCGAGCAACTTGGCCGCTGCGTCCAGTCCGTCCGCGGTACCGACTGCGACCAGCAGGTCACCTGCGGCCAGCGTGAAGTCGGGGGTGGGTGACGGTTGTACCTGACCGGCGCGCATCACAGCGACGACCGATACCCCGGTTTTGGTGCGCATGGTGGTGTCGCCGAGTGTGCGGCTGACGAACCGTGAGTTGGCGCGAATGGGAAGTTGGCGAGTGTTGATTCCGGGGAGGTCACGATGCTCTTCCCCGAGCTGAGCGATGAGTTGCGGCGACCCGAGCAGATTGCCCAGGGCCGCCGCTTCCTCATTGCTCAACGTGATGGATTCCTGCGTCGCATCGGGGTCATCCTTGCGCGAGACGATCAGCTCGTTCGCGCCGTCCTTGCGGGTGATGACGCCTATGCGGCGCCCGGAAGCGAGGGCGAAATCCTTCCGCACCCCGATTCCGGGCAGCAGGGTCACTTCGACGTTCATGGTCGAAATGCTAGCCCCGCAGGCAGCGCGTTATCGCAAGTTGTGAATCAGGATGCGACGGCAGCCAGCAGTGCTTCGCGCTGGTTTGCACCGAGGCCACCGATACGGCGGGTATCGGCGATGGACAGCTGCTCGAGCAGCTGTGCGGCGCGCACGGATCCAACACCCGGCAGGGCCTTGATCAGGGCGGACACCTTGGTCTTCTTGACGATCTCGTCGTTCTCCGCCTTGGCGAGAACGTCAGCGACGCTGAGTTCGCCGGACTTGACGGATGCGAGCAGCTTCGACCGCGCAGTGCGTGCCTCGGCCGCCTTGGCCAGCGCCGCGGTGCGCTGTTCCGGTGTCAATACTGGTAAAGCCATGGCCTGTTCTCCTCGATTGTGGTGACCCGTCGCTCGTTGACAGGTCTCGACCCTCTTGCATCGTGCCTGGTGGCTCTCCCAATCTAACCGAACAACACGGGTGTCATTCCGGTCGAGCCACCGAACCTTCCCAGCCAGGCTACGTCCTATCCGATTCGGGGTGTGCCCCGACCAGCACTTCGGCCCTCCGAGGCCTGGTGTATCGGCCATGTCCGACGCCTCCCTGCCTGTCTTTCAGGCAGGTGCCGGCGAGTAGGTCTTCCTGAGTGCGACCTTGACCACCTTGCCGCTCGCGTTGCGCGGGAGGGCGTCGACGACGACCAATTCCTTGGGGTGTTTGAACCGCGCGAGATGGTCGCCGAGCCACACGAGAAGCTCGTCGAGTGTCAGGTCCGGGGTGCCCGGCGAATCGTGCAGTGCGACCACCGCGACGGGCACCTCGCCCCATCTGTCGTCGGGGCGGCCGATCACTGCGGCTTCGAGGATTCGGGGGTGGGAGAACAGGACGTTCTCGACTTCGGCGCAGTAGATGTTCTCGCCGCCGGAGATGATCATGTCCTTCTTGCGGTCGACGACGAACACGAAGCCTTCCTCGTCCTGGCGTACGAGGTCGCCGGAGTGGAACCAGCCGCCGTGGAATGCGTCTGCCGTCGCGTCGGGGTTCTCCCAGTATTCGCGCATCAATGTGGGCCCTCGATAGACGATTTCGCCGATCTCGCCCTGCGCCACGTCGTTCATCTCGTCGTCGACGACGCGTGCTGCGATGGTCGGGATTACGCGTCCGACGGAGCCGAGTTTGCGGAGGGCGTCGACGCCGTCGAGCACACAGGTGATGGGGGACATCTCGGTTTGCCCGAAGACCGCGACGTTCATCGCACCCGGGAACGTTTCCGACATCGCGCGCAGGACGGTGTCGGATGCCGGGGCAGCACCCCAGGAAATGACCCGCAGGGCAAGTTCTCTCGGGTTGGCGGCCTGCTCGGCGCACATCGCCTGCCACTGCACGGGGACGAGGAAGAGGTTGGTGACACCCTCGGCGGCGAGTACGTCGAGCAGGGTGCCCGGATCGAATGCTCCGACCGGGTGGACGACGGTGGGAATGCCGAGCAGCAGGCTCGGCGCGAGGCTGCCGAGTGCGGCGATGTGGAACATCGGTGAGGCACAGAAGCCGACCTCGTCGGTGGCGCTCATCTGCAGTGCCCGGATGCAGGTGAATGCCTGGGCCTGCATGTTCGCGTGCGTGAGCACTGCGCCCTTGGGTCTTCCGGTGGTGCCCGAGGTGTACATGATCAATGCCGGGGCGTCGTCCGGAACGTCGACGGTGTCCGCCGGCTCGACGGTGGACAGCAGCGCCTCGTAGGCGTCTCCGACAGTGATGATTCCGGTCAGTGAATCGCTCTGCGCTACAACTGCTTCGGCCAGCGGAGCGAGGGTCTCGTCGGTGATCACCAGGGTGGAGCCGCTGTTCTGCGCGAGAAACGCGACCTCGGGCGGAGTCATCCGGAAGTTCACCGGGACGGCGAGTGCGCCGAGCGCGTTGATAGCCAGTACCGCCTCGAGGTATTCGGGGCGGTTGAGCATCACGATCAATACCCGGTCACCGAATCCGATTCCGCGGCTGTGCAGCGCGCCCGCGAACCTGGACACGCGGTCGTCGAGTTCACGCCAGCTGATCGATCGCCCCTGAAATCGAAGCGCCACTGCTTCGGGCTGCATGAGGGCGTGCCGTCGAACGTGATTGTTCCAGTTGTTTCGGTTGGACAATCCTGGTTCGTTCGGGTGAGCGGGCATCGCCGGTTCCTCTCGTCGGCCGTATGAGCAGGGGATCGAATGTGATGCAGCCTACAGAATGTGCGCCGCTGTGTCCGGAACTTTGTACACTCCATTTCTGCAGGTCAATGCCGTAGTAAGTTTGCGATCATTCGCGTCGATGCCGCTACTGTGAGGGGATCGAGACAACCGGCGGGGCAAGGACAGGCGATGAGCGAGACAGGTACGACGGCGCAGCGGCGTCGGCCACGGAATCGAAAGGCGCAGATTCTGGTGGCCGCAGCCGAGGCCTTCAGCGAGCGCGGCTATCACCCCGTCGGAATCGAGGATATCGCCGCCACCGTCGGCATTTCCGGACCCGCGCTGTACCGGCACTTCCCGACCAAGTACTCCCTGTTCGTCGACACCGTCATGCGGATGACCGACTCCTTGGTCGCTGCAACCGATCCCGCCGTCATCGAGGTGGAGGATCCGCAGGCCCGAATCGACGCGGTCATCGGTGCCATCATCGCCACCACCATCGACAATCGCCGCACCGGTGGGTTGTATCGATGGGAGGGGCGCTATCTCGTCGGTTCGGACCGTGAATACCTACGCCGAGCGCTGCGAACGGTGCACGAGCGGGTGACTGTCCCGTTGCGACAGGTTCGCCCCGATCTGTCCGAGGCAGACGCCGCACTGCTGGCCACGGCGTCGATCAGTGTGGTCGCCAGCATCACCGCGCATCGATCGGCGTTGTCGTCCAAGCAGATCGAGGAGTCGATGCTCGCTGCCGCACGGTCGGTCCTGCGGACCGAACTTCCGCAGCAAGGCAGCGAATCTCCACACGGCGACTCCGTGCTGGAGCATGTATCGAAACGCGAAGAGCTGCTGCATCATTCGATTCGGCTGTTCTATCTGCACGGCTACCACGAGGTGTGCCTGGACGACATCGGCGCAGCAGCGTCGATCACCGCCTCCAGTGTGTACCGCTACTTCCCCAGCAAGGCCGAGCTGCTCGAGGCCGCGTTGCATCGCGCCAACGCCCAGCTCACCGACACCCTCGCCGGTGCGCTCGAGCAATCGAACTCCCCGGTCGACGCGGTGCGTACTTTCGCCAGGCTGTACACCGAATTGACCTTCCGGCAGGGCGAACTCGTGGCCGTGTACTTCGCCGAGATCGGAAATCTACAGGCCGATCGGCGGACCACACTGCGCCGGATACAGCGCCACAACATCGACGGCTGGGCGCAACTACTGCGGCAGGCGCGGCCGAACACGAGCGTGGTGGTGTCACGATTTCTGATCCACGCCGCTCTCGGGTTGGTCTTCGACGTCGGTCGCACGGTGCGGTTCGAGCGATCCGACCGAACCATGGCCAGGGTGCAACAGACGATGACAGCGGTACTTCTGGGATGAATCCACTCGACGTGAACCGGAGAACAACGATGTTCGAGAACCGGACGCTCTCGGTGACCACCGCCGCGGAGACACCGTCAAGCCGGTGCCGGAGTGGCCGTGATCGGTGCTGCCGAATCGGCGGTGTACGGGCACGCAGCAGCGCCAAGATCCCGAGGGCGGTAGCCGACGGGATAACCGGGGTAGGTCTTGTTCGACGCGTCGGCGGTGGCCCGCGATTGCGTCCGCTTGGGTAGGAACCGCTCGACGCGGGCCCTGGCGCGCAGAGCCCGCACGGCGGCCCGCTCGACCGTCGCCGAGCCTGCGGGGAAGCCGAAGGCACCGGCCATCCGGTCGTCCAACAGTGCGAAGACTCCCTGCTTCACGGCGGGGGTCAGCGCAGCGGGGTACCAGGAGCAGTACAGCTCGAGGGTGTACGTGCCGATCCGACGATTGTCCTCGGTGAAGCGGAACGTCCGCTCCTCGTAGTCGAGCTTGAACTGCGCGAGCTCGGTGTACGACTCCGGAATGTGCTTGATACCCATCCGTTTTCCCACCTCGCAGTAGAAGTGGAACGTTGCGAGTCGTTCCTTCGGATGCAGGCGACGCCATCCGTAGGTGTCGATCCACTCGATCGGTTCGTAGATGAACGTCGTCAACACGTAGAGCATGTCGTCGTTCGAGATGTCGTACTGTCCGTGCATTCGGTTGACCATCCGAAGCGACTCACGCCCCCGCTCGGAGTCGTATCCGTGCTCGAGTAGTTCGGCCATCAGCAGCGAGGTGTCGTCGTAGCGCTTCTGCGGTCGTTTCTCGAATTCGCCGGTCTCGGCCAACAGCGCCGAGATGGTCGGCACGCAATAGGTACAGAACAACGCGAACTCGAGTGCACGCTGATAGTCCCACGGAAACTCGTAGCCGGCGGTGATGCGGTGGATCGCGTGACAATCCCGCACCGGGTCGAGTTCCTCGATGCGCCGGAGCCAGCCGAAGCGCCCCTTCTTCGGCGTGATGTCCATGCTCAGCCCCGTCCGTGACGAAGCTTCAATGCCAGCACAGAGAGCTTCATGTTTCGCGCCTTGCGCTTCATCGTCAGCAGGTTGACCGGAGCTGCAAAACTCTGCACGGTCAACGATTTGACGGTGCTGAACTCGCGCAGTCCGTCGGCCCCGTGGATACGGCCGAATCCCGAGTCGCCCGTGCCGCCGAACGGCAGCGCCGGAACGCCGGCGAATCCGAGCACCGAATTGACCGTCACGACACCACAATCGAGCTTCTCGGCGGCTCGTCTGCCCACTGCTCCATCCTGGGTGAACACCGATGTGCCGAGTCCGTACTTGGACGCGTTGGCGCGTTCGATGGCCTCGTCCAGATCGCGTACCTTGTTGACCACGACGGTGGGGCCGAACGTCTCCTCGGTGATCGCAGTCGAATCCTCGGGTACGTCGGTGAGAACGACCGGGTCGATGTACGGCCCGTGCAGCGAGTCGAGTCCGCCGACGACTGCCTTGCCGCCCTTGGCCAGAGCGTCCTCGATCTGGCCGCGCACGATCTCGCTCTGCTTGCCCAGTGTCATCGGACCGTAGGACGAGGTCTTCGTTCCGCCGGGCTTCAGCGCCTTCACCGCGGCGGTGAATTCGCCGATGAATCGGTCGTACACCGGAGCCGCGACGTAGATGCGTTCGACGCCCGCGCAGGTCTGCCCGGCGTTGCCCATCGCTCCGAACGTCGCGAATTCCACTGCGGCAGTGATGTCCGCGTCTGCGTCGACGAGCATCGCGTCCTTGCCCCCGCACTCGGCGACCAGTGGGGTCAGCGACTTCGCGCAGGTGGCCATCACCTTCTTGGCCGTGGCGGTGGAGCCGGTGAACGCTATCTTGTCGACGCCGGATTCGACGAGGGCGGTGCCGGTGGATCCGTCGCCGGTGATCGTCTGGAACACCGGGTGCGGAGCGGCCAGTGACTGCCACTTCTCGGCCAGCCAGGTGCCGACGCCCGGCGTCAGTTCGCTCGGTTTGAACACGACGGTGTTGCCTGCCGCGAGGGCGTACGCGATGGAACCCATCGGTGTGTAGAGCGGGTAGTTCCAGGGGCCGATGACTCCGACGACGCCGAACGGTCGGTATCCGACGTAGGCCTTCTGGTTCACGGCGAGCAGGCCTGATCCGACCTTGCGCTGCCGCAGAGTCTTCTCGGCGTTGCGGGCCGCCCAGTCGATGTGCTCGACACCGAGCATGACCTCGAGCAGGGAATCCTCGTCGGGCTTGCCGGTTTCGGCAGCGATGACGGCAGCGAGGCTCGCGGCATCCCTGGCGATGGCGGACTTGAATTCGAGAAGCCACCGTTTGCGTCCGGCGAAGCCCTGCACATCCCACCATCGCGCGGCCGACCGGGCGCGAGCGACGGCAACGTCGACCTCTGCTGTGCCCGCGATCGGATACGTGGCGAGTGCGACACCTGTTCTGGGGTCGAGGCTTTCGAAGGTGCTCTCGTTCGTTCGTTCGATCTGGTCCGTCACGGGCTCTATCCTCCAGCGGATCGCATCACATATATTTGATGTGATTCAATGTTGTCCAGGACACACTATGCGCCACCTCGGGTTGCTACAACCCCCACCGTCCGGCCGCGTAGGAGCCAGTGCAGGAGTAGTTCCATGAGCATCGATCTCACCCGCGCCGCATCGCCGAAGCACCCGATTCCGCGTCGGCCGCAACTATCCGAGGACGTCGCCGGGAGCATTCGTCAGCAGATCGTCTCGGGAGTGCTGCAGCCGGGCTCGTTCGTGCGGATCGAAGAAGCGGCAGTCGAGCTCGGTGTCAGTGCCACTCCGGTCCGAGAGGCGCTCGTCGCATTGCGCGGTGAGGGACTGGTGGAACAAGTGCCGCACCGCGGCTACCGCGTGAACGAATTGTCGCCGCAGGACGTCGACGACATCTTCTGGCTGCAGGGGACCATCGCGGGCACGCTCGCCGGCCGTGCGGCGAGCGTCATCACCGGCGAGCACCTGGAACAGTTGACCGCGCTCAACGACGGGCTTCGTGGTGCCGTGGCTCGCTCCGACACCGAATCGGTGGAGTACTTTGAGTTCGAGTTCCATCGATTCGTCAACAAGATTGCCGGCGGAACCAAGCTGGCGTGGTTTCTGCTCGGCGCGGTCAGGTACACCCCGCGGGTGTACGCGACCGACAGGCAGTGGGGTGACGACGCGGTGCGCAGCCACGAGCAGTTGATCGAGGCCTTCGGGCGGCGAGACGTCGAGGCGGCAGCCGATGTGATGCGTCGCCAGTTCCGGAAGTGGGACATTCGCTAGAACCACCCGCTCCCGGAGACCGGCTTCCCGTCAGCTCAGATGATGCGGCTGAGGGTGTGACTTGTGCCCCTCGTCGGAGCCCTCGTTGTCCTGATGACCGTTCGCCGTTCCCTGCACACCCGTTCCTGCGGGAACCATCGAGATGATCACCGACTTCGAGGTGGGGGTGTTGCTGTGCAGCGCAGTCGAATCCAGCGGGATCAGCGGATTGGTCTCCGGGTAGTACGCAGCGGCTGACCCACGCGGGGTGTCGTACTCGACGATCCGGAACGACGGAGCGCACCGTTCCACGTCGTCGTCGTCCCACTTGGTGACGAGGTCGACCATGTCGCCGTTGCGGAAACCGAGAGCCGAGATGTCCTCTCGGTGCACGAAGATGACCCGTCGGCCGTTCTCGATACCGCGGTAGCGATCACTGAGGCCGTAGATGGTGGTGTTGAACTGATCGTGACTGCGCAGCGTCTGCAGGATCAGATGGTTCGGCGGAACCTGCAGCACGTCGATCGGAGACACCGCGAATTCGCCACGGCCGCTTTCGGTTTCGAACGTCCGACTGTCGCGCGGCGGGTGTGGGAGGACGAAGCCGCCCGGGCGTCGAACATTGACCTCGTAGCCCTCGCAGCCAGCGACGACGCGTGAGATGTGCTTGCGGATGTTGCGGTAGTCGTCGCGGAAACCCTTCCAATCGAGACCGTAACGGTCGCCCAGGGTTGCCTCGGCGATACCGCTGACGATCGCGACCTCGGACCGAAGGAACTCGCTCGCAGGCTTGAGCGGTCCGCGCGAGGAATGCACCGAGCAGGTGGAATCCTCGACCGAAATCCACTGCTCACCACTGGCTTGCACGTCCTTCTCCGTGCGTCCCAGAGTCGGCAGGATGATCGACGTCTCTCCACAGACGAGATGGGAGCGGTTGATCTTCGTGGAGATCTGCACCGTCATTCGCATCTTGCGCAGCGCCTCGAACGTCACGTCGCTGTCCGGCGTCGCCTGAACGAAGTTGCCGCCGAGTCCGAGGAAGAAATGCGCCTTGCCGTCGCGCATGGCTCGGATGGAATCGACGGTGTCCAATCCATTTTCGCGCGGCGGTTCGAAGTCGAATTCCGCGGCCATGGCGTCGAGGAACTTCACCGGCGGGCGCTCCCAGATGCCCATGGTCCGGTCGCCCTGCACGTTCGAGTGACCGCGAACCGGGAGCAGACCGGCACCGGCCTTGCCGATGTTTCCTTGCGCCAGGGCGAGATTGGTGACTTCCTTGATGGTCGCAACGGCATTGCGGTGCTGTGTCAGGCCCATGGCCCAGCAGAAGACGGTGGCCTTGGAGTCGCGCAGCATCTCGGCGGCCTCGGTGATCTGCGCTACCGACAATCCGGTGACCTCGGTGACGAGATCCCAGTCGACGTCCGCGACGTGGGACTTCCACGCGTCGAAGCCGACGGTGTAGTTGTCGAGGAACTCGTGATCGAGTGCATCCCACTTCACCAGCAGCGAGCCGATCGCCTGGAACAGGGCGAGGTCGCCGTTGATCTTGATCGACAGGTGCAGATCCGACAGGTCCGTTCCCGGCCCCACCATTCCGCGCGGGGTCTGCGGGTTCTTGAAGTTGAGCAGACCCGCTTCGCGAAGTGGGTTGATGGAGAGGATCTTCGCGCCGTTCTGCTTGGCCAGCTCGAGGGCCGAGAGCATACGGGGGTGATTGGTGCCGGGATTCTGGCCGGCCAGGGTGATCAGTTCGGCATTATGGACATCGTCGAGCGTGACGCTGGCCTTGCCGATGCCGATCGACTCCTGCAGAGCGATGGACGTCGACTCGTGACACATGTTGGAGCAGTCGGGCATGTTGTTGGTGCCGAACGACCTGGCGAAGAGTTGGTAGGTGAACGCAGACTCGTTCGAGGCGCGGCCGGAGGTGTAGAAGATGGCCTCGTCCGGACTGGCGAGGGACTTCAGCTCGTCGCCGATCAGGCGGAACGCGTCGTCCCACTCGATGGGCTCGTAGTGACTGCCGCCGGGCAGTTTGATCATCGGATGCGTGATCCGGCCCTGCTGGCCCAGCCAGTGCTCGGTGTGACCGTCGAGTTCGGCAATGCTGTGCTGCGCAAAGAACTCCGGGGTCGCCCTCGTTGTCGTTGCTTCCTCTGCAACGGCCTTCGCACCGTTCTCGCAGAATTCCGCTGCGTGCCGATGGCCCGGATCCGGGTCGGGCCAGGCGCAGCTCATGCAGTCGAAACCCTCGGCCTGGTTCAGCTTGAGGAGCGTCTGCGCGGTGCGCACCGGCCCCATGTGCCCGAGTGCTCGCTTCATCGACACTGCAACGGCGACGGGGCCTGCCGCGTGGGTCTTCGGCTTCTCGATATCGAGCTCGGCCTCGTCGACGTCGCTGTCGGTGCGTCTCATGCGGGTCCCTTCGTTGCGTTACCCCCGCACTCGACCATAGCCGTAGGCTCAGCCGGCGAGGAGCTTGGTCACCAGATCCACGTACTGCTGCTTCGCCGAATCCTGGCTCGTACCTTCGAGCTTCGCCCAGGCATCGAACTTCGCGCGGTTCACCATGTCCAGTCGCCCGGGCCGTTTACCCGAGGCGTCACCGATCGAACCCTGCTTGTAGAGCGAGTACAGGCTCAGTAGGTCGTCGTTGCTCGGCTTGGACGTGAGCTTCTTGACGTCTACCTGCGCGTCGGCGAACGACTGGTCGAGATCGGACATGAAAGAACTCCTTCGAGTAGAGGTGGTGTCATCCTCGCATGGAGGCTTCGGAAATCAGCCGAATGCAGTGCGCCACGAGGGCTTCGCGGGTGACGGTGACCGTGCCGTCGAGATAGCCGATGAACAGGGCAGTCAGCGCCCCGACGGTGCCGACGGCGATCAGCTGTCGATCGGCGGAGTCGGGGAGTTGTGCGTGCACCAGTTCGACGAAGCCCGGTAGCAGGTCGAGTCCGCGGCGGCTCAGCGCCGGTTCGGCCAAGGGCGCGATGAGAAGCACCCGTCCCGTTCGCGGTTCGTCGATGATGAGTTCGACGAATGCGCGCACCGGCGCTGCGATGGTGTCCTCGGCAGTGGTCGCCTGCATCACGGCGTCGAGCAAGGCGCTCTGTGCTCTCGTGCCCACCCATGCGTACACCGTGCGGACGAACGCGTCGCGGTCGGAGAAGCTCTCGTAGAAATACCGCTCGGTCAGTCCGGCGGTACGGCAGACGGCGCGCACGTTGACGGCCGGTCCGTCCGGAGAGCCGAGGAGCTCGACCCCGGCCGCGAGCAACGCGTCGTACCGCTTGGATCTGCGTTCCTCCAACTGTTGACTACGCATGTTGTCAACTTTAGTCTGACAACATGCGTAGTCAGTACGATCGACCCGTCCCGCTCGGTCCCGATTCACTGACTTGGAAGTACTTCGGCGACTGGCGGGGAATGCTGCAGGGCGTCTGGGCAGGGTCGATGCAGAACATGCACCCGGGGCTCGGAGCCGGGGTGGAGCACCACTCCACGTTCTTCGACGAGCGTTGGCAGCGCCTGTATCGATCGTTGTACCCCATCGGTGGGGTCGTGTTCGACGGCGATCGCGCCGAGGAGACCGCACTGCAGGTCCGCGGATATCACGCGAACATCAAGGGAATCGACGCCAAGGGCCGCAAGTACCACGCGCTCGATCCCGACACGTTCTACTGGGCCCACGCCACCTTCTTCATGGGCACCGTGCTCACTGCCGACCACTTCATGGGCGGGCTGACCGAGGCGCAGAAAGTGCAACTGTTCGACGAGCACGTGCAGTGGTACCGCCTGTACGGCATGAGTATGCGGCCGGTGCCGGCGACCTGGCCCGAGTTTCAGGCATATTGGGATCACATGTGCCGAAACGTGTTGGAGGACAACATGGCCGTGCGTGGAGTGCTGGACCTGTCGAAGCTGGGACCGCCCCCGTACGCATCCTGGCTGCCGGAACGAGTGTGGGCGGTGCCGAGGCGTCCGGTGGCGGCATTGTTCGTGTGGATCACCGTCGGGCTCTACGAACCGCCTGTGCGCGAGCTCCTCGGCTACAGCTGGTCTGCGCGGGACGAGAAGCGTTTCACGTTGTTCGGTAGGGCGGTGAACCTGATGTTCGGACTGATGCCACCGCGTCGCAGGCTGCATCCACGAGCTCGCGCCGGGTGGGACCGCGTCACGGGTCGAATCCCGAGAAAGGCACCGCTGGTGCACACACCGGCCCGGAATCTGCCGCCCGCGGAGCGGCGATCGGACCCCTCGCACTACAGCCCGAAGGTGTAGATCGGCGCGCTCGGGGTACCACGCGGGGTATGCACAGTGTCAGAACCGGAACCGGAACCCCGATCGTCCTCGTCCATGGGCTCGGGTCCTCGCACCGAAACTGGGTCCCGATCGTCCCCGCCCTCGCCAAGCATCGAGAGGTCATCGCCCTCGACCTGCCCGGGTTCGGGCAGACTCCGCCGCTCCCCGAGGTCTCCATCGCGACGTTGACCGACGCCCTGAGGGAATTCCTCGACAACGAGGGACTGTCCGACGCCGACCTCGTCGGTAGTTCCATGGGTGCGCGGATGGTCGTCGAACTGGCCCGCCGCGGTCATCGCGGGTCGATGGTGGCGCTCGATCCCGGTGGGTTCTGGAACGACCGCCAGGTCAGGATCTTCGGAGCCACCATCACGGCGTCGTTGGCGCTGATGAAGAACGTGCAGCCGCTGGTGCCGTTCCTGGCCGGTAACCCGGTCACCAGAACGGCTGCGCTGGCTCAGTTCTCGGCTGCTCCCTGGAAACTTCCGAGCGGGCTGGTCGAACAGGAGCTCAAGGGCTTTTCGACGAAGACCTCACCGTCGCTCGACGCCGCGCGCAAGGCCCTGATTCACGGACCGAAGCAGTTGGGTGCGACGAAGGGTTCACTGCAGGGCTCACTACTCATCGGCTGGGGCCGTCAGGACAAGGTGACGACGCCCAGCCAGGCGAAGGTGGCGCTGGAGCGATTCCCCGACGCCACCCTGCACTGGTTCGACAAATGCGGACACTTCCCGCACTGGGATCAGCCGACCGAGACCGCGCGGGTCATCCTGCGCGGGACAGGTCGCTGACGCTCCCATGTGCGTGGAACTTCGTAGCAGGGGGAGAGGTTCCGCTCACATGCGTCAGCCGTTCCACCAGGGCCGCAGGGGGACGTCCGCCTGCCCCTTCGGTCCGAGTTTGACCGCCAGAACCTGGTGCAGCTGAACCACATTGCGCTCGAATCCCAGACGGGACCCGGCCATGTACAGGCCCCACACCCGAGCGGTTCCCTCGCCGGCCTCGGCGACACATTCATCCCAGTTGTCGACGAGGTTCTGGCACCACCCGGCGAGTGTCAGCGCATAGTGCTCGCGCAGGTTCTCCTCGTGACGAACCTCCAGTCCGACGTCCTGGATTTCGGTGATGATGCGGCCCGAGCCGGTGAGTTCCCCGTCCGGGAAAACGTAGCGGTCGATGAAGCTGCCTGCTTTGGCGTGTGCGCGATTGTCCGGTCGGGTGATCGAGTGGTTCAGTAGTCTGCCGCCGTCACGAAGCTTGGACTGGATGAACGTGAAGTACGCCGGGTAGTTGTGCACGCCGATGTGCTCGGTCAGTCCGATCGACGAGATGGCGTCGAAGTTGGTCTCGGGTACGTCGCGGTAATCGGAGAAGCGCACCTCGGCGAGATCGGAGAGGCCCTCGTCGGCGATGGCCTTCTGTGCCCACGACGCCTGCTCCTGGGAGAGCGTCACCCCGATCACCTTCACACCCCGGCGGGCGGCGTACCGCACCATCGAGCCCCACCCACAGCCGATGTCGAGCAGACGGTCACCCGGTTGCAGGCCGAGCTTGTCGAACACCAGCCGATACTTGTTGTCCTGCGCGGCTTCCAGGGACTGATCGGCGGCCTCGAACGCCGCACACGTGTACGTCATCGAGGGTCCGAGCACCATCTCGTAGAAGGCGTTGGACACGTCGTAGTGGTGGTGGATCGCTTCTGCATCGCGAGTCTTGGAGTGCCGCAGACCTTCTGCGATGCGACGCCACCGCGGAATCGCTTCCTGGGGCGGGGGAGCGATGGGCCGCAACACATCCCATCCCAGCGAACGGGCGATCGATGTCAGCGTCATCGCCGAAGGTCGACGGAAGTGCATCTCGTCGCCCATCAGCGCGATCAACTCGTACGGGTCGCCCGGATGGACGCCGGTGGCTTCGAGGTCACCCGAGACGTAGGCGCGCGCTATGCCGAGATCGCCGGGAGCGGTTGCGAGATAAGTGGTTCCGCGTTGGCTCTTGAGGTTGAGTCCGATCTTCGCATCTTCCGGTCCTGCGGTGCTGCCGTCGTATGCGGTGAAGCGCAGTGGGATGTTGCCGTCGGAGATCAGTTCCAGAATCTCGGAGATCTTGAGCTTCTGGGCACCGTTCACCGTGCGATTGCCGGAGTCCTTGAACGTCGTCATCTGCGTTGCACCGCCTTCGAGTACAAATCCAACAATCGGGATTCGGGATCGTATTTCTTCTTCAGCTGGATGTATCTCTCGCCGCCGTACAGCACGGCAAATTCATCCTCGGTGTAATAAGCATCCGAGTACAGCGATTTATGCCCGTCGAACTCGGTCACTTTCTTCTCGATGGCGCGGTTCGCGGCACCCTCGGGTTCGCCGTCGACGATCGGGACCGACGACCAGAAGCCGATGTTGACGTAGGTGCGTTCGGGTTCGAGCGGGTACAGCGGCCACGGCCGCACCGGATTCGCTCCCGGCGCTGCGGGCTCGCGAAGTCGCAACGGGCACAACCACAACGGCTCGATCGGGATGTTGTCGAGGAACCACGCCACGAAGCCGGCGGTGTGTTCGATCGGAACCTCGACATCCTGCACGACGCGTTCGCGCGGCGGATTTCCCTTGCGCTTCTCGAGTCGATCGGCAATGTCGTACTTGCGATCGAGGCCGATCAGCTTCCAGTAGAAACTACTGCGCCGGTACTTGCGCGGCCAGAAGCGTCGGATTCTCGGGTTCTGCGTGCCGAATGCGCGGGAGCACCAGAACCAATCGGTGTCCCAGCGCCACAGGTAGTCGTGAATGGTGAGGCGGTCGGTCTTCGGTGTGTCCGACGCATGCTGGATCGAGCAGTAGAAGATGTCGGCACCGGTGTAGTCGCTGACCGGCCCCGGTTCGTCGGTCTGGACGCCGAGGGTGAGGTAGCTTTCGTCGGTGCCGAAGACCACACCGTCGAGGTACTGAACCTCGATGCCGTCGTACTCGCGCTGTTCGACGATGGTGCCCATCGTGGACTGGAGAGTGTCGAGATCGTGAAATCGTAGGTGGCGCAACGCAACATACGGCAGCACGGGTTCGAGCTGAATCCGCAGTCGAGTGGAGTAGCCCAGGGTTCCGTACGAGTTGGGGAAGCCCCAGTAGAGATCTGCGCGTTCGCCCTCCGGTGTCGCGGTGACGATCTCGCCGCTGCCGGTGAGGACATCGATCTCGAGCACCGATTCGTGTGGGAGTCCACTACGAAACGACGTCGACTCGATACCGAGTCCGGTGACGGCTCCACCGAGGGTGATCGTCTTGAGCTGCGGGACGACGAGGGGGGCAAGACCGTAGGGAAGCGTCGCGTCGACCAGGTCCTCGTACGTGCACATACCGGCGACATCGGCTGTGCGCGAGGCGGGATCGACGGAGATGACCTTGCTCAGACCCGAGACGTCGAGCCCGGGTGTGGTGGTGGTCGTCCTGGCCCGGAACAGGTTGGACGTCTTCTTCGCCAGACGCACAGTCGCATCGGCGGGAATCGCTCGATAGCTGCGAAGCAACTGCTCGACACCCGACTCGTGCGCTGCGTAACCGCTCTCCCTCGGTTCTGGTCGCCGTCCGAGAAAAGCATTCACTGAAGCCACATACAGACGCTATATCTCGTACCGCCTGGTATCCACCGGGATTGGCGTCCGACCGGTGAAACTTCACGCAACTGTTGCCGAATCCCGGTCGGGAATCGGAGTAAATCGGACAAATGGTTGGGTCATGCATGTGTTTTACGGGCATCGAATTTTTCTTGTGAAGCACATCACATGGTGCTCTGCGGGATGCCGGACGCGAGCGTCCGGCGAGGCAGGATGGACGCACATCCCGTCCGCTAGAGAAGGAGAACGTTTCCGTGGCTCAGGTCAGTGCATCCAGTTCCGCCACCATCGCTGCCACACCGGATCGGGTGCTCGCCGCGCTCGCCGACTACGAGACGGTGCGCCCACGCATCCTGCCCGAGCAGTACCGCGATTACGAGGTGGTCCAGGGCGGGCAAGGAGACGGAACCGTGGCCACGTGGACCCTGCAGGCCACCGAGAAGCGAGTGCGCAACGTCGCCGCGACCGTCACCGTCGCCGGATCGACCATCACCGAACGCGACGCCAATTCCTCCATGGTCACCACCTGGTCGGTCGCTCCGGACGGCGCAGGCACCACGGTCACCACGACGACGGAATGGAAGGGTGCAGGCGGAATCGGCGGGTTCTTCGAGAAGACCTTCGCGCCCCTCGGCCTGAAGAAGATCCAGGCCGCGACGCTGGACAACCTGCGCCGCGAGTTGATCTAGGCCTGCTCGAAATCCGGGGCTGCGATCATCGCCAGGGTTCCGACCACCACGGTGCGCATCGACCACAGAAACATTCCGTCGGGTCCGCGGTCGATGTTGTCGTAGGCCCCGGGCAAGGTCTCGAGGTCGGTGCGCGCGGCGATGGCGGCGTCGTATTCACGGTCGCGTCGGGCATTGTTGTAGACGATCTCTGCTAGTGCCACGGCGTGCTCGACGACGGTGATCACGGCCCACGTTGCCTGCTTGGGGGTGAGGTCGTAGCGCACTCGGTAACGCGTCTGCACGGCGTCGGCCATCCGAAGGCCGTCGATGGAACTGGGAGTCAGACCGATCAGATACTCAGCGATCCCCGGGTTGGAGTGAACCAGCTCGCGCATCGCGGAGGCCAGGGTCAGCAGAGCGTTGTCCATCGATTCGTCGTCACCGGGCAGCGGAGGCGACCACCTGCGCAAAATCTCCTCTGCGACCAGAGCTTTGAGCGCGCAGAGGTCGTCGATGTTGTTGTAGATCGCGACGATCGAAACACCCAGGCTCTCGGCGACCGACTTGACCGTCACCTTCGGCAAGGTCAGTGCAATTCCCGCCTCGGCCATGGTCTCGGGTGTCACCCGGCGCTTACGAGGGGTCTTGTGTCCCTCGGGGGTCGCCGGCTGATTCATGCCACGAGACTACGTGCGGTCAGTCCTGACAGATGTTCAGATACGGGATGCGTGCGGGCGCGAGTCACCGATGACTGTGCGACTACGCTGGTGCTCGCTTCGACCCACGCGAGAGGACGGCACAGTGCAACCCGGTGAACAGCCCGACATGGCATCGATCCTGCAGCAGGCCCAACAGATGCAGCAGCAACTGATGGCGGCACAGGCCGAGATCGCGGAAACCGAAGTGACCGGCCAGGCGGGCGGCGGACTCGTCGTCGCCACCGTCAAGGGAACCGGTGAGGTGGTCGGACTGACCATCGACCCCAAGGTCGTCGACCCGGACGACATCGAAACGTTGCAGGACCTGGTGATCGGTGCGATCGCTGATGCTTCGAAGGCAGCGCAGAACGTGGCGAGCGAAAAGCTCGGACCCCTCGCAGGTGGTCTCGGTGGCGGCTCGCTCGGACTACCCGGCTTCTAGGCGAAAAGAGTGTACGAAGGTCCGGTACAGGATCTGATCGACGAACTCGGCAAGTTCCCCGGGGTCGGTCCGAAGAGCGCTCAGCGCATAGCTTTTCACCTCCTCGGCGTCGAACCTCCCGAGGTGGATCGGCTCATGCGCGCGCTGCAGCGCATTCGCGACGGTGTGCAGTTCTGCATCGTGTGCGGCACGGTCTCGGACAAAGAACTGTGCCGAATCTGCGCGGACTCGCGACGTGACAGATCGATGATCTGCGTCGTCGAAGAGCCCAAAGATGTTCAGGCAGTGGAACGTACGCGAGAATTCAAAGGCCGCTACCACGTACTCGGTGGGGCACTCGATCCACTGAACGGAGTGGGGCCGGATCAGCTCCGCATCCGAGAGTTGTTGACTCGCGTAGGAACTCAGGACGACGGCGTCGACGTCACCGAGGTCATCATCGCCACCGACCCCAACACAGAGGGCGAAGCCACTGCCACGTATCTGGTGCGCATGATGCGTGATTTCCCCGGCCTGGCGATCACCCGCCTCGCGTCGGGCCTGCCGATGGGTGGAGACCTCGAATTCGCCGATGAACTGACGCTCGGGCGTGCTCTGACCGGGCGCCGACGGATGTAGAGCGGCTTCGCCGCATGTGCGCGGAACCTCGTAGCAGGGGTCGAATTTCCACTCACGACCCGCGGCTATCCACAGCCTGTGGATAGATCCTGACGCGGTCATCGCAAACCGGGCATCCTCAGGTCCATGAGGACCAGACCAGCGGGAACCTGGCAGCGACTGCTCGACGCTCAGCACGGAATCATCACTACGAAGCAGATGTACGAGATCGGTGTCAACAAGGACTCGATCAACCACTGCGTGGAAACCGGGCAGTGGCTCAGGGTCTTTCGTGGAGTCATATCGGTGACCAACGGGCCGCTGACTCGTGAGATGCAGCTGTCGGCGGCATTGCTGTACGCAGGTCGGGGAGCATTGCTGAGCCACACTACGGCTGCTGAGGAGTGGGGATTTGTTCGACGCGGTGACGGTCCGGTGCACCTCACCGTTCCTTATGGATGCTCGGCGATCAGCAGGCCACCGACGGTGCGGCACGCCAAGCAGAACTTCACCTCGGAGAGCAATGAGCAAATCCATCCCGGCGTGATCGTGCACCGTTCTCGTGCCATGGGACATATCGGTGTCGAGACGGATCCGGCGCGAACGAGCACCGCCGACACAGTCCTCGACCTCGTCGTCGCAGAGCCGACGTCGAGGCAAGCAACGATCACGTTGGTCTCGGCGATGTCGTCGGGTGGCGTGAACGTTGCGGCAATGGCACAGAAGATCGAAGCTCGGCGACCGATGCGCTACTTGAAACCGATTCTGCACACCCTGGCATTGATGCGCAGTGGGGTCCATTCAGCACTAGAGCACCGCTACGTTCTCGACGTCGAGCAGGCACACGGTCTACCGGTCGGGCAGCGCCAGGCACCGGTTCTTGTCGACGGTCGGCAGCTCTTCGAAGATATCCGCTACGAGATCTGCGACCTCATTGTCAGGCTCGACGGCCAGGCCTTTCACTCTGCCAAGCAACGACGCTTTCGTGATCGCAGACGCGACAATGCCGCGGAGCTGCGGAACTTGCCGCGGTTGATGTACGGCTGGCATGAAGTGACCCAAGACCCGTGCGGCGTGTACCGCGAGGTCCGTCAGGTGCTGGTCCGGGAGGGTTGGAACGACGCGTCGTATCCGTGCGAACGGTGCCCCATGTGAGTGGAAATTCGTAGTGGGCTACGAAGTTCCGCTCACGTGCGGCGAAGCCGCTCCTCGCGTAAGCGAGCTACCTCGGGCAGGTCCAGCGGAGCGAGAGTCGTGCCCAAAGCCCGCTCCAGCAGGTAGTCCGCCAACTCCGGGTTTCGGGCGAGTACCGGCCCGTGCATGTACGTGCCGATCACAGAACCTTGCACGACGCCTTCGCGTCCGTCGCCGACGCCGTTGCCCACACCGTGAGTGACCTTGGCCAATGGGGATGCGTCCAGGCCGAGAGTTGTTCCACCGCGGTGGTTCTCGAAGCCGGAGAGTTTCTGGCTCAGGCCGTCGAGTGCGGGTTCGGTGACGACCTCACCGATGGACCTGGTGGCCTGCGGCGCAGTGGTCACGTCGAACAGCGAGATGCCGTCGACGCGTTCGCCTGCGGAGGTCTCGTACCAGTGGCCGAGGACCTGGATCGCGGCGCAGATGGCGAGCACCGGCACCCCGCGGGCCGCGGCGTTCTGCAGTCCCGGGTATCGGGTGAGGTGACGGGTCGCGAGGCGTTGAGCCGAATCCTCTGCTCCACCAAGGGTGTACACGTCGAGTGAATCGGGAACCGGGTCGTTCAGGGTGATCTGGACGACCTCGGCATCGATGTCTCGCATGCGGAGCCGCTGTCGCAGAATGAGCGCGTTGCCGTTGTCGCCGTACGTGCCCATCACGTCGGGCAGGACGAGGCCGATGCGAACGGTGGATTCAGACATCTTTCACCTCACGTGCCAGCGCGCGCCCGAGATCGCGGAACGCGGTGTAGTTGGCCAACACTTCGACTCGTCCCGGCGGGCAGGACGCGATGGCCTGCAACGGATCTGCGATGGTGGTGTGCTGCGAACCGGCGTAGAGCAGCCGCACTCCGAGGTCGGTCGCACGTTCACCGGCGGCGACGACGGCCACGTTCTCGAAGTGCTCGAAGCGGACGTCCCACAGCCACGACAGGTCTTCGCCGTCGGGAACCTGACCGTTGACGGCGATGACGAGTCCGTCGCAGGTGGGGTCGATCATCGACAGCGCTTCTTGCCAGCCGGCGGGATTCTTCGCGAGAAGCATTCGGACGGAATGCGATCCGTACTGGATGGTGGAGTAGCGCCCGGCCACCTCGTCGACGCCCGACGCGGCCGCGACTGCATCTTCCGCGCTCGCGCCCAGCGTCACCGCCGCGGCTACCGCTTGAGCTGCATTGCCGCGGTTGGCTTTTCCGGGCAGAGACAGCTTCATCGGCAGAACGAGTCCATCGGGTCCGTAGAGATTCTCGTCGTCGAGCCACCAGTCCGGCGTCGGACGCTTGAAGTCACTGCCGGTGCTGTACCAGTGCTCGCCGACCCACACGATGGGTTCGCCGGTGCGCGGGCAGCTGACCGAGTCGCCTGCCCACCCACCACCCGCTGCGACCCAGACCACGTTCGGTGCGTCGAACGCCGCCGAGGTGACGAGGACGTCGTCGCAGTTGGCGATGACGACGGTCTCGGGATGCCGGGCCAGGCCGGCGCGAAGCTTGCGTTCGATCATGTTGATCTCGCCCACGCGGTCGAGCTGATCGCGACTGAGGTTGAGCAACACGATGGCAGCGGGATCGACGGCGTCGGACACATGGGGGACGTGCAGTTCGTCGACCTCGAGAGCGGCCAGTTCGGCGTCGAAGTGGGCGTGCAGTGCGGCGACGATGCCGGCGTCCATATTCGCGCCGTCGGCCTGGGTGGCTACGTCACCCAGGGTGGCCAGCGCCGCAGCAGTCATTCTGGTGGTGGTGGACTTGCCGTTGGTGCCGGTGACGATGACGGTGCGTCGACCGCGGCCGAGTCCGCCGAGGATGTCCGGGTCGATCTTGAGTGCGACGAGACCGCCGATCATCGATCCCTTGCCGCGGCCTGCTTTGCGGGACGCCCAGGTCGCCAGCTCCGCCGCGCGCAGAGCCACGCGGCCACGTGCGCCGATACGTCTGCGCTCACCCACTTCAACCATCCGCCGAGTCTGGCACAGAAGAGCGTGCGATTTCACGTCGGCGGTTTCTACCCCTGGGTCGTCCTGCGGGCTCCACTCCCGCTACAACTTGGTCATTCCGCAGGCTCCACTCCCGCCCCTCACACCGGCGCTTTCTCCAGTACTTCGGTGGGTCGCCGGACGGCCATGCCGCCGAGACACCCGCCGATGACGACGACGCCACCGATCAGCGCCAGCACCGATGGGTTCTCACCCAGGAAGATCCAGGCACCGGCGATGCCGACGACGGGAACGAGCAGCGAGAACGGCGCGACGAGACCGGCGGGGTTGCGGCTCATCAGGATGCTCCACAAGCCGCTACCGACGATCGTGGCCGGAATCACGATGTAGGCCAACGCGACCAGGCCGGGCCAGCCCTGCGGACCGAACGAGGCCGCCAGTGCCTGCCATCCGGTGCTCGGACCCTCGACGATCGCCGACAGCGCCAGCATCGGCACCGGCGGCACGACGGTCATCCACAGCATCAGCGTCATCGGCGACTCGGACTTGGCTAGTCGGTTTCCCAGGTTGCCGAACGCCCAACCGAGTCCGGCGAGCAGGGTGAGGATCACTGGGAGCAGGGTGGCGCTCTGGGCGCGATCCCACCCGATCAGCACCATCCCGAGCACGGCGACCGCGATACCGATCGCTTGCCTGCGGCTGACGTGTTCGCGCAGGAGGATTGCGCCGAGAACGACGGTGAACGGCGCGGACGACTGCAACACGAGCGATGCCAATCCCGTGGGCATACCGGCCGCCATCGCTGCGAACAGGAAGGCGAACTGCAGGAATCCGAAGCCGAATCCGTAGAGCAGCAACCACTTCAGTGGGACGTTCGGACGTGGGACGAACAACACGACGGGGACGGCGATCACCAGGAACCGCAGCGCGGCGAAGAAGAAGGGCGGGAAGTGATCGAGCCCGACGCGGATTGCGAGGAAGTTGAGTCCCCACAGCACGGCGACGGTCAATCCGAGCAGGCGGTCGCGAGTGGTCATGCCGTCAATCGTGACGGGAGCGAATGATCAGCACAATCGAATATATCCGCAGTAACAGTTAAGATTTTCTGCATGAATGTCGAGCGGCTCAGGATCCTCGGAGAACTTGCCGATCGCGGGACCGTCGCCGCCGTCGCCGAGGCCATGTCCATGACGCCGTCGGCAGTGTCTCAACAGCTCAAGCTGCTGGCTCGTGAGTCTGGGGTGACACTGCTCGAACCCGACGGCCGCCGCCTTCGACTCACCGACGCGGGACGCGCATTGGTGCTCAGGACCGACGACGTGCTCGCTGCCCTCGCCCGCGCCACAGCCGAAATGGATCGATACCGGGCGTCCCCGCGGGGACGCGTCCGAGTTGCGCTGTTCCCATCCGGTGCAGCGCTCCTGCTGCCCGGGTTGCTGACGCGGTTGGCGAATTCGGACGTCGACATCGACGCCCGAGACGAGGACCTGCCGGCGTCCTCGGTGCCCGAATTGCTGGCGGATTACGACGTGGTGCTCACACACCGGGACGAGCGAGCACCGTCGACCGCGGGCCCGCGCATCGAAGTGACGACCCTGATGCGTGAGCCCATCGATCTGGTGCTGCCTACCGATCACGCACTGGCACAGCACGAAACGGTGGACCTGCAAGAGCTGGCCGACGAACGATGGATCAGCGTCCGCGGCGGATTCCCCGTCGACGACGTACTGCTCTCGGTAGCCGCGGCCACCGGGGTGGAACCCCGAGTGGTCCAGCGGGTGAACGACTTTCGCGTCACCGAGGTGTTGGTGGCGGCAGGGCACGGCGTGGCGTTGATGCCGCGCTATGCCGTCGTGCACCCGGGCTTGGTGCGCAGGGAACTGTCCGGGGTGCGGGCAGGGCGCATCTACGAACTCGCGACCAGGCCGAACGCCGGACGACTGCCGGCGATCGCGGCAGTGCTCGACGCGTTCCGGGCGGAAGCGACGTTCAGGACAGGGCTTTGGCCTTCAGTGTCCTGAACTCGTCCTGGTCGATGGTTCCGTTGTCCAGCAACACTTTCGCGTGTGCGATCTCCTCCGATGCCGACCGCCCGGCCACTTCCTTGATGTAGTTCTCCTGCTGGTCCTTGGCGTGCTGCAGGGCAGCGACCTGACGCTTGGCCATGTTGCTGCCGTTCACGATGAGGTAGACCAACGCGGTCAGGAACGGCGCAACGATGAGGAAGAACACCCACACGGCCTTGAGGACCCCGGATGTCTTGTGGTCTCGGAAGAGGTCTCCGATGATCGAGAACATCACCATCAGGTACGCAACGAACGCGAATCCGACGATCAGAAGCCAAAGAAAATCCCAGAAAGAGTCCATGGCGAACTTCCATTCCCTCAGGTGCCCCGACAGCAGAGTTATTGTCCCACGCTGGGTGTCGGCTGGACGCCGATAAGCAGCGAAAAGCCGCCCGTTCGTGATGAACGGGCGGCTTTTCGTCGAGCAGAGAATCTATTTCAGCGCACGATTCACGGCCGACACCACGGCGCGCAGTGACGCGGTGGTGATCGACGTCGCGATGCCGACGCCCCAGACGGTGGTGGCGACACCGGCAGGCGAGGTGACCGAGGCCTCGACGTAGGCCGCAGCCTGTGCGTCGTCGCCTGCGGACATGGCGTGTTCGGAGTAGTCGAGGACGCTGACGTCGTAGCCGATGGTGGACAGTGCGTCGACGAACGAGGCGAGTGGACCGTTGCCGGAGCCGGAGATCTCCTGCTCCACGCCGTCGACCTTGACCGTCGCGGTGATCGTGTCGGTGCCGCCGTCGTGCTCGGCCGCGATGACCGACTGCTTGATGCGCTCGAGCGGGCGGATCGGAGTCAGGTACTCCTCGGCGAAGACGTCCCACATCTCCTTGGGCGAGACCTCGCCGCCCTCACCGTCGGTGATGCGCTGGACGGCCTGGGAGAACTCGATCTGGAGGCGACGCGGCAGGTTCAGTCCGTGATCGGACTTCATGATGTACGCGACGCCACCCTTGCCGGACTGCGAGTTGACGCGAATGACGGCCTCGTAGGTGCGACCGACGTCCTTCGGGTCGACGGGCAGGTAAGGAACCTGCCAGGTGACGTCCCCTATGTCCGAACCCTGTTCGTCCGCAGTGACTTTCATGGCATCCAGGCCCTTGTTGATGGCGTCCTGGTGGCTGCCGGAGAACGCGGTGTAGACCAGGTCGCCGCCGTAGGGGTGGCGCTCGGCCACGGGAAGTTGGTTGCAGTACTCCACTGTTCGACGGACCTCGTCGATGTTGGAGAAGTCGATCTGCGGATCGACACCGCGGGTGAACAGGTTCAACCCGAGCGTGACCAGGCAGACGTTGCCGGTGCGCTCGCCGTTGCCGAACAGGCAACCCTCGATGCGGTCCGCACCGGCCTGGTAGCCGAGTTCTGCTGCGGCAACACCGGTCCCGCGGTCGTTGTGGGGGTGCAGCGACAGCACGATGCTGTCGCGGCGGTCGAGGTTGCGGCTCATCCACTCGATCGAGTCGGCGTAGACGTTGGGAGTCGCCATCTCGACGGTGGCGGGCAGGTTCAGAATCAGCGGCTTTGCGGGCGTGGGATCGATGATCGCGGTGACCGCGTCGCACACCTCTTTGGCGTAGGCGAGTTCGGTGCCGGTGTAGGACTCGGGGGAGTACTCGTAGCGCCAGTCGGTATCGGGGAACTTGGCTGCTTCTTCGAGGACCTTGCGGGCACCGTCGGTGGCGATCTTCTTGATGACGTCACGCTCGGCCCGGAACACCACCCGTCGCTGCAGGATGGATGTCGAGTTGTAGAAGTGCACGATGACGCTGCGGGCACCCTCGCACGCGACGAAGGTGCGCTCGATCAGCTCGGGACGGCACTGCGTGAGCACCTGGATGGTGACGTCGTCGGGGATCGCGCCGTCCTCGATGATCTCGCGGACGAAATCGAAGTCGGTCTGACTGGCCGACGGGAAGCCGACCTCGATCTGCTTGTAGCCCATCCGGACCAGCAGATCGAACATGCGGCGCTTGCGGGCCGGGCTCATCGGGTCGATCAGCGCCTGGTTGCCGTCGCGCAGATCCACGGCGCACCACTGCGGCGTCCGGTCGATGATCTTGTCCGGCCACGTGCGGTCGGGGAGGGTGATGGGCTCCACTTCCTCGGCGAACGGCCGATAACGGAAGGTGGGCATCGAGGAGTTCTTCTGGGTGTTCCAGGCGGGCTGGTCGCTGGGAGCGGGCCGCGAGGGCGGGGTGATGGTGCGAGATCCCGAGGTGAATGCGTCGGCTGGTGACATGGTCTTCGTCTCTCCGTACAGATCAGAGCAATGTGTTCGACCGGCGCAACGAACCCCGCGACGGGAAGCCAGTCTGGTCTCAGACCCCGTCGCGGCTGTTAAGAAGGAGAGCTCGCAGCATGGGCTGAGTGTACTACCGCCAACCGACGGCCTACCCCAGGGTTGACGCGTCGAATTCTGCGGTCACTACGTCGAGTCGGCGCTGCCAACGTTCGATGTCATCCATTCGTCCGACGTCGGTCATCGTCCAGCAGTGCGCGAGGAGTTCGTATCCGAGGCGATCGACCTCGGCGTGCTGCGACCACACCCGATGCGTCCAGCTTCGATCGTTGTGCGCGGCCTCGGCCCCGGCCAACGCGGACCCGACGAGCTCGAACTGGACGTCGCGCCGCACGGCGAGAGCGGTCGGCGCGGCCACGTCCTCGGTCCGCAACACCGTCAGCAGATGCGCGCCGAGCGTCAGAACTCGGCCGTCGGACCACAGCAAAGTGCGACGAAATGCCCCGGGAAGCAGCAGCCACAGCGCCGCGAAGGCGAAAGCTACGCCCACCGTCGTTTCCACGATCCGGTCGACGACGATGTCCTCCAGCACAGCCCCCGGATGCGTCAGTGTGCCCATCAGCAGAGCGAGCGGAGTGATGAACGTGACGGCCAATCCGTAGTTGCGCGCCACCGATACCTCGATCGCGAACTGCAACACCATCAACACCACGATGACGGCCAGGCCGGTCAACGGCGAGAGATAGATGGCCGAGAACAACGCCACGCCGGCGAGGGTTCCGCCGAGCCGCTGCAGGCCACGGTAGGTGCCGTGCACCCGATCAGGACCCTGTTGCAGCACCAGGACGGCACCGAGGATCGCCCAGTCCGGCCGGCTCAGATCCAGCGCGACGCTGATCCCACCCGCGGCCGCTGCCGCGCAGAACACCCGCACTGCCGTGGACGCCGCATGCGAATCCCGATGCAGCGAGCGCCGCAATCGATACCCGACGCTGGGCCGAGCCAGCGGCAGCTGGTCGGACACGGAGTCGACCGCCCGATCCGGATCCGCCCGCACGGCGGTCGTCGCCGCGAACGCCCGATGGGCATCGAACAGTCTCTGAACCAGTACCGGCCTCGACGACAACCGTGCGGCACCCGCGTCGTACACGGCAGCCCAGGCCGCGTGCAGACGCGCGGCCGCCGCATGACGATCGGCGGCAGAAGCCGTCGGCGAACTCGTGTAGTTCTCGATCGCGCCCACCGCGGCTCCGACGGCCTCGCGCTCGGGTCCTCGCGGATCCCACAGCACCCCGGACATCGACACCACGAGCGCCGACGCGACGCCGATCGCCGCACAGACCGCTCCGTGAGCGGCGCTGATTCCGGCTCCGGGGATGTACGACGACACCGCGCACACCAGCACGAAGAAGAACGCCCCCGGCGGTCCCGATCGCAGCGCGGCGATGACGTAGACCGCGACGAGAGCGAGGACCGAGAGCAGGGTCACCGGGATCATCTGCGCCCATCCGGTGCTTCCCAGATCGAGCGCCATCTGCCCGGCCGTCGCCCCGAGCCACACCGAGGCCACCAGTGCGCCGCCCGCGGTCAGGACCACCCACCAACGCGAACGGTAGGGACGGCCCTCGCCGTAGATGACGGCGAAACTGCCCGAGACCACCAGCAGGGCCTCGGTATGGAACCCGAGAAGCCACGCCGCGATCGCGGGGACACCGAACGCCAGAGCCGAGCGCAATCCACCCGGCCAGCGACGGCCGACGGCGGGGAGCCCGAAGAGCACCCGCAGACCTCGCGGGGGTGGCGGTGGGCGGTGCTCGGGAACGGTCACTCGACCATGTTAGGTCAGGCGTATCCGCAGGCGAACCGCCCTAAAGTCCCAGCTCGGAGCTACCCGGCCCACTGCTCGGGGTGCCGGATCGGTAAGGTGACCCCGGAACAATCGCCCGATTGTCGGCTATCCAGCGGAGGTAAACAGGCGTGGCTCTCATCGTCCAGAAGTACGGTGGATCGTCGGTGGGAACCGCCGAACGTATCCGACGCGTCGCTGAACGAATCGTCGAGACCAAGAAGGCAGGCAACGACGTCGTCGTGGTCGTGTCGGCCATGGGCGATACCACCGACGAACTGCTCGACCTGGCCCAGCAGGTATGCCCGGCCCCGCCTGCCCGCGAGATGGACATGCTGCTCACCTCGGGTGAACGCATCTCCAATGCGTTGGTCGCGATGGCCATCCACTCGCTCGGTGCAGAGGCCCGGTCGTTCACCGGCTCACAGGCAGGCGTCGTCACCACCAGCGTGCACGGCAACGCCAAGATCATCGACGTCACCCCCGGCCGCGTCCGTAGCGCACTCGACGAGGGCTCGATCGTTCTCGTCGCCGGATTCCAGGGCGTCAGCCAGGACAGCAAAGACGTCACCACGCTCGGCCGCGGAGGTTCCGACACCACCGCCGTTGCGCTCGCCGCAGCACTGAACGCCGACGTCTGCGAGATCTACACCGACGTCGACGGCATCTTCACCGCCGATCCGCGCATCGTGCCCAACGCCCAGAAGCTCGACACCGTCTCGTTCGAGGAGATGCTCGAGATGGCCGCCTGCGGCGCGAAGGTGCTCATGCTGCGCTGCGTCGAATATGCCCGTCGCTACAACGTTCCCGTTCACGTGCGCTCGTCGTACACCACGAAACCCGGAACGATCGTCTCCGGATCTATGGAGGACATTCCAGTGGAAGAAGCAATTCTCACCGGCGTCGCACACGATCGCAGCGAGGCGAAGGTCACCGTGGTCGGCTTGCCCGACACACCGGGCTACGCAGCCAAAGTCTTTCGCGCCGTGGCGGATTCCGAGATCAACATCGACATGGTGTTGCAGAACGTGTCCAAGATCGACACCGGCAAGACCGACATCACCTTCACCTGCCCCAAGGCCGACGGCCCGACGGCAGTGGAGAAGCTCACCAAGCTCCAGGCCGAGATCGGCTTCGCGCAGGTGCTCTACGACGATCACATCGGCAAGGTCTCCCTCGTCGGTGCCGGCATGAAGAGCCACCCCGGCGTCACCGCGACGTTCTGTGAGGCCCTCGCCGACGCCGGCATCAACATCGACCTCATCAGCACCTCGGAGATCCGTATCTCGGTGCTGTGCAGCGACACTCAGCTCGACGAAGCAGTACGTGCACTGCACGCGGCCTTCGATCTGGGCGGCGACGAAGAAGCCGTCGTACACGCAGGGACAGGACGATAGAAGATGACCACAGTTGCAGTCGTAGGAGCCACCGGCCAGGTCGGTGCCGTCATGCGAACCCTGTTGGAGGAGCGCAACTTCCCCGCCGACACGGTTCGATTCTTCGCCTCCGCTCGCTCGGCGGGCAAGAAGCTGCCGTTCCGCGGCGAAGAGATCATCGTCGAGGACGCCTCCACCGCGGACCTCACCGGAATCGACATCGCACTGTTCTCGGCCGGAGCCACGCTCTCGCGTGAACAGGCACCGCGCTTCGCGGCGGCAGGTGCCACCGTCATCGACAACTCGTCGGCATTCCGCAAGGACTCCGACGTGCCGCTCGTGGTCAGCGAGGTCAACCCCGAGGCAGCGAAGAACCCGCCCCGCGGCATCATCGCCAACCCCAACTGCACCACCATGGCCGCCATGCCGGTGCTCAAGGTGCTGCACGACGAGGCAGGCCTGCAGCGACTCATCATCTCGAGCTACCAGGCGGTCTCCGGTAGCGGGCTCGCCGGCGTCGAGGAACTCGCCACTCAGGCGCGCGCCGTCATCGGTGACGTCGAAAAGCTTGTGCACGACGGTTCGTCGGTGGATTTCCCGGCCCCGAACAAGTACGTCGCGCCCATCGCCTTCAACGTCCTGCCGTTGGCCGGCGCGTTGGTCGACGACGGATCGGGCGAGACCGACGAGGACCAGAAGCTCCGCAACGAATCGCGCAAGATCCTGGGCCTGCCGGACCTGCTGGTCAGCGGAACGTGCGTGCGCGTGCCGGTGTTCACCGGTCACTCGCTGTCGATCAACGCAGAGTTCGATCGTCCGCTCTCGGTCGAACGAGCCCGCGAACTGCTGGCCTCGGCACCCGGTGTCTCACTGGTCGATGTGCCGACGCCTTTGCAAGCCGCAGGCGCGGACGACTCCTTGGTCGGCCGCATCCGTCAGGACCCGGGCGTCCCCGAGGGCCGTGGACTTGCACTGTTCGTCTCGGGCGACAACCTGCGTAAGGGCGCGGCGCTCAATACGATTCAGATCGCCGAACTGCTGGTCTGACCTCGTCGCGCGTTGTGCGTATCGGAAGGCACGCACAACGCGCGACGAGAGGGCCGTCAATTGAGGCGCAGGCCCTCGGCGGAGGCGTCGAAAATGTGCGCATGAGCGTCGTCGATGCGGACGTGGACGCGGTCACCCTTCTCGGGCGGGCTGCGCCAGTCGGCCCGCGCGACGATCGTCTCGGTGTGGCCGTTGATGTCTGCGCGGCCGAACACGAACGCCTCCGACCCGAGTTCCTCGACGACGTCGATCTCCAGAGCGATTCCGCTGCTCGAGATCTCGATGTGCTCGGGCCGGATGCCGAACATCACCTCGGTGGCGGACCCGAGAGTCTGCCGCGGTACGGGAATCACCTGATCGGCGAGGCGGACGCCGCCGTCGGTGACCGGGGCGCGGAACAGATTCATCGACGGTGAGCCCATGAACCCGGCGACGAATGCGTTGACCGGAGTCCGGTACAGCTCACGCGGTGTGGCGCACTGTTGCAGCACACCACCTTTGAGCACGGCGACGCGATCGCCCATCGTCATGGCCTCGACCTGATCGTGGGTGACGTAGACGGTCGTCGTGCCGAGCCGGCGCTGCAACTGAGCGATCTGCGTCCGGGTCTGAACACGAAGCTTCGCGTCGAGGTTGGACAGCGGCTCGTCCATCAGGAACACCTGCGGTTGCCGGACTATGGCGCGCCCCATGGCAACTCGTTGACGTTGGCCGCCCGAGAGCGCCTTCGGCTTGCGATCCAGGTACGGCTCGAGGTCGAGCAACTTCGCGGCCTCCTCGACGCGAGTGCGAATGTCCTCCTTGTTCGCCTTCGCCAGCTTGAGGGCGAACCCCATGTTCTCGGCGACGGTCATGTGCGGGTACAGCGCGTAATTCTGGAACACCATCGCGATGTCGCGATCCTTGGGCTCGGAGTGGGTGACGTCCTTGCCGCCGATGAGGATGCGACCGGAATTGACCTCTTCTAGCCCCGCGAGCATCCGCAGCGACGTCGACTTGCCGCAGCCGGAGGGGCCGACCAGAACGAGGAACTCGCCGTCCTCGATGTGCAGGTCGAGCTCGTCCACCGCGGGGGCGTCGGAGCCCGGAAACAGCCTGGTGGTGCGCTCGAAAGTAATCGTTGCCATGACAAATAGATCCCTCCACCGGCAGGAACGTGCCGGACGATCCGAGTGTGGGGTGACGGCGGGAGCCGACGGGCACATAGTATGGCCCCAATCACAACAAGGAGAGAGGTGGCTCGGTGAGCGGAGCTGTGTCCAGACGAACCGCCCTGCGTGGGCTCGCCGTCGCCGCAGTAGCCGCTGGTGCCGCTGCACTCCCGGTGGCGTCGACGACGCGCCGCGCGATGGCCGACGACTTCCTCCGCGGCCAGAGCCCCCTGCTGTTCCACTCACCGCCGCTGACGCCGTTCCGGGACGAGCTGCCGCGGCTGCCGCTGATCAGCGGTACGGAACTGACGTTGGACGCGCACAGCTCCATGCATTCTTTCCACGCCGATCTGCGCCCCGGGCCCACCTTCGGATACGGCCAGTGCGATTACCTCGGGCCGACCATCGAGTCGCAGACCGGCCAGCCATGGACATTGAAGTACTCCAACAGCACCGCAGGGAACCCGCTCGCCGCCGACATCGACACCTCGCTGCATGGCATGAGCGAGATGGACCGCACAATGACGCCGACGTCACTGCACCTGCACGGCAGCATCACCGAACCGGCGAGCGACGGGCACTCCGAGATGCTGGTGCGCCCGGGTGAGTCGATGACGCACAACTTCCCGGGACTCAACGACGCCGCGGGACTCTGGTACCACGATCACGCGATGTCGATGACGCGCATCAACGTCTATGCAGGCCTGGTCGGCATGAACCTGGTTCGTGATCGGTGGGACACCGGCACTTCCGACAATGCGCTGGGTCTGCCCTCGGGTGAGTTCGAGCTGCCGCTGGTGCTGCAGGAAAAGATCATGAATCCCGACGGCAGCATGAGCATCCGCTCCAACATCACCGTGCCGCAGGGTAAATGGGAAGGCGGCGGCACCGGAGACGTGGGCGTCGTCAACGGCAAGATCTGGCCGACGATGGAAGTCGCCCGGGGGATGTACCGACTGCGAGTCGTCAACGCCGGCTCGTACAGCGTGTGGAACTTGTTCTTCACCAACAGACTTCGCTTCTGGGTCATCGGGAACGACGGTGGATTGCTCGACGCCCCGGTGGAAGCCACCAGCATTCGGCTCGCGCCTGCCGAGCGGGCCGACATCCTCGTCGACTTCGGTGCCGTCGAGGCGGGCGCCCTCGTCGAGCTACTCAACGACGAGCCGCCGCCAGCTCAGGCTGCATCGCTCGGCGCGGTGCCGATGCCGCTCTTCTGTCAGTTCCGCGTCGCGTCGCCAGCGGGCTTCCGGGGCGGCATGCCGACGCTGCTGCGCGGCGGCAAGGGTCAGCCGGAGCTGTTGCCGCCGTTGCCGACTGCGACCTTCACGCGAACGGTCACCGTCAATCAGCCGTCCGGTGGGCTCAACCTGGAGATGACGCTGATGAACCTGAACAACCTGAGGTACTCGGACCCGGACATCGAGATGCCCAAGCAGGGCACCGTGGAGATGTGGAACATCGTCAACACGACGGTGGAGCCGCACCCTATTCACCTGCACCTGGCGCACTTTCGGACGCTGGGACGCATTCCGATCGACCTCGCCGCCTACCAACGCGACTTCCCCAGGCCCACATTCGGTACCAGATGGGCTCCGCCGGTGGAGAAGTTCCTCACCGGTCCGTCGGTGCCGCCGGCGGCGTGGGAAGCCGGCTGGAAAGACACCGTCAACACCTACCCGGGCACCGTCACACAGATCCTCGTTCGATTCCCGATGGCCGACGAACTCGGATTCGACCCCGATGCCACCTTCGCCGGTCCGGCTGCGCACCACGGCGGCGAGCACGGGGGCCATGACATGGGTGGAGGCGACACGGGTGGGTCGAGCGAGCTGCAGGGATACATGTGGCACTGCCACATGCTCGATCACGAGGACCACGAAATGATGTTGCGGTACCGCACCGTCGCTCCGTGACAGAAACCTGTCGGTGGGTGGCAAGTGCTGTCGGAGGGCGGGGAACTGGTTGCGTTCAGCGGTCGACCGGCCCACACTGACCCTGCCGTGCGGCGCACTCGACAACGGAACGGACCCAGTCCATGACCAGCAGCGGAACCACATCCGACCCCTGGACTCTCACCACCGCCCCCGGCACGTCGACGTACACCATGTATCGCGATCCCGACCACGAGCCACCCGCCCTCGTATGCCAGGTGGGCTCGACGACACTGAGGTATCGCATCGAGGCAGTCGAGGACTTGCACGGCTGGCTCACCGCTCGGGCCGAGTGGGTGCTGCTCGGTGCCGCGGACGAGAAGAAGCCGGCTGCCCCTGACACGGTCGAAGCGTGGGGGCGCTCGCCCGACAACCCAGTCGGCGGCTGGTACGGGCTCAGGAACGGATACCGCGGCCGGTTCGGGATGTACCTGCCGCTACTTCTCGAAGAGCTCGGCCTCGCCGAGCTCACCCACAATGCCCGCAACAACAGCATGCGTGCGTTGTAGAAAAGTCATCGAGAAACCTGTCGGTGGGTGGGTATAGCTTTCGTGGGGTGAAGACATGGGGGGATGTGTTCGGGCTCGGGGACCAGGACTTGGTCTCCGCGCTCGCTGAGGTGTCCTCCCACGAAAGTACCGTCGCCGCAGCCAAATACACGATGCGGGCGGAGATCGAACGACGTGGTCTGGCCATGAAACTCGGGCACTCGTCGGTCACCCGCTGGTACGCGCGATCGGTGCGCATCACCGACGGGTCCGCTGCCCGTCAGATGGAGCTGGGGCAGTGGCTCACCGACCGGCCCACTGTGCTCGACGCCCTCGCCGGTGGTGAGATCCATGCTGCGCACGCGTCGGCGATCGCCGAGGGTTACAGCAGCGTCCTGGTGGCCGACCGGACGCTGGACGAGGATCGCCGCGAGGCTGTGGTCGCCGAATTGCTCGATACTGCCCGTCGTAGCACTGCCGGTGGGGTCAGCTCTCGTGCGCAGGCGCTGGCGCATTCGGCGGCCGATGACGCCCGGGCCAGACACGATAAGGCGGAGAACCAGCGACGCGAGCAGGTGCGGGACCAGGCCCGGAGGGCCACCGAACGTGCCGGTACCGGGGATACGGATGCCGATAATTCCGGTGCTGGTGGTTCAGGTGCAGGTGGTGCCGGAGCGGGTGGTTCGGATGTCGGTGGCGCGGCGGGTGCCGGCAATACCGGTGCGGGTGGTGGTGGTGTTGGAGCGGGCGGTGCGGGTGACGCGGATGGCGGTGCTAGTTCTGGCGGTGGATCGGATGCCGGCGATCCACCGCCGTCGGGACCGCGGCCGGTACCGGTGTCGGAGAACTCGGATCTCAATCGATTCGATCTGCACCCACTCGCCAACGGTCGCTTCCAATTCGGCGGCAATGTCGATCGGTTGCTGGCCGAGAAGATGCTCACCGCGTTGTCTCCGTTGACGGCTCCGCGGCCCGGACCGGGCGGTGAACGTGACGCTCGCAGTCCGTCGAAGCGTCGCGCCGATGCACTCGATCTGATTCTCGACCGACACCTCCGCCGCGGCGGCACCGGCTCAGCGGGCGGATCGAGAGCGTCCGTACATCTGATCGTGCCATTGCGAGACTTGCTCGCACACGGAACTGAACCGCAATCCAGTAGTGCTACAACAGGTTTGACGGGAATAGATGCGTCGAGCAGCGATGCGGCCGATCGTCCCCGGCCCGATGATGCCGCACGCCATGATGGTGTCGCACGCCATGATGGTGCCGAGCGCCGAGACGATGCCGCACGCCACCACGATGCAGGCCGGGACGATGCCGCACGTTGCGTCGATGCGGGCCGAGGCCGGGCTGAGTCGGGTGGTTCCCGGTTCGGCGGTGCCCGCAGCCACGGAAGTCAACCCACCGGTGAGCGTCACGACAGCGGCCGCGGCGCTGACGTCGACGCCGGCAGGGCCGCAGCATCGGCCGCCGGTGGCGACAGTGCTGGCACAGAGCAGAAGTCGATGCCCGGGCCGGGTGATGTCGACTGGCCGTTCAACTTCGACTGGACCGGGCCGATGAGCCGCTACCTCGCCGAACTTCTCACCTGCGACGCCGACCTGACCCCCGTCATCGTCGACCACTACGGCGTCCCCCTCGCGCTCGGTCGCACCACCAGACTCGCCAGCGACGACCAACGCATCGCCCTCACCATCCGCGACAGATGCTGCGTGATGTGCGGTCGCCCCGCGCAGTGGTGCCAGGCCCACCATGTGAAGTTCTGGGAGCACGGCGGCGCAACCGATTTGAACAACCTCGCGCTGGTCTGCGGAGAATGCCACCGCCTCGTCCACCACGGCGACTGGCAACTGATCATGGGCGACGACGGACACCCCTACGCCATCCCACCCGAATCCATCGACCCCATGAGACAACCCATCCCCAGCTACCACCGACGAAAACGTCGCGCAGCCTGAGTGCAAATCAGCTGCGAATTACGCCGCCGGACTTCGGGCGGCAAGCCGCTGCTCGATACACGACCGGCCATCACGGTCGCTCTTCGCTCGGTCGCACAGCCTGCTGCCCGCTGACCGAGCAACGTCGTGACTCTTTCGGCGGTTCGCGGCCCTGCCCCCTGGGGCTGGAGTGGTCGTCGGTCGTTGGTCCTCACCGGTCGCCACGAGCGGGGGCTGGGGGCACCAGCTCTCGGTAGTGCGTCGCGATCTCGCCCGGGGTGGTGAACCAGACGCCGTCGCTGTTGTCGGTCATGTGCTTCAGCGCCGCGCGGAACCGTCGAAGTCGGTAGGGCTGTCCGGTGAGGAAGGTGTGCAGCGAGATCGCGAGCACCACGGGTTGGTGCTCCGAGTTCTCCTTCAGCTCGTCGAAACTGTCGATTATGTTGCGCTCGAACGTTGTTGCGGTCTGGTGATGGTGAACGAACACCGGAAGATCGTTGATCTCGTGCGGGTACGGGATGCTGAGCAACGGGCCGCCCCGGGTGTCGAGCCACACGGGCTGATCGTCGATGGGCCAATCCAGCGTGTACTCGTAGCCGCGTTCGGCGAGTAGGTCCTCGGTCACGCGGCTGGGGTCGGCACCGGGGCTCATCCATCCGCGAGGTGGCCTTCCTTCGTGACGCTCGATGGCGGAGGTGACCTCATCGATCGAGCGGCGCTCCGCGTCCTCGGCCAGGTCGTTCGGTTGAACGGCATTGGTTCGGCCGTGCGCAACGACCTCCGCACCCACACCGCGGAAGGCGTCGACCAGTTGCGGGGCATGCTCGTACACCTCGGTGTTGACGAGCAGTGTCGGTCGAATCCCGCTCTTGTGCATCGCTTCTGCGATGCGGAAGCCGCCTACGCGGTTGCCGTACTCACGCCAGCCCCAGTTGTAGGTATCGGGCTGATCCATCGCGGGCGTGTATCCCAGGCCGGGTTCGCCGTCGTCGTACGGAAAGTGCTCGCAGTTGACGGCGACGTACACCGCGAGGCGCGCGCCACCCGGCCAGTCGAATTGCGGCCGGTCGACGATGGGGGAGTAGTCGAAGCGTCCATGCGAGGCGAGAGGCATGGCAGCAGAGTTGCCCGCGGCTTGTCGGCGCAAACTGCTGCGCGGTCGATCGACTCACTCGGAAATACGACGCTGATTGGCCACGAATCGCGCCTTCTTCTGACGGTTCCCGCACGTATTCATGTCGCACCATTTCCGGCTGCGGCTCTGACTGGTATCGAAGAACGCGGCCCGGCAGCTGGGCGATGCGCACAGCGCCAACTTTCCGTCCCGCTCGCCGGAGATGATGCTGATGGCGTCAGCAGCGATGACTCCCAGGGCATCTTCGACGGCTGACTCCGCGCCCAACCGCCACCGTCTCTTGCCCTCGGGTGTCAGGACTGCCGACGCGTGGCCCCGAATGCTGTGGTCGTTGACGACCTGGATGGCCGACGTGGGTAGAGCCTCGTGGCCCGCTGCCGCCGTCGCGGCGAGGTGTATCGCTTCTCGTAGTTCTCGAGCCAGATCCAGTTGGGTCGCGGTGCAGTTCTCCACGGCGAGTCCGTTCAGTGCCAACCAGTCGAGGAATCGATGTGGCACCGGGATTCGTTCCACCGCGTCGCCGCGTCGCTCGGTCAGTGTCCCGGTGAACGCGGTGGACAGCACGCTACCGAGGCGGAAGTAGGGGAAGTCTGCAGCCATGGAACCAGCTTAGCCGGTTGCGCTCAGACGGCGACTAGATGTAGAACTGGCTTAGCTGGTTCCAAGGAGGAGAAGCCCATGACGACACTCAGCAACTTCGACGTGCAACCGTTCGAGTCCCGCGCGTCCGACATCGACCTCGACGATCTACGCGCGCGATTGGAGGCTGCACGCCTCCCGGAAGCGGAGACGGTGTCGTCCGGCGCGGGCCGATGGGAACAAGGTGTTCCGCTGGCCGACCTCGTCGAGACCGTCGACTATTGGCGTACCGAGTACGACTGGCGACTGTTCGAGGGACGAATCGATCGAGTCGGTCAGTGGCGTACGACGATCGACGGCGTCGGTATTCACTTTCTGCACCGACGATCCGCACGCGCAGATGCCACCCCGCTGATCGTGACCCATGGCTGGCCGGGCAGTTGCGTCGAGTTCGTTGATATCGCGGACGAGTTGGCGAATCCCCGCGATGCCGACGCGCCGGCGTTCCACGTGGTGATCCCGTCACTGCCCGGCTTCGGTTACAGCGACAAGCCGGCCATGACCGGGTGGGGAACCGAAAAGATCGCCGCCGCGTGGGTTCAGCTGATGGAGCGCCTCGGATACCCCAGATTTCTCGCTCACGGAGGTGACTGGGGAGGGGTGATCACCACGATCCTCGGTGGCAGATTCCCAGAGCATGTCATCGGAATCCACACGACTCTCGCGCAGGCACCACCGGGGATGACGACGGAAGTGCTCACTCCCGACGAGCGCAGGTGGACCGAGGACACCGAAAATTTCCGGCGACACCACTGCGCGTATGCGAAGCAACAGGCAACCAGGCCGCAGACCATCGGATACTCGCTCGTCGACTCCCCGGTGGGGCTGCTCGCCTGGATTCTCGACAAGTTCGCCGAATGGACGGACACCGAAGACAGTCCGTTCGAGACGATCTCCAGGGACACCATCCTCGACAACGTCACCCTGTATTGGCTCACGCGCAGCGGTGCATCGTCGGCTCGGATCTACTACGAGAGCCACAACTCGCTCGATCCGGACCTGCGGGTCGACGTTCCGGCAGCGATCACGACGTATCCCCGCGACATCGAGAAGAATCCTCGCGCCTGGGCTCAGCACCGCTTTCGGCAGATCGTCCGATGGAGGGCACCGGCGTCAGGGGGACATTTTCCGTCGCTGGAAGATCCCGACCATTTCGTCAGGGATCTGCAAGAGGGCTTCGCGGCTGTACTTTCGGCCGCGGGTAGTCGATGAAACCGATTACGATGCAATAATATTCGGCAGAGTGGATGACCGTGTCAGGGCAGGCGACGCGCCTGCGCTCGGGCGAAGTCCTCCGGGTGGTTTTTCTTCTGGTGCGAACGGACGGGGGAGAGCAGCAGCCAGAACGCGAAGAAGCACCCGGCGCGGATGATCACCCACACGAACCACACCGGCCAGACGGCCAGTAGTCCAACCTGGGTCAACTGCTTCAGCCCCGCCGGACAGTTGTTCGCGAGCGCCAGCCAACGCAGCAGGCTCAGCTTGCGGAGAAAGCGTTTCGGCTCGGAGTACGGCTCGTCGGGGCCGATGCTCAAGGGAGACACAGAGCCCTGTTCAGACACGGACATGGGGCAAACCCGTCTCACGGTGATCGGAGCACCGACGCTCCGATCACCCTGCTCGGCAACAGTTTACGGCGTGATGACGGTTTGTTCGTCGACGACGGTGGTGGCGTCGACCAGCAGATCGAATTGGTCGACGCTACCGTCGACGTTGATCTGCAGGATGTAGTATCCGTCCTGCCCTGTGATGATCGTCGTCTTCTGCGCCGATACCAGTTCCTCTCCCGTCTCTTCGTCCGTGTAAGTGCCGGCGATCTGGTAGGCGGGGAAGCCCGACAGCGTCGAGACAGCGCCCTCTCCGGACGCGGTGAATCCGGGCAGGTTCATCAATTCGCCTGGGGCGTAGTCGATGATGGCCTGCGGATCGACGTCGCCGTCGAGCTTGGAGACGATGGCGATCATGCTCGGCGTGCGCTCGTCGGCGGCGACCTCGGGGTAGATGATCGCTCCGTACGCCCAGTCGGGGGTCTGCTCGGCCGCGTCCACCCAGCCGTCCGGTATGGCCAGGTTGATGGTGGGCGCGGTGAGATCATCACGGGTGACGGGGATTTCGGTCAGGCCGGCGTCGACGATGTAGTCGGCGATGGTGGGGTTGGGCCCGGTGGGTGCCTCGGTGGTGGTGGCTGGTGCCAGCTTCTTGACCGTCGTGGTCGCGGCGGCCTCTGTCGTCGTCGTGGTCGTTGCGGCTGCCGAGGTGGTGGCCGTCGCTGTGTCGGAGTCACCGCTGCATCCGGCGGCGGTGAACGCGAGAATCGCCACGGCCGCGCATGCGGCCCCGCGAACACCAATAGTAGAGATTGTCATCGGTCCTCTTTCGTCTGTTCCGATACAGCATTCATGTGGCTACAGCAGGGGTTGAACCGACCGGATCGTAGAACCGCGACATTGGAAATGGATTGGAAAGTGGTGCGCACCGTCCAATCGATTTCCAATCCTCACTGGTTAGCGTCTGCAGTCATGAGGTCAGCAGTGAAGGCGTTCGCGGTGGTCGGGGTGGTTGCGTTGGCATTGTCCGCATGTGGCACTCCAGCGCAATCCGACAGCAGCACAACGGAATCGACACCCCAGGCGGTCGCGGCAGACGGGCCCGCAACGGAGGGGATCGTGGGTGATGCGTCCGATCCGGTGAACGAGATCGCCGCCGCGGCGATCGATGATCTGCAGTCGTACTGGGCCGAACAGTTTCCCGCGGTCTACGGGAGCGAATACACGCCCGTCAGTGGCGGCTTCTACGCGGTGGTGCCGTCGTCCGGTGACGTGCCGCCGTGCGCGTCGTCGGCTGATGACATCGCGGGCAATGCGTTCTATTGTCCAGGTGCGGACGTAGTGGCCTGGGACAGTGAGGGATTGCTTCCTGACCTCCGACAACGGTTCGGCGACTTCGTGATTCCCGTCGTGATGGCGCACGAGTGGGGGCATGCCATCCAGGCGCGTGTGAACTTCGAGGGCATGACGGTCACCAGTGAGATCCAGGCGGACTGCTTCGCCGGGGCGTGGGCGGCGCACGCAGTGTCCGACGGTACCGTGTTCGATCCGTCCCAGGCCGAACTCGACAGTGCGCTGGCCGGTTTCCTGTATCTACGTGATGAGCCGGGCAGTTCCGCCGAGAGCGACTCCGCGCACGGCAGCGGCTTCGATCGCGTCAGTTCGTTCCAGACCGGGTTCGACGGCGGCCCGGTGGAGTGCGCGCCGTACGTCGACGGTTCGCCTCCCGTCCTGCAGTTGCCGTTCACCAGCCAGTCCGACGCGGACCGCGGCGGCGACGCTCCGCTCGCGCAGATCATCGACGGCGTTCCGAAAGACCTCGAGGATTACTGGAGTCTGCTCTTTCCGGAGTTGACCGGCAGGCCGTGGCAGCCGTTGAATCCGGTGATCGCGTTCGACCCGTCCGACGCTCCCGATTGCGGCGGCCGATCCGCGACCGGCTACGTGCTGTTCTACTGCGTGCCCGACGACTACGTGGGGTTCGATGCCGTCGACGCGATGCCGCGGTTCTACGAGCAGGGTGGGGATTTTGCGGTCGCTGCGCTCATCGCGACGCAGTACGGGTTGGCGGGGATGGCGCGGGCAGGCATCGACGCCGACGACCAGGGTGCGTCCCTACAGGGCGACTGTTTCGCCGGGAGTTGGGCGGCGAGCGTACTGCTGCAGAACCGTCCTACCAGTGGATACACCCTCTCGCCGGGCGATCTCGACGAGGCGATCGCAGCGTTGCTGCTCTTCCGCGGCGACGGTGACGAGTCCCGCCAGGGCAGCGGGTTCCTGCGGGTGGAGGCGTTCCGGCACGGAGTGATGGACGGGGCGCAGGCCTGCATCTAGCGATCCGCGGGCAACTTAAAGTCAGGCTGGACTGTTTGTTGATTTAGCGCTACTGTGCAAAGTGTGACTACCGACACAGGGCTCGACGACACGGCCCCCACCGAGCGCCGGACGCAGGCCGAACGCACCGCGGGCACTCGGGCGAAGCTGCTCGATGCCGCGATCGATTGCCTGGTCGAGCTGGGCTTCGCCAAGACCAGCACCCAGGAGATCGCGCGGCGTGCCGGTGTCTCGCGGGGAGCGCAGCTGCACCATTTTCCGACCAAGGAATCCTTGCTGATCGCGGCCGTCGAGCACCTCGTCGATCGTCGTCTCTCGGAGATCCTCGAAGCAGAACCGGACCCAGAGCGAGGGCCCGAGATCCTCGCCGACGCGTTCTCCGGCCCCCTCTTCCACGCCGCGCTCGAGCTCTGGGTGGCGGCCCGTACCGACCCGGCGCTGCACGAGGCGATGATCCCACTGGAGCGGCGCGTCGCCGAGGCCATTCAGGGCGGTGCCCAGATCGTCATGGGTAGCCGGATGTCCCCCGAATCCATCGAGCTCAGTGTCGAACTCGCCCGCGGTCTCGCCGTCTCGGCGCTGTTCCGTACTTCCGAAGCCGACGCGCAACTGCGCGGGCGGCTCCTGCCGATCTGGTCCGAAAAGGTGATGGATTCGTGAACGCAACGCTGCCCGCACGCAACGCAACACTGCCCGAACAGCTCGACGTGCTGGTGGTCGGAGCCGGTTTCGCAGGCCTGGCCGCGGTGGCGAAGATCCTCGCCGCCGACCCGAGTGCCGACGTGACCGTCATCGAACGTGCGGCCGACGTGGGTGGCACGTGGCGAGACAACACCTACCCGGGGTGTGCGTGCGACGTGCCGACCTCGCTGTACTCGTTCTCGTTCGCCCCGAGTCCCAAGTGGAGTCACACCTTCGCGCGTCAGCCGGAGCTGTTCGACTACCTGCGTTCGGTGGTGGATCGTCTCGGCCTGAAGGATCGCATCGTCACGAACTGTGAACTTCGGTCCGCCACCTGGGACGAGGTGAACAAGCGGTGGTCGGTGCAGACGTCGCAGGGGTCGGCGAGCGCCCGGGTGTTGGTCGCTGCCACCGGGGCGCTGTCCACTCCGAAGATCCCGGACGTCCCCGGCATCGATACGTTCGCCGGCACCGTGTTCCACTCCGCCACCTGGAATCACGAGCACGACCTCACCGGCGAGCGCGTCGCCGTCATCGGCACCGGGGCCTCGGCGGTGCAGTTCGTGCCCGAGATCGCCGACCGCGCCGAACGGCTCACTGTCTTCCAGCGCACCCCCGCGTGGGTCATTCCCCGCCTCGACCGCACCATCGGCCGGCTCGAGCGCACGCTGTACGAGCGAATCCCGTTGGCGCACCGCGCAGTTCGTGGTGTCATCTACGGCTACCGCGAGGCCTACGTGACCGTGTTGGCGGACAACCCGTGGATGCTGCCCGCGGTGAAGGTGTTCGCGAAGTCGAATCTGAAGCGTCAGGTCAAGAACCCCGTGAAGCGTGCGGCGCTGACTCCCGACTACGCACCCGGCTGCAAAAGGCTTCTGCTGTCCAACGATTGGCTGCCGACGCTCGACCGGTCGGATGTCGATCTCGTGACGTCGGGGCTGACGTCGGTGACCGAGAACGGCGTCGTCGACGCCTCGGGCCGCAACCACGAGGTGGATACGATCATCTTCGCGACGGGGTTCACCCCCACCGAACCGCCGGTGTCGCATCTGCTGCGCGGCAACGACGGTCGGACGCTCGCGGAGCACTGGGGCGGCAGCCCGCAGGCGCATCTCGGGACCACCGTCGCCGGCTTCCCGAACCTGTTCCTGATGTACGGCCCCAACACCAACCTCGGGCACAGTTCCATCGTCTACATGCTCGAGTCGCAGGCCAACTACGTGGTATCCGCGCTGAACGAAATGAAGGATCGCAGGATCGTGGCCGTCGAGGTCAACGAATCCGCTCAGCGGCAGCACAATTCGTGGGTCGATTCCGCGCTCGACGGCACCGTCTGGAATGCCGGTGGTTGCTCGAGCTGGTACCTCGACGCCAACGGCCGCAACTCCACGATGTGGCCCACCTACACATTCCGGTTCCGCAACAAGACGCGCCAGTTCGACGCATCGAACTATCGGCTCGTCTCCGACACTCTCGACTCAGACAACGAGGTGGTATCCGCATGAGCGACTACGACGTATTGATCATCGGCTCCGGTTTCGGCGGCAGTGTCGCCGCATTGCGGGCAGTCGAGAAGGGCTACCGGGTGGCGGTTCTCGAGTCCGGTCGCCGTTTCGAGGACGACGAGCTGCCGAAGACCAGCTGGCGTTTGCGCAAGTACCTGTGGGCTCCGGCGCTGGGTTGCTATGGGGTGCAACGTATCCACTTGCTGCCCGATGTGTTGGTGATGGCGGGTGCGGGCGTCGGTGGAGGTTCGCTGAACTATGCGAACACGCTGTACCAACCCCCGGCCAAGTTCTTCGAGGACCCGCAGTGGGGTTCGATCACCGATTGGCAGCGCGAGCTGAATCCGTACTACGACCAGGCTCGCCGGATGCTCGGCGTCGAGACCAACCCGACCATCACCGCCTCGGACAAGGTGATGAAAGAGGTGGCCGAGGACATGGGCGTGGGGGACACGTTCGCCTCGACCCCGGTGGGCGTCTACTTCGGAGATCGCGGCCGCACTGCGCCCGACCCGTTCTTCGGCGGTGCCGGGCCCGAGCGTACCGGCTGCACCGAATGCGGAGCGTGCATGACCGGCTGCCGCGTCGGCGCGAAGAACACACTCGTCAAGAACTACCTCTATCTCGCCGAACACGCTGGTGCGCAGGTTCTTCCGATGACGACCGTCGTGGACGTTCGGCCGAACGGCGGGGGCTACGACGTGGTGACGCGTCGGACCGGCGGGAAGCTGCGTCGCACAGAGAAGACGATCACCGCCGATCAGGTGATCTTCTCGGCCGGTACCTACGGCACCCAGAAGCTGATGCTCGCGGCCAAGGAGAAGGGCTCGCTACCGCGGCTGTCGGAGCGGATCGGTTCGCTCGTGCGCACCAACTCCGAGGCCGTGCTCGCGGCGACCGCCCGCGGCCGTGAGGTCGACTACCACGAGGGTGTAGCGATCACGTCGTCGTTTCATCCGGACGATCACACGCACATCGAGCCGGTGCGATACGGCAAGGGCAGCAACGCCATCGGCCTGTTGCAGACCGTGCTCAGCGACGGCGGCGGCAAGATGCCACGCATCCTCAAGACCCTGGGCGTCGCGCTGCGTCATCCCGGCGCTGCGGTGCGAAGCCTGTCGGTGCATCGGTGGTCGGAGCGAACCGTCATCGCGTTGGTGATGCAGACCGACGACAACTCGCTCGAGCTCGGATCGAAGAAGGGACCGTTCGGGCGTCGCCTCACCAGCAGGCCTGGTGCGGGTGATCCACCGCCGCAGTGGATTCCGCAGGGGCATGAGGCGATTCGTCTGCTCGCGGACAAGATCGGCGGCGACCCGGGTGGCTCGATCGCCGAGATCGTCAACATTCCGATGACCGCGCACTTTCTCGGTGGCTGCGCGATCGGTGACTCGCCGCAGACCGGCGTGATCGACGGGTATCAGCGGGTCTACGGCTACGAGGGACTGCACGTGCTCGACGGTTCTGCCGTCAGCGCCAACCTCGGCGTCAATCCGTCCCTGACGATCACGGCCCAGGCCGAGCGAGCAATGGCGTTGTGGCCCAACAAGGGTGAGCCCGATCGGCGACCCACGGTGGGCTCGGGGTATCAGGAGATCACACCCACTCAGCCCGTGCACCCGGTGGTGCCGGTGTCGGCGCCGGGCGCCCTGCGGCTCCCCCTGACCGTCGTGGGGAGGGATTCCTGATGTGGAGTGTCACCGAATCCGAGACCGAACGCACCGACTGGCCGGTCAGTCCGGCAGCGCCGTGGCCGGCGAATGTCCGCGCCACGATCTGGTGGCATCGAGCGCGGTCGTCGGATTTCGCCCCGACCGGTGCCAAGACGCTGCCGATCACGATGTGCATGGTCGTCGACTACACCACCTCGCCGGTCGGCCCGTACCGCGAGATCCTGGCGAGTCCGGCTCTGGTCCGGGATGTCGGACGCGTTCCGCGGATGGCGGTGCCGTTCATCGCCGTCGATTCCGCGACGTCGGTGCACGGCGGCCGGACCAACTGGCACCTGCCCAAGGTGCTGGCCGAATTCGAGGGCGACGTGCTGGGCGAGGCCGGGGCGAGCGGCGACGAATGGTCGGTGCGGACGACGTCTCGCGCCGTGGGACCGCAGTTCCCGATGCTCGGCTCGATCGGGTTCGCGCAGCCGGTGTCCGGCGGTTCGGCTATCGCCACCGCGAGTCTGAGGGGCAGAGCCAGGGTGGCCCGCGTGGAGGTGGACGCGAAGGGCCCGACGTTGAGTCGCTGGATGCCGTCGGGCACGTATTTCGGGTTGCAGATCGTGTCGGGGTCGATGCGGACGGGTGAAGCGCGGCTGGTCGGATAGCCCGGAGCTGCTTATCTTGACTTAGTCCAGATTAGAGGCATACTGGAATACATGCAGCTCACCGAACGCGTCGACCCTCCAGCGCAGTTGCGCTCGGTCGGTCTCCGCGTCACCGGACCCCGAATTGCAGTCCTGAATGCGGTCACAGCCCGACCGCACTCGGACGCCGACGACATCGCTGCCGCCGTTCGTGAGACAGGCGGCTCGGTGTCGACTCAGGCCGTCTACGACGTGCTCAGGGCCTGCGTCGACGCAGGTCTGCTACGGCGCATCGAACTGCCGGTTCGGCCGCGCTTTTCGAGTGCCGGACGGCGGACAACCATCACCACCTCGTGTGCCGAGAGTGCCACGGGGTGGCCGATGTCGACTGCGTCGTCGGAGTAGCGCCGTGCCTCGTACCCCAAGACACTCACGGATTTGTCGTCGACGAAGCCGAAATCGTCTTCTGGGGTTTGTGCGGCGACTGCACGAGGCATTCCGTCTGACACTGCGGTCCAGCGTACGGCCGCTCGGTTTCACAGATCTTTCGAAGAGCAGCCCTCTTCGAACTCGATTCAGCCCTTCAGGAGGCTTCGTATGACCAAGCCGATCACCAACAAACCGACCACCAGCAATTCGGGAATCCCCGTCCCCAGCGACGATCAGTCGCTGACCGCCGGAACGCAGGGACCGATTCTTCTGCACGACCATTACCTCATCGAGAAGATGGCGCAGTTCAACCGTGAGCGGGTCCCGGAGCGCGTCGTGCACGCCAAGGGCGCAGGCGCGTTCGGTGAACTCGAAATCACCGGAGACATCAGCAAGTACACCAAGGCCAAGGCGTTGCAGCCCGGTGCCAAGACCGAGATGCTGGCGCGCTTCTCCACCGTGGCCGGCGAGCAGGGCAGCCCCGACACCTGGCGCGATCCGCGCGGCTTCTCGCTGAAGTTCTACACCGAGGAAGGCAACTGGGACCTGGTCGGCAACAACACCCCGGTCTTTTTCGTCAAGGATCCGATCAAGTTCCAGGACTTCATCCGCAGCCAGAAGCGCATGCCCGATTCCGGTCTGCGCGACAACAACATGCAGTGGGACTTCTGGACCCTCTCGCCCGAGTCGGCACACCAGGTGACCTGGCTCATGGGTGACCGCGGTATCCCCAAGTCGTTCCGCCACATGGACGGATTCGGTTCGCACACTTACCAGCTCATTGCCGAGGACGGCACGAAGACCTGGGTCAAGTTCCACTTCAAGACCGATCAGGGTATCGACTACCTGACGCAGGACAAGGCGGACGAGGTTGCAGGTACCTCACCCGACCACCACCGTCAGGACCTGTTCGGCTCCATCAAGAACGGCGACTTTCCCAGCTGGACGTTGAAGGTCCAGCTCATGCCGTACGACGAGGCCGAGAACTACAAGTACAACCCGTTCGACCTCACCAAGGTCTGGTCGCAGAAGGACTACCCGTTGATCGAGGTCGGCAAGATGACCTTGAACCGCAACCCGGAGAACTTCTTCGCTCAGATCGAGCAGAGCTCGTTCGAGCCGTCCAATACCGTGCCCGGCATCGGCTTCAGCCCGGACAAGATGCTGCTGGGACGCGTCTTCTCCTACGCCGACGCGCACCGATACCGCATCGGAGCGAACTACGCGCAGCTGCCGGTCAATGCCCCGAAGTCCGAGGTCAACTCGTACTCCAAGGACGGCAACATGCGGTACTCGTTCAACTCCCCGGAAACGCCGGTGTACGCACCGAACTCGTTCGGCGGCCCGTCGGCGGACACGAACAAGTACGGCGACGACGGCGCGTGGGACTTCGAGCCTCGTTTCGTGCGGACCGGGTACATCGAGCACCCGGAGGACGGCGACTTCGTGCAAGCGGGAGCCCTGGTCCGCGAGGTCATGGACGACGCGCAGCGCGAGCGTCTCGTCGGAAATATTGTCGGACACGTGCTCAACGGCGTCAGCGAGCCCGTCCTGAGTCGGGTGTTCGAGTACTGGACCAACGTCGATGCCGAGCTCGGCAAGAAGGTCGAGGAAGGCGTTCGGTCGCAGCAGGACGAGACCGCACCGACCACGGGTGCCGGCGCGATCGACGATCCTGCCGACGAGGCCGCGAAGGTCTGACCCGATCGATCCTGGGATCGGCGTCACAGCGAAGATGGCGTCGATCCGGAACAACGCGTGGCCACATGCCGTTGTGTAGTACAGACGGAAGAACAATAATGGTGTGCGATGCATACCGTCGTCCAACGGCAGGGAGGCCACATCATGACGAACCCCATCACCAGCACCCTCGACGCAGGTCAGCAGAAGATCGCAGGCGACGCGCTCCAGGGAACCGTGGTCGATCTCATCGACCTCTCGCTCATCGCCAAGCAGGCGCACTGGAACGTGATCGGCAAGAACTTCCGGTCGGTGCACCTCGAGCTCGACGAGTTGGTCACGGCCGCACGTGAATTCACCGATCAGGCCGCCGAGCGCGCCACCGCTATCGGAGTCAGCCCCGACGGCCGCGCAGCCACCGTCTCCTCGACGGCAGGCACCAAGGGCTTCGGTGCCGGATGGACTCAGGACAGCGAGGTCGTCCCGGCCGTCGTCGACAACCTCGCCGCGGTCGTCGAGCGTCTTCGCGGACGCATCGCCGACACCGGCGAAGCAGATCCGGTGACCCAGGACCTGCTCATCGCCATCACGGCGCGACTCGAGCAGCTGCACTGGATGTGGCAGGCCCAGGCCAGCTGACGTTTTCCACCCGACAGGCCCCTCGCACACAGCGGGGGGCCTGTTGTTTTGTGTGTGGACTGTTTGCGTGTATCGACCATGGGTATTCGGCGGTCATGCCTGTTTCCAACCCGCCGGTCGACGCAGTTCTGCTCGACATCGACGGCACCCTCGTCGATTCCAATTACGCGCACGTCGACGCGTGGTCGCGGGCCTTCCGTGACGCCGGCCGCGCAGTGCCTTCCTGGCGCATTCACCGCTGCATCGGGATGGACGGGTCCACGTTGCTCGAGACGCTCGTCGGATCGTCGGACAGTGCGCTGGCCGGCGAGGCGAAGAAGCTGCACGGCGAGTACTACGCGGCAGCCTCGGGAGATCTCGAAGTGCTCCCCGGTGCCCGTGAACTGTTGGCGGACTTGAACTCTCGTGGAGTCACCGTAGTGCTGGCCACCTCGGCCCCGGAGAGCGAACTGACGACGTTGCGCGACCTGCTCGACGTCGAGGATTCTGTTGCCGTCGTGACGTCCGGCGAGGATGCCGAGGTCGCCAAGCCCGAGCCCGACATCATCGCGGTTGCACTCGAACGTGCCGGCGTCGAAGCGGAGCGCGCGGTGATGGTCGGCGACAGTGTCTGGGACATCGAGTCGGCCAGTCGCGCGGGCGTACGCGCCATCGGTGTACTGAGTGGAGGCATCTCGCGCGGAGAATTGGTCGACGCGGGCGCGGCAGCGGTGTTCGACGACCCGGCGGATCTGCTGGAACACGTCCAGGGCAGCCCTGTCTTCGCTGGAAAGGTACGTGCTTGAACGAGTTCCGAAAGCCGTGCCCCAGGGTCGACGGCCACGTCCCCATCGAAAGTTACGGAGCCATCGGCGACGGCCGAACTGTGGCGATGATCGCCGACGACGGCCGGATCGACTGGTTTCCGGTGCCGAACCTCGACTCGCCGCCGCCCTTCGCAGCGTTGCTGGACGCCGGGAACGGCGGATACATCGAACTGACGCCGGTGGAAGAGTTCACCGTCCAGCGTGAATTCGTCCCTGGGACAAACGTTCTGAGTACTACGTTCCGCACCGACACCGGTACCGTTCGGATCACCGACTCGTTGAACACCGGGGTCGCCGGGCGTCTTCCGTGGGTGGAGTTGGCCCGCCGCGTCGAGGGCCTCGACGGCACCGTCGGGCTGGCATGGTCCGTGGCACCGGGCACCATGCTCGGCATCGCGTCGCCGTGGGCGTACGACACCGAGCACGGCACCGTTCTGCGTGTCGACGGATTGACCTTGGCGGTGCGGACGTTGGGCATCGAGAACGTGCGCGTGGCGGACCGTGACATCGGTGGGGTCGTCTCCACCCAACCGGGCTCGCGGCATGTGCTGGGCGTCGTGGGGACGGAGAACGAGCCGCTGCCGTTGCCCGATCCGCAGCATCTCGACGAGGGGATCGACCGGACCATCGACAATTGGCGCGTGTGGTCCGACGAGTTCTCGTACGAGGGTCCGTGGGCGGAACATGTAGCTCGCAGCGCGCTGGCATTGAAGTTGTTGCTGCACAGTCCGTCCGGTGCCATTGCTGCCGCCGCGACGACCTCGCTGCCCGAGAACCGGACCGGTGGCAAGAACTGGGACTACCGCTACGCGTGGGTTCGCGACGCCGCCTACACCATCCGTGCGCTGCAACGGTTCGGTCTTCGTGAGGAGATCCACGCTGCGGTGGCGTGGTTGCTGAAAGTAATCCGTGCCAACGATCCGTTGGTCAACGTGTTCTACACCCTCGGCGGTGAATTGCCCGGTGGCACCGAACAACCCGACGTTCCCGGCTGGCGAGGCATCGGGCCGGTGGTCAACGGCAACGCTGCGGCGGACCAGCTGCAGTTGATGATCTTCGGCGACCTGTTCTCGATCATCCGGCAGTACGTCGACGCAGGAAACATCCTCGATGCGCAGACCGGTCGGCTGCTCGCCACCATCGCCGACGAGGCCTGCGATTCGTGGCAGCGCAAGGACGCCGGGATCTGGGAGCTCGAGGACGAGCAGCACTACACCAGCTCCAAACTCGGTTGCTGGCAGGCATTGGACTGCGCGGTGCACTTGGCGGAGGCCGGGGAGATCCCGGGTATACCCGATCGCTGGAAAGCCGAGAAGGAACGGATCCGGCACTACATCGAGACCGAGTGTTGGTCGGACGAGCGTCAGGCCTACCTCGCGTACCCGGGTGCAGACGGGCTCGATGCGTCGGTGCTGCTGGCGGCCGAGATGGATTTCGATCGCGGAGAACGTCTTTCGTCCACCATCGATGCTCTCGTCGAAGAACTCGGTGCCGGACCGCTGATGTATCGCTACAGCGGCGTGTCCGAGGAAGAAGCGACCTTCGTGGCCTGCGCGTTCTGGCGGGTGTCGGCGCTGTCCTGTGTGGGCCGAGACGACGAAGCCACGGCCCTGATGGACCAGTTGGTGGAGCTGTCCAACGACGTCGGGTTGTACAGCGAAATGATCGATGCTTCGGATGGATCGTTTCTGGGTAACTTCCCGCAGGGCTTGAGCCACCTGGCCCTGGTGAATGCGGCGCTGACCATTGCGCGCTCGCACGACGCTACAGCCTGACATCAACCTCTAGCGCAAAGTGGGATCGTATGGATCTGGGAATCGACGGTAGAACCGCGCTGGTGACCGGGGCAGACTCCGGCATCGGCTGGCACACCGCGAAAATGCTGTTGGCCGAGGGCGTTCGGGTCGTCATCAGTGACAAGGATCAGAGTTCCCTCGACGCCGCCGCGGCCGAACTCGGGGCACCGGAAGGGCAACTGTTCGCCTTCGCTGCGGACGTCACCGATACCGAGGCCGTCGAGAACCTGGCCGCACGCACGCAGCAGGCAGTGGGGGACATCGACATTCTCGTCCAGTCCTCGGGCGTGACGGGTGCCCAGGGGCTGTTCCACGAGATCGACGAGGAAGGGTGGCGTTCCACTCTGGACATCGACCTGATGGGACCGGTTCGGCTGCTGCGGGCGTTTCTGCCCGCACTCCGCCGCGGCGGCTGGGGACGCATCGTGTTGCTGACGTCGGAGGACGCCGTGCAGCCCTACGACGACGAATTGCCCTACTGCGCAGCCAAAGCCGGTGTGCTGGCGCTCGCCAAGGGTCTGTCGCGCAGCTATGCGTCGGAGGGATTGCTGGTCAACGCGGTCTCGCCCGCGTTCATTCACACCCCGATGACCGACGCGATGATGGACAAGCGCGCCGAAGAAATGGGAACCGACCGTGACGGGGCGATCGAGAGCTTCCTCGACGAGGAGCGTCCGTACATGGAGCTCGGACGTCGGGGTGAGCCCGAGGAAGTGGCCTCGGTGATCACGTTCCTGTGTTCGGATCGCGCGTCCTTCGTCAACGGATCCAACTATCGAGTCGACGCCGGCTCCGTCGCAACTATCTAGGAGACACATATGACCAATTTCGGATACACCTTGATGACCGAGCAGAGCGGCCCGAAAGAGTTGGTGCAGTACGCAGTCGGTGCCGAGAGAGTCGGCTTCGACTTCGAGGTCGCCAGCGATCACTACTCGCCGTGGCTGTCGTCAATGGGCCACTCGCCGTATGCCTGGACAACACTGGGCGCGGTGGCTCAGGCCACCGAACGCGTCGAGCTGATGACGTACGTGACGTGCCCGATCATCCGGTATCACCCGGCCGTCGTCGCGCAGAAGGCCGCCACGATGCAGATCCTGGCCGACGGCCGCTTCACCCTCGGCCTCGGCAGCGGCGAGAACCTCAACGAGCACGTGGTCGGCGAGGGCTGGCCGTCCATCGACAAGCGGCAGGACATGTTCGTCGAGGCGCTCGAGATCATCAGGGCATTGCACGCCGGTGGCTTGGTCACCTACGACGGCAAGCACTTTCGCGTCGACTCCGCCCGTATCTGGGACCTGCCCGAGGGCGGCGTGCCCATCGGCATCGCCGCCGGCGGTGAGAAGGCCGTGGCGCGGTTCGCCGAGTACGGCGATCACCTCATCGCCACCGAGCCGGATGCCGATCTCGTCAAGGCGTGGTCGGACAATCATGAGGGCCCGGCGCGATCCATCGGCCAGATCCCCATTTCGTGGGACCCGGACAAGGACGCGGCCATCGATCGTGCGCACGATCGATTCCGCTGGTTCGCCGGTGGCTGGGCCGTCAACGCCGATCTGCCGACGACGGCCGGTTTCGCCGGAGCCACCAAATTCGTGCGGAAAGAGGACGTGGCCGACACCATCCCGTGTGGACCGGACCTGGACGCCATCGTCGAGGCCGTGAAGCCGTACTGGGAGGCCGGGTACACCGACATCGCACTCGTGCAGGTGGGTGACGAGACTCAGGAACGCTTCTTGGCCGAGGCCGCAGGCCCGCTGCTGGAGAAACTGCGCGCTGCGTCCAGCTGACGTCGGCTGGGTCAGAAGCTACGGAACATCCCGTCGACGATGCTCTTTCCCAGCCCCTTTGCCACCTTCCCCGCCACTGACGGTCCGTCCGGTTCTGGGGCAGGCGTCGGCGGCGACGAGGACACCGGTTCAGCGGTCGGTGCCTGTCCGACCGGCACCGGAAGGGGCTCTGCAGCAGCGACGGCGGCCTTTACGAGAGCCACGAACGGGCCGGGATCTTCCCCGCACGTCAGTCCGTGCGGATCCGTGTGCACCTTGCGGGGCCAGGGTTGCTCGCTGTGGAGACGTACCCGAAACCACCCGGTGAACCGTCTCCACTCGTACTCGACGCCCTCGACGTCGCCGAGCGGAACGACGACGGGCGAGAGCCTCTTCTGCTCGGACGTCGCGGTCCACCCCCGGTGAACGAAAGTCAGCGTGCTGGCATCGACATCCAGTGTTGCCGTGCACGATGCGCCCTCGAAGCTCTCGGTCATGGGCTCATTGTGATACCTGCGCGCAGAATCGGCTACGGGGCGAGAGTCGACAGGTTCTTGGAGATTCTCGACGTCAGTGCCTTGCCGACGATAGGAGCGAGGCCGGGGACCGGTGAATCGAACCCGATCGTGTAGTCGAGTTCGGTGCCACCACCGGTGGTGGGAGTCAACCGCTGCACGCCCCAGTGCCCGCGGAGCGGGCTGCCCTTGGTGATGCGGTACTCGATCAGCGAGTTCGGCTCGGCGACGACAGTGGTCTCCTCGAACGCGGGAAGCGGCCCGAGCTTGATGCTGCGCACGGAGCCGACTCCGTTGCGGGAGGTGTCGCCGTCTCGAAGTCGGGTGACCTTCGCACTGAACAGCTGGGCCAGGTTCTCGTGCTCGGACAGTGCAGCGAACACGACCTCGGGCGGAGAAACGAACCGGTGGGTGACGTGGACGCGGGTTGGTGTCGGCATGGGTCGTGAGATCCGTTCGATCGGGGTCGGCAGAGTCGACTCACAGTAGCGTCGATCAGGCAAAGAAAAGGGACCCACTCGACTGGATCGAGTGGGTCCCTTTTCGTGGTCCAACTGTCGGGGTGGCGGGATTCGAACCCACGACCTCTTCGTCCCGAACGAAGCGCGCTACCAAGCTGCGCCACACCCCGTGTGCCGCTGGAGAAGTCTAACTCACGACTGCCTCGGAACGCGAAACGCCCTCGTCGGAGACGTTTTTCGGACCCATTCTGGGGGCCGGAGTGAGCGTGATCAGCGTGGCCTCGGGCCGGCAGCAGAACCGAGCGGGCGCGTACGGCGAGGTTCCGACGCCCGCGGAGACGTGCAGCTGGGTGTGCGCGCCCCACTTGGACGGGCCTTTGACCCGCGAGCGGTCGATCTCGCAGTTCGTCACCAGGGCACCGTAGAACGGCAGGCACAGCTGCCCGCCGTGCGTGTGACCGGCGAGGACGAGGTCGTAACCGTCCTGGGCGAACTTGTCCAGCACTCGTGGCTCCGGCGAATGAGTGATGCCCAGGCGCAGGTCGGCCAAAGGATTCGGCTGCCCGGCGATGGTGTCGTATCGATCGCGCTTCAGGTGCGGGTCGTCGACTCCGGCCGCCGCGATGCGTACCCCGGCGACCTCGAGTTCGCGACGTACATGAGTGACGTCGAGCCAGCCGCGCTCGGAGAACGCCGCCCGCAGATCGCGCCACGGCAGCGCGTCACCTGTAGTGCGCTTGTGGTTCTTGTCGAAATACTTGAACGGGTTCTTCGGCTTGGGAGCGAAGTAGTCGTTGCTGCCGAACACGAACAGGCCGGGCCGAGCGAGCATCGGACCCAGTGCCTGCACGACGCTGGGGACAGCGCGCTGATGGGAGAGGTTGTCTCCGGTGTTGACGACCAGATCAGGCTCGAGCCGGTCCAGTTCACGGAGCCAGTTCTGCTTCATCCGCTGGCCGGGCATCATGTGTAGGTCGCTGATGTGGAGCACGCGCAGGGTCGCCGAACCCGGCTCCAGCACCGCCATGGATGTCTCGCGCAGCGTGAAGGCGTTGCGCTCGATGAGCGTGGCGTATCCGAGGCCCAACGCGGCCGCGCCTGCCGTTCCGATCACGGAACTTCTCAGCGGTGCTGCTCTGACGGCATCTCGCGCTTGCTCGGCGACCGAGCGCAGTTGCGTGGAGGCACCGCGCAGTTGCGTCGTGGTACGGAGAAACGAGGGACTGAATTGTGCGGACACCCCATCCACGATACGGCAGCAATGGGATATGGACGTGCGAGCCGACAACTGCTCCGCGTAGCGTTTCCGCCATGTCCGAACTCAAGGCCCGCCTCCGAACCGACCTCACCGCAGCGATGAAGGCGAAGGACAAACTCCGCCTGGCAACGCTCCGCATGATTCTCGCCGCCATCCAGACCGAGGAGGTCTCCGGCAAGGAGGCCCACGATCTGACCGACGACGACGTTCTCAAAGTGCTTGCCAAAGAAGCGAAGAAGCGCGGCGAGTCGGCCGAGATCTACACGCAGAACGGCCGCGGCGAACTCGCTGCGAACGAGCGCGCCGAGGCGCAGATCATCGACGAATACCTACCGACGCCCTTGACCGACGAGGAACTGGCGAACATCGTCGACACCGCCATCGCGCAGGTCGCCGAAGACCTCGGGGAGCGACCGGCGATGAAGCAGATGGGTCAGGTCATGAAGATCGCATCGGGACTGGCCGCAGGCAAGGCCGACGGATCTCGACTGTCGAAGGCTGTCAAAGACCGCCTGTAGTGCGCTCCGCGCAGTGGATGCTCCTATGAGTGTCAAGTGCTCTTTTCGAGGGGTTTTGCAGGCTTGAGGAGCCGGTAGATTTCGCGG
>NZ_JAWLSB010000014.1:0-123567 GCF_033142445.1 Rhodococcus sp. IEGM 1330
CTCTCCTCCGCTACTTGATCTCGACTCACAAGCAGCCTGGCAAAGAGGGTGAGCGCGGTCAGCTGCACCCGATTCTTCGCTGCAACCCTCTGCAACTCTCGACCCCATGTGCGCAAAAGGGTGTGCTGGGTCACAGCACGAGCACCTCTTCATCGCAAGGAGTTTTCATGACCCAGACCATCGAGCCGGTCGAGATCACCCGCACGCACAGTCCTCAGGAACGGATCGACGCCTGGCTGGCGACGTTCGAGGAAGCGCTGGCCGCCCGCGATATTCCTCGCGTCGCAGGCATGTTCGCCGTCAGCAGCTTCTGGCGCGATCTCGTCACGTTCACCTGGAACCTGAAGACGGTGGAGGGCCGCGACGGCGTCGCCGACATGCTGTCCGAACGACTCGACGACACCGATCCGACGGGCATTCACACCACCGAGGTCCCCGACGAGGCGGACGGCGTCGTCTCGGCGTGGATCGAGTTCGAGACCGCAACGAGTCGCGGCAAGGGCCACCTGCGCCTGACCGTCGACGCAGACACCGGCGACGACGTCGCGTGGACTCTGCTGACCACGATGCAGGAACTCAAGGGGCACGAGGAGCGTCAGGGCAGCTCTCGCATCAAGGGCGCGGTGCACGGCTCGAACGCCGATACGCAGAACTGGGCGGAGAAGAAGGAGATCGAGGAGTCCGAACTCGGCTACAGCGTTCAGCCGTACGCCCTCGTCGTCGGCGGTGGTCAGGGCGGAATCGCTCTCGGCGCTCGCTTCCGGCAGCTGGGTGTGCCTGCGATCGTCGTCGACCGTGCCGAACGCCCCGGCGATCAATGGCGCGGACGCTACAAGTCGCTGTGCCTGCACGATCCCGTCTGGTACGACCATCTCCCATACCTGCCGTTCCCGCTGAACTGGCCGGTGTTCGCGCCGAAGGACAAGATCGGCGACTGGCTCGAGATGTACACCAAGGTCATGGAAGTTCCGTACTGGAGCAAGACCACCGCCAAATCTGCGACGTACGACGAGACCGCGAAGGAGTGGACTGTCGTCGTCGATCGCGATGGCGAGGAAGTGATCCTGCGGCCCAAGCAACTGGTGATGGCCACCGGGATGTCGGGCAAGAAGAACGTGCCGAGCTTCCCCGGCATGGACGAATTCGAGGGCGAGCAGCACCATTCCAGCGAACACCCCGGTCCCGACGCCTATGTCGGCAAGCGCGTCGTGGTGGTCGGCTCCAACAACTCCGCCCACGACATCTGCAAGGCGCTGTACGAGACGGGCGTCGATGTGACGATGCTGCAGCGCTCGTCGACGCACATCGTCAAGTCCGATTCCCTGTGCGAGATAGCGCTCGGCGATCTGTACTCCGAGCGAGCCGTCGAGTCGGGAATGACCACCGGTAAGGCCGATCTCACGTTCGCCTCGCTGCCGTATCGGATCATGCACGAGTTCCAGATTCCGGTTTACCAGCAGATTGCCGAGCAGGACAAGGACTTCTACGATCGGTTGGAGAAGGCCGGCTTCCAACTCGATTTCGGCGACGACGGATCCGGGCTGTTCATGAAGTACCTGCGCCGCGGCTCCGGCTACTACATCGACGTCGGCGCCTCGGAGCTGGTCGCAGACGGCAAGATCAAACTCGTTGCCGGGCAGGTGGATCGGATCAGCCAGACCGGCATCGTGCTCGACGACGGCACCGAGCTACCGGCCGATCTGATCGTCTACGCCACCGGCTACGGCTCGATGAACGGGTGGGTCGCCGATCTGATCGACCAGGAGACCGCGGACAAAGTCGGCAAGTGCTGGGGTCTCGGCTCGGACACCACCAAGGATCCCGGTCCGTGGGAAGGCGAGCAGCGCAACATGTGGAAGCCGACGCAGCAAGAGAACTTCTGGTTCCATGGCGGCAATCTGCACCAGTCACGGCACTATTCGCTCTACCTCGCGCTACAGATCAAGGCGCGCTACGAAGGTATCGACACCCCGGTCTACGGGCTGCAGGAAGTGCATCACCTGCGCTAGGTCCCGATACACAGAACTGCGATACACAGAACTGCACCGAACCGGCCGACGCAGCTGGTGAAAACCAGACAGCGACAGGCGGTTCGGTGCAGTGGTGATGCTGTGGTCGGTCCAACAACTGGTTACTCGTGGTCACTGCCACCATCGTGCTTGTGTTCCCGGCCCGATACCGGAGCTACTATTCCCGGCACCACCGGGTACTCGCCGGTGTACCCGATGCGCTCCTGTGCCATGGCCAGAACCTTGCCACGCACTGCGTACCATCCACCTATCAGCATGGGCGTGATGACGACGATTGCGACGATGTTCCAGTAGTTGTCGTAGCACATCAAAACGGTCACTGCAGCAAGGAAGACGAGAGTTGCGTAGCTGGTCCACGGTGTCCAGGGAAGCCGGAATGCCGGACGCTCGAGAATGCCTTTCTTGGACCAGCGGTACAGCTGAATCTGACACAGAACGATCATGCCCCAGGTGGAGATGATGCCGAGTGCCGAGAGATCGAGTGCGATATTGAATGCTTCCTCCGGCACAACGAGATTGAGCAGAATGCCGAGAAGGGTCAGCAGGCCGGTGAGGGCGATGCCGCCGAACGGGACTCCGTTCTTGTTCATCTTTCCGGTGAACTGCGGTGCGCTCCCGTTCATCGCCATCGAGCGCAGGGTACGACCGGTCGAGTACAGACCGGCATTCAGACTCGACAACGCCGCCGTCAACACCACCATGTTCATCAGGCCGCCCGCAGCAGGAAGTCCGATTGCCGCGAAGAACGTCACGAAGGGGCTCTCCCCCGGCGCGTATGCGGTGTACGGCAACAGCAGAGCCAGCAGGATCAGCGAACCGACGTAGAAGAGGGCGATTCGGAAGATCACCGAATTGATGGCCCGGGGCATGATCTTCTCGGGGTTCTCGGTCTCGCCCGCCGCTGTGCCCACGAGTTCGACTGCGGCATAGGCAAAGATCACGCCCGAGGTCACCAGCACCAGGGACCACAGCCCCTCGGGAAACAGTCCACCGGTATCGGCCAGAACGCTGAAACCCGTTGCTCGATCGTTGATCTCGAATCGACCGGCAAGGAAGACTGTGCCCACGATCAGGAATGCCACGAGTGCGAATACCTTGATGATCGATGCCCAGAATTCGAGTTCACCGAAGAGCTTGACCGAGATCATGTTCAGGACGAGCACGAAGATCAAGGCAACCAACGCGATAGACCATTGGGGCACCGCGTCGAACATCCCCCAGTAGTGCACGTACAACGCGATGGCGGTGACATCGACGATCGCCGTCATCGCCCAGTTGAAGAAGTACAGCCACCCGGTGACGAAAGCCGTTTTCTCGCCGTAGAATTCACGCGCATACGATACGAACGAACCCGAGGACGGGCGGTGCAGAACCAGTTCGCCGAGTGCGCGAAGAATGAAGAACACGAACACGCCGCAGATCGCGTAGACGATGAACAGCCCGGGACCTGCGTCACGAAGTCGGCTACCGGCACCCAAGAACAGTCCCGTGCCGATTGCGCCACCGATGGCGATCATCTGAATCTGACGGGGCTTGAGCCCCTTGTGATACCCCTCGTCCTCATGGGCGAGCGCGGAGTTGTCGTACGCCGCGGCTTTCTGCTCGGGAGTTGTACTCATAGGTCGAATTCCTCGCGATCGTGTCTCTTGCTGGGGATTACGTCGAACACCGCCCACGCGAAATAGGTCCGCGTCGATACGAGGCGTAGGTGAAGTCGACTGCCCGACAACGGCAGTTGGTCCAGTCGACGCTTCTCAGACACTAGCCGTTCAGCGATGTCGCGAAAGCTGCGCACGGTTAACACTGGGTAATTTGCACCGCATCCCGGAGTGGGGCTCACACACGAGCACGAAGGTCCTACGACAGCCGCGCCCGAAGCAGACAGAACTCGTTGCCCTCGGGATCCTGCAAGACGTGCCACTGCTCGGTGCCCGTCTGGCCCACATCGGCAGGCCGAGCACCGAGAGCGAGCAACCGCTCCAGCTCATCGTCCTGATCCCTGTCGGTGGGGTTGACGTCGATGTGCAGCCGCCCCTTTCCTGTTCTCGGCTGCTCGTGACGGCTCAGGATGATCGTGGGTTCGGGCCCGCCGAACCCCTCGGCAGGGCCGATCTCGATCATGTCGTCGCCTTCACGGTCGAGTTCGACGAAGCCGAGTACTGCACACCAGAATTGCGCCAGCAACTCGGGGCTACGGCATTCGAGCACCAATTCACTGATGCGGCAAGCCATATGTCCCTCCCACCTACGTTCGGTCGTACAGGTCGATTGCCTGAGCCTTCTTGATCAGCGCATCCTCGGATCGCACCTGAGCGAGGTTGACGACCCGGGTCGGCAGCACTGCGCTGTACAGCCAATCCGTCGCCACTCGCACTCGCGCGGAGATCGTCGGCAACGCGTAGAGGTGATATCCGCGCGCGACGAACTTCGCCACGGGTCCGGTCAGCGGGATCCCGAGAGGCTTTGCGACGCCGTCGAATCCACCGAGGTCGGCGACGAGCCCCAGATCCTTGTGTCGGTACTCCTTGGCGGTACCGACACCGAGGGACGCGGCCACGTTACGTGCGACGGCGACGCCTTGGCGCTGGGCGTGTTGAGCCGTGGGCGGTGTCGGCTTCGACGGGTCGGCGGCGAGGTCGGGGACGGCCGCCGCATCGCCGATCGCCCAGACATCCGATACGCCGGGGACGGTCATGTCCGCGCCGACGACGAGACGTCCACTGGCTGTGGGCAGACCCAGCTGCGCGATGAGCGGGCTCGGCGCGACGCCGGCTCCCCAGACGAGAGTGCGGGACGGGATGACCTCGTCGTCGGTGAGCGTCACCGACTTAGCGGTGGCCGAGGCCACCGACACACCCAGCCGGACGTCGACGCCTCGCTCGGCGAGCACGGCGAGCGCTTCCTTGCCCAGTCGCGCTCCGAGTTCCGGCAGTACCGCGTCGGCCACGTCGACGAGCACCCAACGCACCTCGTCGGGATCGACGCCCGCCCACCGGGATGCGATACCTCGAACCCAATTCTGCATCTGCGCAACGAATTCGGTGCCCGTATAGCCCGCGCCCACGGCCACCACCGTCAACCGCTCGGCGCGTTCGCTCCGGCCTTCCGGGGTATCGGGCAGAGCATCCGCTGCGTCGAGCTGCGCGAGCACATGGTTGCGGATGTAGACGGCCTCGCTCAGCGTTTTGAGCCCGTACGCATGCTCGTCGACGCCGGGGATGTCGAACTGCTTGGTCACTGATCCCGGCGCAAGGATCAGCTTGTCCCACTCCAGAGTGGAATCCCCGTCGGGACCGGTCAGCGTCAGTCGGTGCGCGTCGAAGTCGACATCGACGACGTGGCCGAGCGCCAACGACGTTCGGGGCAAGGTCTGACGGATCGAGACGGCGATGTCGCGGGGATCGAGCACGCCGGTGGCCACCTCGGGCAGCAACGGGCTGTAGAGCAGGTAGTCGGTCGGGGCGACCAGTGTCAGCGCTGCTCGATCGGGTCCCAGTAGCTTCTCGAGCTGTTGGAGGGCATTGAATCCACCGAAACCACCGCCGACCACCACGACGCGCGCAGGCCGCGCGGGGGCCGGAGAACTCGTACCGAAACCGGGAAGGAAACTGCGCATATCCGAGATTAACCCGCCGGTGAGCCACCCCGCAGACGACGTTCGGAGGTTGTGGAAAGAAGGTCAGCGCACCCCGTCCCACACCGTGCGGGTGGCCTGCCTCGGGTCGAGGGCGACGCCGGGTTCGTTGCCGAACATCATCACTGCGCGGTCGGTGCCGTACCGGTCCCAGCCGGGAGAGCCGTCGCGCACGAATTCGACCCAGGCGCGGTGCATTTGGTCGGCCACCTGCTGCGGCGGGTTCGGCCCCGTGATGCGTTCGGTCTCGGGCTTGTGCAACATGTCGAACACGAACGGGATCTCGAGTGCGTGGCAGGCTCCGAGAGCGCCGTCGAACAACGATGAGCGCCAGGTGAATTCGTAGACGAAGGCGTTTCCGGAGCGGGCTTCGACCAGACGCGTGGCCGGAATACGGAAGAACCAGTCGGTCATGACGGCGATCATCAACTCGCCGGCCGAGGCGTCGGGCAGCTGTCCACGATACCGGTCCAGCGCCGATGCATCGGCCCGGTACCCGGCGAGGACCATCTTCACGTAGTCCTCGGTGAGGTGAGGGACGATTCCGGCCGGCACGATGAAGAACGCGTGTTCTTCGCTGGTGGTTCCGATCAACACGTCCACCTGTGCGCTCGCACCGTCGCCGATGCGTGAGAAAGGCAGCGCTGGAACGACATCGCCGTCGATATACGGCTCGAAGGCCATCACGTTCAGTGCCAGCTCACCCCACGCTCCGGTCGGGGCCTCGGCCGTGATCCGATCGGACAGCTCGCGTTGTGCGTCCACCAACGCATCCACCGGTACCGAACCGAGGCCGTCGACCGACGCCTCGACACCGAGCGAGGCCGCCAACGCCGCAGAGACCTTCGCGGCGGTCTCGGCGGTGATGACGTGGTGCCCGGCTCCGCTCTGCAGAATCGCCCGCTGGAAGAGCCCCTCGGCACGAGGCATCGACATCAAGGTGCCGACGCTCATCGCGCCGGCTGACTCCCCTGCGATGGTCACCCTCGCGGGGTCGCCGCCATAGGAGGCGATGTGGTCGCGTACCCATTCGAGTGCCGCGACTTGATCGAGCATCCCGCGGTTGGCCGGGGCACCGTCGATCAGCGCGAAACCGTCGACTCCGAGTCGGTAGTTGATCACCACGGCCACGACGCCGTCTCGCGCGAACGCGGAACCGTCGTATGTGGGGATGGCGTTGCTGCCGTTGACGAATGCTCCGCCGTGGATCCAGACGAACACCGGCGCCGATCCGCCGACGTCGGGGGTGAAGACGTTGACGTTCAGGCAGTCGTCACCGGGTACCACCGGCTCGCTGAGGATCTCGCTGGTCGGCGGCCGGTAGCCCACCTTGGGGACGGTGGCCCCGAACTCGAGCGCGTCGCGAACCCCGTCCCACCTGGGCGGCCGCGAGGGTGCCTGGAATCGACGCGGCCCGAACGGGGCCTCGGCGTACGGCACTCCGAGGAACGAGATGATGCCTGCGCCGGTCCGACCGCGAACCTGACCCTGAGGAGTATCGACGGTGATCATGTCCATAACTCCTTATTACCCTGTTCGCTTCGTCTTGTCGGTCGGACCGGCAAGATCGGGCCCTCAGACCAGACGTGCTTCCGGCGAGCCCGTCTTGCCCGCGTCGCGCTCCACCGAATCGCCGAGGGCCTCGTCGATCTTGGCGAGCACATCGGCGTCGAGTGTCACCTCGGAGGCCTTGATGTTCTCGGCGATCTGCTCGGGCCGAGAGGCGCCGACGAGCGCTGCGGCGATGTTGTCGTTGGCCAGTACCCACGCAACGGCCAACTGCGCCATGGTGATTCCCAGATCGTCGGCGATGGGCTTCAATTGCTGCACTCGGGTGAGCGTCTGATCGTCGAGGTAGCGCGCGATCATCTTGTCGCCGCCCTTGTCGTCCTTGGCGCGCGAGCCATCGGGGAGCGGTTGGCCGGGGAGGTACTTGCCGGTGAGAACGCCCTGCGCGATGGGCGACCAGACGATCTGCGAGATGCCCAGTTCCTTCGACGTCGGGATCACCTGATCCTCGATGACGCGCCATAGCGCCGAGTACTGCGGCTGGTTCGAGATGATCGAGAAGCCGTTCTGACGGGCGAGTTCCTGCCCGGCGCGCAGCTGATCGGCGGTCCATTCCGATACGCCGATGTAGAGGGCCTTGCCCTGGCGGACGACGTCACCGAAGGCGGCGATGGTCTCCTCCAGCGGAGTCTCGACGTCGTAGCGATGCGCCTGGTAGAGGTCCACGTAGTCGGTGCCGAGTCGACGAAGTGACGCGTCGATGCCTTCGAGGATGTGCTTGCGCGAGAGTCCGGTGTCGTTGGGGCCCTTGGGCCCGACCGGGAAGTAGACCTTGGTGAAGATCTCGAGCGATTCCCGACGCTCCCCTTTCAGCGCGTCCCCGAGCACCGTCTCGGCGGCTCCGTTCGCGTAGACGTCGGCGGTGTCGAAGGTGGTGATCCCGGCATCGAGCGCTGCACGTACGCACTGGGTGGCGATGTCGTTCTCCACCTGCGATCCGTGGGTCAACCAGTTGCCGTAGGTGATCTCCGAAATTTTCAGTCCACTGTTTCCGAGGTATCTGTAAGCCATGAAGAAAACGGTACTCCGGCCGCAGCTTCGACTCCGTACTGTCACGCGGTTCGAATTTACTGATGTGTAACAGCCTGTGCATATGGCGTCGTTAGCGTCGTTACCGTGTCCATCAAAGACCGCAGGGGCGTTCTCTTACTGATCACGGCTCTCACGCTCAGCGCCGTCGGCTGTCAATCGACCAGTACGTCCGATGACGGCTCCGAACTCCCATTGCAGGGGCTCGGCGTCGAAGACATTCGGTCTCGTTTGGTCTCGGGTCAATACACCAGCGCAGATATCACCCGCGCGTACCTGGACAGGATCGAGAAATACGACGACTCAGGGCCAACGCCGTTGCATGCCGTCGTCGACGTCAATGCCGACGCGGTGGCCGAGGCGACCACCCTGGACGACGAGCGCGCGGCAGGAACAATTCGGGGCCCGCTGCACGGCATCCCGGTCCTGCTCAAGAACAACATCGGAAGCGCGGAACTGCCATCGACCGCAGGCAATGTCAATCTGAGTTCGTTCCGTCCCGACGAGGACTCACCCGTCGTTCGCAATCTACGCGAGTCGGGCGCGATCATCCTCGGTACCACCAACATGTCTGAATTCGCCTGGCACGGAACGTTCACCGAGAGTTCCGTCGAGGGAAGAACCGCAAACATCTTCGATCGTGAACTCAGCGCCAGCGGATCCAGTGGCGGAAGCGCGGTGGCGGTCGCGGCAGGATTTGCCCCGATAGCCTTGGGCACGGATTCCTGCGGCTCGGTCGTCGGACCGGCTGCTCACGCAGGGCTGGTGGGTTTTCGCCCGAGTCACGATGCGATCAGCAGGGAAGGCGTTGTCCCACTGTCTCTCTCGCAAGACGTGGTCGGACCCATCGGGCACTCGGTCGCTGACGCAGCGGAAGTAGCCGATCTGATCAGTGGAGGTGCCAACGGGTGGTCCGACTCCGCAGCAGCAGTGGACCTGACATCCGTGAGGGCCGCGTACCTCACCTGGCCGTTCGATGCCCGTGGTGCCGATCCGGACAGTCCCGACCAGGCGGTGCGGCCCCAGATCCGTAGCGGTTCGGATGCCGCCGTCGAGGCACTCACTCAGTCGGGACCGCAGTTGGTCGACCTACCCGAACTGAACAAGGAGTTCGCCACCGACGTTCTGACGGACAGTGGTTACAAGGATGCACGGCCATCCATCGACCAGTTTCTCAGCTCGACGAACGCCACTTACGACCCCGAGGTCGCCTCGAAAGCACTCCCGTCGGATGCTCTGACGTTCGAGGATGTCACCGAAGGCAGCGCGCTGGAAGCAGAAACGATCACCGAATGGTTGGCGGCACCTTCGTTGCCCAATCCGGCGCAGGATGCGATCCTCGCGAAACAACAGGCGGGAACGCAGGCGCTGACCGACCTCATGACTGCCCAGAATGTGGACGTGCTCATCTACCCGACGACGCCGGAAACAGCCTCAGCGGAGTGGGCGGGCACGGCAGCGTGCGGCATCAGCGCCAACACCGGTGCGCCCTCGGTGCAGATCCCGATCGGGACCACGTCGGAAGGTCTACCTTTCGGTCTGACCGTTGCGGCAGCACCGGGGCAGGACGCCACTGCTCTGGCAGTCGCGCGCGCTCTCGAAGACTCCGTGAACGTGGACATCGAGGCACCCGAAGTGTCGTGACCTGTTCTGCCAGTTACCGATTACGGCCGAGCAGACATGTCCCGACGCCGGCGAGGACGACCGTCACGACTGCCGCACCGGTCGAAAACCACAACTCGATGCTGGGCCACGTCGTGCTGTGCACGACGGACGTCAATGGCGTGTACGCCGTCCAGCCGTAGGTGACGACCATCGGCACCGTGATCGCGACCGGCACCGCGAGACCGAGGGTCGCGGGCGTCGGGTCGGCCGGTGTACACGACACGTAGAGATACGACGCGGCAGCCGGGAAGATCAGCAGACTCGCCACAAAGTGGACGTTGTCCAGCGGCGGCCGCTCGAACAGTGCCGTCACGCAGACCACCGCCAGAAGTGCGACGCCGATCAGCGGACGCCCCCAACGCAACCCGAGTGCGGTGCCGGCCGCCACCGAGAGTGCGGTGAGAGCCACAAGTCCCAGTACCCAGACCCGGTCCGAGGCACTGATACCCACCCCAGCGGTGGTGCTCGAGGTGAGCAACACGGCTGTTCCGGCGAGCACCATGATGCCGCCGCGGCCAGGAAGCAGGGCGGCCGCCGCGAACAACACGGGTACGACCAGGAGGCCGAAATACCATCGGCCGCCGAACCCGTACGCGCTCTGAAACATGCTGAACACGAACAACATAGTGAGCAGCAGCCCACCGATCACGATCAGCAGTGTCGCCCAAATGGTGCGGATATCACGATCGGTCGCCGGGCTCTCGGCCTGGTTTCCGACGCGCGCTGCCCACGCCACTGCCAACACAACGAACACGCAGAGCACCGGCACGACCACCGGCGTTCCCATGTCGGATTCGGTGAGGTACTCGGCGTAGCCCTGTGGAACGTCGAGGTAGTGCAATGCCTCGACCGCGCCTGCGGACAGCAGGCCGAGAAGGAACGACCCGATCAGCAGCGCCTGATGAACTCGTTCACGGTTCGCCTGTACTGCACTGCATCCCAACAGGACTCCGCCTGCCATCACCTCGGCGAAGTCGGACGTGAACACCAGTGCCGATCCCCCGATGACGACAGAAGCGGCGATGGACAGACCGGCCAGCACGATACGTCGACGAACGACCATCGCCGTACCCGACGCAAGAATCAGTGCGACCGCGACTCCCACGCCACCACTGGAGAACAGCCCGCCGAAGCTGGTGTCGCCCAATACGTCGATGCCGTCGGACTGCATCGACAATCCGGCCAGCAATCCGGTCAGAAGTACCCCGAGCGCAACCATGCCCGAATTATGCACTGCCGCCGCGATAGTCCCGGGATGCCGCGAGGATCCTGCCGAGGGTGGCCGCGAAGGCATGCAGTTCACGTTCTCCCACAGCGGCTCCCACGGCATCGGACCATGCATGTTGCGCATCCCGCAGCTCTGCAACGGTGTCGCGCCCCTTGGCCGTGGGTTCCAACAACTTCGCGCGCTTGTGGTTCGGATTGTCGACGTACACGGCCCAACCTTTGTCCACCAACAGATTTGCCGTCCGCTGCACACTCTGCCGTGCCAACCCCAGCCCGACGCGTCGCGCGATATCAGCGACCGACAGCGGCTCGTCCAGGGTGGCTCCGAGCACCTGCCACCACGCCGGAGTCAGACCCGTAGGCTCGGTGATGTCGTGTGCAGCGGCGAGGAATTCACCGTTGAGCTCGAAGACGGGCAACACCAGCGCAGTCAGGGCATCACCCTGTGGCGTACGTTGCTTCATGCGCCAGCGAGCTGGTCGTAGTACTTGCGTTCCCCCGTCGTGTAGAGGCCGTACCAGGCGTCGACGACGGGTTGCGGAAACACGTTCAACCGCTCGAACACGAGCTTCGCGAAGTCCAACGGGTTCACGCCGCCTGCGGTGATCACGGTGCCATCGGACACGGCCTTCACGTCGCGATAGTGCTCAGATCCCCGGTATTCGGTTGCCTGCGTGAGGAACTCGGCGGCGTTCGAGGTATGTGGCCGGTCGTCGAGCAGTCCGGTTCGGGCCAAACCCAATGTGGCCCCGCAGATCGCCGCGACCGGAGTGCCCGTCGCAACGAGTTCGCCGGCGAGTCCGAGCGCCGCGTCGTGGCCGGAGTTCCAACTGTCCGCGCCGGGCAGAATCAAGGCATCGAGGGTCGGAAGATCGGCGAGCGCGACGTCGGGAGTGATTCGCAACCCTCCCATCGTCGTGACGGCCTCCCCCGTCTCGGATGCGACGATCAACCGGTTGGCGTCCGGGTCTTGTTCGCGGGCCATGGCCAGCCCTGCGGTGAGGTAGCCGTACTCCCAGTCGGCCATGGTGTCGGTGGCATAGAGCGCAATGGTGATCATCGAAGACCTCACGTCGATTGACAGGATGCTGTCAATTCTGACCTTTGGACAGCAGGCTGTCAATACCGGGAAGAACCCGCGTAGCCCGCACTCGCGGATTCACCTCGTCCAGATAGATCCGGCATGCCGCGTGATAACGCTGATCGAAGGCCGTACCCGCGGCCATCTCGCCCCCGAGCACGTCCGCATCCCTGGCAATACCCCGAGACCGTGCGACGTCCATGGGGGTGTCGACAAAGACGGTGTAGTCCCAGTGGTCGGGCAGCGGCGTCCGGTGCAGGAAGGTTCCGTCCACCACCACGATCGCATCGGCCGGCACCGGTTCGAGCGGATCATCCACCGGCTCATCCGTCGCCAGATCGATGATCCGACGCCGAATGGCACCACTTCCGTTCGGCCCCAGCGGGATCAGCACGTGTGCACGTAGCGCCCCGAAGTCGTATGCGTCCTGGTAGTAGCCGAGAGCCGACGCCCGCCCCTGCCGATACCGGTGTGCGCGCCGGTGATGGAAGCCGTCCATCGTCACATGCACGGACGGACGCCCCTGTGCTGCCACAGCATTCACCAGCCATCGTGCGCACGTGGACTTACCCGAAGCCGTCACACCGTCGATCGCCACTCGTAGCGGATGTCCCGGGACCCGGGAGAGCACGTCCCGCACCATGTCATTGCCAACGCTCATGAGCCGAGGGTAGGCGATCAACTTAATCAACCAAATGGTTGACTACGACCGGTGAGCAGCCTATTCTCGGCCACAACGCACAGCGAGGAACCTCATGGACGATCGAACAGAGCAACTCAACAGAACGTTTGCGGCCCTGGCCGATCCCACTCGACGTGACATCGTCGCCCGCCTCGCCGGCGGTGACGCGAACGTCGGCGAACTGGCCGAGCCGTACGAGATGAGCCTGCAAGCGGTGTCGAAGCACGTGAAGGTGCTCGAGGAGGCCGGATTGGTCACGCGCAGCAAGGATGCCCAACGTCGTCCGGTGCATCTCGACGCCGAGGTGTTCGGCCTGATGACGAAATGGATCGAGCGTTATCGCCAGGAAGCAGAGCAACGCTATCGACGCCTCGACGCCCTGCTGGAGAGCATCGCAGACGACAAGACCACCGAGACGAAAGAAGTGTCATGACTGCGCACGAGACCGCGATCGTTGCTGACGAGAAAGTCCCCACGATCGAGATCATCCGAGAGTTCGATGCGACGCCGGAGCGAGTGTTTCGCGCTCACATCGACCCCGAGCTGTATCGCCAGTGGGTGGGTCCGCGATCGTTGACGACCCGAATCCTGAAGTGGGAGGGGAACACCGGAGGTGCCTGGGCTTTCGCCAACGACCGGGACGGCGAGGAGATCGCTGCCTTCTACGGCAGCTTCCACGAGGTGCGTGCGAGCGAGCGAATCGTGTGGACCTTCACCTGGGAGGGTGCGCCCGACACGGTCGCACTCGAAACGCTCACCTTCGAGGGTCGCGAGGGCGGTGGCACGCGCCTGAGAGTGTCGAGTGTGTTCTCGGACTTCGCCTCTCGCGACGGCATGCTGTCGAGTGGCATGGACGTCGGCGTGAAGGAGGGCTACGACAAGCTCGACGAACTGCTCGTGCACAGCACAGGTCCGGCCCAGCAGCACATGCAGGATGCGGCAAGGTTCACCACGCTCGTCGAGTCCGCGTCGCCCGAGGACTGGTCTCGGCCGAGCCCGGTATCAGGCTGGGCTGCAATCGATGTCGTACAGCACCTGGTCGAGTGGTCTCGCGGCTTCCTCGCCGGCGGGGCCGGTATCGAGTTTCAGACCCTGGACGTCGAAGCCGACCCGGCCGCTGCCTGGACCCAGCACGCCGCCGACATCCAAGCAATTCTCGACGACCCCGCCGACCGGATTCTGAGCAACCCGCACACCGGAGACATGCCGGTGGACAAGGCGATCGACATGTTCTACACCGCCGACGTCTGGATGCACTCCTGGGACCTGGCGAAAGCCCTCGGCCGAGAACCCGATCTGGGTCAGGAACGCTGCGCCGCAGCTCTCGAGGCCATGCGACCGATGGAACAGATGCTGCGCGACAGCGGGCAGTACGGCCCCGCCGTCCCCGTTGCCGACGACGCTTCCCCACAGGACAAGCTGATGGCCTTCATCGGCCGTGACCCGGCCTGGCAGCCGAATCGATAGACGTACGTTCAGAGGTACTTCTTCAGCTCCATCTTCGCGATCGACATCTTGTGCACCTCGTCCGGACCGTCCGCGAGCCGCAGCGTGCGTATGTGCGCGTACATCATGGCCAGCGGGAAGTCGTTGGACACTCCGCCTCCGCCGTGGACCTGGATGGCACGGTCGATGATCTTCAGCGCCATCTCCGGTGCCGCAACCTTGATTGCTGCGATCTCCGTGCGCGCTTCCTTGTTCCCGACGGTGTCCATCAGGTACGCGGCTTTGAACGTGAGCAGTCGCGTCTTCTCGATCTCGATGCGCGCCTCGGCGATCCAGTCCTGAATGTTCGAGCGCATCGCCACCGGCTTGCCGAACGTCACTCGCGATACTGCACGGCGACAGAGCAATTCGAGCGCACGTTCGGCGACGCCGATGGTGCGCATCGCGTGGTGGATACGGCCCGGTCCCAAGCGAGCCTGGCTGATGGCGAAGCCCTCGCCCGGACCCTTCAGCACGTCCTTCGCCGGCACCCGCACATCCTCGAACAGCACCTCGGCGTGACCTTCGCGGTCGATGTAGCCGAATACCGGCAGATTGCGCAGGACGGTGACACCGGGTGCGTCGATGGGCACCACCAGCATCGACTGCTGTCGGTGGGTGGCCGCCTCGGGATCGGTCTTGCCCATCACGATGAGGACCTTGCAGTTCTTGTGCATCGCATTGGACGTCCACCACTTGCGCCCGTTGAGAATGAAGTCGTCACCGTCGCGGTCCATCTTCATCGCGATGTTGGTGGCGTCCGAACTGGCCACATCGGGTTCGGTCATCGCAAAGGCAGAGCGAATGGTGCCGTCCAGCAACGGCTTCAGGTACTTCTCTTTGTGCTCGTCGGTGCCGAAGAGCGTGAACACCTCCATATTGCCGGTGTCCGGTGCGTTGCAGTTGCATGCCTCGGGAGCGAGCAGGCTGCGTCCCATGATCTCGGCCAGCGGTGCGTATTCGAGGTTGGTCAGACCGGGGCCCCACTCGGGGTGCGGGTGGAACAGATTCCACAGTCCACGCGAGCGCGCTTCCTTCTTCAAGTCCTCGATGATCGGCGGCTGAAAGTGCGGGTCACCCGACTCGAGCATCTGCTGCTCGTACACTGCCTCGGCCGGGTAGATGTGAGAGTCCATGAACTCCAACAGATCCGACTCGTATTTCTTCGCACGGTCGGACGTCTCGAAAAATGCCACGGTGGGCCCCTATCGGTTGTTGTCGAGCAAGCTGTCCTGGTAGCGACGCATGCCGCGCAACCACCGGTCGTAATCGGCACCCTTGTTGCGGTACATGTCCAGTACGTTCTCGTGCGGCAGGATGAGGAACTGCTCGCGGTCCATTGCGTCGAGCACCACATCGGCGACATCGAGCGGCTCTAGTACGGCCCCAGCACTGAGAACCGCGGCAGTTGCCGCCGCTCCCAACGCATCTCCGGATTCTCGTCCCTCGTAGAGCAGTTTGGTGTTGACACCCATCGGGCACAGGCAGCTGACGCGAATACCGCGGTTGCCGTAAGTGACGTTCATCCATTCGGCGAATCCGACCGCCGCGTGCTTGGTCGTTGCGTAAGTGGCCGAGCCGATCTGGGTGAGCAAGCCGGCCGCGGACGCGGTGCTGACGAAGTAGCCCTCACCGCGCTCGAGCCAGCCCGGTACCAACAGTTGCGCGGCGCGAATGTGCGCGCGCACGTTGACATCGAACGAGAGGTCCCAGTCCTGTTCGGCGGCGTCGAGTCCTGGTGCGCCACTGATACCGGCGTTGGCGAAGTAGAGATCGACAGGTCCGAACGAGTCCTCGGCCACCGCGATCAGCCGTTGGATGTCCTCGATGTTCGACGCGTCCGCCGCAGCGGCGACGGCAGTTCCCGGCCGGTCGCGTTCGATGGCGTCGGCGACGGATCGGGCCGTGGTTTCGTCGAGATCGGAGACGACGACGCGTGCGCCGTGCTCGGAGAGTCGAGCGGCGATGGCCCCGCCGATTCCGCCACCACCTCCGGTGACGATGGCAACTCTGCCTTCTACCTTCATGCCCCAGGTATAGTTGAAGTCGGATTCAAGTTCAACCCTGGTTGCATGAACACGCTGCTCAGAGGCGTACTCTAGGCCCGCGGACGCGTCGGATCGGTGATCCATCCCGACCATGAGTCCGGGTACAACGCAGCATCGATGCCCGCCAATTCGAGCGCGAGAATCTGATGTGCCGCAGTCACCCCGGAACCGCAGTAGACGGCGACGTCTTTCCCCTCCGGCACAAGTCCACCGAATGTGCCATCGAGTACCTCGGGAGCCAGGAATCGCCCGTCCGCATCGACGTTCTCGGTCGTCGGTCGGTTGACCGCACCCGGGATGTGACCGGCCACGGGATCCACCGGCTCCACTTCCCCGCGGAATCGTTCGGGTGCCCGGGCATCGAGCAGGATGTTGTTCTGCGCGAACTCGAGCACGTCGTCGACGTCGAGGACTCGCGCCAGGGACGGGCGGGCGGTGAACGATCCGGCTGCAACGATCGACGGTTCGGTACCGATCGGGAATCCGGCCGCGACCCATTGGGCGAGGCCACCGTCGAGGACACGCACGTCGCGGTGCCCGAAGTAGCGCAGCAACCACCACGCGCGCGCCGCGGCAGTTGCGGGGCCCGCGTCGTAGACCACCACGGAGGAATCGTCACTCACCCCGGCACCGCGCATCGCTGCGACGAACGTCTCGGTGTCGGGCAACGGGTGGCGGCCGCGATGATCGGGCGGAGCCGCCAGCTCCGTGTCGAGGTCCACGAATTGCGCGTTCGGGATGTGGCCGGCCTCGTAACCGGCTCTGTCGCTGCCGGTCTGAAGCACGAAGCGAATATCGAGGACGACCGGGCCGCGTCCCATCTCGAAGAGGTCGTGCAGTTCGGCGGCAGAAATCAGCGGCGAGGGGCTCATAAGGCTCCGACGCTAACAGCCCCGCTGTCGAAATATCACGACGGGAATAGCTCGGTGTTCGTACAGGTTGTGCGCAGGCGTGACCGAAACTGCATCCACAACACAGCATCTGTCCACCGCCGGCCTCTTCGAGCCGTTCGAGGTCAAGTCGCTGAAGCTGCGCAATCGCTTCGCCATGGCCCCGATGACCCGCGCCTTCTCACCCGACGGCATCCCCGGACCGGATGTCGCCGAGTACTACCGCAAGCGCGCCGCAGGCGGTACCGGCCTCATCATCACCGAGGGCACCTACATTCCCGATCCCGCCGCCGGCCCCCATACCCGCGTCCCGCGGATCTACGGTGACGCCAGCCTCGAGGGCTGGAAGGGCGTCGTCGACGCGGTGCACGCCGAGGGCAGCGCCATCATCCCGCAGCTGTGGCACCTGGGCGTCGAGCGCGGCACCGAGCCTCGCCTGTTCCCGGACGTCACCACTGTCAGTCCGTCCGGCATTGCACTCGACGGCTCCTCGGTCGGTAGAGCCTTCACCGACGCCGACCTCGACGAACTCACCTCACAGTGGGTACAGGCCGCGGTCAACGCGAAGAACACCGGCTTCGACGGTCTCGAACTGCATGGCGCTCATGGATACCTGCTCGACGAGTTCCTCTGGGCCACAACCAATGTGCGCGACGACAAGTTCGGCGGTTCGCTCGAAGCGCGGACTCGCTTTCCCGTGCAGGTCGTTGCCGCGATCCGCGCCGCGGTGGGCGAGGACTTCGCCATCGTGTACCGATTCTCGCAGTGGAAGAGCAACCACTTCGACGCTCGGATCGCCCAGAATCCCGAGGAGCTCGGACGCGTCCTGACTCCTCTGGTCGACGCCGGAGTGGACATCCTGCACGCCTCGACCCGTCGCCACTGGGATCCGGCGTTCCCGGAGCTGGACGGCAACGACGGAAAGCTGGGCTTGGCCGGGTGGACCCGCAAGCTCACCGGCGTCCCGACGATCACTGTCGGATCGGTTGGCCTCGACTCGGTGTTCACCTCGGCATGGTCGGAGGACGCCGCGTCCGGTGTCACCGGACTCGATGCACTGGTCGGTCAGTTCGAGGACAACGAATTCGATCTGGTGGCCGTCGGACGTGCACTGCTGTCCGATCCGGAGTGGGTGAACAAGGTCGGAGACGGACGCGTCGACGAGCGCATCGAATTCACGCGCGATCACATTCAGCACTTGGTCTGACGTAGCGAGTACAGGCATACACGGCAGCATCGCCTAGAACGGCGGTGCTGCCGTTTCGTCTGTCTCGGGCTGTTGGTTGTCGGGTGGGTGCGGGTAGGCGATGATGCCGGATCGTTTTGGTTGGGTGGGGATGTGTGGGCGCAGGTCGTTGCCGAGGATGGGGACTGCTGTGCCGTTGGTGGGCAGGGTGATTCGGGTGGTGTTGGATGTCGATTTCCAGAGGATGGCTCCGCCGGGGAGCATGACGGCTTTCCAGTAGCCGGCGGTTTTGACGGTGTGGTGGTATTCGCAGAGGCATTGGAGGTTGTTGACGGTGGTCCAGCCGCCGCCGTGGGGGTTGGTGTGGTCGAAGGCCACGATGTGGTCGAGTTGGCAGTGTGTGGCGGGTCGGTGGCAGCCGGGGAAGCGGCAGTGTTTGTCGCGGAGTCGGACGGCGGCGGTGGTGAGGGTGTCGGGTCGGTAGATCAGGGCTCGGTCGGTCAGTGGGTCGCGCGGTACTGATCGGGCGAGTGTGGGGTCGGCGGCGATGGCGGCTTCGAGTGCTGCGGCCAGGGATGCGTTGCCGAGGTAGAGGCTGCTGGCTGTACAGCCGGTGCGGTTGCTCGAACGCCCGAGGCCTGCCTGATTCGGGGCAGCGCGATTCAGGGCAGCGCGATTCGGGGCGGCGCGGTTCAGTGTCGAGAGGTCGAGGGCAGAACTGTGCCGTGTGCCCCTGCCGATTGGGGTGTGGGTGCAGAACAGGGCTGCGGCGGATGTCAGCGACTGTGTCCGTCGTGGTCTGTCTTCGCCTTCGCCTTCGCCTCCGTCGGAGTCGGGTGGAGCTGGATCTGCCGCTGGATGGGCAGGGGTGTCCTCCGCCTGACCCACCGTCTGACCTTCCATCGGAGCCGGTGATGTCGTCGTTCCCGGTTCCGGCGAGAGGACTCTTCCTTGCGTGGGGCCTGTCGTCGGTGGTGGTCCAGCTGTCGGTGGTGGTCCAGCTGTCGGTGTCGGAGTGACAGTCGTGGTTCGCTCGGGTTGATCTGGAGCAGTGTGGGTTTCGGTTCGATCGGATGCAGTGCTGGGCTCCGGCTCCGGCTCCGGCATCGGCGCAGGTGCTTGTGCTGGATCCGGTGTTCGAGGTGATTCGCCGGTCGGGTCGGATGCCGAACTCGATTTGCCGACCGGACCTCGGGCCGATGTTGCATGCTCCGATGCTGCCTCGGAGCCAAGGCCGCGATCTGTTCCCTGGCCGGAAGCAGATTCCGCTGCTGGCGCTGACGTAGTGCTCGCATCGGTGTCGGTGGTTGTCTCGGTCGCGTTGGTCGCGGGATCCCTGTTCGGCACCGATGCTGATGCTGGGGTCGACTCCGTTGCCGATCCAGCGTCGGGCTCTGTTTCCGGGTTCGTGTCGCTCGCTGGATCCGACCCCGAGTCCGACTGCTGTTTCTGGTCTGTCGGTGTTCGTTCCCATTCCCCGGTCTCCGGGTTCTGCACGGCCAGGCCGAGGGATTCGGCGAGGGTGACGGCTTCGGTGAGCAGGATTTGCCAGTGACTGTTGCGTGCGAGTTCTCGGGCGAGGTCGGGGTCGATGGATCCGTGCCCGGCCAGATACGCCGGATTCGCCAACAGTCCGATGAGGGTGGCGATGTCGACGGTGATCATCGTCAACGGCACCCGCCGATCCGGCAGCACCGCACCCGGCTTGGGGCAGTCGGGGCGTTGGCACAGGCACGCCAGGCGGGGTTCGCCGTGCATGCGGGCCATGAACGCATCGCACAGGCGTTCTTTCTTACCGCGCGGGTCTTTCGGGCAGAGGGTGTCGGCCATCTCCTCGAGCAGCTGCCATGCGGCGGCGGCTTCGGGTGCGGTCAACTCGGCCCGGATGCGGGTGAGTTCGCCGGCGGGACTGTAGGTGACGGTGCGGAACTTCTTCGCGAACTCCCGCAGTGCTGCTGCTTCCTCGGGTGCGACGCGCAGCAGGATGTCCCAGATCTCTTTCTCGAGGGGGCCGGGCGAGTTGCGTCGCGCTGCTTCGACTACTTCTTTCTCGACCAACGTCACGATGTCGTCGGAGAGGTTGTCGAGGATCCGGCATGCGGTCCGCACTCGCGGGAGGTCGATCTCGCCGGTCTCGAACGCGGCCCGTACCAGGGGGAGCCGGGTGTGCAGGGCGACTGCGACCGAGACGTACGCTTCGGCGACCGTGGCGGAGCAGCCCAACGCGAGTGCCATCTCGGTGCGCCCGTACCGGCTGTAATGCTTGTGCTTGGAATCGCGGGTGATCCAGTCGCAATGCACGCGGTAGCAGGCGGTGATCTTGAGGGCCGCGTGCCGGTTCTCCTCACGCGCGGCAGCGGTCAACGCCTCCAGCGACACAGTCGGTACTGCACCCATATTTCACCCCCCGGTGAGCAACGTTTCAGAACATGCGTTCGAACGAGGTGAAGACTAACCCGGGCCACCGACAAGAACGCTCGAGCTGATAATCGGACAGCTGACCTGCCGCTATCCGCCGAATCGTCCTACACTCCACTCCATGAGCGAGCCCGATTCCACGTCGTCAGAACTAGTAGAGTTGCGCGAGCGTGCGGCCCGCGGCGATCAGGATGCCATCGACCAGTTGGTCGAACTCGCAGGCTCTCGAAACGACCTCGGCGAACTCCGCTCTCTCGCCGATGCAGGCAGCAGCGATGCCGTCGACATCCTCGTCGAGCTCGCCAGTGAACGTGGCGACCGCGACGAGCTGCAAAGGTTGGCCACCGCAGGCAGTCAGGACGCCGCAGACATTCTCGAAGAAATGGACAGTTAGCCGGGGCTGGGACGCTCCCCCAATTGCACGGTGAGTCGGTGCGCCGCGTCGAGCAACAGCTTGCCCAACTCCCGGCGTCGATCATCACGGAATCGCGTCTCGACACCCGTCAGGCTCAGTGCCCACGCAGGACCTCCGGCACGGTCGAACACGGCAGCACCGAGGCCCCAGCTGCCTTCCACCAGCAACGCCGGGTTGACGGCAAATCCGGTGGTGCGGGTGTGCGCGATGCGGCGTCGAATCTCGCTGTAGGAGTGGCCTTCTCCCCACTCGGGCACCAGGTCGACTCCGCCCAGGTACTCGTCCACCTCCCGATCGGGAAGGTGCGCGAGGATGGCCAGACCTGCGGACGCCACCCCGAGCGGTAGCCGGATACCCTCGTACAACACGTGCGAGCGCAACGGAAAGCTCCCTTCCACCCGAAGCAGGCACACGGTCTCCGCCCCGCGCCGGGCCGACAGGAACGCACTCTCTCCACTCTCCGTAGCCAACGACTGCACTATCTTTCGAGCCTGGTCGGTGATGTCGTACCGCAATGCCGCCATCGATCCGAGCAGATAGATCTCCGGACCCAGCGACCAGTGGCCGGTCGCAGCGTCGCGGTCGACGAATCCTTGGTCGGCCAGAGTCGCCAGGAGGCGATGGGCGGTCGGTCGCGCGATACCGGTCGCCCGAGCGAGCGCGGTGGTCGAGGCACCCGACGGCTCCTCGCCTCCCGCTGCGCGCAGCAACGAACAGATCTTGCCGATCACACTTGCGTTGGCTTCCGCTGAGGTCACCCGGCCATCGTACGTCCACTCACCGGACGCCATGTCCGCATCCGTTCACCGAACGAGCAAAAACCAGCATTCTCTTCACCGAAATGCACAGCTCAGGTTCACTGACTACAACGTTTGCTCAACGAACACATCAGGAGCTGCAAGTGACTGGAAAGACCTACGCGTCCGCCGCCGACGCGGTCGCGGACATCGGCCGAGGAGCGACCCTCGCGGTCGGCGGCTTCGGATTGTGCGGCATCCCCGACGCGCTCATCGAGGCCATTGCGAACACCGACGCCACCGAGCTCGAAGTGTTCTCCAACAACTGCGGCGTCGACGGCTACGGTCTCGGAATCCTGCTGGCCGCCGGACGAATTCGCCGTGTCACTGCTTCCTACGTCGGCGAGAACAAGGAGTTCGCCCGGCAGTATCTCGCCGGCGAGCTCGAGGTGGAACTGACCCCGCAAGGGACTCTGGCGGAGCGACTTCGCGCCGGAGGCACCGGAATTCCCGCGTTCTTCACACCGGCAGGAGTCGGCAGCCCCATCGCCGACGGCGGAATGCCGTGGCGCTACGACGCCGACGGATCCGTCTCGATCGCGTCGCCGCCCAAGGAGACTCGGGTGTTCGGCGACAAGCGGTACGTTCTCGAGGAGTCGATCAACGCCGACTTCGCCCTGGTACACGCCGAGATCGGTGACACAGCAGGCAATCTCGTGTTCGACAAGACTGCGATGAACTTCAATCCCCTCGCCGCGATGGCAGGCCGGATCACCATCGCGCAGGTCGAGAATCTGGTGGAGCCGGGCGAGATCGATCCGGCCCAGGTACATCTTCCCGGAGTGTTCGTGCAACGCGTCGTACATACCGGGCCACAGGACAAGCGCATCGAAAAGCGCACCGTCAGTTCAGGAGTTCGAGCATGAGTGCAGGGTGGACGCGCGATCAGATGGCCGAACGCGCCGCAGCGGAAATGGTCGACGGCGAGTACGTCAACCTCGGCATCGGTCTGCCGACCTTGATCCCGGGGTACCTGACCGACTCGATCAAGGTCACCCTGCACTCGGAGAACGGAATTCTCGGCACCGGGCCGTACCCCACCGAGGACGAGGTCGACGCCAATCTCATCAACGCGGGCAAGGAGACGGTCACCGTCAATGCCGGTGCCGCGTACTTCGATTCGTCACTGAGCTTCGGCATGATCCGCGGCGGCCACATCGACACAGCCGTGTTGGGCGGCATGCAGGTCTCGCGCACCGGCGACCTCGCCAACTGGATGGTCCCCGGCAAGATGGTCAAGGGCATGGGCGGTGCGATGGACCTCGTGCACGGTGCCCGGCGCGTCATCGTCGTCATGGAACACACCGACCGCGACGGCAATCCGAAGATCCTGGATGCCTGCACTTTGCCGTTGACCGGCCAAGGCGTCGTGAATCGCATCATCACGAACCTCGCCGTCATCGACGTCGTCGGCGACGGCACGCTCGCACTCGCCGAGCTTGCACCCGGAGTGACCTCCGAAGAGGTCACCGCCGCAACGGGATCCGCGCTCACGATCACGTGAGACAAATCCGGTGACACAACTGTGGGCTCGAACGTGACGACAACGTTCGAGCCCACAGTTGAAACGTGCTAGTCCGGAATCATGTCGAACGTATCCGGGTTCGGGCCGTTGCGGCCCTGTTCACCCTTGTCCAGGGCGGTGATGGCCTCGACATCGGCAGCGCTGAGCTCGAAGTCGAAGATCTCGAAGTTGGCCTTGACGCGCTCCGGCGTCACCGACTTCGGGAAGATGATGTTGCCGCGCTGAATGTGCCAGCGCAGCACCACCTGTGCGACGGATTTGCCTGTCGCGTCGGCAATTCGCTTCAGTTCCGCGTCGTCGAGAACGTTGCCCTGGGCGATCGGTGACCACGCCTCGGTGGGGATGGCGTGCTCGCGGCCGTAGGCCCACACGTCGTTGTTGACGAAGTACGGGTGCACCTCGATCTGGTTCACCGCGGGGACCGTCTCGGTCTCTTCCGCCAACCGGTCGAGGTGGGCCGGCTGAAAGTTGGATACGCCGATATTGTGGGCGCGACCGTCAGCGACGAACTCCTCCAACGTCTTCCACGTGGAGACGAAGTCGCCGTCGTAGCGGGTCGGGAGCGGCCAGTGGATGAGAAAGAGGTCCACGTAGTCGGTTCCGAGGTCGCTGAGCGTCGCGTCGAACGCCTTCCGCGCATCGTCGGGCTTGTGGAAGCCGTTGTTGAGCTTGCTGGTGACGAAGACCGATTCACGGTCGATGCCGGAGTTGCGGATACCGTCGCCGACCTGCTTCTCGTTTCCGTACATCTCAGCGGTGTCGATGTGGCGGTAGCCGATCTCGAGGGCCGTTTCGACGGCCTCGGCCGTCTTCTCGGGATCGATCTGGAACACGCCGTAGCCGAGCTGCGGGATCTGCTTGCCGTTTCTGAGCGTGACGTTGGGTACCTGAGTCATATCGCTCGGGTGCCCGCCCTCCCCTCGCTTCAAACCGGATGAAATGATGCCAGCGTGATAGTGCAGCGCATCCGGCGCGTCGTCGATGGGGTTGCCGAGAATTTCGGCCGGTCCACCGCAGCTCTGACCGCCCCGACCCGGCACTTCGATCCTGCGCACCCGTGGTTCCTCACCGCTGTCGAGCGCGGCAACGACGACACCCGCATCGCGGCCTGGACCGAGGGCAACCACGTCGAGAATCTGGTGCACGGCAAGACGTACTTCGCGGCGCTGGCGCAGGCGCTCGAGCGGACCGAGCGCGACGATCTGGTGCTCTTCACCGATTGGCGCGGCGACCCGGAACAGCTGCTCACCGACGACGGAGTGACCGTCGAGGACGCGCTCACAGCCGTCGCGCACCGCGGTGGCCTCGTGAAGGGCATGGTGTGGCGCTCGCACATGGAGACGCTCGGTTTCACCGGCCCGAAGAACCGCAAGCTCGCGCTGCGGCTCGAAGAGGCCGGCGGCGAAGTCATTCTGGATCAGCGCGTGCTGGTACTCGGGAGCCACCATCAGAAGTTCGTCGTCATCCGCTATCGACGGCCCGAACTGGCTGACGTCGCGTTCGTCGGCGGCATCGACCTGGCCCGTGCTCGACGCGACGACGCCGATCATTTCGGCGATCCGGTCTCGCGCCCCTTCCCTCCCGAGTACGGCGAGATCCCGGCCTGGCACGACGTGCAGGTCCAGCTCGAGGGCCCCGCTGTGCGGGACGTCGAGGATGTCTTTCGCGAGCGCTGGGAGGATCCCGCAGCCCTGTCCCGCCTCCCCTGGCACGCCATACCGGACATGCTGCGCGGTGTGACTCGGGAACCGTCGGAGCTGCCGGCTGCGGCTGCGCCCCCGGATCCGCGGGGCACGTGCTCGGTGCAGCTGCTGCGCACTTACCCTCGTCGGCGGCCCGCCTACCCGTTCGCCACCAAGGGCGAGCGGAGCGCGGCACGTGCGTACGCCAAGGCCCTGCACCGAGCAACCGAGTTGATCTACATCGAGGATCAATACCTGTGGTCGGTCGACGTCGCGCGGGTGTTCGCCGCGGCATTGCGTCGCAAGCCGAACCTGCGGTTGGTGGTGGTGGTTCCCAAGCACCTCGACGACGACAGTGCGCTCACCATTCCGTCTGCGCTGCTGGGACACTCGGCCGCACTGGGCGTCATCCGCGCTGCCGGCGGTGATCGAGTGCTGGTCCTGGATATCGAAAACGACCGCGGCATACCGGTATACGTGCACTCGAAGGTGTGCGTCATCGATGACATCTGGGCAGCGGTGGGTTCGGACAACTTCAATCGCCGCTCCTGGACCCATGATTCGGAGTTGACGGCCGCCATCATCGACGAAGAACGGGACACTCGCGAACCTCTCGACCCGGCCGGTCTGGGCGACGGTGCTCGAATTCACGCCCGCAACCTGCGTCTGGAACTGATTCGCGAGCACCTCGGCCGCGCCGACGGTGACGACGCCGATCTGGTGGATCCGCAGCAGTTCTTCGACGCCATCTCGGCGAGTGCAACCGCGCTCGACGAGTGGCACCGCACCCCGTCCTCGGGCCCGCGCCCTGCCGGCCGGCTTCGCCGACACGAGATATCCGTGCCACCCGTGTGGCAGCAGCGACTGGCCGCATTCGCCTACCGCTTGTTCGTCGATCCCGACGGCCGCCCGATCGGGATGCGCCTGCGTCGTCGTTTCTGACCTACATCCGTTTCGGACCTGACATTTCGGGCATGCACACGCTGTGCCCTCCTCCTCTCGCGACCTCAGTGCTCTCGTCTTCGCCCCCTCCCCACTGTTGACGGTGACCCTCGACAAAGCTCCCAACGGCAACACCGAACTGCACGTGCACGCCGGCGGCCAAGGCCACTGGATCGCCCGAATGGCCACGGTGCTCGGTCTCGACGTCACGCTGACGGGAGTGTTCGGCGGCGAGATCGGGGGCATTCTGCGCGACATCGTCGAGCGTGAGGGCATCACCGTCGTCTCCGTCGACATCGGCCAGGAGAGCGGTTCCTACGTTCACGATCGCCGCAGCGGTGAGCGTGAAGTTCTGGCCACGGTCGACCCGCCTCCGCTGGCTCGGCACGCCCTCGACGACCTGTTCAGCGCGGCCCTCGCAGCCGGTGCCCGCAGCGACGTCGCCATTCTCGGCGGACCGCACGAAGACGACATCGTTCCGCCCGAGGTGTACGAGAGGCTGTGCGCGGACCTCACCGCCCTGGGCAAGACGGTGGTGGCCGACCTGTCCGGGCCGACCATGATCGCTGCGCTCGCCGGCGGCCTCACGGTGCTCAAGGTCAGCCACGAGGACCTCATCGCCGACGGCCGGGCCGAGTCCGAGGACCCGGAGCACCTCATCGACTCGATGCGGCAGATGCACGACGACGGCGCGGAGATCGTCGTGATCTCGCGGGCAGGAGATCCCGCTCTGGCACTGGTGGACGGCGACGTGCTCGAAATAGTCACGCCGGGGCTGCGCATGGTCGATCACCACGGAGCGGGCGATTCGATGAGTGCAGGCATCGCCGCGGGGCTGGCTCAGGGACTGTCGGTCCCGGAAGCGTTGCGACTCGGCGGCGGAGCGGGCACGGCCAACGTCACGCGGCGCGGCCTGGGTAGCGGGCGACGCGACCTGGTTCTCGGCCTCACCGAGTCGGTGGAGGTTCGTCCGTACACGAAGGCAGGCAAGAAATGAGAGCCCTGATCACCAACGACGACGGCGTGTCCAGCGAGGGCATCGCCCTTCTCGCGCGGGTGGCCGTGGAGGCCGGTCTCGACGTCGTCGTTGCCGCGCCGCACGAGGAGCGCAGCGGGGCCAGCGCGTCGTTGACCGGTATGGGTGTCGACGATCATCTCGGTATCGGATCCGTCGCCATCGCCGGCCTTCCCGATGTACCGGCCTACGCGGTGCAGGCGTCACCCGCTCTGATCGCGTTCGTCGCCACCCGCGGGGCGTTCGGCGATCCGCCGGATCTGGTGCTCTCGGGGATCAATCACGGACCGAACACCGGTGCCGCCGTACTGCATTCGGGCACCGTCGGTGCCGCATTGACGGCGCTGACGCATCGGGTTCCGGCGATGGCGCTGTCGTCGATCGCCACGGAGCCTGCCCATTGGGCGACGGCCGAGCACGTGGCACGTATCGCGGTCACGTGGATGATGTCCCACGGCCCGTCCGACGCCGTCGTCAACGTCAACATCCCGGACGTTCCGCTGGAGGAGTTGGCGGGGATCGTACCGGCATCGCTGGCCCGCTACGGCGCGGTGCAGGCCGAAATAGGCGATCGCGGAGAGGATTTCGTCACCGTCCGCTTCGACGAGATCCGAGCCGAGGACGACGATTCCGACGCCTCGCTGTTGGCCCGCAACTGGGCGACGTTGACGGCGATCCGCCCGCCGAGCGAGGTGGAGGGAATCGACCTGTCGGCGATGCGCGGCTGACCTGTTTCGTCCGAGCTCACAGAGATGTGTCGGTGGTGTCGTGCACACTGGGATCTACTACCGCACATGCCACGGACCTAGGGGGTCACCGCGTATGACGTTCCATTCTGTAGTTCCACCGTTTCTGCTCGAGCGGTTGCAGGGTGCTGGTGCTCGCGCCACGCTGCTCGCCGATCGTGAGATGCGTGCCGGACGCGAGGTGGTGCAGGCTCGCACCGCCATCGCTCCGCGCACCGGCGGCACGCTCGAGCGCACGATCTCCGACGCGAAGTCCACTCGCGATCTACCCGGCCAGCAGGTGAGGGGCGAGGGCGAGGATCCCACCGGCGACGCTGCGACCGACGAGGCATACGACGGCCTCGGGGCCACATATGCGTTCTTCGAGAAGGTGTACGGATACTCGAGTCTCGACGGTAGCGGCCTGCCGCTCGACGCGACGGTGCACTACGGCCAGGACTACGACAATGCGTTCTGGGACGGCTCGCGCATGGTGTTCGGCGACGGTGACGGCGAGGTGTTCGCTCGATTCACCGTCTCGCTCGGCGTCATCGCACACGAACTCGCGCACGGGTTCACGCAGTACACCACCCCGCTCGAGTACAAGGACCAGGCCGGCGCTCTGAACGAGTCCATCTCCGACGTGTTCGGCGCACTGGTCGAGCAATACACTCTCGGGCAGAACGCCGAGGACGCGTCGTGGCTGATCGGCGAAGGCCTGTTCCTGCCCGCTGTGCAGGGGAAGGCTTTGCGCTCGCTGATCGAACCCGGCACCGCCTACGACGACGACGTCCTCGGCAAGGATCCGCAGCCGGCCAGCATGGACGATTTTGTCGTCACCACCGAGGACGACGGCGGGGTGCACATCAATTCGGGTATCCCGAATCGCGCGTTCGCGGTTGCGGCCACCACGCTCGGCGGTCCGGCCTGGGACCGCGTCGGACAGGTGTGGTTCGACACGATGACGGTCGGCGGACTGTCGCCGACGGTCGATTTCGCAGGGTTCTCGGCCGCCACGATCGCGGCGGCGACCAAGCGATTCGGAACCGGTTCGGACGTAGCCGATGCCGTGGCCACGGGCTGGTCTACCGTGGGGGTGAAGACAACAGGGCTTGAGTCCATACCGAAGCCGAGCGACGATCGGGTGTGATCGAGGGCAGATGAGCCTGCGCATCGAGGTACTGCGAACCGGTGGTGTCGCCGGGATGTCCAAGCGCGGAGTCGTCGAGACCGACGAGCCGGAATGGCAGTCGCTGGTCGAGGCCGCGCAGCCCTTCATTGCCGATCAGCAGGCCGCCGAGCCGGCCGAGTCGAACGCCCGCGACACCTTCGTGTGGAGTGTGTCGGTGGGCGAGCACTCGTGCCGGGTCGGTGACTCGAACCTGACCGGCCCGCTACGCGACCTCGCGGAGCGCACACTCCGCGAGGGTCGCGTCAGATAGCCCCAGAATTCCAGCTCAGGCCTTCCACTCCGCACTGCGCTCGTCGGTGGCCTGACCCATCGCCTCGACGAGGGCGTCGACTCCGAAGTCCTTGCCGTACGAGGGCGTTCCCGGCTGCTGACGCCACGACTGGGCGAGGGTTCCGCCGTCGACGGGGTCGAATCCGAGCTCGTCGATCACCGAGAACACCAGCTTCTTCGACTCCGCGTCGTCCCCGGCGATCGACAGTGCGATTCGACCACTGGTCCCGGCAGGCACGCCCTTCTCGAGCAGGTGCTTGTACCAAATTCCGTTGAACGCCTTGATCACCGGCTCGCCGAGTTGCTGAGCCACCCACACACTTTCGGGCGTCCCACCCTCGATGTCCTCGATCAACCCGTCGCGCTGCTGCGGATAGTAGTTGTTGGTCTCGATGATCGGCGCTCCCGGCTTGCGGGCGCTGACAATTCCCGGGGCAAGGTCGGGAACGTTCTTCTGCGGAATGCTCAGAAGCACCAGGTCTGCATCCTGCGCGGCGTCGGCGGCCCACACTGCCGTCGCCCCGGTCTCCGCAGCCAGATCCGCCAAGGTCTCCGGGTCACGTGAATTCGAGAATCGAACCTCGTGACCGAGCGCTGCCCACCGACGAACGAGGGTGCCGCCGATGAATCCACTACCGATGATTCCAATTTTCATATCGAGAACCAACACACCCGACCCGAAACAATTCCCGTCAGGATCCGACGAAGACCTTCGACCGGGGACGGCCGAACTTCATGGCCTTGTCCACGACCTTGCCGTAGCGCAGCACCGGCAGGTCGCGGAAGTAATTCATCCGCAGCTTCCACGGAGTCTCGCTCCCCTGCCTCGGAAAGTTGTCCACTGCCCGAAGCACGTATCCCGCTGCGAAGTCGAGGAACGGTTCTTCGTCGATCGACGGGTCGCGCTCGAGCTCGACGGTGCTGTACCCCTTCTCGTCCATGTGCGCGAGCAGACGCATCACGTAGTTCGAGACCATGTCGGCTTTGAGCGTCCACGAGGCGTTGGTGTAGCCGACGACGAAGGCGAAGTTGGGGATCCCGGTGAGCATCATCCCCTTGTAGGCCATGGTGCTGGGCAGGTCGACGTCGTTTCCGTCGATGCGAAACTGCGCACCGCCGAGCGCGGAGAGATTGAGTCCCGTTGCGGTGACGACGATATCGGCGTCGAGGTGCTGGCCGGACTTCAGCTTCAGACCGGTCTCGGTGAAGCTCTCGATGTGATCGGTGACGATCGAGACCTCGTCTTTGCGGATCGAACGGAACAGATCATTGTCGGGCACCAGGCACAGACGCTGATCCCATGGGTTGTAGGACGGGGTGAAGTGGGTGTCGAGGTCGTATCCCTTCGGCAGCCACCCCTCCTGCATCGTCCTGATCCGCTTCTTCATGAACTCCGGGTACTTCTGGCTCAGGGTGTAGATCAACATCGCCATGGACACGTTCTTGAGCCGAGTCACGCTGTAGGCCAACTTCTTCGGCAGGCGCTTGCGTAGGGTCTGCGCAATCGGGTCCTGCGACGGAAGCGAGAGGATGTAGCTGGGTGAGCGCTGTAGCAGAGTGACGTGCTCGGCGTCGCGAGCCAGATTGGGGGCCAACGTGATCGCCGTTGCGCCGCTGCCGATCACGACGATCTTCTTGCCGGAGTAATCCAGATCCTCGGGCCAGTGCTGTGGATGAATCACCTGGCCACCGAAGTTCTCCTGACCGGCGAATTCGGGGGTGAACCCCTTGTCGTAGTTGTAGTAACCGCTGCAGGAGAACACGAACGACGCGGTGATCGTGACTGTCTCGTCCGTATCGCTACGGTGCGCCGTCACCGTCCAGAACTGCTGTTCGGACGACCATTCGAGAGCGACGACCTTGTGATGGAACCGAATGTGCTCCTCGACGCCCGCTTCTCTCGCGGTCTCGACGATGTAGTTGCGGATGTCGGTGCCGTCGGCGATGGATTTCTCACCCATCCACGGCTTGAAGCTGTATCCGAGGGTGTACATGTCGGAGTCGGAGCGAATCCCGGGGTAGCGGAACAGATCCCACGTTCCACCGATCGCGCCTCGGCTCTCGAGAATGGCATAGGTCTTGCCGGGCAGATCGTGCCCGAGGTGGCGCGCGGCCCCGATCCCGGACAGGCCGGCACCGATGATGAGGACGTCGACCTCGGGGGATGGCAATACTGCAGTCATGTCAACGATTCCTTCGATGTCCGATGTCAGCTGGTCTTGTTGCGAGCGCTCTCGGACCTGCCGAGGCGGGCTACTTCTTCGTCCATCTTCGGCAGGATCGTCGGCACGTGCTCGAGCATGCTGCGATCACCGACCCGCGAGGTGATGACGGCTTTGAACCACGACGCTGCGCCCACCCACCGCGGCACGTAGACGCGCCGCTTACGCTTGGCCAGGCCGTCGACGAACGCGTCGACGCACTGCTCGACGGTCATCGTCTTGCCCAGCGGGCCGGGGAGCACCGCGAGCAGATCCTGAAATGCAGTGAGATCGGATTTGGCGTCCTGCACCATCGGTGTGTCGATCCACGCCATGTGCGCCGAGCCGACATCGACGCCTCGGTAGTTGACCTCGAGCCGGAGCGCATTCGCAAAGTGTTCTGCTGCAGCCTTACTGGCGTTGTACGCGGCCAGGCCGGGGCACGGGGTGAACGCCGCGAGCGAGGAGACGACGAGGACGTAGCCGTTGCGTTCGATGAGCGATGGCAGAGCGGCGCGGACGGTGTTGAACACGCCCATCACGTTGATGTCCATGACGCGTTGGAACGTGGCGGGATCGACTTGCATGATCGATCCGTAGCTGGCGATTCCGGCGTTGGCGAGCACCAGATCGATGCCGCCGTACGCCTCGATTCCGCCGCCGACGGCGCGTTGCATGTCGTCGAGATTCCGAACGTCTGCCACGAACGCCTCGGCCTTCAGCTGCGTCGCCAGTTCTCGCAGCGGGGCCTCGTCGACGTCGACGAGTACCAACCGGGCACCGCGTTCGGCCAGCGTCCGCGCCGTTGCGGCACCGATTCCCCGCGCTGCTCCGGTGATCAGAACGACCTTGTTGCGTAGCGTCGACGCCGCCATGTACTCCCCCTCGATCGGAATGCTTGTCTGCGAACACTTTGCATCTGATACCGAGCAGTGTCAAGATCTGTGTGTGACCACGCATCACAGTGAAGTCGGCCGCACCTACCGAGGTGCCGACCCGCAGCAGCGGCAGCAGGAGCGTCGAATCCGCCTGCTCGACGCAGCCGTCGAGGTCTTCGGCACCACCGGCTACCGGACGGCAACCGTGGAGAAGGTGTGCAGTGAGGCAGGCCTGACCAAGCGCTACTTCTACGAGTCCTTCACCAACAGCGAAGACCTACTGATGGCGACCTACGCCCGCGCCACCGACGCCATGCGCGAGAACATCCTGGCCGGGGCCGCCGCCGACGCCGACTCCACCGAACAGGTACTCCGAGGAGCTCTCACCGGCTTCTTCACGTTCGTCGCCGAGAATCCGAAATCTGCGCGCATCGCCTTCGTCGAGATCCTCGGGGTCTCGCCCACCGTCGATGCGCTCTACCGCAAGACCACGACCTCGTTCTCCGAGACGGTGCTCCAGGTGGCCGAGGGGGTCGGATCCAGCCGCGGGCTCGCCGGGCCCAACCGTCGAATATTGGCCATGGGCCTGGTGGGCGCGGTCCTCACCATCGCCCAACAATGGCTGCTCTCCCCCGAACACGAACCGTTGGACTCGGTGATCGCCAGCGCCCACACCATCCTGGCCGCGGTGGTGTTCGGACGCGTCGACGGCTGATCTGACATGTAGGACCTACAGACTCAGGGCCTACTCTGTAGCGGCTCCACCGGCTCGTGCGCGGTGGAGCGTTCTCCGGACTTGACGACGACGACACCGAGCAGAATCAGTGCGCCACCGGCAAGTTGGATCGGCGCCGGAGCCTGCCCGAGCAGCAGCCACGCGAACACAAGTGCGGCAACAACTTCCATCAATCCCATGAACGACGCCAGCCTCGAGCCGAGGCATCGGCCCGCGGCGATCCCGAGGACATAGGCCAGCGCGGCGGTCACGACACCGAGGCCGATGATCGGAACCCACCACGGTACAACCGCATCGACGAAGGTGACGTCGGTGAGCGGGGCAGCGAACGGGACGATGCCGATGAGTCCGGCGACCAGCAGGATGAGCCCACCCGTGAGCAGGCCTGCCCCAGCGAGCACGATCGGCGGGAGTCCGTTGCTCTCGTCTGCCGACAGCACCCAGTAGACGGCCGCGCCGGCCATCGAGCCCAGTGCCCACAGCACACCGACGGTGTCGACGTCGGCACCGGCGATCAGGTCGAGCACGAGCACGAGACCCATCGCGGCCAGCAGTGCGCCCACCACGGTCAGGCGACCCGGACGCTGCTTGTGTCGGAACCACATCCAGCCGATGACGGCCACGGGCGAGGTGAACTCGATGAGCAGCGCCACGCCCACCTCCATCCGGCCGACGGCATTGAAGAAGGCGAGCTGGCACCCTGCCACCGCGAAGGCTCCGTACGCAAGGATCAGCTTCCAGTTCTTCGCCAGCAGGCCCCACCGCCCGCGCAGCGCGAGGATCGACGGAATCAGCAGGACGGCTGCGGCGAGCAGAATCCGCGCGGTCACCGCGGCCCCGGCCGTCCAGCCTGCGTCGAGCAATCCCGTGGCGAGCGAGCCGGAAAGCCCGAAGGACGCCGCCGAGAGCAGCGCGAAACCGAGCCCCGAGAGTCGACGCGACCGCGCGGCAGCTTCGTGGGTGGCCGCGAGATCCACCTTCGTGTCATGAGTGTAGGCCGTCATGACATGTGACAGTAGAGAGCGACTTGGTAAGGTGTCAACATGCTTTTTGCTCATGACGCGGAACTGTCGCTGCTGTCCGCCGTGGCGTTGGTCAATTCTGCCGAGGAGCCGGACACGTTGACCACTCACGAGGAGCTGGCCACGTTCTTCACAGAACAGGGCTATTCCGGCCGCTTCGACGGCGACGACGCCGAGCTCAACGCGGTCCGGGCACTGCGGCCGACCCTGCGCGCGCTGCTCACCAGCAGCCGAGACGACGCGGTGGTCAAGGTGAACCGATTGCTCGCCGGGTCCTCCGCCCTGCCGCGTCTGGTGCGCCATGGAGACCTCGACTGGCACGTTCACGCTGTGGCCGACGACAGTCCGCTCGCAACCCGCATCGTCGTCGAAACCGCGATGGCGATGATCGACGTCATACGCGCAGACGAGCTCTCGCGCTTCGACGTCTGCGCCGATCCGGACTGCAACGGGCTGGTCCTCGACCTCTCCCGCAATCGATCCCGCCGATTCTGCAGCACAACCTGCGGCAACCGCGCAGCCGTTGCCGCCTATCGCGCGCGCAAGGCCCAGTGACGACGCCCACTGACCTCTACGGGGCTTAATCGATCGGCTTTCGGGTAACCCACGCCCGAGCTGATCGAAAGGAACTACCCACATGGTCGAGAAAAGGCCTTCCACATCGAGCGCGTCCAGAGCAGTCGTGAACATGCTGGCCGTCGTACTGATCTTCGCCGGAATCGCCGCCATCGGCGGTCTGATCGCCGCACTCGCGGGCGGATTCGAGGGTTGGGCGATCGTTGCGGGCATCGCCGTCATCGCCCTGTTCACCGGCGGCTTTCTGGCCGTTCGCGAAGGGGCTCGCCGTCGATCCAGCGAGTCCACGCAGGTCGTCTACGCACCGGACCACACCGACCAACTGTTCGACGTCGACCCACAGACGGGTGAGAGAACCCCACACCGCGACTGACAGTTCGGCGCAGTGCCACTTACGTGAGCTCCCAGGTCAGGTCGGAACCGATTCGAGGCGAACAATCGAATCGGTTCCGAGGAAGAACACCCCCGACTGAGTCTCGACGATCGAACCCGATTCCGTGAAACCGTCGGAACCCTCGGGAAGTGTCCACCGCCATCGCACGTCGTTCGAAGCCGTGGTGGCTACGAGCGCGTTCTCCTCGAACGAGTAGACGGTGTTGCCGACGGATGTTTCGGACGCGTACGGATCTCGCAGCGTCCACACTTCCGTTCCGCCCTCGTCGACCACGGTTGCGTCCGAGATCAATTCGAGACCTTCGAGCGACGTGCCGGTCTGTGGATCGAAGAACGTGGCCTCACCGCCGAGGGTGACAAGTCCACGCCCGTCGGACACGTGAATCAGCGGGCCCTCGACGCCATCCCAGCCCGCGAAGGACGTGATCGGGCGCGACCACATCCGATCGAGGGCGTCGATGGAACCCCCGTGCATCACCGATTCGCCGTCCTCCGGATTGCCTTCGAGTAAGTACACCGATGTCCCGTCGCTCTCTATGGCGTACGGGAACCAGGCCTGGGGAATCGGCGTTCTCCGTGCCTCCCCGTCGTACACGCCGATCCTCACGATCGACGGGACGTCGGAATACGAATCCAGACAGACGATGTCGTTGCCCACGGGCTCGCTTACGCACTGGTCGACGCTGCCGGGTGACTTCTTCCAGCGGACATCGCCGTCCTCGGCATCGATCGCCACGAACTCGATCGAATCCACGGAATACGAACGCGGGTTGGGCAGGCCGGCGGCAGTGACGAGAACATCACCGGCATCGATCACGCCGGTCACGCTCGAGTCGTACTGCAGATCTGCTGCGGGAGAACGGAACGCAGCAAACTTCCGTCCGTAGACGGCCTCGGCATCGATCTGCCACGTCGGGTCGAGGATGGGTCCGGACGGTGCCTGCGTGGTGGTCGTCTCCTCCGAGAATGTCGGTGTCATTGCCTGGATGTCCGACGGCTGTTCGACGGGAACGTCCTGCATCGATACCACGACGACTGCGGCGACGACGGATACGGCGGCGACAGCAACCGCAACTCCGGCGCGGATGGTGGACCTTCTCTGCGAATCAGTCATGGCCACTGCGCAATCGGAGCCTGCGCCACGGCATCGAGCACCTCGAAAGACAATGGTTCCGGCAACACCAGCGGTGCGTACTGGGTTGGGTCGAGGTCCACGGTCGATCGCACCGACACCTGCACCCCGGACGGTCGTGTCACGGTCACCGACCGCGTGAGCTGTGTGGTGCCGTCCTCGGAGACGAAGCTGTTCATTATGTCGGCGTCATAGCTTTCGACCACCGAACCATCGGGCAGCGTTCGTGTTTCGATGACAGGCCCGTACGCGGACTCTGGATCGTAAGGATCGAGCGCAACGGGCATATCCGCGCCCCCGGATACCGAGATGAACAGTCCCACGCGAGTTCCGACCACCTCCAGGTCGGTGCACACTCCCGAGCCATAGGAACCGGGAACGAGGGACCCGATCGGTCGGTCCAGTGCGGGTGCGTTCGGAATCGACTGCCACGCTGCCGACAGCGCGTCGTTCGCTGCGCCGACGGAATCGGCCCGAATATCCCGCGAAGTTCCGGAATCTGATGTCCAGAGAGTGCAATCCTCCCGTGGTGCAGCACTTCCCGCCGGCGCAGCTACCGTGACACGCAGATCCGGCAGCGCCGCGATGGCGGCCAGCTCGGATGCCTCCAATGGAAACTCGTCCGATGCCGTGGCGGTGAGATTGGCGATCACCAGCGTCCCGTCCGGGTGATACGCGGTGGCCGAGCGGAAATGAGTTCGATTACCGTCGAACTCGTACCAGCCGTCGTTGGTGTCGACGACGGTGCCGTCGGGCTCGGTGGTTCGCTCATCGACAGCGCCTGCGACGCAGTCGGGAACTCCGGTATCCGAGGGCCGAACATCGATGCTCGCGGATGCCGACGAACCGGCTCGAACCAGTTCACCTCTCGCGCTGGTGCTGGGCTCGAAACCGTCCGGCGCTGCACCGCCGAGGTCGTCGACCGGTTGAAAGGTCACCGATTGGGATGGGGCGGCAAGCACGACATTGACATCGGCAGGTAGCGCAGCCAGCACTGCAGCCGACATGGCACCGGCTTTACCCGAGGTGAGCCACGGATAGGCAGGGTTGCCGTACGACGGGGTGTCTTCCCCGACGGACGACGAAGTCACGAAGATTGCACCCTCGCTCGACGGGGGCGGCTCGACCTCCGAGCAGCCCGGGATATCCACCGGATACTCGATCGGCTCGGACACAACTTGCGAATCACTCACGGCGACAGCCGACTCCGGCGATCGAAGCAGGCCGGCCGCAACGACCCCGATGGCCACGATGGCCACGATCGTGACTATGACGGATACGTCGACGATGGCATCGTGTCTTCTACCTCTGGGCACCAAACGACAATACAGACCCAGCGGAAGGTTCTCGCGCTTTCGCGCCGCCGATCGGACGAGTGCGAGAACCTATCGTTCCAGCTCATGGGTATTGCGAGGCCACCGACCGGCCGCACCCACCTCACACCGTTCATCTCCGATACATCACCGGGTGTTGGCATATGGCCATCGATTCGACAACACCAGGTGAGGGGTTGCGGTGGGCCGCATACAGCTCGAGTCCGTGTCCAAGAATTACGGCAACACACACGCCATCGAGGATGTCGATCTCGATATCGCAGACGGCGAATTCCTGGTTCTCCTCGGACCGAGTGGCTGTGGGAAGTCGACCCTGCTGCGCCTGGTCGCCGGACTGATTCAGCCGTGCGAAGGCCGAATCCTGCTCGACGGCAACGACATCACCACTACTCCGCCGCGCGACCGCAACCTCGCGATGGTGTTCCAGAGCTATGCGCTCTATCCGCACCTGAGCGTCGCCAAGAACATCGGCTTCCCACTTCGATCCCGTAAGTTCTCCCGCACAGTCATCGCGGACTCGGTGTCAGCGGTCGTTGCGACCCTCGACCTGAGCGAGTTGCTCGGCCGGCGACCGGCCGAACTCTCCGGCGGCCAACGACAACGAGTTGCTTTGGCGCGAGCCATGGTTCGAGATCCGGGCGCATTCCTGATGGACGAGCCGCTGTCGAATCTCGACGCCAAGCTCCGCAGCGCCACACGCACCGAGTTGATCGAACTGCACCAGCGGATCGGCACCACCTTCCTCTACGTCACGCACGATCAGGTCGAGGCCATGACCATGGCGACTCGAATTGCATTGATGGACAACGGATGCATCGAACAGGTCGGTACACCGGCCGAGCTGTACGACACTCCGCGATCGACCTTCGTGGCCGGCTTCCTCGGAGCCCCACCGATGAACCTGTTCGACGCCACCGTTGCCGAGGCAGGAGTGGAGCCTGCAGGAACGACCCGATCGAGTGGGGGCGAACTTCACGCTGTCGCTCCCGGAGTGAACATTCCCCTCGGGATCGAGACCGACTCGCGCACCGAACACTCGGTCGTTGTCGGAATTCGGCCGGAGAAGATGCAGATCGTCGACACGCACGCTCACGTGGACGCCGTCGTCACCACAGTCGAGAACCTCGGTAGCGAAGAACTGGTCCACATACGTGTGGGCTCGAACACGTTGTGTATCAGAGCACCTCGCCCGTCCGACGCCCGCCCGGGTGCCCCGATCTCAGTCCGCGTCGACCCGGCGGACGTTCATCTTTTCGACCGAGACAGCGGTCGACGCCTGACTTGGAGGCCCGAAAAGGTCTCCGCCAACTCCGATGTACCCCTGTTCGTCGCCTGACCGAATCTCATCATCATCGAATGGAGTACCGACAGTGAAACGCATACTCACCGGATCCGGAGCGCTTCTCGTGATCGCTCTGTTGTCGACAGCATGCGGCGGACTGGGCAGCACCGCAGCCCCTCCCTCGGCAACGGAGTCGACACCGATTCCCGAACTCGTGCCGGATCAACCGGTATCCATCGTCTTCGAGAGTTACAACTACGGGCTGGCCGGTGCGTGGACGGACACCTTCGACGGGCTGATCGCCGAGTTCGAGAAGCAGCATCCCAACATCAGCGTCACGGCTCAGAAGCCTCAGGGCAACAGCCCCAATCCCGCCACCGACACGGTGTCGAGCATCCAGAGCCAGATGGTCGCCGGGGCCGCGCCGGACGTGGCGCAACTCGGCTTCAGCGACCTCGACTTCACCATCAACCAGCTCGGCGCACAGTCGCTGGACGAGCTCGTCGGCAAAGACGAGGTCCAGCGCAATTTCGACGGTGCCCGCCACCCCTACGCTCCCACCGCGCGAGTACTCGCCGACTGGGACGGCGAGACCTACGGAGTGCCGTTCGTCTTCTCCACTCCTGTCTTCTATTACAACGCAACGCTGTTCGAGCAGGCCGGTCTGGATCCAGCGAAGGCGCCCACCACCTGGGACGAGGTTGCGTCCGCGGCGTCCGCCATCGCGTCGAAGACCGGCAAGGGTGGGGTCTACCTGGACTGCCTCACCAAGTCGGCGAAGGACTGGTGCCTCCAGAGCCTCGTTCGATCCAACGGCGGCCGAGTGCTGTCACAGGACCGGTCGACGCTCGAATTCGACGGAGAACCCGCCGTCGAAGTGACCACCATGGCCCGCAGCCTCGTCGACATCGGAGCAACCCCCAAGCTCAGTCAACAACAGGGGTACGAGGCCTTTGCGCGTGGCGATATGGGAATGATTCTCGAAACCAGTGCCATTCAGGGGACGTTCATCAAGGGCGCCAAGGACAAGTGGGACCTGCGCGCCACCACGATGCCGTCGTTCGGGTCGAAGCCCGTCGTACCGACCAACTCCGGGGCATCGCTGTTCACATTCGCCTCCGACCCCGTGAAGCAGCGTGCGTCGTGGGAGTTGATCGAGTTCCTCACCAGTGAGGAGTCCTACACCGCGATCTCGAAGGGAATCGGCTACCTGCCCTTGCGCACCGGCCTCGTCGACGATCCCGAGGGGTTGAAGGACTGGGCCTTGTCCAGCCCGTTGATCGGGCCCAATCTGACGCAGTTGGAAACGATGGAGCCGTGGGTATCGATGCCCGGCAACGACTACCTACAGATCAGGGACGGCATGATGGACGCTGTTGAATCGATCGTCTACCAGGGCGCAGACCCGGCCTCGACATTGACTGCCGCCCGGGAGCAGGCAACGACGCTTCTCCCCGCATCATGAGCGATTCAGGAGTGAAGCCCGCGGAACGACCCGATGAAGCAGGAGTGAAGCCCGCGGAACGACCCGATGAAGCAGGAGTGGAGCCTGCGGAACGACCCGATGAGGCAGGCTTCACGCTGGTGCAGCTCACCGACACGCACCTGCGTGCCGAGGGGGAATTGGTGCACGGAAGCGTCGACCCCTACGCGAATCTGACGACTGTTCTCGACCTGCTCGTGGCGTCCGGGCAACGCGTGAACGCGCTGGTCTTCTCCGGTGATCTGGCAGACGACGGTGACCCTGCTGCATACCGCCGTCTGCGCGACGCTGTCGAACCGGTGGCGGAATCATTGGGCGCTGCAACCATCTACGCGATGGGCAATCACGACGATCGGGCAGCATTCGGTCGCGAATTACTCGACGAAGGCGAGGTACTGGATCCACACCGCACGTGGGACGCGGTGCACGTCGTCGACGACGTACGCATCGTCGTCCTCGACAGCTCCACACCGGGCCGACACGACGGCCGATTGGAAGAGCATCAACTACGCTGGCTCGCAGAGCAATTGGCGACACCATCCCTGCGCGGGACGATCCTGGTGCTGCACCATCCACCGATCTCGTCGCCGGTGACGACGGTCGACTACCTGCGGTTGCAGGACCCCGACGACCTTGCCGAGACCATCGCAGGATCGGATGTACGGATGGTCCTGTGCGGCCACGCCCACCACACCGGAACAGGGTCCATCGGAGGCGTTCCGGTGTGGGTCGGCCCTGCGATGTCGTATCGCGTCGATACCGCTCCCCCGCTGGATCGGCACCGAGGACTGACCGGTTTCGGATTCACTCGGATAGATCTTCTCGAATCAGGCTTCACCGCAACCGCTGTCGACGCGGCGCCTGCCGCGGTGGTCTACGACGAGTCTCGGCTGTCCGTGCTCGCCAAGCTGGCGGATCTCTCGCGCCGGGCCGGGTGACGGGTGTGTTCGTCACCGTCGAGGACAGGCCGCGCGAGATCGTGGTCGACCCGAGAATCGAGCAGTCAGCGCTGCCCGGCCGATTGCGGCGGGCGACGCGGTCGGCGCAGCCGTACCTGTATCTGACGCCGGCCGTCGTGCTGTTGATCGTGTGGACGTATCGGCCGCTCGTACAGGCGGCGGAGCTGTCGACGTATTCGTGGAATCTCTTGCCGACCACCCCGATGGTCCCGGTCGGTGCTGACAACTACCGAAGGTTGCTCGAGCTGCCCGCTGTGGGCGACTCCCTTTGGCGCACAGCAATACTCATCGTCGGACTGCTACCCTTTTCCATAGTCCTACCGGTGGTCATCGCGTTCGCCACGCGCAATGTGAACGGACGTGCCCGAACGGTGTACCAGAGCATCGTATTCGCACCGTTTCTCATCGCACCCGTCGCCGGTGCGGCCGTTTGGCAGTGGCTGCTCGATCCCGGTGCCGGCATCGTCAACAGCATCATCGGATCCGATCGCAACTGGATCCAGGATGCGGACACCGCGCAGTTCGTGATCATCGTGATCACCGGTTGGCATTTCCTGGGCTTCGCGGTCCTCGTGGTCTCCGCCGGGATGGCCGGTGTGGACACCTCGTACCAGGAGGCAGCGGAAATGGACGGGGCGTCGAAGTGGCAGATCGACCGGTGGATCGTTCTGCCGCTGCTGTCGCCGACGCTGGTGTTCCTCGCGCTGATGACCGTGCTGCTCAGTGCCCAGTGGACCTTCCCGCTCATCGACACCCTGACCCAGGGTGGTCCGTCCCGGTCGACGACCAACATCTACTACCTGCTGTGGGACTACGGCTTCCGCACCTTCGACGCCGGCCTGAGCGCCGCCGCGGGGATCGTGCTGTTCATCGGATTCGGGGCGCTCGCCGGTGGACTCGTCTGGCTGTCGGAAAGGATTGCATTCCATGACGATTGATTTCGGTCGCCTACGCGGACACCTGGTACTGGGCATCACCGCTCTGGCGTGCGCGTTCCCGATCTACTGGTTGTTCGCGACGTCGTTGCGTCGACCCGAGGACGTCTACTCCTTGTCTCCCGTGCCGTGGCCTCTCTCCCTGGCCAACTATTCCGACGCAGCGAACAAGGTGGACCTGTTCGGGCTGTTGGGCAACACGTTCGCCGTCGCGCTCGTGTCCTCGACGGCACAGTTGCTGATCGCCCTGCTGGCGTCGTACGCCTTCGCGATGTACACGTTCAGGTTTCAGAAGTTGCTGTACCTCGCCTTCGTCGGCACGTGGCTGGTCCCGTTCCAGGTGACGATGTTGCCCAATTACGTGCTGCTGTATCAGCTGGGACTGATCAACACCCTCGCAGGCGTCGTCGTCCCCACGCTCTGTTCCGCGTTGGCGGTACTGCTGCTTCGGCAGCACATGGCAGGCTTCCCGAAAGAGCTGATCTCGGCAGCGCAGATGGACGGGCGCTCGTCGTGGTCGATCCTCTGGACCGTGGTGGTCCCCAACCTCAGGCCCGCACTCGCAGCCCTGTCGATCCTGCTGTTCATCAACTCCTGGAACGAATACTTCTGGCCCGCAGTGGTATTGCAGCGAAGCAACGCCGTCCTGCAGTTGGGGCTGCGTAGCTTCATGGGCACCGAGGGCACCGACTGGGGGCCGATGATGGCCGTCGCGGGAATGGCGTGCCTGCCGGTGTTCCTGCTCTACGTCGTGCTGCAGCGGCATATCGTCGACGCGTTCGTCAGGTCGGGCCTGAAGTGATCACGCCGGTTCGATGCAGCGCACGAAGGCGTCGACTGCCGGGTTCGACTCGTTGCCTCGCCAGACCAGATACAGGTCGATTTTCGGAACGGGGTCGAACAGTTTGACGGCCACGGTGTCCGCTCCGACGGCTCCCATGCCCGCCGAGGTCGCTCGCGACCACGACGCAAAGCCGACCAGCGGTTTCACAGACACCACGTGCGCTGTCGCACCCGGATCATCGGCAGTCTGGGCAACATGGAGTCCGATGCGGTTGTCGGCGGCGGCCGCGAAGATGGAGTCGTACATTGCCGGGCATTGCTCCCGGTCGAACAAGACGCAGGATTGACTTGCCAACTCCGCGAACGGAACTCCGGACCGTCCCGCCCAGCTGTGCGCCCGGCCGACCACGGCCACGAGCGGCACCCCCTGAAGCACTCGGCGGTGGCGAAATTCCGGCGAGCCGGGTCGGCCGTACACGAACGCGACATCGAGGGTGCCGTCGTTCAGTGCCGCCAGCTGAGGGCCGGTTCGCTTCTCCCACAGTGAGACCACGACGTCGGAGTGATCACGGCTCATCCGAGCGAGCGCGTCGGGGAGTACGTGCCGACTAGCAGGCAGGTTGTACCCGACGTTCAGCGACAGTTCTTCGCCGGTCGCGATTGCCCTGGTGACCTTGGCGGCTGTGTCCATCTGTCGGACGATCAGGCGTGCCTGACCCTCGAATTCCCGCCCCGCTCGCGTCAGCGTCACCTCGTGGGAAGTCCTGACCATCAACGTCACCCCCAGCGACTTCTCGAGCTTCTGCAGCTGGGCGCTGAGTGACGGCTGGGTGAGGTGCAGACGCGCGGCGGCGCGTCCGAAGTGCAGTTCCTCGGACAGAGCAATGAACGCCGTCAGATGCCTGAGCTCCATGATCTGCCCTTCGAGGTGTGTTGTCTCGCCAGGGTATAGAGCGCACACAACGGCACCTGAACACAGGATTTACAGGTGATGCATTCTTGGACCGCGCGTGTCATTACGAATCGGCTTGCAGCGTTGCCAACATGCTCGAGCCCGGCGCATATCGACTGATCCACGTTGCTTGGACGGCGTGGTAGAGATCGGGCTTGCCGCTCCACACCGTCGCGGCCGGACGATTGCTGCTGTCGAGTTCGTGATGCCAGGAGCCGTCGACACGGTCGACGAAGTACTCGGCGGCGACGTCCCACCAGGTGCGGTAGTCCTGCTCGTATCGGTCTTCTCGGGTGTGGCGGGCCAGGGTCGCGGCCGCGCCGATCGCCTCGCACAGCACCCAGTGCAGGCGCTCGGTCACGACGGGGCGTCCGGACCAGTCGGTGGTGTACACGAACCCTGGCGTCGGCCCGGGCTGCCAGCCGTCCTGAGCCGCTCGGTGATACAGAGACTTCGCCGACTCGACATAGCCGTGGCCGTGGGCGCTGGTGGCAACCATGCTGGCCTGCACCAGAAGTCGGGCCCACTCGAATCCGTGACCCACCGTCGCCCCGTAAGGCTTGAACTGGTTGGCGGTGTCGTCCGAATTGAACTCGAGCTGCGGGATCCACCGGGCGGTGAAGTGTTCCGGGATTCGGTGGTCGTTCTCCTGCGCCCAGCCGATCACGTTGTCGCAGATGCGTACTGCACGTTCACGCCAGACCGCGGGCGCACCCGCATCGACGGCAGCCAACAGCGCTTCGACCATGTGCATATTGGCGTTGATTCCGCGGTAGTCGTCGAGTTCGGTCCAGTCCGAAGTCCATGTGTCCGCGCACATTCCGTACTGCTCGTCCCAGAACCGATGCTCGACGGTACCGAGTGCCTCGTCGAGAAAATCCCGGCCGCGTGGATGGCCCACTGCGGTGGCTGCCGACGCGGCGAGTACGACGAAGGCATGCGTGTACGCAGATTTCACTGCATCGGGCGAGGACACGTCGACGCTGGACTCGAACCATCCGCCGTTCTCGACATCCCGAAGAGTTGTCAGCAATCCGTCGAAGACACGGTCGGCTTTCCTACGAGAACCCGGTTGTCCGTGCAGGGAGGCGAGAAAGTGCACGTGCGCCATCCGAGCGGTGATGTACGTGTGCGCCGGATGATCGAGGTCGGGGTTCCCGCGGTCGTCCAACCACACGGCACCACCGGCCGGGTGGTCGAGTGCGGTTCCGAAATCGAGAAGCCTCGATGATTCGGTGTCGAGCCACAACTGATGCGAGGGAAGCGCCCACCAGCTGCGCGAGTCTCCTGAAGTCATGCGTTCATTGTGCGCCGCACGCGGAACACCTGTTTCGATGTCAACGAGAGACGCTGTAGCGCATATAGACCCATCCCGATGCGGCGAAAGTATGCTGCTCTTCGAGTGTCAGGTCGAGATGGTGATCGGCTGGAAAATATGGTTTGCCACCGCCCAGGATGGTCGGCAGGAGGATGACCTCGAACTGATCGATCTCGTCGACCAGTGACGCGGCCACAGCGGCTCCGGCCACGGCAACGGTTCCCTCGGTCTCGCGTTTGAGGCGCTGCACCTCGGCGACGGCATCGGCACTGCGCACCAACCGACACCCGTCGGCAACGGAGTCGAGACTGTCGGAGAAGACGATCCGAGGTGTGTCCACGTACAGCCGTGCGAACTCCGCTTCGATGTCCTCGCCGTCCGCTCGCTCCGGGGCCGTCCAGTAGTCCTCCATGGCCTCGTACATTCGACGCCCGAACAGGAAAGCCGCGGTCTCCTCCGTCTGACGATTGAAGAATCGATGCGTCTCCTCGTCGGGCATGGCGTAGTCGAGACTGCCCGCGGAATCCTCCACATAGCCGTCGAGAGAAACGATCATGTTGTACGTCAGAATTGCCATGTCACTCCTGGGGTCGGGTGGGGTTGTCAGTATGGACTTCGGCGGTACCCGGGAGTCACCGGTCGGCGAGTCAGTCCAGAATGGCCGTCGCCTCGACCTCGACGAGGACGTCGGGCTCGAAGAGATAGTCCACGCCGATCAACGACGCGGGCGGCATCGGAGTCGGCAATCCGATCTCGCCTGCAACACGTGTGACGCCGTCCATGAACTCACCGATGCGCTCCGGAGCCCACTGCGTGACGTAGAACGTCAACCGCAGAACGTCCTCGAATGTCGCTCCGGCACCGGCCAATCCGATCGCCGTGTTACGTAGCGCCTGCGCGACCTGCCCGGCGAAGTCGTTCGCTGCGATCGCTGACCCGTCTTCGTTCCGCGCGATCTGACCGCTGACGTGGATATGCCGGGATCCCTGGCCCACCGCCACGTGGTGGTAGGGGGTTGGTTGCATCATGCCGGACGGGGTGAATCGAGTGACGCTCATGAACTTCCTTTCGTCGTGACCAAGCCAGGTATAACCTTGATACTTGGTACACAGAGGACACTTCAAGGGAACCTGGTTTCATGACCGATACCGCCGACGGCAGAACAGAGCTGACGATCAGTGCCCCACACCGCGAGCTGCTGGACCATGTGCTGGACAAGTGGTCGCTGCAGGTACTCAACGAATTGTGCGAGCGACCCTGCCGATTCAACGACCTCCGCCGTGCAATTCCGGCAGTGACGCAGAAGTCCCTCACCGCAACGCTCAGGAAGCTCGAACGCAACGGCATCATCGAGCGGACCGTGCTCAGCACCCGTCCGGTGGCCGTGGAGTACCGAATGACGTCGCTGGGCAAAACCCTTCGGGATCCCGTCGACGTGCTCCTGGCCTGGGCGGCAGCTCACATGCACGAAATCGACAGCGCACGAGATCGATTCGACGCCTTATGACGGCATCGATGAAGCCTCGGCACGCTCGGACAACCGGGTGATGAAGCGCGCGATCTCTTTCGGCTTCTCCTCCGCCATGAAGACGCGACATTACGACGCGAGCTCGTGGACGACGGATTTCTCGAACGAGACGGCGCGGGCTCGATGTATCGGGCTCGAACTGTTGGGTGAACCGACTTTCCCCTGGCAGCGCTGCTGTATCACCCGTGATACAGTCCGGTTATGGACCCGGTAAGCGTGCGTGATCTGAGGAACCACGGCGGCGACGTTCTCGCGCGTGTCGAGCGTGGGGAATCGCTGATCGTCACCCGAGACGGGATGGAAATTGCCGAACTGCGGCCGCTCCCTCGCCGCAAGGTGTCGACGGCGCAGCTGATCAGCCGGCGGCGGCTACTACCGCGTGTCGACCCCGAGGCTCTGCGGCAGGACATCGACGAAGTCTTGGACCCTTCACTATGAGTGACCGGCATGAACGGGGCATGCTGGATACATCCACCGTGATCCTGCTCGGAAGAATCCAGAACGTCGACGCTTTACCGGACGAATGTTCCATCAGCACAGTGACCTTGGCCGAATTGTCGGTCGGAACGCACGTTTCGCGTACCGAGAAGGATCGCGCGGCGAGGCAACTCCACCTTCAGCAAGCCGAGTCCGACTTCGAACCGATACCGTTCGATGCGCTCGCTGCCCGGGCATTCGGTCGCGTCGCAGCATCGTTACGCGAATCAGGCAGAAAGCCGGCTGCACGGGCGTACGACGCATTGATCGCCGCGTCGGCTCTGGCCGTGGACATGCCGCTCTTCACTTGCAACCCCACCGACTTCGCGGGAATCGACGGACTCACGGTCGTCTCCGTTCCCCATCCTGATCACGATTCCTGACGACGATCACCGCCCGGCAGAACGGGCCATGAGCGGGGCCCTCGCCGACCGATAATCGGGGGCTCGGGCTTCGTCAGGTCCAGTACAGAAGCTGCGCTTCGGGTAGGACGGATTCGAGTTCTTCCACGAACCACGTCCGCATTTCCGACATGGTGTCCTTCGGGTAGACGTACTTCACGCCGCCGAACTTGTTTCTCTTTGCTGTGCGGGCACTTTCGTCCATCTCGAGCTTCGTCCCCGGGTACCAGCTCAACAGCACATCCTTGCTCGACGGCGTGAACCGATGAGTGATGATCTCGGCGGTCAGGTCCAGATCGGGAACGCCGCGCAGCGCGTCGGCGACGGTGGAGAGAAGCCGACCGTACTGCTCGCGCCACTCCGGAATGGGCATGATCGGTGCGATGGTCAGCCCGACTCGATATCCGGCCAGCGCAAGCTGCCGTAGCGCCTCGATTCGAGCAGGCATCCGCGCAGTTCCCCCTTCGAACCGGCGCGCGATGTCATCGGCATTGACCGACAGTCGAACTCGGGTGCGTCGTCCGTGATCCAACGTCGCCAACTCGGTGACGTCGTCGAACTTGGTAGTGAAGCGCAACGACACGCCATCGCCGTACTCGCCCGCGCCAACTCTGCGCACGGCCTCGGCAAGGGATCCGGTCACATGTTCGATACCCAATGGATCTGTGTAGCAGGACAACTCGAAGGTCGTCCCTTCGTGCCCGCGTTCCTCGGTGCCGGAGGTGATGGTGCCACGGCCTGCATGGGTACCGATCCCCGCCAGAACGTCGTCGAGATTGGCGAACACCCGGGTGATGGGCGGCCCGGACAACGATCCCGCCAGATAGCAGTACTGACAGTGGGCGGGGCATCCCTTCGCCAGGTCGATGCGCCAGTCAGCGCTCGGCGGAATCGGCTGCGGTTTAAGCGCACTCGGCGGCGCAACCACCACGGCCATCGTCGTCTTGGCACGGGCGTAGGTCTCTCGCTCGGTCTCGCCGCGTAACCCGGTCAGACGGTCGCCCGGCAGCACGTCGATTTCGGTCACGCCGGCATCCTCGCACCGGCGAACGATCTCCGCGGTGTGCGGAAGCTCCGACGCAGACCGCGTGATCAGGACGCGAGACGGCGTCCACAGTCGAGTAGGGGCAGAGAGAGCGTTGTCCATTACCCGAGTTCAACGCCCGTCCGTCGTGGATCCTTCCCGTCCGTTGCTACGAGACCCAGATGTTCGACGGAATCTCATCGGGTCTACCCAACAGATAGCCCTGCCCTTGAACAGAACTCGGCAACGCGTCGAGCTGGGCGAGGGTCTCTATCCCTTCGACAACACACCCCAGATGCAGATCTCGCGCGAGATTGATGATCGCCCGAACGATGCTGCTGCTCGTCTCATCGCTGGTCATCGTGGCGGTGAACGATCGATCGATCTTCACTGCGCTCACCGGCAGCGTGGCCAGGTACCGCAAGCTCGCGAATCCGGTGCCGAAGTCGTCGATGGCGATGCCGACACCCAACTCACGCAGTTCACCGAGCTGACGCAGCATCGAGGACCCGGACTCGAGCAACACCGACTCGGTGAGCTCGAGAACGAGGTCCTCCGGAGCCATTCGGTGCCGCCCCAGAGCCGCACCCACCACCGCAGCCATATCCATGTGTTGAGCCTGTCGGGCACTGAGGTTGACGGCCATCGTGACGGGGATGGCGAACTCCGAACCGCGCGGGTTCGCCGCGCGCCACCGCACCAGAGTGCCCAGCGCGTCGTCCAGCACACGCTCCCCGAGCTCGGAGATGAGGCCGGTGTCCTCGGCCACGGGAATGAAACGGTCCGGTGTAATTCCTGCGCCGTCGTCGTCACGTAGGCGCGCGAGTGCCTCGAAGCTCATGAGCACTCTGCTGCCGAGGTCGTAGACCGGCTGATAGGCAACGGTCAGTGTCGCAGCACCGCGGTGTTCGGGATCGAGTGCACCCCGCAAGGTCTGCTCGATGTAGGAGCGCTCGAGGGCGTTCGCACGCAGCGCGTCGTCGAACAATTCGATCCGGTCCTTACCGAGCTGCTTGGCTCGGTACATGGCGGAGTCCGCGTCCCGCAGCACTTCCTGCGCGCTGACACCCTTGCAAACCAGCACCATGCCCACGCTGGCCGACACCACATACTGACTGCCCTGGTACACGATCGGGGCTGCGAGAACCGCTCGGATGCGCTCGGCGACGCGCTCTGCCAAGCCGGCACCCGCAAGCCTGTCGGAACCACGTTCGGCGGGCAGCGCATCGATGACGAGAACGAACTCGTCGCCGCCGACTCGGGCGATCGAGTCGTTGGCTCGCAGCACCGACCGCAGACGTCGAGCAACCTCGACGAGAACCGCGTCACCGGCAGCATGACCTCCGGTGTCGTTGACTCGTTTGAACCCGTCCAGATCGCAGAACAGCACCGCTGCAGCAGCGCCGCTACGCTCACCGCGTTTGATCGCCGAGCCGATTCTGTCCAGCAGCAACATCCGGTTGGGCAACCCGGTCAACGGGTCTTGCAGGGCGGCCTGTTCGAGTGCCAGCTCCGCCTCGACGACGTCGGTCACATCCCGCACGACCGACAGCACTTCCATCACCTCACCCGACGGTTCCCGCCGAAAAGGCGTGGTGCGTCGCGACAGCCACCGCAGGGTGCCATCGGCCGCTCGAACCCGGTATCGAATCGTGACGCTCTCGCCTTCCGGCAGCGACGCCGCTTCGTGGTTCGCAGCTCGGACGACGTCGACGTCCTCCACCATCGCCCCGTCCAGTTGCTCCTCATCGCCAGCCGTAGTGCCGGAGCCATCGAGCCCGTCCCATGGCTGATGGTCGTCATGGCCTGCCCCGTCCGGAAGCGGCCCGTCCAAGAGCGTCCGAAGGCTACGAGAGGCCCATGTCACACGGCCGGTAGCCACGTCGGTGACCGTCGTGACATCCGGTGAGGCGGTCAACACCGCGTCACGGAACGCCCGTGCCTGCTCCAATGCGGCGGTGGCCTCACGCTCGGCGGTGACGTCCTCGGAGAGCACCATCGCACCGATGATCTGACCTGAACTATCACGTAGCGAACGGGTCTTCACCTGAAAAATCGCCCCTGTTCGAGGGCTGACGGTATCGAAGGAAGACTCGTCACCCGCGAGGGCCGACAGATAGTGAGGCTCGAGGCGGGCGTACGCCTCCGGCGACACGGTGTCCCGCAGCAGTTGACCCTCCATCCGATGTGGGTCGTAGCCCTCCGTCACCAGGTCCGCCCCCTCGACGAGCACGAATCGCAAGTCGGAATCCACGATGAAAACCGAGGTGTGCGGCAGGTTCGCCGCCAGTTGTCGGTACCGTGCCTCGCTTGCATCGTCGAACATGGAGGGCGAGCCGATCAACGGGCCGTAGAAGCGGCGCATCCCCAGGTAGATCACGCCGGCGAGCGCCGTCGATGCCGTCACCGCGACGTCGACGCCGTCGCCCATCGTCTCCCGCATCGCGTCGAGCATCCCCACGCCGGAACCTGCGTCGAGATGCGATGCATGGCTGTCGAACCCCGACAGCAGATGCACCGCATGGATGAGGTGATGCGCAGCGCAGGTCAAGAAGATTGCTGCCGTTGCCAACGCCAACCGGTTGTTACGCAGCTGCCCGGTGCGCAGCAGCCCCCGGACGATGAACAGCACGATCCCCAGGTACGCCGCAGCGGTGATCCCGTTGAGGATCACCACCCATACCCAGCCGCTCACAGCGCGTCCTCACCGAATCGACACCGAAAACACGCGCTTCGGTTCCACTCGACACAAGAGACGGGCATGACGCGACCCCCCAGGGTGGTAGCCCAGTGCGCCGCACGGTCGACCGGGATCGGAGTGGATACTCGCCCCACCGAAAACCCGAGTCGGCCAGCGTATTCGCGCACTGATGTTCCGTGAAGGCTATCCCAATCCGATTCCTTCCGTCGCCATCGGCACAGTGGGGCAACAGGGTGTCGCCCTGGTGATCCCACCGTCCCGATCAGCAGCGACCGAGCGACGAGCCCCGACGATTCCGCGGCACGTGAAATGTCGGGTAAGAAACTCTCATGCCTTTCGCCGACGAACTCATCGGTCCGGACGCGGCTCGCACGCTACTTCGGACAATTCGCAACGCCGCACCGAGTGCTGATCTGTCACTGCTGACAGGATCGGTCGATCGGTTGGGGCCGCTCGCGCTTCGGGAGCGCGCCGATCTACTGCGTGATGCCCTTCTCGCGGGAATGCCCGGCGACTACACGGAGTTCGCTCGCACAATACGACTGGCTGCCGAGGATCCGGACTTCCAAGGCTGGTCGATCTGGCCGGTCACGAGTGCCGTGGCCCTGAAGGCCGTGGACGAGCAGACATCCGCCGCGTTCGACGACGGGATGTCGCTGCTGGCCGAACTCACCGGTCGACTCAGCTCGGAGTTCGCCATCCGCACTTTTCTGCGAGCCGATGCGGATCGTGCGCTCGAGATCGCGCTCGAATGGACGCAGTCATCGGACGCGCACGTGCGTCGTCTGGCATCGGAAGGCACCCGCCCGTACCTGCCGTGGTCGGTGCGCGTCCCCGACCTTCTCGCACGCCCTGGCGTCACGGTGCCGATTCTGGACGAGCTCTACCGAGACGACAGTGACTACGTTCGACGTTCTGTCGCCAACCATCTCAACGACTTCAGCCGAGACGTACCGGACTTGGTCGTCCGATCCGCGGCGCGGTGGCTCGACGAACCGGACGCGAACACCGACCAGCTTGTACGACATGCGCTTCGGACGGTGATCAAGAACGGAAACACCGACGCACTTGCGCTACTCGGGTTCGCTCCGGCCGACTTGGAGGTGGACGGCCCCACCCTCGACGCTGTGGAGCTACGGATCGGCGACAGCGTGCACTTCGATGCGTCGATCCGAAACGTCGGCACCGAACCGGCCAAGGTCGCGATCGACTACATCGTCCACCACACCAAAGCCAACGGCGGGATGACAGGAAAGACGTTCAAACTCACGACCAAGACGATCGCGCCGGGTGAGAGCATCGACGTTGCACGGCAACACTCGTTTCGGACGCTGACCACACGGAAGTACTACCCCGGCCCCCACTCGATCGAGCTCCAGATCAACGGTGTCAGTTACGGTTTCGCGGAGTTCGCGCTCGTCGGCTGACGCGGGCTTTGTACTGCCCACATGCAGCACAACGGGTACATCCGTACGGTCGAAGAGGTGCGCAAGAAGTGGCGGTGGCTGGCAGTGGTGCTCGGCATCGCCGTGCTCGTCGCCACCCCCTCGATGATCGCGCGCCTGCCCGTCGGCGCATCGGACATCAGCGCGGCCGAACTGCTTGCACAGGTCCAGTCCTCCACCGCGACGCCGTACTCGGGCTACGCCCAGGCGGTCGGTGGTGTCACTCTGCCGGTGACCGACGGACTCGGCGGCCTTCCGGATCTGTTGGGCGACACCACGACCCTGCGCGCGTGGTATCGCAGCCCGGACAGCTGGCGCGTCGACACCGTGCGCCTCGCCGGTGAGCGTGGTCTGTACCGGAGCCCGGCTCGGCTGTGGAGTTGGGACTACGAACAGAACACGGCCGTGGCGACACCGGTCCCCGAGCCGAGCCTGCGCCTCCCGCGCCAAGCCGACCTGCTGCCCCCGGAACTCGGGCAGCGGTTGCTGAGCGAGGCGGCCGCCGATGAGGTCACCCGGCTTCCGGCTCGCCGGATCGCAGGCCGGGACGCCCCTGGCCTCCGGCTGATCCCCAGCGAACCACAGAGCACCGTCACCGAGGTCGACGTGTGGGTCGACCCCGACAGCGGTCTTCCGCTGCAGGTCGACGTGCTCGGCGACGGGGCCACTCGCCCTATCGTCAGCACCGGATTCCTCGACTTCTCCTCCGCGACCCCCGACGCCGACACCGTCCGTTTCGTCCCACCGCCGGGAACCGATGTGCAGCAGCAGGACGGGCTCGACATCGCCTCGTTCGCCGACGGGATCGACTCCGCCCGTCTTCCGTCGACTCTGTCCGGACTCGACCTGATGGACCGCGGCGGCCAGGGTGCGGTGGGAATCTACGGCCGTGGAGTGACCGAGTTGATCGCCGCTCCGCTGCCGCGCCGCGCCGCGAGCGGGCTCGTCGACCAGCTGCGGGCAGCCCCGGGCGCAGTCGTCACCGGCGGCAGTGTCGCTCTGACCATCGGGCCGCTCAACGTCCTGATCACCGAGCCCACCGCCGACCGGCGTCGCTACCTGCTCTCCGGCACCGTCACCGCAGAAACCCTGGCCACCGCCGCCCAGCAGCTCGAAGGAGCAGCCACATGATCCGCACGACCGGCCTGACCAAGAGCTACGGATCGGTGCGGGCAGTCGACGGCGTCGACCTCGATGTGCGTGCCGGCGACATCTACGGATTCGTCGGTGCGAACGGCTCCGGCAAGACGACGACCGTGCGGATGCTGCTCGGCCTGGTCCTGGCCACCTCCGGGCAGATGCAGGTGCTCGGCGAGGAGATGCCGCGGCGACGCGGGAGTGTGCTGCCGCGGGTGGGGGCGCTGATCGAGAACCCCGCCGCCTACCCCAATCTCTCCGGACGCCGGAACCTGACGCTGCTCGACGCGGCCGGGCCGGGTGGTTCCCGGCGGACCAGGACCTCCCGCGTCGGCGAGGCCCTCGAGCAGGTGGGTCTCGCCGGGGTGGGACGCAGACCGGTCAAGCAGTACTCGCTCGGCATGCGGCAGCGACTCGGCTTGGCCGCGGCGCTCATGCGCACCCCCGAGCTGCTGATCCTCGACGAGCCGACCAACGGTCTCGACCCACAGGGAATCCTGGAGATTCGAGAGTTGCTTCTGGGCCTGCATGCAAAGGGCACCACAGTCTTCCTCTCCAGCCACCTGCTGGCCGAGGTGGAGCAACTGTGCGACCGAGTGGGAGTGCTCGATCGGGGTCGCCTCGTTCTGCAGGATCAGCTCTCCGCGTTCCAGCAGCCCACCGGCCGAGTGCTCGTGAGCACCCCGGATCCGGCCGAGGCCGTCACCGTGCTCTCCGGAGTCCAGAACGCCACCGTGCTCCACCGTGAAGGGCAGCAGCTCGTGATCGAACACCCCGACTCGGCCCTGCTCAATCGACTGCTCGTCGAAGGTGGGGTGCGGGTGAGCGAGCTGACAACGCAGCAGATGAGTCTGGAGCAGTCCGTGCTGGCCGTCACCGGCGCCAGTGCCGACCGAGTCGACGGTCCCGTCCGTTCCACTCGGACGGAGGTGACCGCATGATCGGCGTCGAGCTACGCGCGATGCTGAGCCGTCCCCGCACGTGGGTCGTCATTCTCCTGCTCAATCTGCTGCCCACCATCGTCGCGGGCCTGCTGGCACTCACCGACGTCGGTCCGCGACCGGGCGAAGGCCCCGCCTTCCTGTCTGCGGTGACCACCAACGGCCAGCTCTTCCCGCTCGCCGCTCTCGCCATCGTGCTTCCGCTGTTTCTGCCCGTGGCCGTGTCGGTCATCGCCGGCGATTCCGTCGCCGGGGAGGCCCAGGCCGGCACCCTGCGCTACCTGTTGGCCCGCCCGGTGGGACGGACCAAGCTACTGGTGGCGAAGCTGATTTCGGTGGCCGCCTTCGTGCTGCTGGCCGTTATCATCGTGGCCGCCGTCGCGTACTTCGTCGGTACGACGCTGTTCGACACCACGTCGTTGGCCGGCGTCTCCAGCGTGTCCGGCACGGTGCTGACCGATCAACAGGTCGCTGCGCGCACCGTCATCGCCGTGCTCTACGTGACGCTGTCCATGCTCGGGGTCGCTGCCATGGGGTTGTTCCTCTCGACCCTGACCGACTCCCCGCTCGCCGCGACGCTGGGCGCATTGGCATTCCTCATCGCCAGCTCGCTACTGCTGACGCTGGACGCCGCCGACGCCATCGCGCCGTACCTACCGACGCGGTACTGGTTGGCTTTCGTCGACCTCTTCCGCGACCCGGTGCCGACGCGGGACCTGGTGCGCGGCGTCGGGTTGCAGGGCGTCTACGTCGTCGTGCTCCTGGGGGCGGCGTGGGCGAACTTCACCACCAAGGACATCACCAGCTGAGTGTCACCCGCCCGCCCTCAGCCACGCAGGCGGGCGCAGTCACCCGCAGCGAGCTGAACGGTAGAGCTGCCGTCCAACTGGGCGGAGACCATCGCGGCGACGAGAGGATCGCGAGGTAGGTTCCCGTGATCGACGGTGGAGTCCGCACACACGCTCTGCACGGGGATGTCTATCGCCCCGTCGAGTTGGGCCGAGGACGGCGGGGTCACCACCTGATCCAGTTCGGTCCAGATCGACACCCACTGCGGGCCCTCCGGCGTCTCGTCGCCGGAGTTCAGGGCGGTGAGCACGGAGCTGTCCGGGGCGAGCTGTTGGCAGGCGGCCGCGCACTGGTCGGGCACGAACTGGGCTGCCAGAGCAGCCACCTGGGTGCCGTGGTGCGGGGAGCCGAGGGTCACGATGCGTCGGGCCTGCTCGGCGCCGCCCAAGTCGGTGGCCCAGATCCGGGCCACCACTCCGCCTGCGGAATACCCGACGACGTCGACCGAGTTCGCTTCCGTCCTGGTCAGAGCAGCGTCGACGGCGTCGCGCAGGGTCTGTGCCTGCACGGTCAGGTCGCCGACGCCGCCGTCGGGCAGGGCCACGACGGTCGCGTCGCGGTTGTTCTCCCGTAACCCGGCCGCGAGCACCTCCAGCGCATCGGTGGAACCGCCGAACCCGGGGACCAGAAGCACCGGGCCGGGAACGGACTGGTCGACGCTCGCGACTGAATCGCTCGCGACTGAGTCGCTCGTGAGGCGCGATGCGACGACGGCAGCCACGGCCGCGACGACCCCGACCAGGACGAGAGCGAGGACGACGAACACGAGGCGACGGCGAGCGGGGGCGAGGGAGGCGAACACCCAGTCCAGTGTGCCCGTCGACAGCGTCCGACCACATCATCCGATCCGACTGCCAGCTGATCAGGGTACGAAAAAGCCCCTCACGGATGCGTATCAGTGAGGGGCCTCGAAGTCTGAGCCGCCTAAGAGAATCGAACTCTTGACCTTTTCATTACGAGTGACAGCTACCGAATATCTTCCAGTCCATTCAGTTGCTTAGGAGCTGCTCAGGCGCGGGCAAGTGTGTCGCCCAGTCCACCTAGTGAGGGGCGGTGCGCTGCATTCTGCGACCACACCGAGTCCACGCGGCTTGCACTGATTATGGGCACGTGCCACCTGTCACTGGACAGATTGCGGGGTCGTAGTCACCTGGCAGGGTACGAATGAACTTGCTTGCGTCCCGGTACCCACCCTTCAGCCACCGTCCCATAACCATCACGCTCACCCTCGATGCACCGGCCGCCCGTAATGCCAGGGATGCTGACTGGGCACGGGAGCCCTTCGTCCACGTGTCGTCGAGGACCATGATGTGGTGTCCCGCCAGTGATGCCGAACCGGGAGACACCTCAAACTGCGAGCCGGAGAAGACTCGTTCCTTCGTGGCGACGGACGACGCGATCAGGCAGGGGTCTGTCGACGACACCGCGTTCATCTGCCGGGCCATCTTGCCGAATGGGTGCTCACCGACCCGTCCACTCAGCGAGGGAATTGCCATTCGCATGCTTACAGGCTGGCCGACCACGTGTCCGACGCATCCTGGTGTGCAGCTATACCCGTGTAAAGCAGGCTGCGCATGACCCGGCTCAGGCTTGCTCGGGTCGCCGCCGACGGGCTGTCTTTGTAATGCCGGAGCAAGGTACCGGATTGCACCCCGTCGATGCCGTACACCAGAGGCACAACGAGGTCCGCACGGCCGGGCGGGGTATGTGCACATGGATAGCACTCGGTATAGCCGTCGTACACAAGCGTCGTACACGTTGAACACGTGCGTGCATCACGAACAGTATTCCGGAGATACCCACCGGCCCGTTCAACCAGTTCCTTCTGCGCGTCCGCCAGCGTCACTCGTTGCCCACCCTCTTCACCTACCTGTCCAAGGACAAGACAGGCAGCTGGTCGTCGATATACGACGCGGTGCTGACTACGTCCTCTACGACCGCCATCGCTTCCGCGATACTTCCCGCCACGTGAACCCCTGGCCTGCCGACTAGCGCTTTCCCCCAATTTGTCGCACCTACGACGAGGTCGGTGAGGATCACAGGTCGACCATGCTCGACCGCTAAGCGCGCTTGGATTCGAGCACCGCTGTGCTCGCCCGCCTCGACAACGATCGAGGCACGCCCAATTCCAGACATGACTGCGTTTCGCATTGGGAAGTGCTGACGCCGCGGCGGTGCATCGGGGAAGAACTGCGAGATCAAGGCTCCCGCGTCGGCAACGCGATCATGGAGATCGCGGTTCGCTGCTGGGAACGCGAGATTGATGCCAGTGCCGATTACTCCGACAGGCCGTCCCCCTGCGGCGAGGGTGGCGAGATGCGCTGCGGTGTCGATGCCCACTGCCAGGCCAGAGATCACGGAAATTCCGCGGTCCACCAACCCGCCGGCGATGTTCTGCGCGATTGCGATTCCACGGTCTGACGCGTTACGCGAGCCGACGACCGATACCCCGACCTCGTCGTAGTGCACTTTGCCCCTCATGAAGAGCAACGGTGGTAGCTCGTGAATTTCCCGAAGGCTAGCTGGGTAGCGGTCGTCCAGCACAGTGAGCAGGTCGAAACCGCTGTGTTCCCAGGAGCGGAGCTGATCCTTGGCTACCGAAAGGTACCCATCCTCGTCGTTCATTCCATCGAACGTAGGTGGATGGATCTCGTTCCAGATGTCGACCGCGGAGCCGCGCAGAGCAACCTCGGAGGCAATGGCGGGCCACGTCATCTTCAGCGGCCGCTCCGAGAGCAGAGCGAGCAGAGCCACGGTCTCCTCTGCGCTAATATCACCCATGTCCGACAGCTTAGGACGCACTGCAGAGATTGGCAGCATTCCACCGGCATCCAAGTGCGCTCTTCCTGCATCATTCATAGCTCTCGACCCTTCGATATAGGACATACGTTCGAAGACTAGAGCCGACCACCGACATGTCGCCCTATTCGGAGGCCACGGCTGGGGGAGCCCAGGCTCAATTGCCCACTCTGGCGTGAACATGGCCGGGCCTCCCTTGAGCCCCAAACAGTGTGCCCATTTCGGCCAAGGCAGGGCACTTTCGTCGAGCACCAAGAGCCCTGCCTCGCTGCCGGATCGGCCTACCCGTTGGGGTATGCCGAGGCTGCAGCGACCGGGGCTGCGTCGCGGTTGCGGTTGCGTCGGCCGACGATGTTTCGGTAGACGCCGCTGATGCGGCGTCCTGCTTCCTGGAATGCGTTGCGCATGGTTTCCTCCTCTCGCGATGTCGCAGAGACTAGCCATTTTCCACGCGTGCGAATGCGTGAAACATGTTTATTCTACGCTCTTTTCGTCCAATTCCAATCCGAGACGCTTCGCCGCTTCATGCCCATCGAGGTACTTGTCTCCGAGCTCCGACAGGCTGAGCAGCTGCAGAAACCTCTCCTTGTGAGCGCGGGACTCGAAGCAGAACGCACACCAGAACTCGGAATCGTTCATCGTTTTGAACTTGGCCGCCCACTCCTTCGCATGGCCGGACAGACCTTGTTGCAGGGCAGCTACTTCGGCTGTCGAATCCTCCTCGAGGTTCCCGGTATATTCGACGTCGGCCAGCACATCAGGGTGGGGCTGGTAGGTCAGGGCTTCCATGATCTGCTTCCTGGTGGACTTCTTCCCTACGCCCGCGCCCATCAGCTTGGCTCGAACTTCCTCAGACAACGCCATTCATCGCACCTCTCATCAGTTCCATCTCGATCATCGGGAACCACTGCTTGATTCGTTCCCAGTCCTCTGGTTCGTGCTTCGACAGGGGCACGAGCGTGTCGTATCGCAACGCGTCGAAAGACCGGCCGAGCCACGTGTATTCGTCAGGGAGGGACAGGCCATCACGCTTCAACGCACCCATGACGTCCTTCTTCTGCCAGTCCCAGATTGGAGAACAGCGCCTGGCTTTCTCCTTCACAGCCCCATGGGTTTTGAACGACAAACGCCGTACTGCGGAGTCGGCGGCTCGTACACCGTCGGTGATCCATGTGTCCGGTTGGCCGTAGTGCAGGCGCATCAGCTGGTCGAACTGATCTCTGCTGACCTGTGGGAGGTCTGCTCCCTCGATGATGGCGCAGCGTTCCGGGGGCTGGTGCACGAAGTTGTTGAGCATTCGGAAGAATCCGTAGGAGGGTAGATCGACGATGTGAACGCCGAAGTGTTCCTCGTACATCGCGATCGATCGTCTGACGAATTCGAGACCTGGTGGGCAGGATTTGTGTATTGGAATCACTTCGATTCCTGAGTCGCGCAGTGCAATCCATGCTGCAAGCGAGTCCTTGCCTCGTGAGAAGTTGAGAATCACCTTCTGACCGGAGTCAGCGAGTTCGTCTCGAATCTGGGAAGAGGGAGGGACACCTTCCAATGTGATCATCTGTCAACCTTCTGAAGGTGAATCTGTGATGTTTGCGCATCAGAGCGATGCTGAACGCACCATGGAGGCAGCCGCTTGGGGCTGGGGTGCATCATCCAGTGTATCTCATTTCTATGGATCTGGTTGTGTCGAGAATCCTGCACTTGATCCGAAAAGTACTTCACCCCTGCGCTTCTGAACCCATCCAAGATGGTGCAGAGTCGCAGGGGTGACGTGGCTACTGGCTTCTCAGGAACTCCGAGGCCTGGTCACCGAGCGCCTTTTCCGTGACCGAGTGCAACACCTCCAGAAGGCTGGACACCTCGTCCATGGTGAGCAGTAGTTCGAGCTGCTGGCTTGACGCCGTCAATGTCACCGTAGGGTCGGATTCGTTGCTCAGATGGGCACTGAACGTGACGCCTGGGGCTGCTGCCTCCGTCCACAGTCTCATGCTGTGAGCTCCTGGGCGAGCTGGCGTTCAGCTTCTGTAGCAGCCTGGGCTAGAAGGGCTGAAAGTCGTCTTGCGACAGCCGGTGTGAGGTCCACCAGGCCCTCTCTCATGTCAGCTTCGAGGGTCACCAGGGCTGTGTCGTCTATGACATCGGAGCTGATGGTGATCTCAGAGCCCAGGGTGGACTGAACAGTCCTCTTGGAATGAATGCGAGTAGCCATGGGGATGACCTCTTCTGTGGGATTGGTTGGCCGAGAATGTAAGTGGCCTGCTCACTGGGGAGCTGAAAGAAATGTAACCCCCCTTGACGACTATTGTCAAGGGGGGTTACAAATTACATCGACTGATCCAGCGAGGTTTTACCAAACCCGAAACATTCAGCTGAACTGGCCATCTCGCGACTTGATGAGGGCATACACCCGTGCGCGGCTGATGCCGGCCACTTCGCTGATTTCGGGCACCGGGACGCCGGCATCAACGGCAGCGAAGATCGCGGAGCGCTGCGCGGCAGCAGCAGCATTCGCCGCACCCTGTGCGTCGCGGTTTCGGGCGGACGCCTCGGCGAGCGCGACAACAATGTCTTCACGGATGTCCACGGGGCCAGTCTGGTCGCGATCGACCGACTTTGCAACCCGGGTTGACAACGGGAAGACTCCAACGAGGGCCAACACCGCCGGTCGTCCAGAATTGAACGCGAGATGCTAGACAGCACAGTGGTTTTCGATGCCTCTCAGCTGTTGTATGTTGCGTTCGACGTATTCCCGGAAGACAGGACGACCCCGATGGCAACCAATCCGCGCAAACACCCCGATCCCGACGAGCTCGAACCGTGGGTCACGCTGCCGGAACTGTGTACCCTGCTCAGCGTGAAGCCAGGGACGGTGAAGACTGACCGGAGCCGGGGAAGTAACCCACTGTTCGCGAAAGGTTTCGCGCCGTTCGGCCCCGCTGGTGGCCTGCGGTGGGTTCGGTCCGATGTCCGCACCTACATGGAGTCGCTGCGTCAGTAGTATCGCGGGGTTGAAGGCTACAATCGGCCAATGGACGAATCAAGTTATAAGGCAGCGGTTTCGGTGATCCGTGACCACGCCGCCGGCGGCGATCGTGCCTATACCGACGGGGCTCGCAGTCCTCAGCTCGAGCTGGCTGTGGTCAGGATCGGCGCACAGTTGGCCCGGTCTGCGAATGTCGCCGACGGGTTCGTCGAAGCGCTGAGCGGGGCGGGTGAATCGAACATGGTCGAGGCAGTCCTGCACATCACCGATCAGATTCTTCACGCCGTGCGCGACGAGGGGATCGAGATCGATGACCTCTTCGATTCGATGCCGAGTCAGTTGGCGTTCCGCGACATTGCCCTGAACGAACAACGGCACCAGTAGAACTCACTGTTTGCGCACGAGATCCGCCAATGCCCACAGTTGATCTGCCGGCCACGACGCATCGCATGCCTGGCAGTGGGCCCCGCTGACGCTGGCGCGCAGGACTGGCGAGCGGACGGTCTCACCACAGGCGTCGATGCTTTTCGTGACCGCGACGTGGCATTCGGGACAATTCCCGGTCACGGGAAAGCTCGCTCGAGCGTCCAACAGCCTCTCGGCGCGTCGTACCCATTCAGCGACCCTGGCCGTCATGTCTTCGACCTGTACGAGGTCGGCTTTCTGCCATTGCCATCGGCTCAGGGAGTCGAGCCGTGACTCTGTCGATGCGTCTGTGTCGATCCACCAACCGTGAACTGTTCGCTCGACGTCGTGCAGCCAGTCGATCGCAGCGAGCCATGCGGGTGGGAGTGAGCGCGCAGCGTTTCCCAGACCCGTCCCTTGCTGGCCGGCGATGTCGCTGCGCATGTTCGCGTACAGAGATGGTCCGATGTGGACGGCGTTGGCAACCACACCCCTTCGGGGACCGATGAGCCGGTGGATGGCGTCCTCGAGCGCATGCGTTGCGCCGTGCAGCTGTTCTGTTGGGTCACGGAAGTCCTGCAGTGTGGTCACCGGAATGGTCGCTCTCTGGTTCAGGTCGGAATTTGATCGATCGGGAGCCTCTGAACTCAGGTCTTCCTGTCGTGCTTTCCGGTCGCGAGCTGGACTGCGGTCCGCGTTGCGAGTGACGCGACGACCGACATGTCGGCGCCGGCCACGGAGGCCAGCTGCGCGAACGCGTCGATGACGCTGATCAGGAGCTCTTCGGTGCGTTGCTCGTCGTGTGCGCTGTCGAGGGCATGCCGCAGGCCGGCGCCGTCTGCGTTGATGCGGTGGCTGATAGCTGCTGATGCACGCTGGTAATCGGCGCTCGTCAGCTCGTAGGGCCCGCGGCTCATGACCACCTCCCGGCGAATTGCAGAGCCTTCTGGGCCTCACCGGCACGAATGTTTCGCATCGCCTCTTCGAGGTCTGCGACCGTGATGTTGTAGGTCGTCGAGTTGTCGACAGGCCCACCCGGCTGATTCGCACCGTTGGTGATCTGCTCACCCTTGGCGAGGCCTTGGCCGACGTACGGATCAGCAGGAACCATCGCGCCACCGGACATCGGCCCGGTCGCGGTCATCGCCTCCAGGAACTGCGAGGTGTACGGGTTCTTGGGGTCGAACAGGGTGCCTTCGAGACCGAGGTACTCGAGCGACGAATCCTTCGCGATACCGAGGAGGTCCTGCCCGTAGGACGCGAACCGGCCCGCGTAGTCGTAGCCACCCGCGCCGCCTGCGCCCATGCCGCCGCCCCCGTTGGGGTTGGCTTCCTGCTGACGCTGCTGTCCGTTGCCGAACTCACCGAGCGCACCCGCAGCCAAACCAGGCAACGCGCCGACGCCACCGATCTTGTTCAGCGCGTCCGTACCCGCACTGAGGGCACCGGCACCGCCCGCGCTGAGAGCACCAGCCGCACCCGCAGCGACAGCACCAGCAGGGCCGGTGGCTGCCGCGGCAGTACCGGCACTGAGGCCACCGGCAATGCCCGCACTGAGGCCACCGACAGCGCCGGAACTAAGGACCCCCATCAGCCCCTTGATCGCCTGGAAGCCTTCCGGCTCGAGCACGTACTCGTCCGTGCCCGTCCGGTTGTTGAGCAGGGACAATCCCGGTGGCAGGTTGCCACCGGTGTCGCGGTCGAAGATGAAGTCACCGATCGAATCGACCGGCTTACTCACCAGGTCGGTGAGCTTCTTGATCCCATCGACCACGACATCGATACCGCGAGTGGCATCCGAGATCGACTCCCGAACGACATCACGAACCGAATCGAGCATCGCGCCCGGAATCGCATTCGACTCCGGGGGCCGCTCAGCGAACAGGGACTCGATCTTGGTCTGGATCGGATCCATGATCTTGTCGAAGAACCGTGCCGCGATCGAGCTCTGATCCTCGGCAGTCGGGCCCGCCGCCGCGCCGCCACCGCCCGGACCCGGATCGACGAAGGCACCGCCCGCGATGGGCAGGTGGTACTTCCACGGGAACTGACTGTTGGAAGCACCGGCCGCGCCGCCGCCGTACTGCACGTCACCGGCCCGGCCACCCGCCTCGACGTTGATGTCGGGCAGTCCCTCGAACCCGGACAGGGTGCCTGCCGCGTGACCGCCACCTGCACCGCCCGGGTCGTCGTGGATACCGATCGAGAACCCGGCACCGAGGCCGCGCTTGAATCCCATCGGGCCGTTCTCGCCGCCGTTGAAGCTGCCGGTGAAGAACTTTCGAGTCCAGACGTTCTGCTCGAGGATCGCCGACGCGATGGACGACATGAAGCCGGTGCAGTCGAACGAGTCGTCGACGAACCGGGGACCGGCCCACTGGTAGGGCTTGCCATCCTGGCTCTGTGCGAAGTCGTGGCCGCGTTTCATCGCGTCCCACGCCGGATCGCTCTTGCTGACCCGCCCGCCGGTCTCCATGCCGAGCTGGAACAGGCCCTCACTCGTCGGCCGGTTCCCGCCCTGCGCGGATGCGTTGAAGGCGAGCAGGTTTTCGACACCGGCTCGGTCCACTGCGGGCTTGGACATGACGACTTCACCCGGGGCGAGGATGCGCAGTACGCCGTCCTTGCCCCACTGGGTGCCCGGCTCGCGTGGCACGAAGCCGCCCGTCTCCATTCCGGGAACATCGACGCCGCCGCCGATGAGGCCGACGTCGGTCCAGTCCGGGAGCTTGCCGCCGAGGAAGTTGTCGACCGCACCCCAGGCCCGCCCGATGCCGCCGTTGATGACGTTCGAGATGACCCAGTTGATCGGCTCCGACAGGTAACCGCCGAGCTTGGACCAAATACCGCGGATGCCTTCGACGGTCTCGTCGAAGAACGTCCTGACGCTGGACAGGCCACTGGTCAGGCCCGGGAAGTGCTCGGTGAGCATCGTCGAGATACCGGACCCGATAGCGCCGGGCAGTTCCCCGAACGTCGGGACCGCGCCGTCGGTGATGGTGTTGGTGAAGTGGTCCGCGAGGCCAGTCAGACCGTCCTGCTTGAACGATTCGATGGCCGGGGAGATGTCCTCGGTCCACGTCGTCGACACGGTCGAGGTGAGACCGTTCCAGGCACCGGTCGCGGTGCCACCGATCGACTCGAGGAACTTGGTTCCCAGATCGCCGATCGAGGTACCGAGCTCCCCCGCTTTGGCGATCGTGGCATCCCAGCCGGCCGACACCGTCCCGGTCGTCGAATCCCACAGCCCACCGAGCCAGCCACCTTCGGGCTCCGCGGTACCGTCCATGCCGATACCCGCCTCGGCACCGAGTGAGTCGGCGAGAGCGCCGTAGTCGCGGGCTCCGCGTGGACCCTGACCGGTACCTACAGACGCAGGCTTCTCGTCGTCGCCGAACATTCTGTCCCACAACGCCGATGCCGGGGACTGACCGTCTTTCGCTCCGAGTCCGTCGAACGCGCCGCCGCCGAACCAGTCACCGATCCCTGAGAGTCCGTCCCAGGCCTTGCCGAAGATGTCGCGTTCGTACTCGCCGTACTCATTGACACCACCGAGCAGAGGTGATCCGGCACCTTCGGGCATGGCGCGACTGGATCCGAGACTGAGGTACTTGTTGATGCGGTCACCGGCTGACGGGGCACTGCTACCGCCGCCGTCGAAACTTCCTCCACCACCACCTATTCCAGGCTTGCCGCCTCCCTCACCGTCGCGGGGTATCGGCGCGTCGGGTGTGAAGAATCCGACAATGTTCGCTGCCCCGGAGATGATGTCCGCGATGGCCTGGCAGGTGGTTCGGATGTCTTCGAAGAAGTCCCGGATTGCCTGCTGTCCCTCGGTGGAGGACAGGAACTCGTTCCACTTGTCGAGAGTCGCCTGGATCGAGACGAGCATCCCGTCGCCGGTGTCTTCCGAGCCGTCGAAAATGTTGTCGAGCAGTTCGACGATCGACGAGCCGATGTTCCAGAGCTGACCGAATTTGTCGATCGCCCCCTGGATCATGACTTCGAGGTCCCCGGACTCCCGCATTTCCTTGATGCGGTCGGCGAATCGCGTTGCCCAGCCGAGGAATCCGTCCTCACCTGTCAGACCAGGAAGGAAGTCGGAGCCGACGGTCGCGATGTCGACGAACGCTTCGCCGAGCTGGCCGAACGCGCCCATGAGGTTGTCGACGGCGACCTTTGAGTTCTCGAGAATCCGGGTCAGATCTGTGCCGAACGACTCGGTCGACAGAAAGTCCAGGGCCCCGGACAGGTTGGAGTTGATGACGTCAGCGATGCCGGTCGGGCCCTCTTGCAGGCGAGGGAGCTGAGCGTCGGCGAGTTCGGTGATGTCGGTGCCGATGCCCTCGAACAGCTCGTCCTGCACCGCGAAACGCAGCTCTTTCCATGCTCCACCGAGGTCGCGGAGCTGGACGACGAGATCGCGGGCGTTCGGGGACAGGTTCTCGAGCGCCTTGTTGTAGGCGTCGAGGAGCGGCGCGGACGTCTTGATGGCCTGCGTGGCAGCGAACTGTGCGTCGGCGACGGCCTGGACCGCTTTCGCGACGTTCTTGTTCGAGTCGATGACAGCTTCGTCGGCGTCGACGATCCGCTTCTTCGCCGTGACAACGAGTTCGGAGCCCTCGATGCCGTCCTTCTGCATCTGCGCGGCCTCTTCGCGCTGATCGGCGTTCGACTCGCGGGTCATTTCGAGACGTTGGAGCGACTGCCGGTACGCGAGGTCGGCCTCACGACGGTCCAGCCCGGAAACGGGGCCGTCCTGGCCGAGATTGCGGAGCCGTTCCGCGGCGCGTTCGACGGCGAGGATCGCGTCTTCTTCATCGAGCGCGGACCCCTTGAGCGCGAGGTTCATGTCCTCGATCTGCTCGGTGGCCTGCTTACGTGCCCTGGTCAGGTCCTTCTGGGCGTCGGCTGCGTCTTCGACGGCGCGCTTCTGTGCCTTTTCGGCAGAGGTCACCCCGTCGACAGCGTCGGCGACGGCCCGGTTCGCAGTGGCGATGGCCTGCGCGGATGTCGCAGCTTCGGCACCGGCGTCGGCGGTCAGTGCCTTGCCTGCCGTGATCGCGTCACTGACGCCCTGGAACCCGATGACGAGGGTGCCGATCGCGGCAGCGGCAGCGGCGATGGCAGCAGGCAGCAGGGTGACGACGAGCAGTGCTTCACGGGCCGACGCGATGAGCGGGATCAGGGTTACCACGCCGAGGGCCTTCATCGCGCCGAGCGCGATCCCGGCTACCGAGCCGAGTCGGCCGACCGCGCCTGCTGCTGCACCCGCAGGGCCACCACCGCCGCCGCCACCACCACCGCCACCGCCGGGCATGTTGATGTCGTTCAGGGTGTCGCGGAGATCGTTCGCGGCGTCCTGCAATTGCCGGATACCGTTGCGGGCGTTGGTGGTATCGACGTTGACGTCGATGTCGATGTCGCGGATATTGCGCCGGAACGTGTCCATCTGGGCGCGTGCGCGGGTCAGGTCCAGATTGACGTCGATGTCGATGGTGGTGCCGGCGGCGCGGGTCTCGGCCTGCACCTGTCTGCGTAGCTGCGTCGCGTCGGCGCGCAGCACGACGTCGATGGGGTTAAGGACGATGCCACGGATCTCGGCGTTCGCGTGCTGACGGAAGCCGCTGAAATCCGGCCGAACCGTGAGCGACGCGGTTCCGGCTGAGTACCCGGAATTCGACATCAGATTCCGCCGACGCTGGCGTCGCGGGTAGTGCAGGGAGCTGGTGCGGCGTGCATCGAATCGTCTCCGAGAAAACACGAACGCCGAGCACGCAGAGACCCGTTCGGTGGGTTCTGCGATGCTCGGCGTCGACTCGGAGGTCTTGTTCCTGTCCGACTCGGTGTCGGTTAGGTTTTCGCCGCTCGCCCTACGATCTGTTCAGGATGTATCGGGCTAGCTCACTGAGGTTCTTTGTACTGCTGATTGTATGCCACGGGCGGTTTTTCTACGCCAACAGTCGGTGCCAAATAGGATCCGTTCATGACAGCACTCCTGCACGTGTGGAATCTGGACGGCTCGTCACTCTGCGACGGCGAGAAGACCGATGACGTGGGGTCGCTGCGTCCACCCCCGGAACCCGACCCAGACGCACGCATGTGCGCAGGGTGTGTGATCGCGGTCGAGATCTACATTTCCGCCGTGAAAGGAACGATCCTCGCTTCACGCCCACCGTCGATCTCGGCATCGGAGGCGATTGCACAACTCAGCACAACAAGATGGGCAACCTACGCCGACCTGGACAGTCTCCGCCTCGAGGTGTCCGACGGCCGGACCATGCATGTCTATGACCAGAACTGGACCGCGTGACGGCGACGCCCGGCGGCGGGCTTGGCCCGATTTCTGCTGCCGAGGCCGCCAGTGCAAGAGCTGATCTCGTCGACTTGCACCTTTTCGAGTCATATCTTGCCCCGGTGGGCGTCAAGGGCCTCGCGGTCTGGTGCGACGACTGCGCGAAAGACCACCTGCATGGCTGGTTTCAGCTCCGCATGGCACTTTCCCAGATCCTTGCGGGCCTGGAACCTGAACACGCCGTCTTAGACGACACCGCGAGCGAAACCGAATTCGTCAGCTGGGATTTCTGCAGAGGCTTCGCGGCACACGCGTCGGGCAACTTTGCGGTACACCCGACCACGACGACTTGACTCACTCGTTCAGTCAAGGGGATTGCGAACCCTCTGAGCGGCCCCCTGCACAAGCGTGGATACCGGGTCAGCCAAAGGCCGCGCCGAAGTCGCCGGTCCAGGTCTTGCGGCCGGGCCACCGCGGTGTGATCGTGGCGCTTGAGAGCTCTGCGGCGGCGACCTTGTAGGCGAAGCTGACAGTCACGGTCCCTCCCGGCGCGATCAGGCCGGACCCTTTCAACCAGGCCGGCTCGATACCGCTGATGGTGCCGGCCAGGATCTCACTCGGTGTGCTCACACCAGCAGGTCCGTAGTTGACGTGGGGGGCGTACCAGTCGGCAGCGTCGAGCGTCTCGGTGCCGGTGTTGTGGAGCGCGTAGGAGATGACGGTGTACGGGCCTTCGTCGTCGAGGCTGCTCGTCGATGGGCCTTCGACCACCGCGGTGACAGCGGCTTGGAGGCCATCGTCGTAGTTGAGGGTGTCTCGTGGGCCGGCCACGTTCTCGGTCTCCATGACCTGTTCGGGTGACTGCGCTTCGGCGACCGTCTCAGCGGTGTCGGGTGTGCGCGCCACCGGTGCCGTCGTGTCGTCTTCGATCGCGGAGATCGCCATGCCGCCGAAGAACACGACGAGGAAGATCACACCGAGGGTTTGCAGAGTCTTGTTCGGCCTCTTGGTCTTTGGCTGCGGTGCCGGAATCGGGTGCCGTGCGCGTCGCGCTTGGATTGCGGGTGTCCATTGCGCGCCGTCCCAGTAGCGATCGACCGTGTGATCGACCGGATCCGGGTACCAACCTGCGACTGTCATGGGTAAGGATTACCAGACGCCTCCGACTGACGCGCCGTACGTGATCCTTTGCGCCGAAGCACCATTCGATTGAATGACGCTTCGGCGGGCGCACTCTCCGCGAGCTCAGGATTCGATCGCGGTAATCTTGTCTAGAGCAAGAACTGCACCCGGGAACCGCCCCGAGTGATCCGGTGGATAGGTCAACGTGACGTCGAGGCTCGAAAAGTCTGCGATCGTCCCGTAATAGTCCCCTCCATCGACGGTGGTGATATGAACATCGGTTTCGGTGCTCTTGAGACTGCTGATGATGGCCGGGTCGATCACAGGCTTGTTCCGTTCAGTAGTGGTATCTCGTCGACAGAATGACGAGGTCCGGATTGTCGTCGCTCGGAGGCACATAGACGAGACGATGCTCGGCGTCGATTCGTCGTGACCATGCCCCTGCCAGAGCATATTTCAAGGGCTCGGGCTTGCCGATCCCTACGTACGGGTCGCGCAGTGCCGCGTCGATGAGTTTGTTGATGCGGGCGAGCATCTTCTTGTCGACGACGGTCCAGGACGTGTAGCTGTCCCATCCTTCTTCGGTGAATCGGACTTGGGTCATTTGACCAGCTTTCTGGGTTTCACCTCCCCGCGGCGGGCCTGCTCCATGCTCTTGAGTAGGTGGGTTGCGTTGGCGGGACTGCGCAAGAGGTACGCGGTCTCGATCATCGCGTCGTAGTCGGCCTTCGACATGAGGATCGCGTTACCTCCGTTGGAGACGATCTCGACGGGGGTGTGGTCCTCTACGACCTGTTCGACAAGCGGGAATAGACTTTTGCGGGCTTCGGTGCGGGTGATGGCTGGCATGGGATCTGGGCTCCTCCGGTCCGTGGCGATGGCGGTCACCGACGGACGTGTGCGGCCCGCCTTGCGCGGGCAAATTCTCTGCTTGGCCCCGCATTGCGCGGGAAATCGCCTTAAGTGCGATTAAGGTACCACTTCCGGTACAGGTACCACAAGTGGTACTCATACTGACGTTTCGTCGCACGAATTCACCCCAGCGAGCACGGAGAAAACGCCACGGCCCTCGCGCACGCGTGTGCGCGCCCGCGAGCGCAACCGAGACCGGACGCGACTCACCGGTCTCGGTTGCGTGTGCGTAGGTGTCGGGCGGCCAGCGCTCCGGTCTGATAGGGCGCTATCGCTCCGTTCGGAGGGTGTGGAGTGTGTTTGCGATGTCGGTTCTTCGCTGCTCGCGTTTCGCGACTGCGGCCACGGTCTTTTCTGCGGATTCTTCGAAGCTTCGTTGCCGGAATGGTGCGATGCCGCTCGTCGGGGCGGTCGTGAGGGGTTGGGGTGTGGTTCCGTTGCGGGTGCGTTCGACGTGGGCGTGGCGGCGTTCGTTGATGTCTCCGTCTTCGGCTGCTGCTTCCTTCTTGGCTCGTCTCTCTTCGATGACTGCGGCGACGGTCGCGTCGGCTTCGGTTTGTCGTTGCTGGGCCGGGGTGGGGGTGTTGGTGGCTCGTGCGGCGCGGATGGTGTCGATGGTCGCTGCTTGTTGTTCGGCGCGTTCTTTCGCTGCGATGGCGTCTGCGAGTGCGGTGTCCGCGTTCGTACCCGGGCCGCGGGGCGGGGTCGCTGGTTCGGGTGCGGCAGGTTGGGGCATCGCGGCGAGTCTGGCGGCGACTTCTTCGTCGACCTTTCGGTCGATTCGGGATTGAACTCGTTTGTGCGAGTTGAGTTTCGGTTGGGTGGTCATGTGCGCTCCTCGTCGTGTGGGGTGGGGTTGTTCAGTTCGCTGCGGGTTGAGGTGTGGTGGGGGCATCGCCCGCTGTCGGCTCGGGTGAGGTATCGGCAGGTTGCGTACTGGCATCGCCTCGGCGCGCTAAGGGCTCTTGCTGCTATCCCGCTGCGAGCCATGGTGTTTCAATCTGGATGCGCTCCCATTCGGGCGTCAGGTTGGGAAATGTTGCGCCGTGCTTGGCGGTGTGGCGTCGACGGAATGCTGTGGCGTGCCGGATCGCAATGTCGAGTTCTTCGGCGATGTCGAGGTCTCCGAAGTCGCAGCGTGCGTGAAGGTATGCCGCGACTTCGTCTCGTGCGTTGCGGCGGTCCAGGGTCTTGTCGGCGTGTCGCTCGATGTAGTAGTGCAGGCCATCGAGGAGTCGGCGGGAGTCGTCGAAGTAGCCTGCCGGCCGCTGTTCGAGGATCCCGGCGATATCGGCAGCCAGCTTCGCAGCTTCGGTCGCGGTGAGCCTTATTGCCGGTCGGCCGGATTGGGTCAGGGTGACGGGGTAGTAGGTGTTGCCGGGTAGGGCGAGAGTTGCTGGACGGTTGAGTGGTGGGGCCACCGGCGTTGTCCTTTCGGTGGGAGGTCTAGGCGACGTGGAGTGGTGTTGGCTCGGGTGTTTGCGCTTGGCTTCGCCATTTGCTGACGACTCCCGGTGCGATGTCGAGCTTTTTCGCTACTTCTCGAACGCCGAGTCCTGTCTCGAGGAGTTTGAGGGCTTGGATCTGCGGGTCGATGTCGATGTGTTCGCGGTAGAGGACGACGGCGATGTGGACGGCGACAGGGAGGATGACGGGTGGAACGACGGCGACTGCGACGGCGACGGGTATGCCGACGGCTGGGGTGTTGAGTACCGCGTGTGTGGCGTTGCCTGCCACGGAGACGATGCTGGCGCCGATGAGGACGGTCCAGGCGTACCAGCGGTGTCGTTGTAGGGCTACGACGCCGATCGTGGCGACGATGACGAGTCCGTCGATGGCGATTGGCCACAGGGTGGGAAGGGCGGTTCCTGATTGTTGGGCGAGGTCTCGGAGGCTCGCGAAGCTGAGGGCGAATGAGACGGCGGTGAGGGCGAGGGTTCCTGCTGCGGCGAGGAGGACGACGGTTCGGGTCGATGGGTTCATGGGGTCTCCGGGGTGGCGTGTGTGGTCGGGTGGCGGCGTCTGCGTCGTCGTTTCCGGCGTTGCTCGGTGGCGTCGACGATCGCGTCGGCGAGTTCGAGTGCGTCGCGGTGTTCGAGGACGAAGGTGATCGGGCTGTGTTGGATGCTGAGTTCGATCTGTCCGTTGGTGTTGCGGGTGGCGGTGAGAGCGACCGGGTCGGCTCGTAGTCGTGCGGGGAGTGTGCGAGGTAATGGTGGTTTCACCGGCTTCTTCCGGGCCCGCGTCCGCGGCGTACTCGACGGCGCGCTGGGGGTTGCGCTCATCCCAAGCCCTGTCTGTTGAAGTTGCGCGGTCTGACGGATTCGCTGCTGATTGGTTCGGTGTCCCACGGACAGGCGGAAGCTGTATGCCCAGCAGTGGACTGAAAGTGTTGGGTGGCGAGCATGGCGGCGCCGGTCGCGAGGTAGTCGGCGGCTTTGGTGGAGGCGTTGCCGGTGCGGCGGTTGCCTTGGTTCGCGAATTGGTGCACGAACGTCGCGATCTGGCTGGGGTGGTTCATCGTCGATTCGTGCCAGAGCTTGATCCCGCCCTCGATGTGCTCTCTGGAAGCTCCGTCGGCAAGGAGGGTGCGGATGGCCCCGACCATCGATTTTCGGACTGTCGGGACGACGCCTGCGGGGCAGAGCGCGGCTTGGTAGCGGTCGACGACGGCGTTCGCTTCGACTCGGGTCGCGACGACGGACGACGAGTGGTCCGGGACGACGGCGAGCTGACCCCGGTCCGAGACAGTTCCGGAGCCCGGTGGTTCGTCAGGATTGTCGATCGATGGATTCTCCTCCTCCGCGTCCCAGACGTCGGGCAGGCTTTCCGCCGGCTGATCGCATCGGTTCGAATCCCATACAGACTGCAGGGGGTCTATGGACGTCATTTCTTCTTTTTCTCTTCTCTCTTCTTCTCTCCTCTCCTCTGTGGGCGTGACGTCACGTGAAGTGTCACGTGACAATCGCCCCTCAGCAGCTCGGTCTCGTTCACGCTGACGAGCCTTCCTGTCTCGGTCACTACTTCTACGTTTCACCAGCTCATCACCCTTGTCTTGCCAGTCTGCCCATCGGACTATCCGGTAGATCGTGGCGGCTTTGGCACGTGACGGCGTGTTTTTGAGATGAGCTTTCGAGCGGGTTTGAGATGGTGCTGACTGTGCATTTGAAACGTCGGTTACCGCGCTGTTGAGATGACCCTGATCGTGATCCGACGGGGCATCGATGACCTCCCAGAGGCCGACGTCGACGAGCTGCTGGGCGAGGCTTTCGACGCGTCTGAGGCCGAGGTTTTTCAGTGCTGTCGATGTAATGCGGCCGCGGTTCTCTGCGTTCCCGCAGTAGGCGAGGGAACGGGTGAAGAGGCGTTCGGCGTCAGCGGAGATGGCTTCGATCTTCGGATCCGTGTAGTAGGTGGTCGAGAGCGCGACGTAGATCATGCCGCCCCAACCTGCTTCCACACACGGCATACTCCACGTGATCGCGACGGCCGTGGTGACTCCTGAAAGCCTGCATACTCGATCAACCCGCTGCGGTGTGCCTCTGCGAATGCGAGGCCCCACCAACGCGGGTTCGGTGGGTCAGGTAGTCCGTACTCGTCGGAGAGCGTCCATGCTGTGAAGCGGACCTTTTCCTGCGACGCCCGGCCGATGGCTGCGAGCGCATGGTAGGTCCAGCGCTTCTTCAGCGACTCTGCAACAGGCATGTCAGGCAGCAGCGGTTGCCGTGGGGTCGGTGCCCGAAGTATCATGACCTTGACTCCTTTTCAATTGTGCGAGCTGGTCTTTCAGCTCGATCGGGTAATGCTGTTGGGGTTGCCCTGTGGGTGTCGGATTTGCTGGTGAAGTGGATTTACGCGTCCGGTGTGCCAGCACCGGAACTACCGCGGATCCACCGGAGTGGGTGAAGGGTCAGCCGCTCGGCGTTTCGACGCCGAGCGGTTTCCCACCCTTCAAAGGTTTTCTCGGACAAACGCATTCATTCTGATTGCCTCCTCGTCACGCAGCAGCGGTGATCCGAGATTTCGGCTCGCGATGGCGAGCATGATGTCTTCAATGAGCTGGTCAGCCATGCTCTGGGACATGACCAAGCGGACATCTCCGACTGAAATGGTCACGTCGCCGCCCGTCGCGATGTCTACCTGCGGCCTGTCCCCGACCTCGGCCTGTGCACGAATTTTCATGCAGCGGTTACCTTTTGCGGCCGTTCGATTCCCAGTACCGTAAGAAGTTCCGCAGCGATCACCCGGTATCGGGTGCCGAGCGTAAGCACTCTAACGGGATACTCGCGTCGGTGTGCGAGTGCGTATCCGTGGCTCTTGCTGATGCCGAGCGCTCGACTCGCTGTCTGTAAGTCCACAGTTGGGCCCGATGCGAGCAGCTCGGCCGCGAGGCCCGCTACCTCTTCGATTCGCGCTTCCATTACGGCTATTCCCCTCAGTCTTTCGAGTCCTAGTGCGGAACTCAGTTCCGTTGTGTACCTTGAAATCTATCCAATCGCTTGCAGTCTGGCTATGCGCCATGTCAATTTCCATTTCGCACATTTTGGCTCACCCTGCGGATAAACCGTGAACCACAGGGTCAGCGGACCGCATGTATTCCTTCCACGCTGGACGTTACGAATCGGGGCATGACCAAATGAGCGGCAGAGTGTATCGACGGTGTGGATGCCGAACAACGGAGGGCAAGCTGGCCGGCGCGAGCTGCCCGACGCTGACATCGAACACCAAGCATGGGACGTGGACGTTCGCAGTTGACGTGCCGACCCTAGACGGACGTCGAAAGACCATGCGGCGAGGCGGTTTCGTCACCAAGCGAGCGGCGCAATTGGAATTGAACGCGGTCACTCAACGAACGGGCACCAGCGTCAAGAACGACGACCGAGAGACGGTCGGCGCTTACCTCACGGGCTGGCTCGCAGACAAGAAACGCACACTCAAGCCGTCGACACACTTCGGTTACAGCGAGTACGTCACGAAACGAATCATCCCGGCGATCGGCAGCAAGCGGCTGGAGAAGCTCAGGCACGAAGACGTCGTCGCGTTCATCGGCCTGCTCGAGGAGCAAGGGCGTGGACCCGCAACGATCTCGAAGATTCTCGCGGTCCTTCGCTCGGCACTGTCGGACGCTGTGCGGACGAAGCGGTTGACGCACAACGCGGCTGAGCATGCTCGATCGACCGCGGTGGTTCGGACAGAGGTTTCACCGTGGTCAGTTCAGGAGGCCGTGGTCTTCTTGGACCACGTCAACGGCGCGCCGCCGTGGCGTGTCGATCCGATGTCCGCGATTTTCGAGGTCATCATCGGTACCGGCCTTCGGCGCGGCGAAGCACTGGCGTTGGAGTGGGACGATGTTGACTTCGAGGCCAGGGAGCTTCGGGTCAGACGCACGTTGTCCGACGTAGGCGGGCACCTGGTCGTCGGGGCACCCAAAACGCGGTCGAGCGCTGCAGGCGTCGGGCTATCGAGCCGAACGATCGCGGCGCTCGAGCGGCAGCGCTGGCGTCAGCAAGTCGACCGAGTGAAGTGGGGCGCGGGGTACGCGGATCGTGGTCTCGTCTTTGCCCGGGAAGACGGTGAGTATCTGAGACCTGAGAAGGTGCTGCACCGGTTCCGTGACCTCACCCGCGACGCGGGACTACCCGAGTGCCGTCTTCATGACCTTCGTCACCTCGCCGCCACGCTGATGTTGATGAACGGGGTCCCCCTCGCGCTGGTGTCGAAGACTCTGCGTCACTCACAGGTATCCATCACGGCCGATCTGTACGGCCATCTGACGCCTGAGGCTGCCCACGCTGCGGCAGATGCGCTGGGTACGGCACTGGATGTGGCCGACGCGGAAAGGTCAGCCGAGAAGCAAGCTCGTGAGCGCGGTGCGACCACATTGCGACCACATCAGCCGGCCTGACGCTCACCGGAGCAGGACGTGAAGAAGCCCCTCACCGGATCTTGCTGGTGAGGGGCTTTCGTTCTCTGAGCCGCCTAAGAGAATCGAACTCTTGACCTTTTCATTACGAGTGAAATGCTCTACCGACTGAGCTAAGGCGGCGTGCCTTTCGGCGTTGGTGAGTCTAACGGAGCATCAGGTCGAAACGAAAATCGCCTCCCCTGACGGTCAGCCGGCGAGACCGAGTCCTTCTGCCGGGCCGCTGAGGATCGACTTGACGTGCCTGGTCAGATCGTCGGCGAGCACTTCGGTCTCGCCGGCCTCGACGGCGTCGAGCACCTGGCGCACCACATCACGTGGGTCGTTCTTCGGCACGTTCAGCTCGGCGATCATGTCGGTGTCGGTGTACCCCAGATGCACCCCGACGACGAGGGTTCCCTGCGGTGCGAGCTCGAGGCGAAGCGAGTTGGTGACCGACCAGATCGCCGCCTTCGACGCCCCATAGGCACCCGCGCCGCCGAGCCACGACAGCACCGAGTGGATGTCGACCAAGGCCCCGCCACCGTTCGCCTTCAGGATCGGGGCGAACTCCTGCGCAATTCGCAGCGCGCCGAACACGTTGGTCTCGAACACCGCCCGAATGTCGTCGATCGACGTCGTCAGCAGAGGTGTAGTACCCGGCGCACCGGCGTTGTTGAACACGATCGATACGTCGGACGCGATATCACCAAGCGCTGCAACGGAATCGGCGTCGGATACATCGAGGGCAACCGGCACCACCCGAGGATCGGAGTCCTCGCGCGGGTTCCTCGCCGTCGCGTAGACCTTCGCGGCCCCACGCTCGAGCAACGCGTCGACCGTCGCTTTGCCCAGACCGCGCTGACCGCCGGTCACCAACACGGTTGCTCCTTGAATCGACACCATGGCCGTCACCTTTCGAGACAGAGGTAAAATACATTTGCTTCTGTCATTCATAGTTGACCAGTACGACATAGTCAAATAGGGTTCGCATATGTCACTGACTCCGACGGAGCGCTTCCGCCTCGCGCCTGCACCCGACGGCTTACAGGTGGTTCAGAATCTGCTCAACACGCGAGCCATCGACGCGTACGACCTTCCCGACCTCATCGCAGACGGCGAGACAGCGTCGTCTACCTGGGGGACGCCTTTGTCGGACGATGACGCAGCCGCGCTACGGATAGTGCGATCCGATGTGGAAGCGGCCATTGCAGGCGATATGGCTGCAAGGCCGGCCGTCCGAGTCGAGCTCGTTCCGGACACCGACGGCACGGTACGACTCTCGCCCACCGGCACCGGGGCCGCCTACATCGCGTCGCAGATCTGGTCCGAAGTGCTTCTCGCACAACGGTCCGACACGTGGCGTCGGCTCAAGCGATGCAAGAACGAGGCGTGCGGATCCGCCTTCTACGACCGCTCACGCAACAACAGTGGCGTCTGGCACGACGTGAAGACCTGCGGCAACGTTGCCAATCTTCGGGCTTCACGGGCACGCAGGAAGGCACAGGACTAACGCAGCACGTCACCCAGCGTCGCAACCATCGCGTAGATGGCGAACTTCGGTTTTGCATTGACCGCCAACGACTCTCGGCATTCGAGGATCGCCTCGATGCTCTTCAGCAGCGCCTCGGGCGACACCGCTTTCGCCATCCGCTCGACCTGCTCGGCCATGTCGGGGTGCGTCGCCGTGGCGGTCGATCCGTACGAGCGGGCGAGCGCATCTCGATACAGGCCCACCAGATCCATCAATGCGCGATCGAGTGAATCGCGACCGGTTCTGGTGGCACGGGACTTCTGCCGCTTCTCGAGGTCCTTGAGCACCCCTGCCGACCCGCGCAACGCGCCCGCCGCACCCTTACCGGTACCGCCCGCACCGAGGGCCGTTCGCAACTCCTCGGTTTCGGCCTCGTCGCGCGAGGCACTCATCTCCTTGGCCTCGTCCTCGGCGGCCTTCACGAGTTCCTCGGCCGCGAGGTACGCCTGATTGGGCCGAGCTGCAGCCGACGCCAGAGCCAGTGCACGCTTACGGCGCGATCGCGCGTCCTCGTCGGTGGCGAGTCGACGCGCTCTGCCCACGTGGCCGCCGCTGATCGACGCGGCCCACTCCGCCGTCTCGGCGTCGAGCTCGTCACGGGTCTGCAGCACCTGCGCGATCGCCGGCACCGTGGGAGTGACCAACGAGACGTGACGGCACCGCGAGCGCAGAGTCACCGAGATGTCCTGCGGATCGACCGACGGCGCACACAGCAGGAACACCGTCCGCGCCGGCGGCTCCTCGACGACCTTCAGCAACACGTTTCCGGCGCCTTCGGTGAGTCGATCGGCGTCTTCGACCACGACCACCTGCCACAACCCGGTGCTGGGTCGACGCGAGGCGATGGAGACGATGTCGCGCATCTCCTTGGTGCTGATGCTCAATCCCTCGGGCACGACGCGTCGCACATCGCCGTGAGTTCCGGCCATGGTCGTCGAGCACGCCTGACAGTGCCCGCACCCGGGAACACCCTCGGTGGTGCACTGCAACGCCGCCGCGAAGCACAGGGCCGCAATGGAACGGCCGGATCCCGGCGGGCCGGTGAACAGCCACGAATGCGTCATCGCCGACGAGTCGACGCCGGTGCGAGCGGCCACCGCTGCAGACGTCAGATCGGCCTCGACATCCTCTTGACCGACCAATCGATCGAACACACCCGCCATGCACGCAACCCTAGTGGTTGGGGCCGACAACCCGAACCCGCGAACTCAGAGGGCTACTCGCTGTCGGTCTTCTTGGCCGGGGCCTTCTTCGCGGCGGTGGTCTTGGTGGCAGTGGTCTTGGCGGCCGTCTTCTTGGCAGCGGCCTTCTTCGCCGGTGCTTTCTTCGCTACGGCCTTCTTCGCCGGAGCCTTCTTGGCCGGAGCCTTCTTCGCTGCGGCCTTCTTCTTCACCGGTCCGCGAGCACGCCTGTCCGCCAACAACTCCGACGCGCGGTCATCGGTGATCGATTCGACCTCGTCGTCCTTGCGCAGACTCGCGTTGGTCTCGCCGTCGGTGACGTACGGCCCGAAGCGACCGTCCTTGATCACCATCGGCTTCTCACTGATCGGGTCGACGCCCATCTCGCGCAGCGGTGGCTTGGCTTCACCCTGACGACCCCGACGCTTGGGCTCGGCGTAGATCTTGAGCGCCTCTTCCAGCGAAACGGTGAACATCTGATCCTCGTCGGCGAGCGAGCGAGAGTCGGTGCCCTTCTTCAGGTATGGGCCGTATCGACCGTTCTGCGCGAGGATCTCTTCCTTGGACTCCGGATCGACTCCGACGACGCGGGGAAGCGAGAGCAGCTTGAGTGCATCCTCGAGCGTGATGGTCGCCAGATCCATGGACTTGAGCAGAGAACCGGTGCGCGGCTTGGGGCCGGTCGCCTTCTTCGCGGCAGCCTTCTTGGCCGGTGCCTTCTTGGCTGCAGCCTTCTTCACCGCAGTCTTGACGCCGCCGCCACCGTCACCGTCATTACCGGACGGGATCGGCACGATGTCGGGCTGAGGCGGCGTCGGCTCGGGTTCCGGCTCGGGCAGGATCTCGGTGACGTACGGCCCGAAACGGCCTTCCTTCGCGACGATGTCGTGGCCGGTCAACGGATCGACGCCGAGCTTGCGGCCCTCTTGTGGTGTGGCGAAGAGCTTTTCGGCGAAGTCGAGGGTCAGCTCGTCCGGCGGCAGATCGTCGGGCAGATTGGCGCGCTGGCTGATCGGGTCGCCGTCTGGATCGTCGTCGTTCTTGACCATCCGTTCCAGGTACGGACCGTAACGGCCTACGCGCACATGGATTTCGCGTCCCTCGGAGTCGTCGAACAGACGGATCGAGTTGATGGTGCGCGCGTCGATCTCCTCGAGATTCTGGCCCACCATCTTCTTCAGGCCACCGGAGCGCGCCACCGAGCCCTCTGCACCGGTCTCGCCGCCGAAGTAGAAATTCTGCAGCCAATCGCCTCGTCGCTCACGGCCTCCCGCGATCGCGTCGAGATCGTCTTCCATGCCGGCGGTGAAATCGAAGTCCACCAGACGCCCGAAGTGCGCTTCAAGCAACGCAATCACCGAGAACGCCACCCACGACGGCACCAGAGCACTGCCGCGCTTGTAGACGTAACCGCGGTCGAGAATGGTCTTGATGATCGACGAATACGTCGACGGCCGACCGATTCCCAGCTCTTCGAGCGTCTTGATGAGCGACGCCTCGGTGAATCGAGCCGGCGGGTTGGTGGTGTGACCGTCGGGATCGAGCTTGGTGGCCGTCACTGCCTGGCCGGCCTTCAACGCGGGCAGACGTGACTCGGCGTCGTCGGTCTGACCGCCCGCCTCGTCGTCGACGCTCTCGACGTACGCCTTGAGGAAGCCGGCGAACGTGATGGTGCGGCCCGACGCGGAGAACGTGCATTCCTCACCGGTGCCTGCGGTTCCGGTGATGCGCAGCGTCAGCGTGGTGCCGCGCAGATCCGCCATCTGCGACGCCACGGTGCGCTGCCAGATCAGCTCGTACAGCCGGAACTCGTCGGTCTGCAGCGCAGAGTGCAGCTGACCGGGAGTCTGGAACACGTCACCGGCGGGGCGGATGGCCTCGTGCGCCTCCTGCGCGTTCTTGACCTTGCGGGTGTACTGCCGCGGAGTCGGATGCACGTACTCGGGGCCGTAGAGCTCGGTCGCTTGCGCCCGTGCCGCGGAGACCGCCGAAGCGGACAGCGACGTCGAGTCGGTACGCATGTAGGTGATGTAGCCGTTCTCGTACAGACGCTGCGCCACACGCATGGTCCGTTCGGAACTGAACCGCAGCTTGCGGCCGGCCTCCTGCTGCAGTGTCGACGTCATGAACGGCGGGTACGGCTTGCGGGTGTACGGCTTGTCCTCCGCCGACGCGACCGTCAGATCGACGCCTTCGAGAGCCTCGGCGAGGCGTCGGGCACGCGGTTCGTCCAGCACGGTCACGGACTCGGTCTTGAGCTTGCCGTCGGCTCCGAAATCGCGGCCGGCGGCGACGCGATTGCCGTCGACATTGACCAGCCGGGCTCCGAAACTGCGGGGGCTCGCCTCGGCACCGGCGTCGAGCGTGGCCGAGATGTCCCAGTACTCGGCGCTGCGGAATGCCATCCGCTCGCGCTCACGCTGGACGATGATGCGGGTGGCGACGGACTGCACTCGGCCTGCCGACAGCTTCGGCATGACCTTCTTCCACAGCACCGGGCTCACTTCGTAGCCGTAGAGACGGTCGAGGATACGACGGGTCTCCTGGGCATCGACCAGGTCTTGGTCGAGGTCGCGAGTGTCGGCGGCGGCCGCGAGGATCGCCGGCTTGGTGATCTCGTGGAAGACCATGCGTCGAACAGGGACTTTGGGGTTCAGGGTCTCGAGGAGATGCCAGGCGATGGCCTCACCCTCGCGGTCGGGGTCAGTGGCGAGATACAGCTCGTCGGCGTCTTTGAGCAGGCTTTTCAGCTCTGCGACCTTGCCCTTCTTCTCGGGCGAGACGACATACAGGGCCTCGAAGTCGTGGTCGACGTCCACGCCGAGACGCGCCCAGGGCTCACCCTTGTACTTTGCGGGGACGTCCGCGGCACCGCGGGGAAGGTCGCGAATATGGCCGACGGAAGCCTCGACGACGTAGTTGCTTCCGAGGTACGGGGCGATCTTCTTTGCCTTGGTCGGAGACTCGACGATGACCAGACGACGCGGCTCGGCGGAGCTGTCCCCCGTGCCGTTCTTACGTGCTGCCACCTTGCTGCCGAACCTTCCCTAGTGCGTTTTCACAGGCAGATTTGCCTGTCCCACTACTAACAGACTGACATACGTCGGCCAAATACTCGCAGATCAGTCACAGATCGTTCTACTCGGCGTGGGGCCAATTGGTACGTGCGTCCACGTTCTGTGGAGCCTCGCCGACGTTCTCGGTGAGCCGCAGCAGCCGGCGTCGACCGGTGATTCGGAGGCCCGGATTGGATCCACGCGTGCCGATGAGCGTCGGCGCGATACCCGCGCGCATCAGCGACTGAGCGAGGACGGCGTGAGTGTCCGGCGCATGGGGATCCAGGCCGAGCACGTACCGCTCTCCCTCGGCCTCGGGCCGACCCGACGCGAGCACCCAGGCGCGCAGTTCGCGAGAACCCGGTACCCAACCGGGCGGGACGGCCTTGACAGCGCCCTTGGTCCACAGAGACGCCAACGCGGACAGTTCGGGCACCGACGCGGTACGCACCAGTGGCCTGTCCTCTTCCGATCGACCGAGCTCCGGCGTCAGACCACATTGCTCGATGAGTTCGGCGATGGCATCCGCGCGCCACTGCGCGTCGACCACGACGGAAATTCGGGCCGCACCCGCGGAGGTGACGACATGGCCGGTGGCAGCCAGCAGCCCACTGAGATCGGTCACCGCGGGCGGCAACGACTCGGCGGAGAAGAAGGACAGCTGGTTCACAGCATGGACATTAGGACATCGGCGCCCGCGCTCACGGCTTTCGACGCTCCCCGGTGGTTCGCGGAAACGAAACATCCCCCTTTTCTATCGGCCCTGTACGACCGATAGAAAAGGGGGATGACGGTTCTCGACTCCGAAAAGAAGAGAATCAGACTGCGCGAACGCCCGTTGCCTGAGGACCCTTGGTGCCCTGGCCGACCTCGAACTCGACGCGCTGGTTCTCCTCGAGGGTGCGGAAGCCGCTGCCCTGAATCTCGGAGTAATGGACGAAGACGTCAGCGGAGCCGTCTTCTGGTGCGATGAATCCAAAGCCCTTTTCGGCGTTGAACCACTTCACAGTTCCCTGAGCCATGCTTTTCCTTCTCTTTCTACCAGATTCGATGGAGCGCACTTTCGGTCCATCGGGCCGGTTCCGACCGCTGCACTTTCCAACAATCCCCCTCAGGATTCCCCCTGGCGGACGAGCTCTTCCAGTACCGCGCCCGCAACGATAGATCCTGCGAGCGTAGAACGAACACAGAAGCTGCGACCGGGTCAAGTGAACCATGAGTTCCGCGTTCGCAACAGTCGAAAGTCGACCGTTTTCGAACATTTTGTCCGTGTTGTCGAAACGGACAACATCGGACAGGTGAATAGCCGCTTTCACCAGGGCACGAAGGAGCCCAGCAGGGTCCGCGCTAGCATGAGGATCCCAGGTCGCGAAGAGCCCGATGGCACTTGTAGATCGAACGAATGCATGGAGACCGGCAGTGAGCGAGAAACATCCGCTGGGTGGTGCGGATGCCGGGAGTTACGGGCAGCGGTTGCTGGATCGAGTGTTGGCGGGATCGCCCGCGAGCGAGAGCCCGTTGACCCACGTCGCCGAACTGCCGGCACGGGCCTCGCAGTTCGCCTCCTGGCCGTCGTGGGTGGGCCCGGAAGTGGTGCAGGTGATCACCTCTCGCGGGATCGCACAACCGTGGACGCATCAAGCACGTGCGGCAACACTCGCGGCCGAGGGCAATCATGTGGTGCTCTCGACGAGTACCGCGTCGGGCAAATCGCTGGCGTATCAACTCCCGATTCTGACGACACTCTCTGCCGATGCCCGGGCAACCGCGCTGTATCTGGCTCCCACCAAGGCACTCGGTGCCGATCAGCTGCGCACCACGATCTCGATCACCGACGAGTTACGTTCGCTATCAGTCGAACTCGCCGAAGTGTTCCCCAGCGCGTACGACGGCGACACGCCGATCGAGATACGTCAGTGGGCCCGCGCCAATGCGCGGTGGATCTTCACCAATCCCGACATGCTGCATCTCGGCATCCTCGGCTCGCACGAGCGGTGGTCGCGGTTCCTCCGCAACCTTCGCTACGTGGTGGTGGACGAATGCCATTACTACCGTGGCGTTTTCGGATCCAACGTGGCATTGGTGCTCCGCAGGCTACGACGCCTCTGCGCACGGTACGGAGCATCGCCGGTATTCGTTCTGGCCAGTGCGACGACATCCGAACCGGGGCGAGCCGCCAGTCGCCTCATCGGAGCGCCGTGCGAGGAGATCACCGAAGACGGATCCCCGCACGGAGCGCGCACCGTCGCACTGTGGGAACCGCCGCTGCTCAAGGAGATCACCGGCGAAAACGGCGCTCCGGTAAGGAAATCCGCCGGAGCCGAGGCGTCGCGCATCATGGCCGATCTACTGGTGGAGGGCGCGCGAACTCTGGCATTCGTGCGGTCCAGGCGCGGAGCCGAGGTGACCGCGCTGGGTACCCAGAGAATTCTCGCCGACGTCGACCCGCAATTGGTACGACGCGTCGCCGCCTATCGCGCAGGGTATTTGGCCGAGGATCGGCGCAAGCTGGAATCCGATCTGTCCGACGGCACACTGCTCGGCGTCGCCACCACCAATGCGCTCGAATTGGGCGTCGACATCGCGGGATTGGACGCGGTGATCGTCGCAGGCTTCCCCGGCACCGTCGCGTCGTTCTGGCAGCAGGGCGGCCGGGCCGGACGACGCGGGGAGGGCTCGCTGCTGGTGCTCGTTGCCCGTGACGATCCCCTCGACACCTACCTGGTGCATCACCCGGCTGCTCTGTTGGACAAGCCTGTCGAGGCCACCGTCACCGATCCCACCAACCCCTACATTCTGGCTCCGCAATTGCTCTGCGCTGCAGTCGAACTGCCGATCACCCTCGTCGAGGCCGAAGAACTGAACGCCGAATCGGTACTCGAAGAGCTCGAGCTGAAGGGCTACGTGCGCAAGCGCCCACACGGGTGGTTCATCACGCCCGAAGGACAGCAGCTCTCGCCGCACGGTGCGGTGAACATTCGCGGCGGCACCGGGGTGCAAGTGGCCATCGTCGACGGTGAGTCGGGCCGCATGCTCGGCACCGTCGACGGGGGTAGAGCTCCTGCCACCGCCCACCCCGGTGCGGTGCATATTCACCAGGGTGAGTCGTTCGTCGTCGACGAACTCGATCTCGATGCCGGGCTCGCACTGGTGCACGCCGAACAACCCGAGTGGAACACCTCGGCCCGCGAGATCACCGACATCTCGATCACCGCAGTGCACGAATCCACCGATTACGGCGAGGTAACCGTCGCGTTGGTGCAGGTGAATGTGACGCATCAGGTCGTCGGGTATCTGCGACGCCTGCTCTCGGGCGAGGTTCTCGATTCCATCGAACTCGACATGCCCGCGCAGACACTCGACACGAGAGCCGTCATGTACACCATCACCCCGGAGTTGTTGGAGCACAGCGGAGTTCCGTACGAACGATTCCCCGGATCGCTGCACGCAGCAGAACACGCCGCCATCGGACTACTGCCCCTGGTGGCGACCTGCGATCGCTGGGACATCGGCGGAGTCTCGACGGCACTGCACCCCGACACCGGCCTACCGACCGTCTTCGTCTACGACGGATACGACGGCGGAGCAGGCTTCGCCGACCGCGGTCACGTGGCCATCGCCGACTGGCTCACCGCCACGAAAGACGCCATCGTCTCGTGCGAATGCCACACAGGCTGCCCCTCCTGTGTGCAATCCCCCAAATGCGGAAACGGCAACGATCCACTGGACAAGGACGGTGCCGTTCGAGTGCTGACCGCGGTGTTGACGGCCATCACTCGCGAGGGGTGAGCGGCTGGGTTCAGCGGCAACGGCAAACGCGCGCGCATTCGCTGAACGCGAGCGAAATAGGCTGCTGGGCGGGGCAATTCCGCGCGCCCCTGGCAAACGCGCACGCATTTGCGGTGGCTGGGCGGGCGATAGCCGCCCTGCTGCGTAGCGAGGGCCGGTTCCACAGCCGATGCTACGACGGTTCCGTTCTGTTGCGAATGGACAGGGCCGCAGCGGACGACCGGATGTGTTCTTCGGCCGACTTCATTGCGAGTTCCGCATCACCGGCTTCTACGGCGACCAGAATCTGCCGATGTTCGGCCTTCAGCGTGTCGGCCACCGAGTCCCAATCCTCGATCTCCAACAGCGCGGTGAGGATGGGCGCACGCATCGATTCCCGGATTGCCGCCGTGAGGGAGGCAACGAAGTCGTTGCCCGAAGCCTCGGCCAAGGCGATGTGAAAGTTCGTGTCGGCGTCGTTGAAGGCCTCTCGGGTGACACCCCGCGCTTCCATGATTTCCACGGCGTCCCTGGCCTGCGCAAGCTTGTCCTGATCGGGCGCCACCGCGGCGAGGTGAACACTTGCCCGCTCGAGAGCCACCCGCGTGCTGATCAAATCGTCGATCCGAAAGTTGGCCAGCGCAACGTGCAGGCGAAGGAGACGTGTGAGGGCCGGCCGCGGCAGAGCCGCAACGAAGGTGCCGGCTCCGGGACCCGAACCCGGTGACGACCGGAGAATTCCACTGCTTTCGAGGACGCGCACCGCTTCACGGATCCCGGCGCGGCTGACGTCGAGCTGCGCTGCGAACTCCCGCTCGGGCGGCAGCGGATCTCCGACGCGCAGGTCACCCGCCATGATCCGCTCCTCGATTGCGTCGATGACCAGCTCGTGCGCGCGGGCGCGCCGGACCGGCTTCCACGGAAGCGGTTCGTTCTGCGCCCGTCCAGCGTCGTCAGCCATACCGGTCATCCAACCAGAAGAAGGTCTGTGCCTTTAGCCTCTTGACCCCATCGAGTGTGATCCATACCATTCTTCATGTGGTCAGACCTCACACACCTTGAAGGTCTCGAATGGAGTAGCTGTGTACACACCCGATCTCGAACCGCTCGCGGGCAGCATCGGATTGTCCGCCGCGGTGGCGTGCCTGCCGCTGCTGACGGTCTTCGTCACGCTGGGCGTTCTCCGCTGGAAGGCCCACTTTGCCGGTCTGGCCGGGCTCGCCGTCGCATTGGCGGTGGCAGTCCTTGCGTACGACATGCCGGTGAACCTCGCCGGACTATCGGCCACCCAGGGGTTCGGCTTCGGGTTGTTCCCGATCGTGTGGATCGTGATCTGCGCGATCTGGTTGTACGAGTTGACCGTGGCGAGCGGCCGATTCGACGACCTACGTCGAATCATCGACTCCATCTCGGACGATCCCCGAATCCAGGCCATCATCATCGCGTTCGGCTTCGGTGGACTGTTGGAAGCGCTCGCCGGATTCGGTGCCCCGGTCGCCATCACGGGCGTCATGCTTCTGGCCATCGGTTTCGCTCCGATGCGCGCAGCCGTTGTCGTACTGATCGCCAACACCGCCCCGGTTGCCTTCGGTGCCATCGGTATTCCGATCCTCACCGCCGGAAACCTGACTGGCATCGATTACCACGAGATCGGTGCGTACGTGGGCCATCAGACCCCGTTCATCGCGCTGTTCGTGCCGCTGTTCATCGCTTTCCTGACCGACGGTCGACGCGGCGTCGCACAGACGTGGCCGGTTGCAGTGGCCGTCGGTGTCGTGTTCGCAATCGCTCAGTGGGTCAGTGCAACCTGGATCTCGGTCGAATTGACCGACATCATCGCCTCGCTCGCAGGCATCGCCGCAGCAGTGGTCGTACTCAGGTTCTGGAAGCCTGCCGGATCCGATGCGGCCCGCGAACGCCTCCTGCTGGCCCGCGATGCCGACTCCGATTCCGGAAGCTCGGGCACTGCCCCGGTCACGCCTGCACCCGTCGCAACCCTCACCGTCGAAGCCGCACCACTGACGGCACAGCGTGTCGTGCTCGCACTGTTTCCGTACCTTTTGGTCATCGCAGTGTTCTCCGTGGCCAAACTGTGGTCGCCGGTCACCAAGTTCCTCGCGTCGACCGACATCGCTGTTCCGTGGCCCGGCCTCGACGGCAACATCCTCACCGCCGCTGGTTCCCCGGCCACCACCACCATCTACAAGTTCACCTGGCTGTCGACGCCGGGAACTCTGCTCCTGATCTGCGGCGTCATCGTGGCCGCCGTCTATCGCGTCAGCGCTCCCGACGCCGCGCGGCTGTTCGGCAGCACCCTGATCAAACTCCGCTTCTCCGCACTCACGGTCGGTGCAGTCCTTGCGCTCGCCTACGTGATGAACCAGTCGGGGCAGACCATCACCATCGGCACCTGGATCGCAGGCACCGGCGCATTCTTCGCCTACCTCTCCCCGATTCTGGGGTGGCTGGGAACTGCGGTCACCGGTTCGGACACCAGCGCGAACGCCTTGTTCGCGACGCTGCAGCAGACTGCAGCGATCAACGCCGGCATCGACCCGACCCTGCTGGTGGCCGCCAACACCTCGGGTGGTGTGGTGGGAAAGATGATCAGCCCGCAGAATCTCGCCATCGCCGCAACCGCGGTGGGTTTGGTCGGGCGAGAGTCCGAGATCTTCCGAAAAGTCATCTGGTGGAGTCTCGGCCTGCTGCTTGCCATCTGCCTCTTGGTCGGACTGCAAAGTTCGGTACTGGCCTGGATGCTCCCCTGACCCGTCGTCGCCCCCCACTCACCGCAACTCTGCACAGAATCGAGACCATGACATGCCCATCACCCGGCAGATTCCCAAAGCTACCGACCTGCGCGAGGTCCTCTCGTTCAAGAAACCCGATCTGAACCTGCGCCGGCGACGGCTGAACGCCGCACTCACCATCGACGATCTCCGCACCATCGCCCGTCGACGCACCCCGCGCGCGGCATTCGACTACACCGATGGTGCCGCAGACGCCGAGATCTCGCTCTCGCGGGCTCGTCAGGCCTTCCGTGACGTCGAATTCCACCCCTCGATCCTGCGGGACGTCTCCCACGTCGACACCTCGACGACGGTGTTCGGTGGGCCGTCCGCGCTCCCGTTCGGCATCGCGCCGACGGGATTCACCCGCCTGATGCAGACCGAGGGTGAATACGCCGGGTCTGCCGCAGCCGGAGCTGCTGGAATTCCGTTCTGCCTCTCGACTCTGGGCACCACGTCGATCGAGGACGTCAAGGCCACCAATCCAAATGGGCGAAACTGGTTCCAGCTCTACGTCATGCGAGACCGCGACATCTCGTTCGGGCTCGTCGAACGCGCCGCGAAAGCAGGCTTCGACACACTTCTGTTCACAGTCGACACGCCCGTAGCCGGGTCACGCCTTCGCGACAAGCGCAACGGATTCTCCATCCCGCCGCAGTTGACCGCATCGACGATCGCCAACGCCATTCCCCGTCCCTGGTGGTGGTGGGATTTCCTCACCACGGCCAAGCTCGAGTTCGCATCGCTGTCCTCTACCGGCGGCACGGTCGGGGAGCTCCTCAATTCGGCGATGGACCCCTCGATCTCGTTCGAGGATCTCGACGTCATCCGGGAAATCTGGCCCGGCAAGCTGGTCGTCAAAGGTGTTCAGTCCGTTGCTGATTCGGTACGTCTGGCCGAACTGGGAGTCGACGGCATCATCCTGTCGAACCACGGCGGCCGACAACTCGATCGAGCTCCCGTTCCCTTCCACCTGTTGCCTCAGGTCGTACGCGAAGTCGGCTCCGACTTCGAGGTCGCTGTCGACACGGGAATCATGCACGGTGCCGATATCGTCGCCTCCATCGCGATGGGGGCATCGTTCACACTTGTCGGGCGGGCGTACCTCTACGGCCTGATGGCCGGAGGTCGCGAGGGCGTCGACCGCATGATCGAGATCCTGCGCGAAGAAATAGTCCGCACCATGCAACTGCTGCAGGTCAATTCACTCGCGGAGCTCACCCCGGAGCACGTCACTCAACTCACTCGATTCGCCCCTCTGCAATCCGGTGCGCGCACCTTCACGTCGAGCTGACCGCTGCAGGTGGGCGGGCGTCCGGTCACCCCGGACCCGCCCGCGCCGAGGCGATGGCGTCGGACATTCCGAAGCGCCCGAGGAACACCGGTTGTCCGACCGTCACGATCACGTCCCACTCCTCGATCGTGCACTCCCGCAAATCAGTCGACATCCTGCTCGCTACTGATCGCGCCGTCGCACACGCATCGGCCACCCCACGATCGAGAGCCCCGGCACCTGCCAACGCCGCAAGGTCGGCCGCCGACTGCGCCTGATGGCGAGCACCCACCGCCGAGCCGACGTGCATCACCATCACCACCACCGAAATCAACGCCGACATCGCGAGCGCCGCCAACACCGTCGCCCCACCATCGTCGTCCTGCATTCTCATTCGGGCGCAACCGGTTCCGCAGCAGCAACCGCCTCAGCCGACAGCGTCAATCCCGGCAGCGGACTCGCCACCTCCACCCGCGCGACGAAGAACTCCCCGTCCTCCGTCACTGTGACCCGAGCCCCGTCCGGCGCAACCCGCTCCCCCACCGACACAGCCCGGGCCGCATCCCCTCTGGCCGCCAACCGAGCTGCCTCCCTGGCCGCATCGACGCAGCCGATGTGCATCGTCACCGAGACGATCGCCCCGATACACACCACGATCACCGCGACGATGGACGCGATCGCGAACGCCGCCTCCACCGTCACGGCACCGTCATCACCCACCGGTATCAGACAGCAGTGTTCAACGCTCGATCGATGATCCCCGTCAAGGCCGACACGATGCTGTCCCCGGTCACCACCGTGTACAGCACCGCCCCGAATGCCGCTGCCGCGATGGTGCCGATCGCGTACTCCGCGGTCGACATGCCATCGTCCTCCGCACCGAACAACACGATTCGAGTCTTCAACTCCTGCAGTGCATTCTCGATCATCTCGATTCCCCTCCCTGTTCTCCGATGCGGCATCTCCGCACCGGACACTTGTGTGTGCGCCGGTCACAGCAGACCGCCGCCCAGTACGTTGCCCGCCAGTCCGATCACCACGGGGATGATGCCGAGACAGATGAAGGCAGGCAGAAAGCACAGCCCCAACGGTCCACTGATCAGCACGCCGGCGCGCTCGGCCGCAGCAGCCGAGGCATCTTCGGCCCGGGTTCGTTGGGTTGCAGCAAGTTCCGTCATCGCCGACGCCATGGACGATCCGGCCCGGGCAGATCGCCGTGCCATCCTGGCCAGAGCCTCGGTCTCCGGATCCTGCGCGACGGCGTCCCACGCGGTCTCGGCATCGGCTCCGAGATCGAGCAGATCGGCAGCTTTGCGGAGCGCGACACCGAACGAGGTCGGAGCGGAATGCGCTGCTGCCGCAGCGGCGGTCGATACGGGCAGCCCCGAACGCAGACATGCGGCGAGTAGATCGAAGGTCGTGGCCACCGCGAGCGGGTCGGGTGTCGGCGCGTCGACGGCGACGGCGGACGCGCGGCCCTCGGGTGCCAGTCTGTGCAACCCGCCCGCGGCCGAGGGCAGCGTGATCAACGCCGTTGCCACACTGAGCACCGTCACCCACATCACGTCGTCACCTTGCCGGTGATCGCATCGGTCCACAGCAGTCCCGCGCAGCCCAGCGCCGTGCCGATGAGCAGCAGCATTCCGCCGAGCCCACCGCCGAGCAGAATCTGCAGCGGATTCGCGCCCATCAGCTGTCCGAGCGCGACTCCGAGGATCGGTAGACCGGCGAGCACCAGCGCGGTGGCACGGGCCCCGGCGAGCGATGCGTCCGTTCGTTCACGAAATCGTCTGCGTCCCAGCATGTCCTCGCGGACAGCGTCGAGGAGTTCGGCGAGGGCGAGTCCATGGTCGTCGGCTACCCGCCACGCGGCGGCCAATCGGGCCAGCTCCGCGTCCAGCAACGAATCGGACGCAGCGATGCCGTCGGCAGCCCTGCCGCCCAGCCGCGCCCGCGATGCCGCGCCGCGCAGTGCCGTCGACGCGATGCCGCCGCACTCCTCCGCCGCAACTGCGCTGGCCGTGGCCGGATGGGACCCGACGCGGAGCTCGCCGATGACCACCTCGACTCCGGTTGCGAGCCAGTTCAATTCGTCGGCCCGCCGGTCGCGTTCGAGTCGCCGACGATAGCGCCGCCATCCGGTACTGCCCGCCACCGCTGCTGCGCCCACGGCCCAGATTCCGCCGAACCACCACACCGTCCCTGCCGCAACCAGAGCGCAGCTGGCCGGCACCATCCATCGCGGCGCGCTCGACGCCGTGCGTACTTCGCTGGGCAATCGACGGAAGCTGCTCGGCCACAGAGCGACTGCCACAGCAAGGACCATGACCGCGGCCGTCATCGGGCGTCACCGCATCGGCGGTCGAGCAGTTCGAGGAGCCGGCCTTCACCCGGCGTCGGTTCGGCATCTACCGACCAGGCCGCCGCGATGTGCACCCGCCCGGTGGGATCGACGTCGACCACTCCGATTTCACGTAGTCGTCGAGTACCGTCGGCGCTGCGGTGGACGTGCAACACCACCTGAACCGCAGCGGCAAGTTGGCTGTGCAACGCGTCTCGCCCCATTCCGCCCAGTGCTGCAAGAGCTTCGAGCCGGGCGGGTACCTCGGCCGGGGAGTTCGCGTGAATGGTTCCGGCTCCGCCGTCGTGACCGGTATTGAGAGCCGTCATCAAGTCGATGACCTCGGCCCCGCGCACCTCACCGACCACCAGGCGATCGGGTCGCATTCGCAGGGCCTGCCGAACCAGCTGCCGCACCGACACCTCGCCTACACCCTCGACATTGGGTGCGCGGGCCACCAGACGAACCACGTGCGGATGGGCCGGTGCCAACTCGGCCGCGTCCTCGACGCAGACTATTCTCTCTGCCGGATCCACCTCCCCGAGAAGTGCGGCCAAGAGTGTTGTTTTTCCAGCGCCGGTGCCACCGACGACGAGAAATGCCAGGCGACCGAACACGATTCGACGCAGCAGCTCGTACCCGTCTTCGGTCACAGCTCCTGATGCACGGAGCGCGGCGAGTCCCTGCGTCGCGGGTCGCAGAACCCGAAGCGACACACACGTTCCCCCACTCGCCACCGGTGCCAGCACAGCGTGCAGGCGGACGCCGAACGCCCCCTGCCCGACGCCCGGCAGTCGACCGTCCACCCAGGGCTGCGCGTCGTCGAGTCGACGGCCGGCAGAGAGGGCGAGCCGTTGCGCGAGCCGCCGAACGGCAGCCTCGTCGAGAAAACGAACCCCGGTGCGCTCGAGTCCGCGACCACGATCGATCCACACCTGATCCGGTGCGGTGACCAGTACATCGGTCACTCCGGGCTCGGACAGCAGCGGCTCCAATGGCCCCGCGCCGGTCAGCTCGGTTTGCAGAACCCGTAGGGCCGCAAGCATATCGGTGTCGCCGATGACTCCACCTGCTTCCGCTCGAATGGCTGCGGCGACGGTGGCGGGAACCGGAGCGTCGGCCGATGCCGCCAAGCGATCACGGACGCGGTCGAGCAGATCCGCGGTGACGACGGCGCTCATGCCGCCCACCGCTGACCACCGGGCTTGTGCGCGAACGTATCGAGCACAGCATCGGCCGCCGCGGCCAGTGGCGAACGTCGGCCCAGCACCAGACCTCCTCGTTCGAGGCGCTCGGCCAACGCGGGCTCGGCGCGCATCGACGTCAACAGCGGAAGCCCGAGGGCGACCGCGATGTCGTCGGCCCTCAGCCCACCCGGAGCAGGCCCACGAACGACCAGGCCGACATTGGCATTTCGATCCACCACATGCGCTACCACCGCCTCAGCCGACGTCACGGCTCGCAGTTCGGCCGGAAGTACCAGCGCGACGAGGTCCGCCGCGGCATACAGGGCGTCGGAGACGTCGCTGGGATGACGCGGAGCGTCGCACACCACCAGATCACCCGCTGCGCGTCCTGCATCGAGCACAACCGCCACTGCGACGGCGGAGAGTCCGACACTCCGGTCGTCGGATCGGCCCAGTGCCAGCACCGACAATCCGGCGCGGGAGGGCAGCGCCCCGTGCAGAGCGTCGCCGGAGACTCGGCCACCTTCGACCACCAAGCCGGACCACCGCAGACCCGGAGCATTCTCCCAGCCGAGCAACAGGTCGAGGCCGCTGCCGTACCGGTCACCCTCGACGACGAGTGCACGTCGACCCGAACGGCTGCTGCAGAGTCCGAGCGCGGCGGCGAACGTGGATGCGCCCGCGCCACCGCGAGCGCCGACCACAGCGATCACTCCACCGTCTCCCGACGGTGCCGACGCGGGTTCGCCGAGTATGCGCACGAGTGCGTCCTCGTCCCACGGCAGGGAGATCACATGCTCGGCACCGAGCGATGTGGCGATTCGCCAGTCGTCGAGTGTCGGTGGTGCGTCCGTGACCAGAATGACGCCCGAGCGTCGCGGAAATCCGGTCGACAGTGCCGTCTCTGCGGACGCGAAATCGATCAAAATTGTTCCGCCGCGGTCCCACATCGAACGTGTCGAACCGATACCGACCAGTAAGTTCTGCTCTTCCACAACACAATCCGCGGCCGCGGCGATTCGATAGACGTCCTCGCGGAGACCGCGAAGTTCGATCGACATCGTCACTGCCGGGTGCGCGATTCGCTGCCGCGAGTCCGTTTCCATGCGCCAAGCGTGCGTGAGAATGTGCTCGAGATGCGCGCGACTTGGGGAAATGTGGATAGATCCGGGCCTGTGGATGAATACCGGTACTGCTGTACCAGTTTTTGACCTACCCCGGAAAAGAGGACGACCCTCGCCAGGGGGGGAGGAGGCGAGGGTCGTCTGGTTCAGCCCCGGGGGGTCGGGCTGAACACCGCCCGGGATGAACCGGGCTCGTAGAAAATACTACACCCGTGGACATCCTTGTTTGCAAGTTCAACCGTTCGTATTTCTCGACCGCGTCGGACCGAGTCCGCCAGTGTCACCACGCAACATCCACCGGTCACCACCGGCCACTATGGTGACAAACGTGACCCAGAGCGCGAGCAACGACGACGCCCCGGCCGGCCGACGCGCAGCGCGCGTCGCGGCATTCTTCGACCTCGACAAGACGATCATTGCCAAGTCCAGCACGTTGGCATTCAGCAAGCCGTTCTTCGACCAAGGACTTATCAACCGGCGCGCCGTTCTCAAGAGCAGCTACGCGCAGTTCCTGTTCCTGCTCTCCGGAGCCGATCACGACCAGATGGAGCGCATGCGCGCGCACATCGCGGGCATGACCGCAGGCTGGGACGTCGAACAGGTGCGAGCGGTCGTCGCCGAAACTCTGCACGACATCGTCGACCCCCTCGTGTTCGCCGAAGCCGCCGATCTCATCGCCGACCACAAGCTCCGCGGACACGACGTCGTGATCGTCTCGGCGTCCGGCGACGAGATCGTGCACCCCATCGCAGAGCTTCTGGGTGCCGATCACAGCATGGCCACCACGATGGTGACCGTGGAGGGCAAGTACATCGGCGAGGTCGACTTCTACTGCTACGGCGAGGGCAAGGTCGACGCCATGAACTCCCTGGCCGCGCAACACGATTACGACTTGACGTCGAGCTACGCGTACTCCGATTCGATCACCGACGTGCCGATGCTGCGCGCCGTCGGGCATCCCACGGCCGTCAACCCCGATCGCGCATTGCGCAAGGAAGCGGCCTCGCGCGGATGGCCGATTCTCACCTTCTCCAACCCGGTCTCGCTGCGATCACGAATCCAGACCCCGTCCGGCAAGACCGTAGCGGCAAGTGCCGCAGCAGGTTTCAGCGCTCTCGCGGCCGGCGCGATCACCTACGGACTGCTCCGAAGAAAAAGATGACGCCCAACCCCTTGATGTGAGGAGCGTCACGGGGTACAAATGACGTACGGAAGAACGGAAGGCCAAGAACGAATCGGAAGAGAAGATTCGCTCTCCCAACCCGGATTCCCAGCACGGACACCGGCACCCACGCGGAGCTTGCCACCTAATGGCAGAAGCGCTGTGGGCCTGCGACATTCGCCATTGATCAGCAAGAACCCTGCACCGGTTGCAGGGATGACCTCATCACTGACGAATTCTCGCCGAGGCCACGTGGTAGTCCATCACAGCCCACCTGTGCACGCTTGGTAACCAGGCGCTCCGTGCTAACGGGCGGCGACGTCGACGCAAGTCGGCATCGCCGCCCTTTTATGTGCTCACTACTGAGCAGCTTCGGCAATCGAAGTCGCTTCTGCCGCACCGGCTTCGAATGCTCCGCAGCACAGAATCACCCAACTCCCGACGCCGGTTGCCGTGCCCTCGGCGAATCCCGTCGCGCCGTCTCGGTAGGCATTTGCTCGACGCATCCAGCTCACCTCCGGCACTCCGAGGTTGTGGGGGTCGAATCCCGACGACGCTGCCACCAGTCGCGATGCAGCGCGCGCAACGATGCCGTCGGCCGTTCCGAAAGCTTTGAGCGTCAACAGTTCACCGTGTACCACCGCCGCGATCACCGGGGCAGGTGCAGACGTTCCGCCGGTCACCAGTTGAGCGAGCAGGTCGAGTCGATCACCGACACCCGCGTCGCTGCGGGGCCGGCCGAGCTCGGAGGCGTCGTCGACGAGGTCAGCTGCGGCCAACAGGTGAAGTCGTGCGAGGGTCTGCAGCGGTGCGCGCTTCCACGTCGAGACCGTGTTCTGCAGCGCATCACCGTCGAGAGCGGCCGCGACTCGCAGCGCACCCGCCAGAATGGGGTCGCCTTCTTCGCCCTCGCGGGGGAAGTCCATCGAACCGCCCTCGAGCGTCGACGACGAGCGTGCCGCACGCACCGCGGCCTCGGCGGCGGTGGCAGGCCACCCACGACGATTGGCCTTGTGCCGATGCACCGCGCCAAGAGCGTCGCGCGCACGTTCGGCGGAGTCGAGAACTCCGGGCAGTTCCAGCAGCGGGGCGAGGGGGTCCGTCACGACAGACGACGGTACCCCCTCCCCCACTCGGTGTTCCCGCCTACTTCGCTCCGGCCGCCAACAGCTCGGCGCGCGCCTGACGACGCTTGGCCTGTTCGGCCGGGTCGGGCACCGGGACGGCCGCGAGCAACCGCTTGGTGTACTCGTTGGTCGGACGACGCAGAATCTGATCCGTCGTACCGAACTCGGCCAACTTGCCCTTGTTCAGCACCGCGATGCGCTTGGCCAGCACCTCCACCACAGCGAGGTCATGACTGATGAACAGGCATGCGAACCCGTACTCACGCTGGAGTTCCTTGAACAGCTCGAGCACCTTGGCCTGCACCGACACGTCGAGCGCAGACGTCGGTTCGTCGGCCACCAGAAGCGTCGGCTCCAGTGCCAATGCCCGAGCGATACCGACACGCTGGCGCTGCCCACCGGACAGCTGGTGGGGATACCGGTTACGCATGGTCCGCGACAGGTGCACCTGATCGAGTAGTTCCTCGACCTTCTTGTTCCGCTCGGAAGCACCGAGTTCGGTGTGCAGCAGCATCGGCTCGGCGATGGACTGACCGATGGGCCAGCGCGGGTTCAGCGACGAACCCGGATCCTGGAACACGATGCCGACCTTGCTTCGCACCGACCGCAGATCGCGATTCGTCGCCTTGGTGATGTCGACACCCGCGATCGACAGCGTGCCGCCGGTGAGCTTGTTGAGCCCCACCACAGCCTTGCCGATCGTTGACTTGCCCGAGCCCGATTCACCGACGAGCCCGACGACCTCACCCATCTCGATATCGAGGCTGACCCCGTCGACTGCCCTGAACACGGTGCGGCCCGGGTACTCGATGACGCCGTCGACGATGCTCAGTGCCCGCGTGTCCTCGACGGCGCTCGGCTGGGCGATCGTGCCCGCCGCCACGGACTCCATACTGCTGCCCAGGTGCGGAACCGAGGCGAGCAACTGCTGCGTGTACGGATGCGACGCATTCTTGAAAATCTTCTGCGCAGCATCGGTTTCGACGATCACGCCGTCCTTCATCACCGCAATGCGGTCGGCCATGTCTGCCACCACACCCATGTCGTGGGTGATCAGCACGATCGACGCGTCGATGCGGTTACGCAGGTCGCGCATCAGGTCGAGGATCTCGGCCTGAACCGTCACGTCCAAAGCCGTGGTCGGCTCGTCCGCGATCAGCAGCGACGGATCCGAGGACAGCGCCTGGGCGATCATGGCGCGCTGACGCTGACCACCGGAGAGCTGATGCGGGTAGTAGTTCACCCGGGTCTCCGGATCCGGCATCTCGACGAGCTTCAACAACTCGACGGCCCGCGCCTTCGCTTCCTTCTTCGACAGCGAGGTGTGCGCGCGGATGGCCTCGGTGATCTGCCAGCCGATCGAGTACACCGGATTGAGCGCCGTCATCGGCTCCTGGAAGATGACCGCCACGTTCTTGCCGCGGATCGGGGCCAGCTGCTTCTCCGGCAGGCCGACCAGTTCACGGTCGCCGAGCACGATGCTGCCCGAGACGCGCGAATTGTCCGCCAACAGACCGGGAATGGCCATGGCGGTGGTCGACTTACCGGAACCCGACTCACCGACGATGGCGAGTACTTCACCCGCAGCGACGGTGAACGAGACGGAATCGGCGGCCTTGCGCCACACCTTCTCGACCTCGAACTCGACCGTCAGATCGGTGACGGTCAGGACCGTGTCCTTCTGGATACTCATGTCAGTTCCGTTTCGGATCGAGTGCGTCACGGAGTGCGTCGCCGAGCATGATGAACGCGAGCACCGTGACCGAGAGGAACGCGGCCGGGAACAGCACCAGGTGCGGCGCCGTCAGGAACACGTTCTGACCGAGGTTGATCTGCAGGCCCCAGGAGATCTCGGGAGCTTGCAGTCCGATCCCGAGGAACGTCAGCGTCGCCTCGGCCGCGATGAACGTACCGACCGAGATGGTGGCGTAGATGATCACGGGCGCAAGGGCGTTCGGCAAGATATGCCGCACCAGAATTCGGTACGTGGACGCACCCAGCGCCTGAGCGGCCTGGACGTACTCACTGTTCTTGATCGCGATGACACTCGATCGGACCAACCGCATCGCCGTCATCCAGCCGAAGACGACCAGGGCGAGCGAGACGGTGAAGATGGTGCGCTGTTCGGTCACCGTCAACAGGATGAGGGCACCGAGCAGGAGTGGAATTCCGAAGAAGACATCCGTGAAGCGAGCCAGGATGCTGTCGGTGACGCCGCCGAAATAGCCTGCGAGAGCGCCGATCAACACGCCGATGATGAGAACTCCGATGACGGAGAGCACACCGATGGACAGCGAGATCCGCGCTCCGTAGATGACATTGGCGTAGTAGTCGCACCCCTGGATGTCGGTGCCGAACCAGTGTGCGGCGCTCGGGGTCTGCCGAGAGTCGGACAGCGAGCACACCCGAGGATCGATTCCCCGCGCGAACAACTGCGGGAAGACAGCCATGACCAACAGAACGACGAGAAGAAACGACCCGACGATGAAGAAGGGGCTCTTGCGCAAGAACTTCCACGCGTTCCCCCACAGGCTGGCCTGGCCGACCAGATCGACGGCCTCCCCGGTGATGACGTTGCCGGGCTGGCCTTCGTCCGCGGCGTGCTGAGCTGCGCTCGAATCTTCTTTATTCATAGCGAATCCTTGGATCGAGAACCGCGTAGAGAACGTCCACCACGAGGTTGAAGAAGATGTAGAAGAACACGAACAGCGTCACGATGCCGACGACGACGGCACCTTCCTGACGCGCCAGTGCGTCGTAGATTGCGCGACCGAGGCCCGGCAGGTTGAACACCGTTTCGGTCACGATCGCACCACCCAGCAGACCGCCGACGTCGGCACCGATGAAGGTGACGACGGGGATCAGCGAGTTGCGCAGCGCATGCCGCACGATGATGCGCCGATTACTGATTCCCTTGGACTTCGCGGTTCGGATGTAATCCGCCGCCATCGACTCGGCCACGGACGTGCGGGTCAGTCGGGCGACGTACGCCATCGACAGCGAGGCGAGCACGAGGCCGGGGAGCAGGTAGCTCGACCAGCCGTCGTTGATGCCCGAGATCGGGAAGATGCCGAGCTTGAGTCCCAACGTGAACTGCGCGATGAAGCCGAGGACGAACACCGGAACCGACACCAGCAACGTGGTGGACACCAGCACGAGGTTGTCGAAGAACGACCCCTTCTTCAGGGCCGAGAGCACACCCGCTGCGATACCCATGATCGTCTCGAAGACCACGGCCACGATCGTCAGCTTGATGGTGACTGGCAGGGCCCGCTCGATGGTGTCGAGCACAGGGCGGCCGGAGAAGTCGGTGCCGAAATTGCCCTGGAAGAATCCACCGATGTACTTGATGTACTGGACGACCAGGTTGTCGTCGAGGTTGAAGTCGTCGCGCAGCTGCGCGACGACGGCAGGCGCGAGAGGGCGATCTCCGGCGAGGGCACGGATGGGGTCACCCGGAAGGGCGTAGACCATGGCGAAGATCAGAAATGAGGAGCCGATCAGGACGGGAATCGTCAACAGTAATCGGCGGGATATGTAGCGACCCACTGTGGTTTCTCCTTGAATGCGGCGATCCTGCGAATCGGGTCTCGCTGACGCAGGTCTTCGGTAGGCGTCGAGCCCACCGCCGAAACGAACCGGTGGGTGGCAACGGAGTCACGTCCGTTGCCACCCACCGGTGTCCGTTGTTAGCTGACTACAACGTCCTCGAGGACGATGTCGCCGGTGTTGTCGATCTTGACGTCGGAGACGCGATCGGACCACACTGCCTGATTCAGGCCGTAGAACAGCGGGGTGGAGGGCATCTGCTGAATCAGGATGTCCTCGGCCTCCTGGTACTTGGCCGTCGCCGCGTCGACGCTGTCGGCGTTGTTACCTTCGGCCAACTTGGCGTCGAACGCCGGATCGTCGAAGAAGACGTAGTTGCTGCCGGCCGGCGCAAGTGCTGCCTTGGAATACAGCGGCGCCAGGAAATTGTAGATCGACGGGTAGTCCATGATCCAGGCCGAACGGAACGGGCCGGTCATACCCTTGGCGTCCTGCAGCGGCAGGTACTGAGCGAACTGCAGATCGCCGCGCAGTGCGTAGTCGACACCCAGGTTCTCGCGAATCTGGTTGCCCACGGCCGTCATCCATGAGTCATGGCCGGCACCGGCGTTGAACCACAGGTCGATCGGCTGGCTGCGATCGAAGCCGGCCTCGTCGAGCAGGCGGTTGGCCTCGTCGGCATTGAGCTCACAGGCGGCTCCACATGCGTCCTCTCGGTAGCCCTCGACCACCGGAGAGGCGAACGAATTTGCCGGAGTGCGGGTATCGGTGAAGATCGCGGTCGCGATGGCCTGACGATCGATGGCCATCGAGAATGCCTTGCGCACGTTCGGGTCCTGGAACCGCGGGTCGTACGTCGGGAAGCCGAGCGAGGTGATGTCGGGACGAGCGCGATCGGTGTAGCGATCACCGAACTGATCTCGCGCGGTGGCCCAGGCATCCTCGGGCAGATCGAGCATGATGTCGAGTCCGCCGCCCTGGATATCGTTGTAGCCGGTGTTCAGCTCGGTGTAGACCTTGAAGTTGACGCCTGCGGACTGGGCGGCGTTGTCGCCTGCGTAGTCGTCGTACTTGGTGACGGTGAAGCCCTGCCCCGGAACGAAGTCCGAGTCGGCCTTGAACGGGCCGTTACCGATGGGGCGGGCGCCGAATGCCGTCGGGTCGGTGTAGAACGCCTCCGGCAGCGGATCGAACGCGGTGTAGCCGAGCGTCAGCGGGAAGATTGCGAACGGTCCGGTGAGCTTGACGGTGAAGGTCGTGTCGTCGACGACGCTCAGTCCGCTCAGTTCGGTCGCGGCGGGCTCGGCAGTGTCGCTGCCCTGCAGATCTGCGTAGCCTTCGATGTTCTCGAAGAAGTAGGAGGCACCGAATGCGTTGGTGCTCAACGCGTTGTAGCTCCACGCCTTCGTGTAGGACTCCGAGGTGACCGGGGTGCCGTCGTGGAACGTCCAGCCGTCCTTGAGCGTGACGGTCCAGGTGATGTTGTCGTCGGACTCGACGGACTCGGCAACGCCGTTGTACTCGACGCTGTTGTCTTCGTCGTTGAACGTGACCAGCGGAGTGAAGAGCGCCTTGAGGACCTGGCTGCCTTCGCTCTCGGTGGTGTTTCCGGGAACCAACGGGTTCTCCGGCTCGCCGATGTAGATGCTGTAGATCCCGTCGGCGCTGCCACCGGAGCTCGAGCCCCCGCCGCCACAGGCAGCGAGCAAGCTCGCACTCATCAGCACAGCCGTGGTGACGACCGCGGCACGTTTGATACGCAAGGAAATCCTCCATCCAGATGTGAACACGGGGTCATCCGTGTTCAGGGTCCTCGGGCGCGACGCCCGGGGATTCGTGGGCGACCGCAAGACACGGCATGTGAGCCGTACCAACGATCTGATGGAACGAACTTTAGACACATCCTGAAACGAACATGTGAACTCCCCCAGATTTTGCTGACCCGTGAGTAAGCCCGAAACATGATCGAAACGTTTCGGCAAGTCGATTTCTCACACTTCGGACATCCGGGTCGCTGAGGCGCGGCGTCGATGCCCCCGATGACCGCCCAGCGTGCGGAAACTACCGATCACCGCAGATCAAGGGGTTGCAGCCGATTGCAACGGTGCGATCGCCATCACATGTGACTACCCTCACTAGGGGCTCGAGACCGGCTAGTGAGTGCCGTTTCATGGGCGAAAAGCATCGGACGAAAGAGAGCTATTCGAGATGACGACCAGTACCCCCGGAACCGACGAGACCGCGGTTGCCTCCTACGCACCCTCGGCCGAGTTCTCGGCTCAGGCGAACGCCGGAGCCGAGCTCTACGCCGCCGCCGAAGAGGATCGACTCGGCTTCTGGGCCGAACAGGCTCGCCGACTCCACTGGCACACCCCGTTCACCGAGGTACTCGACTGGTCCGACGCCCCCGTCGCCAAGTGGTTCGCCGACGGCGAGCTCAACGTCGCCTACAACTGCGTCGACCGCCACGTCCTCGACGGCCACGGCGACCAAGTCGCCATCCACTGGGAAGGCGAGCCCGGCGACAGCCGCGACGTTACCTACTCCGATCTGCTCGCCGACGTCAGCCAGGCCGCCAACACCCTGACCGAACTCGGCCTCGTCTCCGGCGACCGCGTCGCGATCTACATGCCCATGATCCCCGAGGCCATCGTCTCGATCCTCGCGTGCGCTCGCCTCGGCCTCACCCACTCGGTCGTCTTCGCCGGCTTCTCCGCCACCGCACTGCGCTCACGCATCGACGACGCCGAAGCCAAGCTCGTCATCACCACCGACGGCCAGTGGCGACGCGGCAAGCCCGCTCCCATCAAGGACACCGTCGACGAGGCCGTCGACGGGGCAGCCTCGATCGAACACGTGCTGGTCGTCAAGCGCACCGACTCCGACGTCGCCTGGACCGACGGACGCGACCTCTGGTGGCACGAGACCGTCGCCACGGCGTCGAAAGAGCATGAGGCGCAGCCGTTCCCGGCCGAGCACCCCCTGTTCATCCTCTACACCTCCGGTACGACGGGTAAGCCCAAGGGCATCATCCATACCTCCGGCGGCTACCTGACGCAGACCTCGTACACCCACCACAACGTCTTCGACCACAAGCCCGGCACGGACGTCTACTGGTGCACCGCCGACATCGGCTGGGTCACCGGGCACTCCTACATCGTCTACGGCCCGCTCTCGAACCGCGCAACGCAGGTCGTCTACGAGGGCACCCCCAATTCGCCCGACGAGCACCGGCACTGGAACGTCATCGAGAAGTACAAGGTCTCGATCTACTACACCTCCCCCACCCTCGTGCGCACATTCATGAAGTGGGGCAAGGAGATTCCCGAGGCCCACGACCTCAGCTCGATCCGCCTGCTCGGTTCCGTCGGCGAGCCGATCAACCCCGAGGCGTGGCGCTGGTTCCGCGACGTCGTCGGCGGCGGAACCGCACCGATCGTCGACACCTGGTGGCAGACCGAAACCGGCGCGATCATGATCTCCCCACTGCCCGGCGTCACCTCCACCAAGCCGGGCTCCGCGATGACCCCGCTGCCGGGAATCTCCGCCAAGATCGTCGACGACGACGCCAAGCCCCTGGGCAACGGCGGCAACGGATATCTCGTCCTGTCCGAGCCGTGGCCGGCGATGCTGCGCGGTATCTGGGGCGACATGGAGCGATACAAGGACACCTACTGGTCCCGCTACGCCGAGGAAGGCTGGTACTTCGCCGGCGACGGCGCCAAGTACGACGAGGACGGTGCCCTGTGGGTCCTCGGCCGCGTCGACGACGTCATGAACGTCTCCGGCCACCGCATCTCGACCTCCGAGGTCGAATCGGCGCTCGTCAGCCACCACGGTGTCGCCGAAGCCGCCGTCGTCGGTGCGGCCGACGAGACCACCGGTCAGGGCATCGTCGCGTTCGTCATCCTCCGTGCAGGCGTGGAGAACACCGGTGACGCCTTGATCGCCGAACTCAAAGCTCAGGTGTCGAAGGAGATTTCACCGATCGCCCGGCCGCGGGAGATCTCCATCGTGCCCGAGCTGCCGAAGACCCGCTCTGGCAAGATCATGCGTCGCCTGTTGCGCGACGTGGCCGAGGGCCGCGAACTCGGCGACGTCTCCACCCTCGTCGACCCGAAGGTATTCGAGGCGATCAAAAAAGGTCGGTAAGCGCTTCGCGCATGTGCGCGGAACTTCGTAGCAGAGGTCGAAGTTCCGCGCACATGCGGCGCAGCCGCTCTGATGCTCACCCGGTCAGATCGAACACCGTGTAGTCGCCGATGCTTCTGGGTGTGAAGGTCGCGGCCACCCAATCCCCTATCGCCGACGATCTGGCCTTGCCCGTGCCGGCGAGGAAGTAATGGATCTTTCCAGCGGCCACGTCGGCCTCGAATTGGTCGAGTGTGGGCGACGGATCGGTTCCGGAGAATCCCCCCACCGGCATCACCGGGTCGTCGGTCGCGAGCTGTAGGACCGCTGCGGCGTCGGATCCGATCGTCGCTGCCACCCAGGTGTAGTGCTGCGCGTTGGATTCGAGCAGTCCGGTCAGCTGGCCGTCCGGTGCCTGGGCAGTGAATAGTGCCGAGTGCCCGGCACTGTCGTCGTGCACTGCGTTTCTGGACTCTGCGGCCTCGGATGGAATCGTGGGGCCTGCCGATGGGCCACCCCCACTGTGCGGGGTGACGACGGTGTCGGCGACGTACGCCACCGGGCCGGCCAGAGCGACCGCAATTGCCACCGCTCCCAGTGCAATCGAGACAGTTCGGGACATCCGGACCACGAGGGCGAGAGCCACAACGATCCCGACTCCCAGCACGACCCAGCGGAGCCACGGCACGAAATCGGGAGTGCGAGCGAGAAAGACGAACGACGTTGCCGTGGTGACGGCCGAAGCAAGCGCGAGAATCGAACGGCACCAAGTCTTCTCGCGTCGCACCCACAGTTCATGCAGAGCAGCTCCGACGATGGCGGCGATAGCCGGCGCGATCACGATCGTGTAGTAGGAGTGGAAGGTGCCCGACATGAAGCTGAACACCAGCGAGCACCCGACGAGCCACAATCCCCACATCACGTACCACGCGCGCCGGAAGTCCCGTCGGGGTGCTCTGCCGCGCAACACAATTCCCACCAGAGCAAGCACGAGCGCAGCCGGTATCAGCCACGAGATCTGACCACCCTGTGCGGCCGCGAACATGCGGGTGATGCCCGTCTGCGCACCGTGCCCGCCCGCCTGCACCACATCACCGGCATCGGATGCCGCACTGCTTCCGTGTTCGTTGCCCGTCAATCGACCAAGGCCGTTGTAGCCGAATGCCAGGTCCAGAATGCTGTCGGTCTTCGACCCACCGACCCACGGCCGGTCGGCAGCGGGAACGAGCTGCACGATCGCGACCCACCATCCGGCGGTCACGAGCACCGCGGCACCGGCCGCCAGCAACTGCCGCAGTCGGGTTCCAAGCTTCGGCGGACCGAACGCCGCGTACGCCACGGCAAGAGCTGGAACGACGAGGAACGCCTGCAGTTGCTTCGTCAGAAACCCCAGGCCGACAACAGCTCCGGTGAGCACCAGCCAGCGAGTGCGCCCGTCCTCGAGCGCGCGAAGCATCGCCCACGCTGCTCCCAACAATGTGAGGGTGAGGAGAGCATCGGGGTTGTCGTAGCGGAACATCAGCGCGAAGGTCGGCGTCGTCGCCAAGACCGCGCCGGCAATCAACGCTGCCCCGTATCCGAATCGACGGGCGACGATCGCGTACATGATTCCCACACTCAGCACAGCCATGAGCACCTGCGGCAACAACAGCGACCACGAGTTGAGGCCGAAGATGCGAACCGAGAGCTCCATGACCCACAGCGATGCAGGCGGCTTGTCCACCGTGATGGAGTTCGCGGCGTCGGACGAACCGAAGAGGAAGGCCTTCCAGCTCACCGACCCGGCTTGAACGGCGGCCGCATAGAAGGAATTGCCCCAGCGCTCACGGTCGAGATCGAGGGCGTACACACCTGCGGTCGCGACGAGAAGGGCGGCGAGAGTGGGCATTGCCCAGCGCGAGCGATGTCGCGTTCGAGGACGGTCACAGTCGATCACTGTTGCCCTCGATCCTGAGGATGTGCGATCAACTTCCTGACAATCGACCGTCAATCGCCACAGCCACCCGAAGAATGTCCGAATTGTCTGCACTGCAACGACGTGAAGAAACTACATGTGAGCGGAACTTCGTAGCCCACTACGAAGTTCCGCGCACATGCGGCGCAGCCGCTCTACACGCTGTCGAGCGACTGGTCTCGCGTTTCCTTCATGATGATCAACGCGATCAGCGTCAACGCTGCAGCGATGGCGAGGTAGACGCCCACCCAGCCGACGCCGTAGCTGCTGACCAGCCAGGTCGCGATGAACGGGGCCACTGCGGCACCGAGGATCGACGCGGTGTTGTACGAGATCCCCGAACCTGTGTAGCGCACGTTCGTCGGAAACAGTTCGGGCAGAACGGCACTCATCGGTCCGAAGGTCAGGCCCATCAGGCCGAGACCCACGCACATGAACACCAGCATCTTGCCTGCCGACGCGGACGACGGGTCTGCGAACCAGTGGAACGACAGACCGAACAGCACGATCGCCGCGGTGATGACGATGAGCGTGGGGCGGCGGCCGTACTTGTCGGCCAGCAGTCCGGCTACCGGGATCAGTGCCGCGAAGAACAGCACGGCGATCAGCTGCAGTTCCAGGAAGTCGGTGTACGGGATGGCGAGCTTGGGGCCGTTGACGTCGGAGACCTTGCCCGTTCCGTAGCTGACCACCCACGTGGTCATGATGTAGAAGAGCGTGTAGGTGGCGAGCATGACGAACGTGCCGATGATCAGCTGACGCCAGCTGGTCTTGAACACCTCGGCCAGAGGTGTCTTGACCTTCTGGCCACGCTCGACTGCCAGCTTGAACACCGGTGTCTCCTCCAGCTTGAGCCGGACGTACAGGCCGATGATGACCATGATCGCGCTGAGCAGGAACGGAATTCGCCAGCCCCACGTGAGGAACGCGTGGTCGGTGCCGGAGTTCGCGGAATCGTAGCCGGTCGCGATGACGATGAGCAGGAAGATGCCGTTGGCGAAGAAGAAGCCGATCGGTGCGCCGAGCTGCGGGTACATCGCCGCCCAGGCCCGCTTGCCCGGCTTGGCGGTTTCGGTGGCCAGCAACGCCGCTCCACTCCACTCACCTCCGAGACCGACGCCCTGGGTGAAGCGCATGATCGCCAGCAGAGCCGGAGCCCACAGGCCGACCGCGGCGTACGTCGGCAACAGTCCGATCGCGAACGTCGCGACACCCATCGTCAGCAGGGACCCGACGAGGGTCGCCTTGCGTCCGATGCGATCACCGAAGTGGCCGAACAGAATCGAGCCGATGGGTCGCGCGACGAACGCCAAACCGAACGTCGCGAACGACGCCAGCAGCGCGGTCGTGTCGTTGCCGGCCGGGAAGAACAGACGCGGGAACACGAGCACTGCGGCGGTGGCATAGATGTAGAAGTCGAAGAACTCGATGGACGTGCCGACCATCGAGGCGATCACGATGCGCGACCGCGGCACCTGAGGTGCGGGAATTGCGCCGTCGGCGGCGACGGCGTGTGCTGAACTCACAAATGCTCCTGAAGGGGGAAGTTCCCTGCAAATTACCTGATGAACACCTGAGAATTTCACGCCCGGGCGGCGTTCGTTGCCCGTTTGTGCAACATTCCCGTGTTTGCCCATCGGGACGACGCGGTAACCAGCCCCGGGTCGAGCGTCGCCAGCCTGCCGCGAAACAGTTAATCTGCTACCTAGGCACTACTGTCGATACGATCCGCACAACACGAGCAGAGCGATTACAAGGGGTCGAGAGTTGAGCGTCAGCAATGACAAGGGATACGGCAACGGCGTCCCGAACACGATTTCGTCGATACCTCTGACCGATGTCGATGCCCGCACCCCTGGTAGCGCCAGCATCGGAAATCTCGTCAAGGACGCCACCACTCAGGTCTCGACGCTCGTGCGCGCCGAAGTCGCCCTCGCCAAGGCCGAGGTCACCGGCGAGGTCAAGAAGGGCCTGCAGGGCAGCGTCTTCTTCATCATCGCGTTGACGGTGTTGCTGTTCAGCACCTTTTTCTTCTTCTTCTTCGCCGCTGAACTGCTCGACGTGTGGCTCTACCGTTGGGCCGCATTCCTCATCGTGTTCGCATTCATGGTGTTGGCCGCGGCGCTGTTCGGATTCCTCGGCTACCGCAGGGTCAAGAAGCTGCGCAAGCCCGAGAAGACCATCGACTCGCTCAAGCAGGCGTCGACGGTGCTGCCGAACCAGCACGAGTCCATCCCCGGAGTTCCCGGCTACAAGAAGTAGTAGCCCGGCGAATCGAGCAGTATGAATCAGCCCGATCCGTCCACGGTCCGATATCCGGGACAGTGGATCCATCGCGACATCCACGCCAACGGAATCCGGTTCCACATCGTGGAGGTCGGCGAACACGCACCGGACGCACCGCTGGTGGTTCTGCTGCACGGCTTCGCCGACTTCTGGTACTCGTGGCGACACCAACTCGAGGCGCTCGCGCAGTCGGGTGTTCGCGCCATCGCCGTCGACCTGCGCGGATACGGTGACTCCGACAAGCCTCCACGCGGATACGACGGGTGGACCCTGGCCGGCGACATCGTCGGGCTGGTTCGCGCGCTGGGGTACCCGCACGCCACCTTCGTCGGCCACGCCGACGGCGGTCTCGTCTGCTGGGCCAGTGTTGCGCTCCACCCCCGCTTGGTGCATTCGATGGTGCTGATCAACGCCCCGCACCCCATCTCTCTGCGACGAGCCGTGTTGAAGGATTCGGCACAGCGCGCCGCGCTGCTACCGCACTTCGTTCGCTACCAGGTTCCGCTGCGCCCCGAGAGACTACTGACGCGCCGAGGCGGTGCCGCGGTGACCGAGTTGATGAGCAACCGCGCCGGGCCCGAGTGGAAGAGGACCGAGGACTACGCGGACACCGCAGCCAAGATGAGTTCGGCCATCAGAATTCCCGGTGCTGCACACTGCGCACTCGAATATCAGCGCTGGGCGTTCCGCAGCCAGTTCCGTGCCGAGGGTCGCCGCTTCATGGACGCCGTGGACGTACGCACCTCGATTCCCGTCGCGCAGATCAGCGGCGACCTGGACCCGTACGTGCTGCCCACCACCCTCGACAGAGATCGGCATTGGGCACCGGGGCTGACGCGTCGAACAGTGCGGGACGTGGGGCACTACGTGCACCAGGAAGCTCCCGACGTGGTGTCCGAGGAGATCCTGCGGGTCGTGCGCGAGAGCTAGACGATGCAGTCGCCCGTGCCCACCGGCACCGGGGCATCGAAGCTCTGCGCAAGTTCGTCCGCGATCTCCGACGCGGTCAGCACGAATCCGGTGTCGGGGTCGTCGACAGCGGCACCGAACACGACGCCGAGTACCTCACCGGACGAGTTGACCAGCGGTCCACCGGAGTTGCCCTGCCGCACCGATCCGCGGACGGTGTACACCTCACGTTGGACGGTGCCGGTGCGGTAGATGTCCGGTCCGCTGAGGTTGATGATCTCGCGGATACGCGCCGGGCTCGCCGTGTACGGTCCGCCGCCGGGGTAGCCGAGCACGATGGCGTCGGTTCCGGACTCGGCCGGCGTCGGCGCAAACGCCAGCACCGGTGCTTGCAGCTGCGGAACACGAAGCACCGCAACGTCTTCTTCCGGATCGAACAGTACGACGTCGGCGTCGAGCGGTCCGTTCGGCGAATCGACCGTCACCTCGGACGTGCCTGCGACGACGTGTGCGTTGGTCATCACCAGATCCGATCCGACGACGAATCCCGAACCCTCGAGCGCCTTCTGGCAGCTCGGCGCGATGCCGTTGATCTTGATGACGCTCGATTGCAGTTGCACCGGAATCGGTCCCGCTGCGATCCCGGAATCGGGAGCGGCGACCTCGGCGACCGGGGTGCTACCGAACGGGCCGATGACATCCGGTAGTCCGGAGGTGTCGAGCAAGGCCGAGAATTCCTTGGGCACCTGTCGCAGCCAGTCGGGTGCCACCTCGTCGACCTGGCCGAGGACCGTCGATCCGCGAACCGCACTGGCGACCTCGGGCTGCGAGGACGACGTCAGCGGGATGGCGAGCAGCCACGCAGCGGCGAGCACCGCGACGGCCTGCAACCCGGCACCGATGGTGCTGTCGACGGATCGTGCTGCGCGGGAATGGATTCCGCTACGCAATGCCCGACCGAGAACCATGCCGGCAACTTCACCGACGATCACCAACACCACGATCAACGCGATGCCGACGAACACCCGCATCCGCGAACCGTCGACGTGTTCGAGCACGTGCGGTGCCACCAGAATGCCGGCGACGGCCCCGAGAACGACACCGAGAAACGCCAGCGCCGACGCCACCGCCCCCTGTCGCCATCCCGACGTTGCCGCCAGCAGTGCGATGGCAACCACCGCGATATCGACCCACCCTGAACCTGTCACCGATCGAGCCTCGCTCCTACCGCAGTCAAGCTGGCCTCCAGATCGCGTATGTCCCCCGTGTCCCACTCGGGCTCCCAGCCCGATACAGCCAGCAGACCCGCCAGGATACCGCCCGTGAAGCCCCACACCAGCATTCCCTGCACAGCGAACGCGGGCCCCTGGTAGCCCGCCGGGTGGCGCACCTGGAATCGGTTGTCCGGATCGAGCAACTCGCGCAACGGAACTCGCACCACTCGCTCGGTCTCGCCGGGATCGACGACGCGCACCGGGGTCGGCCGCTCCCAGTACGAGAGCACCGGAACCACGTCGAAACGCGAGGGCGGAACGTAGATGCCGGGCATCGTCGCCAGTGGCACGACGCCTGCCGGGTCGAGTCCGGTTTCCTCCTGCGCCTCACGCAGTGCCGTGCCGATCGGGCCGTCGTCGCCCGGATCGGTGGCTCCGCCGGGGAAGGCGATCTGCCCGCTGTGATCTCGCAGCGTCGATGCACGCTGGGTCAGCAGGACGTCGGCGTCGGCGGGCAGTCCGCCGGGAGCGGTCGGATCGGCGGCGGCCGGGCCGCCGAACAGCACGAGTACCGCCGCTGATCGAGTTTTCTGGGCGGGCTGTGCCTGACGCTGCAGCACGGGGTTGGTGCCGGTGGTGTCGGTCAGACCGCCCGCCCTACCTGCGACGTCGAGCATCCGCCCGAGCCAGTCGGGTGCGCTCACGAGTCGACTCCGAGGTTCACGCGGACGGCGTCGGCGATGTCGTCGACGCTCCGGAAGGGTTGTGGCAGCACCTTGGCGACGGTGCCATCCGCAGATATCAAAACGGAAACGGGCAGCACGTTGGGTGCTCCCACGGCGGCGACGACGCGGCCCGCGCCGTCCTGAACTCCGGGCAGAGTGATGCCGTAGTCGGTGAGCCGAGTCAGGCCGTTGGCCTCGTTGGCGTCGTTGTGGACCGTCAGGACCTCGATCCTGTCGCCCGCTCGTTCGGCGTACTGCTGCAGGTAGGGCAGCTCTTCGGCGCAGGGTCCGCACCAGTACGCCCAGATGTTGAGTAGGGCCGGGCGGCCCGCGAGTACCTGGCCGAGGTCGACGTACGAGCCGTCGCCGATGCATTCGAGGGTGATACCGGTCAGCGGACCGGCGGCGTTGCCCGACGCCGTCGGACATGCGGCGAGACCGGCGTCCTGACGCAGCGGCGCGAGGGCCTCGGGGGTGTCGACTGCTCGACGCTCGTCGGTGCCCGGTGCTCGCTGCCCGAGGCCTGGAGAGTCCGCGCGCTGCGCTGCCGGTGCGGTGTCGCTGCGGGGCCACAGCGCGTAGACCATCCCGACCACCAGGATCAGAGCGACCAGTGACCAGCGCAGAGCAGACTTGTTCACGGCACGATTCCGGCGAGAGCGAGGAGGTGATCGGTTTCCGGGCCCTTCACCAATGCAGCCGCGGCGGCGGGGTCGGTCGGACCGGTCCCGAAGGAGGGGCAGTCCTTGGCGAGGACGCACACCCCACATGCGGGTGTACGAGCGTGGCAGACGCGTCGACCGTGAAAGATGACTCGATGCGAGAGCAGCGTCCACTCCTTGCGTTCGATGAGTGCGCCGACGGCGTGCTCGACCTTGACCGGGTCCTGCTCCTCGGTCCACTGCCAGCGCCGTACGAGCCGTCCGAAATGGGTGTCGACGGTGATTCCCGGAACATCGAAGGCATTGCCGAGAACCACGTTGGCCGTCTTGCGGCCGATCCCGGGAAGCGTGACGAGATCCTTCAACGTCGCGGGCACCTCGCCGTCGAAGTTCTCCAGCAGCTTCTGTCCGAGCCCGATCAGCGAGTTCGCCTTGTTGCGGTAGAACCCCGTGGTGCGGATGTACTCCTCGAGCTCGGTGCGGTCGGCCTCGGCGTAGTCGCGGGCTGTGCGGTATTTCACGAACAGTGCCGGGGTGACCATGTTGACGCGCTTGTCGGTGCACTGCGCGGACAGGATGGTCGCGACGGCGAGTTCGAGGGGCGTGGTGAAGTCCAGTTCGCAGTACACGTGCGGAAAGGCAACCCCGAGCGTCCGGTTCATCCGACGAGCTCGACGCACGAGCCCTAGGTGCGTCTCCTCGCGTTTGCGCACGTCGGGGCGTTTCGGAGCTGTCGAATCCACTCCACAACTGTACGGACAAGAATGCGTAACGAACTACGCGACCGCAGCGGACCGTGTTTGTATCGAGATCTTTTCGGTGTTAACTGGCCGGTATGCAAGGACTCGCCGTGGTGCTCTTTCCGGTACTACTCATGCTCTTCGCACTCGCGATGGAACGCGTCGAGTTCCGGCTCAGCAAGCTCGGCGTCCGAGAGCAGGAAGTGCAGGAGTTTCTCGATCAGGCGAGTACGTCCGAGGTCGCCACTCTGGCGAACGAGGGCTTCCCGCACGCGTTGGCCCGATTCAACACTCGCAAGCGCCGCCAGACCCCGCCGCGGACCGTCGACACGCGCGACGGCATGGTCGACCAACGAGCAAGCTGAGCGCACGTTTCGTCCCGTTGGTCGTAATTTCGATGAATTTCGGGTGAACGGGAACACACGCCCGAGACCTCTGGCAACCTGTGGTGGCGTCGATCACTCGGTTTCCACCGACTCGAAGTAGACTCCCCTGAGGTAATTGTTGTGTTTGATCATCGGATCGGCGTCGACGCCTGAACTGCACCGCAGTTCGATGCATGGCACGAACTGAGTACAAACGCTTTCGGTGGTGCGGGTTGCCGCGTCACCGACATCCCAAAAGGAGCGCAAGTGGACGACGTCCTGGCACGGGCCGGCATCTTCCAAGGAGTCGAACCCTCTGCGGTTGCGGCACTGACGAAGCAGCTGCAGCCTGTCGATTTCCCCCGTGGACACGTGGTGTTCAACGAGGGTGAGCCCGGAGACCGGCTCTACATCATCGTTTCCGGCAAGATCAAGCTCGGGCGACGCTCCCCCGACGGCCGCGAGAACCTGCTGACGATCATGGGACCGTCGGACATGTTCGGTGAGCTGTCCATCTTCGACCCCGGCCCCCGCACGTCCTCGGCCACCACGGTCACCGAGGTACGCGCGGTCAGCATGGACCGAGCTGCACTCAAGGACTGGATAGACCAGCGCCCCGAGATCGCCGAGCAGCTGCTGCGCGTACTGGCCCGCCGGTTGCGTCGCACGAACAACAACCTGGCCGACCTCATCTTCACCGACGTTCCCGGACGCGTCGCGAAGGCATTGCTGCAGCTCGCCCAGCGATTCGGCACCCAGGAAGCGGGCTCGCTGCGCGTGACCCACGACCTGACGCAGGAAGAGATCGCTCAGCTCGTCGGTGCCTCTCGCGAGACCGTCAACAAGGCACTTGCCGACTTCGCGCATCGCGGATGGCTGCGCCTCGAAGGCAAGTCCGTGCTGATCTCGGACTCCGAACGTCTGGCACGCCGAGCTCGCTAGCTCTCGCGGAGGTAGGCCAGCTGCGTCTTGACCGACATCCGCGCAGCCGGCCACAACTTCTTGTCCACGTCCGCATAGACGTGCCGAACCACCTGCATCGGTTTCGCGTTCTCGCCGAGCTCGGCGAGCGCCGAGCGAACCTGATCCAGCCGCTGCCGACGGTGGACGCGATACGCTCGCGCCACCTCGGCGGTGTCCGGCAACTCCGGCCCGTGACCGGGAAGCACGGTCTTCCCCGCACCGGCCGCTTCGAGCCGGTCCAACGACTGCAGATAATCCGCAAGCGAACCGTCCTTCGGATCGAGCACAGTGGTGCCGCGGCCGAGGACGGTATCACCCGTCAGGATCGCGTCGTCCAGCACGAAACTCACCGAATCCGCGGTGTGACCGGGCGTGTGCAGAACCTCGATCCGAAGCCCGGCGGCCTCGATGACCTCGCCGTCGACCAGGCTGACGCCGTCCCCGTGCAGGAACTTCTCCCCGACCGCGCGCACCGGGGCCGCCGTCTTTCGGTGAAAACGCTTCAGCCCACCGGTGTGATCGGCGTGGCGGTGGGTCACGAGGGTCAGCACCACCGTGCCCGACGCGGCGACGGCGTCGAGATGGGCTCGGTCCTTGGGCCCCGGATCGACGACGATGCACTCGTCGGACCCCGGTGCCTGCAGAATCCAGGTGTTCGTTCCGTCGAGCGTCATCTTCCCCGGGTTGTCGGCGAGCAGAACCACCGCGGTTGGCGTCACCTGCCGGAGTAGTCCGTACGCGGGATGCTGGGGGTTCGAGACGGCCATTGAAATACTGTAGGTCGCCGGCCGCAGGCGGTGTCCACGAGGACTACCGTCGACACCCATGAAGATCGGACTCGTCGGAGCGGGCCCCTGGGCTCGCAAGACTCAAGCCCCCTCGTTGCTCGCTCATCCCGCCGTCGACTTCGCCGGAGTCTGGGCCCGACGGCCCGAGGCGGCGAACGAGATGGGGGCACCGGTCTTCGAGTCCTTCGAAGCCATGCTCGACGCGGTCGACACGGTGGCCTTCGCTGTACCGCCGGCGGTACAGGCCGGATACGCGCTCCGCGCGGTACAGGCAGGCAAACATGTGTTGTTGGACAAGCCGATTGCCGCAACAGTGGCCGAGGCCGAGGAACTGGCCTCGGCAGTGACGTCCGCAGGCGTGCGCTCGATGGTGACGCTGACTCTCCGGTTCGCCCCGGAGACAAGGCAATTCCTCGACGCGGCAGCCGGGCGACCGTGGGCAGCGGGCTCGGGAACCTGGTTCTCCGGTGCCGTCCTCGGCGGGGCGTACGCGAACTCGCGGTGGCGACACGACGACGGGGCGATCCTCGACATCGGGCCACACGTGTTCGACCTACTCGACGCCGCACTGGGAACCATTGCACGCGTTGCCTATTCACACCGCGAGGTGGCGTCGGACAGTTGGACCGTGGTGCTCGAGCACGAAGGCGGAGCCCGCAGCACAGTGCACTTGTCACTGCGGACGCCGATCATGCCGTCCCTGATGCGCATCGAGCTGAGCGGCACCGACGGCATCGCCACGCTCACCGACCGATCGACCTCGTCGACCGACTGCTTCGCCGTCCTGCTGGACGAATTCCTCGAGTCGGTCGACAAAGGTGTCGATCACGAATGCTCGGTACACCGAGGCCTACACCTGCAGAAGCTGATCAGTGCGGCTGCGCCCCAGTGACATGTGCGGCTGCGCCCCAGTGGATGCTCCTATGAGTGTCAAGTGCGCGTCAGCGCAGTTCGACGATGAGCTCCACTTCCACCGAAGCACCGAGGGGCAGTTCGGCCACACCCACAGCCGAGCGCGCATGCTTGCCCGCATCGCCGAAGATCTCACCGATGACGTTCGACGCCCCGTTGATCACCCCGGGCTGACCGGTGAATCCCGGTGCGGAGGCGACGAAGCCGACCGCCTTGATCACCCGGGCCACCGAATCGATTCCGACGAGCGCGTGCACGGCGGCGAGCGCGTTCAGGGCGCAGATGCGTGCCGCTGCGGTGGCGTCCTCAGCGGTGACGTCGGCACCGACCTTGCCCGTGGACGTCAGGTTTCCGTCCACGATCGGCAGCTGGCCGGAGGTGTGGACGAGCGAGCCCACCTGCACCGCCGGGACGTAGGCCGCCAGCGGCGGAACGACGTCGGGCAGCTCGATGCCCAGCTCGGACAGTCGTTCGCTCCACTTCGCCACGCGCGCTCAGGCCTTCGGGCGCTTGAAGTACGCGACCAACGTGTCGCCGCCGTTGGGTCCCGCCATGATCGTGACGAGCTCCCAGCCCTCGGAGCCGTAGTTGTCGAGAATCTGCTTGGTGGCATGAATCAGAACCGGTGCGGTGAAGTACTCCCAGATGATCTTTTCGCTCATGACTGGTGAGCCTATCGTTCGGGTCCGCCGGCGCGGTGCCGGAACTACAGTCGTCGCATGGATCGGCTCGATATCAAGGACGCCATCTATCACTTCGCGCGCGACCGCGGTGATTCTCGAGACCAGTTCTCCCTGACCGCGTTCGACTCTGTCGATCGCCCCGCGCCCTCGTTCGACGAGGTCGTCGCGCACGTGGAAGCCCGCGCACCCCTCGTTCCCGGCCTGGGACTGCGGCTACGGGAGGCACCGCTGAATCTGGACTATCCGCGATGGGTACCCGATACGTCCCCGCTGGCCGAACGCATGTCCGATCACGATCTCGGAGGTGCGTCCTGGGCCGATTTCGAGACCTTGATGGGCGACCTGCTCCGCACCCGTCTCGATCTCAGAGAACACTCCTGGCACCTGCACGTGGTGCGTGGAATCGGTTCTGCTCCGCTGATGCAGGGTGCGGTCACGGTGGCGATACTGCAGGTCGGGCACGCCCTGACCGATGGGCTGGGCGTATCGAGGATGGTTCGCGCACTGTTCGAGCCACTGTCCACGTCAGGTGCGGCACCGTCTCCGGAGGCCACTCCCGAGCGGGCGAACCCCGTCGTCGGCGTTCTCGGTGCGGTGGTCCGAGCACCGGTGGATCTCGTTCGATCGCGGTGGGAGGCCCGTCGAGCGATTCGCGCCTACCGGGGGACTCCGACCGGCCCGCCGTCGGTGCCCGCCACGTCGCTGAACCGGGCCGTGGGGCCGTATCGAGTCGTCCGCATAGTGCCGATGCAGATGACGGAAGTCCGCGCGGGTGCCGCGTCGGTGACGGTATCCGCTCTCTGCGCCGTCGGCTCGTGCCTCGATCGGTATCTCGGCGACGGCCATAAGACTCTGTCCGAGACCGGAGGCACCGTTACGGCGTTCGTACCGATGGCCCTACCTCGCGATGTCGAGTGGCCGGCAGCGAATCGAGCGGTGGTCGGAACAGTCGATCTCCACGTCGGCGAACCCGATGTTCAGAAGCGGGCCGAGCTGATCACTCGGTCGCTGGCAGTCGAACGTGCCAGAGTGACGGCTGCGCCACTGCTTCGCGTCGCGCGTGCGGACGAGCGGGTGCCCGCTCCGATCGTCCGATTCGTGCAAGGACGTCGATTCCGAAAACATGACCGCTCACCGTCGCGCGTCGGTGCTCAGACAACCGTGGTCAGTGTCGACCGTGGCCGCGCGGACCTCGAGCTGTGTGGTGCCGTCGCGCGTTTCTCGGCAGGCTTTCCGTTCCTCGAAGACGGCCGGTGTCTCAACCACGGAATTTTCGGCCTCGGCAATGTACTGACGATCGCGATGCTCGCCTGTCCCGACGCAGTTCCGGATCTCGACGCGTACACACAGGGATTGGTCGACCGACTCCGCCGACACTCGGGGCACAGTTAGAGACTTCGGTCGGACTCCCGGAGACGACCTCTATATGGTCGGGGTGTGGGCATAGCGAACGAAGAGGGATGGCCGGCGAAGGCAGATGCCGCGCGGCTGCATTTCGTATCCGGTAAGGGCGGGACCGGCAAGACGACGGTCGCTGCCGCATTGGCCTTGGCGCTCGCGGCGGGCGGTCGACGGGTGTTGCTGGTCGAGGTCGAAGGCAGACAGGGCATCGCGCAGCTCTTCGACGTGCCGCAGCTTCCGCCGCAGGAGACGCGCGTCGCCTCGGCGGACGGCGGCGGCGAGGTCTACGCACTGGCCATCGACATCGAGACCGCGTTCCTCGAATACCTCGAGATGTTCTACAACCTCGGCTTCGCCGGCCGCGCCATGCGCAAGATCGGTGCCATCGAGTTCGCGACGACCATCGCACCCGGTCTGCGCGATGTGCTGCTGACCGGCAAGGTCAAGGAATGTGTTGTGCGGACCGACAAGAAGGGCAACCGCATCTACGACGAGATCGTCGTCGACTCGCCTCCGACCGGCCGCATCGGAAACTTCCTGGACGTCACCAAGGCCATGGCCGACCTGGCCAAAGGCGGACCGGTTCGTTCACAGAGCGAGGGCGTGGTGCGGTTGCTGCACTCGGCCGACACCGTCGTGCACCTGGTGACGCTGCTCGAGGCGCTGCCGGTCCAGGAGACGGCCGACGCGGTGAAAGAGCTCGAGGCGGCAGATCTTCGACTCGGCACGGTCATCGTCAATCGCACCGAACCGACGTACCTGCCGGCCGAGTCCCTCGACGCCATCGCCGGGGGCGAGATCGATGCCGTCGCCATTCAGGACGGTCTCGCCAAGACCGGAATCACGCTCTCCGAGGCGGACTTCGCGGGGCTGCTCACCGAATCGATCGAGCACGCGGCGACGCTCTCGGCTCAGGTGGAGAGCGCAACCACGCTCGACGAACTCGACGTCGCGCGGATGTCGCTGCCGATGTTGGCGGACGGTGTCGATCTCGGCGGCTTGTACGAGCTCGCCGCCAAGCTTGCAGAACAGGGTGTCCGATGACTCGACCAGTAGCAACCGAACTCGATGTCGACCGCATTCTGACCGATCCCACCTCGCGGATCGTCGTCGTCTGCGGGGCGGGCGGCGTCGGTAAGACGACCACCGCAGCAGCGATGGCGCTGCGCGCTGCCGAGCAAGGCAGGCGCGTGGTGGTGCTGACGATCGATCCGGCGCGCCGCCTGGCTCAGGCCCTCGGTCTCGGCGATCTCGACAACAGCCCGCAGCCGGTGAAGTTGGGTGCCGGCGCCAAGGGTGAACTGCACGCGATGATGCTGAACATGCGACGCACGTTCGACGAGATGGTCATCGAGCACTCGACGCCGGAGAAGGCCGAGCAGGTGCTGGCCAATCCGTTCTATCAGACTGTGGCGTCGTCGTTTTCGGGCACGCAGGAGTACATGGCGATGGAGAAGTTGGGGCAGTTGTCCCTGGACCCGTCGTGGGATCTGATCGTGGTGGACACTCCCCCGTCGCGCAATGCACTGGACTTCCTCGATGCGCCGCAGCGACTCGGCTCGTTCCTCGACGGCCGATTCATCCGGCTGCTCACCGCTCCCGGTCGCGGCATCACCCGCGTGGTCACCAGCGCGATGAGCTTGGCCATGCGCGGTGTCTCCACGGTGATCGGTAGCCAAATGCTTTCCGACGCATCATCTTTCGTTCAATCGCTGGATTCGATGTTCGGCGGTTTCCGTGAGCGGGCGACGCGTACCTACCAGTTGCTACGCGAGGACGGCACCAGCTTCCTCGTCGTCGCTGCCGCAGAACCCGACGCGCTGCGCGAGGCAGCGTTCTTCGTGGAGCGATTGTCTGCGGAGAAGATGCCGCTGGCCGGCTTGGTGGTGAACCGGACTCACCCGACGTTGTCGACGGTGCAAGCCGATCACGCCGCGACGGCCGCCGATCTGCTCGATCGAATCGACGACCCCGGCGCGGATCTGACCGCCGCCGTCCTCCGGATCCACGCCCAGCGTGCCGTCACGGCAGCGCGGGAGGTGCGGTTGCTTCGACGCTTCACCGGTGCGCACCCTCGGGTGCCCATCGTCGGTGTTCCGTCGCTGCCGTTCGAGGTCTCCGACCTCGCCGCGCTGCGCGCAGTGGCCGATCAGCTGACCCGCAAGGGCTAGATCCGCCGTACCCGCAAGGGCTGGATCCACCGTGCCCGGCAGGGCTGGATCCGCCGCACCCGGCAGGGGGCTAGATAGCTGCTTGCTGCTGGCGCTGGGTCTCGAAGAACTCGGACCAGGAGTCGACCTCGGGGTGCTGCTTGAGCAGCGCCCTGCGCTGGCGTTCCGTCATGCCGCCCCAGACACCGAACTCGACTCGGTTGTCGAGTGCATCCGCACCGCACTGCATCAGCACCGGGCAGTGCCGGCAGATGGTTGCAGCCTTGCGCTGTGCTGCACCCCGGACGAAGAGCTGGTCCGGGTCAGTGCCCTTGCAACGGGCGTGCGACACCCAGGCGATGCGTGCTTCTGCTTCTTCTACATCGAGTCGCGTCGGCGCGGTTGTCGTGTGCATGCGGATACCCCTTTGCGTTGCGGACGTCCTCGCTGGACGTCCCGGAGGCTCGAAGCGGTTTGTACCTCGTCAGGCGAAGCACAAATTCTAGGAGCTGCCCCACATTCATTATCAAGTGTTATGCGAATCACACCGTGCTCATAATTTAGGTAAAGCGAGCCCCGAATGCAAGACGGCGGGGTCACATTTCTGGTACGGCCGTCCCGAGCAGGGGCGCAGCACACAGCGCATGCAGGCCTCTGCCGGTCCGAGCGGCACCCACGTACGCTGTGCTCTGTGTCAGTTGGAAAAACCGTGGCGAAGCTCGCCGGATGTTCAGCACTCGCCGGTGCATTGCTCGCCGGCGTGATGTTCCCCTTGGCCGGTGGGTTCGGGTATGCCTCCAACCGCGCCGCCGATACCGTCGACAATGTCTCGGCCGAGTTGGTCGAAGGCGCAGTGCCTGCCGTCTCGACGATGACGGACGTCAACGGCACGCCTATCGCCTGGCTGTACGAGCAGCGCCGATTCGAGGTGCCGAGCGACCAGATCTCCAACGAGATGAAGCTCGCCATCGTCTCGATCGAGGATCGCCGCTTCGCCGAGCACCAGGGCGTGGATTGGCAGGGCACGCTCCGAGCGTTCCTGACCAACACCACCAGCGGGCAGGTGCAGCAGGGCGCATCCACCATCGATCAGCAGTACGTGAAGAACTATCAGTTGCTCGTGGTGGCCAAGACCGATGCCGAACGCCGCGCGGCCATCGAGACGACGCCCGCTCGCAAGATCCGCGAGATCCGGATGGCGTTGACGCTCGACAAGGAACTGACCAAGGACGAGATCCTCACCCGGTACCTCAACCTGGTGCCGTTCGGCAACGCATCCTTCGGCATCCAGGACGCGGCCCAGACCTACTTCGGCATCGACGCCAGCCAGCTCAGCGCCGTTCAGGCCGCGATGCTCGCCGGCATGGTGCAGTCCAGCTCGGCACTCAACCCGTACACCAACGAGGAGGGCGTGCTCGAGCGCCGGAACACCGTGATCGACACGATGATCCAGAACCTCCCCGAACGCGCCGACGAGCTCGCCGCCCTCAAGTCCGAGCCACTCGGTGTGCTGCCCGTTCCGCAGACCTTGCCTCGCGGCTGCATCGCGGCAGGCGACCGCGGCTTCTTCTGCGACTACGCATTGCAGTACCTCGCGGACGCCGGCATCAGCCAGGAGCAGATCGACAAGGGCGGATACCTCATCCGTACGACGCTCGACCCCGCGGTGCAGAATTCCACCAAGGCCGCTCTGGTCAGCAACACCAGCCCCTCGCTCGACGGTGTCGCCACCGTCATGAACGTCGTCGCACCGGGCCAGGACCAGCACCGGGTGCTCGCGATGGGAAGCAGCCGCACGTACGGCCTCAATGCCGACGACGACGAAACGGTGCAGCCACAACCGCACTCGTTGGTCGGCAACGGAGCAGGCTCCATCTTCAAGGTCTTCACCACCGCTGCGGCCATGGAGCGCGGACTGGGCACCAGCGCAATCCTGCAGGTTCCTCGTCGCGTCGAGGTCAAGGGCGTCGGCGACGGCGGTGCCCGCAACTGCCCCGCGTCCACGTACTGCGTGGAGAACGCGGGCAACTACCCACCCGCGCTGTCCATCACCGATGCGCTGGCTCAGTCCCCCAACACTGCGTTCGTCAAGCTGATCGAGTCGGTGGGCGTCACGCCGACGGTCGATATGGCCGTTCGCCTCGGTTTGCGCTCGTACACCGACCCGGGTTCGTCGGGCACGGAGCAGTCGATGGCCGATTTCCAGAAGAGTCAGAACCTCGGCTCGTTCACCCTCGGACCCGCCTGGGTGAACCCGCTCGAACTCTCCAACGTGGCGGCCACGCTGGCGTCCGGTGGTAAATGGTGCCCGCCCACCCCGATCGACTCGATCTTCGATCGCGAGGGCAAGCCCGTGCCGGTCGCGCACCAGGCGTGCGAGCAGGTCGTCGAGCCCGGTTTGGCCAACACCCTGGCCAACGCGATGAGCAAGGACGACCAGGCAGGCGGCACGTCCGCGTCCGCCGCCGGCTCGGTCGGCTGGAACCTGCCGATGTCCGGCAAGACCGGCACCACCGAGTCGAACCGATCCTCGGGATTCCTCGGGTTCACCAACAACTACGCCGCGGCCGTCTACACCTACGGCGACTCCCCGACGCCCAGCGAGATCTGCTCGTTCCCGCTCCGGCCCTGCGGTTCCGGCAACCTCTACGGTGGTAACGAGCCGGCCCGAACGTGGTTCGATGCCATGAGCCCGATCGCCACCGACTTCGGACCCGTCACGTTGCCACCCGTCGACCAGAAGTACGTCCGCGGCTCGGCCAACGGCCAGGTACCCGACGTCACCGGCCAGAGCCAGTCCTCGGCAACCGCAACCCTGCAGGGTGCGGGCTTCCAGGTGACGGTGGCCACCACGGCCGACCAGGCGGCTCGCGGCACCGTGGTGTCGACGTCGCCGTCTGGCTCGGCGGTCCCCGGATCGAACATCACGATCTACGTCAGTGACGGTTCGGTTCGACCTGCCCCGGCTCCGGCACCTGCGCTGCCGAACATCCAGATTCCGGACCTACCGCCGGGCATCCAGATCCCGGCGATCCCGGGTATCACGGTCCCCCGCTAGTGCCTGCGGCAGTGGTGCGGTTATGTGCCCAGAGGGTACGTAACCGCACAGTGATACTGGTGTGGACCGTTGATGCGTGGTCTGACTCTTAACCACACTGACGTCGATCGTTGACTGTCTTTC
>NZ_JAWLSB010000015.1:0-122579 GCF_033142445.1 Rhodococcus sp. IEGM 1330
CGAATCCATCCTCGAGAAAGTCGCTCGCGGTCGCGTCGCATTAGCAAAAGTCAAATAATTTGGAGACACACCACTAGTTGGCGATCACGGCCAGCGGTACCAGCGCCAGAGCCGCGGCGTCACGAACACGAGGAGCACTGCTAGGGCCGTGACCACAACCTGGCCGACGCGACCTGCCGTCACACCGTCGGTTAAATCGTGCGGCGGGTAGTTCACGACGGCGTTTGCCGCCGCATCCAAAAGCAGCGTTGTGGCCCCGATCAGCAGTCCGACACGTCTACGTCGAACGATGAGAATCGCTGCGAGCGGATCCAGGACGACGAGCGCAACGAAGAACCACGCGATGGCTGTGGGTACGCCCGGATAGGGGTCTCCTCCTCCGCCGACCAGTTGCACCAGATGAACCACCGTGCCGTAGGTAAAGACGGCAGCGAACAGGTATGTCACTACCTCGACGTGCCGTGGGGCTGATCGCACGAGAACGACGGTACCGTCCATCTACAGTCAGTTCATGCCCGCGTCGCATCGACCCCGAGTCCTGATCGGCATCTCCGGTTGGACGTACGCGCCGTGGCGAGGTGATTTCTATCCGGCGGGCTTGGCGCATCGCAAGGAACTCGGGTACGCATCGGAACACTTGACGTCGATCGAGATCAACGGCACCTTCTATGCGATGCAGAAGCCGTCGAGCTTCACCAAATGGCACGCCGAGACGCCGGACGACTTCGTGTTCTCCATCAAAGGCGGTCGCTACGTCACCCACATCAAGCGGCTCGTCGGCGTCGAGGCGGCACTCGCGAACTTCTTCGCCACCGGAGTGTTGACGCTGGCCGACAAGCTCGGACCGTTCCTGTGGCAGTTGCCCCCGAACCTCGAATTCGACGCGCAGAAGATGTCGGAGTTCTTTTCCATGTTGCCTCGGACCGTCTCTGCTGCAGTCACTCTGGCCCAGTCTCGCGACGACAAGTTGGCCGAGGATCGAGTGTTGTTGCCGCCTCCGTCGTCTCGGGTCCTGCGGCACTGTGTGGAGGCCCGGCATCAGAGCTTCGCCACCGACGAGGCCGTGCACTTGTTGCGAGAGAACGATATTGCGTTCGTTGTCGCCGACACTGCCGGCAAGTACCCGTACATCGACACTCCGACAGCAGATTTCATGTACGCCCGCCTGCACGGCGACGAGGAGCTCTATGCCAGTGGCTACACGGATGCGGCGCTCGATCGGTGGGCCGCGAAGATCTCGGACTGGACGGCCACGGGCCGCGACGTCCACGTGTACTTCGACAACGACATCAAGGGATATGCACCCTTCGACGCAATGAAACTGATCGAGCGAATCGGTAGGTGAGTATTCGGCTCTCTAGCTCCCTTCGTAGATGTGTGGATAGTTCAATGTTCTCGACCTGGCGCAGTCAGCGCCTCTGCCACACGCGACAATCCCTTTGCGGAGGCCAGCACCGTCGCCACCTTCTCTCTCAGGGCATCGCCCTCGAATGTCTCCGCTCGTCCGCCCACGCTGATCGATGCAACGACCGCACCGTCTCGCCCGAGGATCGGTGCTCCGACGGCCGCGACGCCGGTGAGGTAGTCCGAGTTGCTCAATGCGTACCCCTGCGATCGGATCTGTTCGAGGCGTGTCAGCAACTCGTCCGGCGCGGTCGGTGTTCGATCCGTGAACGCGGGTAGGTCCTCGGTGAGCCAGCGGTCGCGAATCCGAGCGGAGAACGCCAGCATGGCCATCGGGCCTGCGGTGGCGTGATACGGGAGAACCGAACCGATCGAAATACCCGCGACCACAAGGGGGTTGCTACCTTCATGGCGATCGATGCAGACGGCTCCCTCGTCCGCAGGGACCATGAGATACGCGGTGTCGCCGAACTTTTCGGCAATCTCCGACAGGTACGGTTGCGCGGCACCGCGGATGTCGAGTTGGGTCAGCGCCGACGACCCGATCTCGAACACGGGCATGGCGATTCGATACGAGCCTTCGGACGTTCGATCCACCCAACCGGCATGGATCAGAGTGGTCATCAGTCTGTGCACGGTCGTCTTGTTCATTCGACTTGCCGTTGTCAGGTCGTTGAGCGTCCACACGGGATGCGTCGTATCGAAGTGATCGAGCAACGTGCAGGCTTTGACGACGGCGCCGACGATGTCGCGGCCGGCGTGGGTATCGGACTCGGTGGGAACTTCCACGTGTTGTTCCTTCCGGTCGGGTCAAGCGTCGACGCCATCCTACGAAGCGATCGGAACCGGTGAGTGCACCGACCGGTATTGACTTGTGATCCGAGCCACTCTAAATTCGGAATACGTTCCGCATTACGAAATGGATGGTGCTCATGACCGCGACACTCAGAGATGTGACCGAACAGGGCCTGGTCTACGCCCCGGGCGTCTGGGACGGACTGACGGCGAAGCTGGCCGAACAGGCCGGATTCTCGGCCCTGTGTGCCTCAGGCTTCGCCGTGTCGGCCGCCCTCGGACTCCCCGACGCCGAGCTGTACACGATGACCGAGAATCTGCAGGCCGTTCGCACCATCGGCGAAGCGTCCTCGCTGCCGCTGGTCGCGGATATCGACACCGGCTACGGCAATGCTGTGAACGCGGCTCGGACCGCAGGCCGATTCGCCGCCGCGGGCGTGCAGGGCGTCTTCATGGAAGATCAGCTCTCGCCCAAGAAGTGCCCGATCTGCGTGGGCGAGCCGGTAGACCTCATCAGCATCGAGGAAGCGTCGGGCAAGGTGCGGGCCGTCCGGGATTCGCTGCCGGACCACGTCCTGATGATCGCCCGGACCGATTCGCGCGGCGACGACGCGATCCGACGCGCCACCGCCTACGTCGACGCCGGTGCCGACATGATCATGCCGGTCACGAAGACCTTCGAGACCGCCGACGAGTGGGCTCGCTGTCACGATCAGGTGGGCGTCCCGCTCATGGCGACGTTGACCGCGTCGACGTGGACCGAGCGCGAGTTCACCCCAGAGGTGTTGCAGCAGATCGGCGTTCGACTCGCTCTCCTGCCCACTCAGGTGCTGATGGCTGCCACCGGAGCCGCTCGTGAGGCTCTGCGCCGACTCGCCGGCGGCGAAGCTCCGGCCGACGTGAGCGCCGACGCGTTGCAGCACCACGAGTTCATCGATCTCATCGGGTTCCCGGAAGTCGAAGCAGCGCAACGTAAGTACCTCCCCGCCGACGCGAAGGTGTGATCGGAATGAGCTCCGACGCACTGACGATGGTCGAGAAGATCCTCGGCCGAACCTGTGATGCCGATGTGGTGCACAACGGGGAGAATCACGCTGTCCGGCCCGCTCGCATGATCGCCTACGACTTCCCCGGCTACACCGACGTGATGTTCCGGCAGATGCGCGAGGACTTCGGCATCACCGAACTCGACGACCCATCCCGGTACGTCGTCTTCATCGATCACATGCTCACCAAGAAGAACGCCAAAGAACAGGAGGTGCACCAGGTCACGCGAGATTGGTGCGAGTTCTACGGCATCGAACTGCACGAGGGACGTGGCATCGGCCACCAGCTCACTGCCGAACTCGGACTCGCGACGCCCGGAGACTTCCTCGTCCACTTCGACGGGCACATCAGCGGAATCGGTGCCTTCGGCGCACTCGGCTGGGGCATCCGGCGCGATCTGATCGAGGCCTGGGTGACGGGACAGCTGTATGTCGACATCCCGGCCACCACGCGGTTCGATCTCGTGGGTGAATTCGGCCCCGGCGTCGACAGTCGCGATCTCGTCCACACGATCATCGACCTGGTCGGTGCGGACGGGTGTGCCCACCAGGTCATGGAATTCGGTGGTCCCGGAGCGCGGTCGATGAAGATCGACCACCGCCAGGGACTGTGCGGAATGGCGATGTTCACCGGAGCGGTCTCGGCGATCTTCGAACCCGACGAACTGTCGCTCGCCTACGCGCATGACGTTGCCCGGCAGGCGTTCACCCCCGTGGTCCCCGACGAGGGTGCCGCCTACGCGGCCCGTCACACCATGGACCTGTCGACCATCGTTCCGCAGGTGGTGCAGCCCGGTTCGGCTCGCGCAGCCAACACGCACACCGCTGCCGATCTGGCCGGAATCCCGATCACGAAGGCATTCATCGGATCCTGTGCCAGCGGCCGTATCGAGGACCTGCGCGCAGCCGCTCTGGTGCTCGACGGGCGAACCGTCGCTCCCGGCGTCGAGCTGAACGTTGTGCCGACCTCCCAGAAGGTGCACGATCAGGCCGAAAGCGAAGGGCTGCTGGATATCCTGCGGTCGGCCGGCGCACACATCGCGGTGTCGAGCTGCGACTTCTGCTTCGGATACCAGAAGCCCCTCGCGGCCGGCGAGAACTGCATTTCCACCGGGGTGCTCAACATCTCCGGGCGAATGGGTAGCTCCGACGCCAACATCTACATGGGTTCGCCCTTCACCGTCGCGGCCAGCGCCCTCGCCGGGACGATCGCGCAGGTGGGGTCGTGAGCGCGTACCCGCCCCCGCCCGACGTCATCGACGGTGCGGTCGCGTGGATATTCGGTGACGACTTCGATATCGATCTCGTCGTGGGCGTGGCCAACATCAAGTCCTACGACCCCGACCACCTGCGGTCGGTCTGCATGACGGCCTACGACCCGGATTTCGTCGATCGAGTTCGACCCGGAGACATCATCGTCGGCGGGCGGAACTTCGGCTACGGACATCCGCACTATCCGCCGATGGTGGCGCTACGCAACCTGGGTATCAGTGCCGTTGTGGCGGAATCGTTCTCGCCCGGATTCTGGCGTGGCGAGACCTTCAACGGTATGCCCCTGATCACCGTTCCCGGAATATCCGACGCGGTGGCCGTCGGTGACGATGTCAGACTCGACTGGCGTCGGGCGGAGGTGTCGAAGCAGGACGGCACCACGATCACCGGCCATCCACCGAATGCCCGAACCGTCGCCGTCATCGAAGCAGGCGGCTCGTACGAACTTCTTCTCACCGAACACCGAAGCACGCAACCACTCACAGAAGGATCAGCGCGATGACGAACACCGAACACTCCCGCGCAGGAGTCGCACCGCCCAAGGCGGACACCACCACTGCGCGTCGAGCTGCGATTGCCGGAGGTGTCGGTACGCTCATCGAGTACTACGACTTCGCGGTCTACGGCTTCCTCGCCGTCATCATCGCGCCGCTGTTCTTCCCATCCACCAGCCCCGGCGTGTCGATTCTCGCGACCTTGGCCGTATTCGGCGTCGCCTATGTCGCCCGTCCGCTCGGCGGAATTTTCTTCGGTCGGCTCGGGGACCGCAAGGGTCGTCGGCACGCTCTCGTCATCACCGTGGTGTGTATGGGTGTGGCGTGCGGCATTCTCGGACTGCTGCCGACACACTCGAGTGTCGGGGTGCTGGCCCCCGTTCTGCTGGTGATCATCCGGCTCGCCCAGGGTTTCTCGGCGGGCGGTGAGATCGGCGGTGCCGCAACCTACATCGCGGAGTCGGCACCGCCGAACCGTCGTGGCTTCTTCGGTTCCTTCACGCCGGTGGGATCGACACTCGGCTTTGCCGTCGCCGCGGCCGTCGTCGGGCTCGTGGCTCTGATCACGACCGACGAGCAGATGTCGTCGTGGGGATGGCGCATCCCATTCCTGCTCGCTCTGCCCCTGGCGTTCGTGTGTCTCCGTGTGCGGCTCGAGCTCGAGGACAGCCCAGAGTTCGAGGAGATGGCAGCCAAGAACGAGGTCGCCAAGAGCCCGTTGAGTGACGTAGTGAAGAAGCAACCGTGGTCGGTGCTCCGCGTCGTCGGTATCGCCATCGCGATGAACGGATCCGGATACATCGGACTGACCTACTTCAGCGTGTATCTGATCAACGACCTCGGGTTCTCGAAGGACTCGGTGTACTGGACGTCAGCGGTGGCAATTGCGCTGGCCTGCGCCACTTTCCCGCTGAGTGGAATGCTGACCGACAGATTCGGCCGCAAACCGGTACTGCTGTTCGGCTATGTGGCCTACGTGATCATCGCACTGCCGGTGTTCATGATTCTCGGTGCCACGTCGAGCATTTTCATCGTCGGCGTCGTCTACTTCGTCTACATGGTGCTCAACGGTGTGGTGCAGGTCCCGGCCTTCCCGCTGTTCACCGAACTCTTTCCTCGGGCAGTTCGCTACACCGGAGTGTCGTTGGGCTTCAACATCGGAACGATCGCGGCAGGCGGAACGGCCCCCTACGTAGCGGCACAGTTGGTAGAATCGACCGGCAATGCCATGTCTCCGGCGTACTGGGTCATGGGCGTGTGCGTCATCGGTGTAGCTACGGTGCTGACCATCAAGGAGACGGGCCACAGCAAGCTTCCTGTGTGACGAGCCGCTCTGCTGTGAGCAGAGATCCGATCAGGCTGGTCGACGGCGGCGAGGACCGCATCCCCGGCACACTGGGTGCATGAAGCTATTGGTCCTCGGCGGCAGCGACTTCGTGGGGCGAACTGCCGTCGAACATGCTCTCGATCTGCAGTGGGATGTCACGGTCCTCAACCGCGGACGAGCTCGTCCGAATCCGCGGGCCACCGCACTCCGCGGGGACAGGCGAGTCGCAGGCGGACTCGATGCACTGCGGAAAGGGCAGTGGGACATGGTGTTCGACACATGGTCATGGGAGCCGAGCGTCGTCGAGCAGTCGGCGGCGATGCTCGCCGGTCGAGTCGATAGCTATATCTACGTCTCGAGCCGATCGGTGTACGACGCGCCGCGAGCGGGAGCGACGGAGACCTGGCAGACGGTGCAGGGGCCTGGCGAGGACTACGCGCGGCAAAAGTTGGGCGGTGAGCGAGCGGCAGTTGGGGCTTTCGGTGATCGAGCGCTGCTGGTCCGGCCCGGGTTGATCCTTGGTCCGTACGAAAATGTCGGCCGACTTCCGTGGTGGCTGAACAGAATTGGGCAGGAGCGGGTCCTGCGGAGTGACCCGAACAGGTGCGCCGGGGAGGTGCTTGCGCCCGGTCCGGTCGGTCTGGCACTGCAGTACGTCGATGCCCGAGATCTCGTCGGCTGGAGTTTGGATGCAGCCGCCCGGGGGCTCGGCGGTCCGTACGACGTGGTGAGCCGGCCCGGTCACACGACGATCGGCGAGCTGTTGCAGTGCTGCATCGCCGTTACCCGGTCCGACGCTCGCCTGCGCTGGGTCGAACCCCATGTCCTCCTCGCGGCCGGTGTGCAGCCGTGGACCGAGCTTCCGATCTGGATTCCGCCCGGTGCAGATCATGATTCGCTGCATGCATCCGACGTATCGAAGGCATTCGCCGCGGGGCTTCGGACGCGTCCGATTCAGGAGACCGTCGTGGACACGTGGGTATGGCTGCAATCGCTGAACGGGCGGACGCCGCCGAGGGCTGACCGCCCGCCCGTCGGACTCTCCGCTGAGCGTGAGGCGGCAATTCTGGCGGGCCGCGGACTCACGTGAGTGTGCGAGGTGCGCGTAGGGAACAGACGCGCGCGGAATTGCCAGACGCGTTCGGAATCGCCAACGGTTCGGTGTCGAATTCGCGCGCGGATGGCAAACGCGCGCGCGTTTGCGGGGAAACCGGCCCGCTACCCCACTATTCGTCACTCTTGTCCGAACGCTAGAGAGTGATAGACAACGCTACGGAGTGCAGAGTTGTCGTACCGCGCCCTCGATGATCGACGCCCGACGCTGGTGTTCCGCGTCGTCGACGGGTCCGCAATCGCTGCCCGGCGCGGTCATCCACGCCGAGGTGATGCCGAAGATCATGGTGAACAGGTCGTCGACGGTGAAGGCGTCGGATATCAGCCCGTCCTGCTGGGCAACTGCCATGGCGCGTCGTCGCTCGGCCATGACCGCATGGATGTCGTCGGCACCCGCGACCGCCATGCCGCCTTGAAGTTGCGTCCACAGCAGCAGTCGGTGTTCCTCGGGATTCGCAGCGAGGTGCATATATTCGCGTGCGGCGTATCCCCCGAGATCGTCGACGGTGAAGGGAACCGACTCCAGGAACCGCGCGAATCCGTCTTCCACTACGGCCCGGAACAGTGCTTCCTTGTCTCCGAAGTACGCGTACAGGCGTTCCTTGCTCGCCTTCGCCGAGGCCGCGATGCGATCCACCCGTGCCCCGGCCAAGCCGTGCTCGGAGAACTCTGCGCGGGCGGCGACGACGATGCGGGCGCGGGTCGCGCTGGCGTCTGGCTTCATGTCGGCCACCCTACCGCCAACCAACTAGTTCGTTTGACACTCGGTGCCGCATCGCCTACGTTTTCGTCGGGACATTTTTCGGGCCCGAGAATCAACGAGTACGAGTGGGGTAGAAACATGTCGCAGGACTCCGAACACGGGGCGCTGGCCGAGAATCCGAACTACGAGCGCCGGTGGTTGGTGCTCTGCATCGTCGCCATCACACAGCTCACGATCGTGCTGGACGGCACCATCGTCAACATCGCCCTGCCGCAGGCGCAGATCGACCTCGGCATCAGTGACACCAGCCGCACCTGGGTGATCACCGCCTATGCGCTGGCCTTCGGTGCGCTGCTGCTGCTCGGTGGCCGCATCGCGGACTACTGGGGACGCAAGCGGTCGTTCATCGTCGGCATGGCCGGCTTCGCCGTTGCCTCCGCAGTCGGCGGACTCGCCCAAGAGGGCTGGCAGCTGTTCATCGCACGCGCAGGTCAGGGCGTCTTCGCTGCACTGCTCGCACCGGCCGCACTGGCCATCCTGACGGTCACGTTCACCGACACCAAGGAACGCGCCAAGGCATTCGGTGTGTTCGGAGCGATCGCCGGTGGCGGCGCAGCCGTCGGCCTGCTCCTCGGCGGAGTACTCACCGAATACGCGAACTGGCGCTGGTGCCTGCTCGTCAACATCCCCGTTGCGATCGTCGCCATCGCAGCCGCTGTCCCGCTGGTCAAGGAGAGCAAGGCGCACGGAGACACCCGCTACGACCTGCCCGGCGCGATCCTGGTCGCCCTCGGACTTGCCTCGCTGGTCTACGGCTTCACCGAGGCCGAAGACGGCTGGGCGACGGTACCCACCATCTCGTTCATCGCGCTCGGACTCGCACTGTTGGCCGCGTTCGTCGTGGTCGAGTCGAAGTCCGCGAACCCGCTCCTCCCGCTCAGTGTGCTGCTCGACCGCGACCGCGGCGCGGCCTACATCGGCTCGGCCGTCATCGGTGCTGCGCTGCTCGGCGGCACGTTGTACCTGACCTTCTACTTCCAGATCGTGCTCGAGATGAGCCCGGTCATCGCGGGTGTGGCGTCACTGCCCATGACCGGCGGAATCCTGATCACCGCCGCGATCGCCTCGGCGCTCGTTCCGAAGATCGGGCCCAAGCCGATGATGGCCGTCGGCCCAGTGGTTTCCGCGATCGGCCTGCTGCTGCTGACGCAGATCGGCGTCGATACCTCCTACTGGACGCACGTCCTCCCCGGCGTCGTGCTGCTGGGACTCGGCCTCGGTCTGCTGATGGTGCCGATGCAGAACGTTGCGCTCATCGGCGTCCCGGATCACGACGCGGGTGCCGCATCCGCTCTGATCAACGCCACCCTGCAGGTCGGCGGTGCGCTCGGTGCAGCGGTGTTCACCACGGTGTACACCTCGTCCAAGACGTCGTACCTGGCTGACAATCCCGCGCCGACTCCGCCCGCAGGAGTGCCCGCCGAGGCCCTCGCCGGCCAGGAAATCCCGAGCGACGAGGTACTGGCCGCGCTGCCGGAGCCGATCCGCGACTTCGTGCTCGCCACCATCGATCACGCCTTCGCAGCGGAGGTATCGGGCTACGCGTGGGCCTTCGGAACCGCCGCAATCCTGGTCGCGTTGGTGTGCCCGGTCGTGCTGGTGCTGGTCCGCGCGAAGAAGGACGACCTGCCCGTCGGAGACACCCCGGTCCACATCGGATAGTTCCACTCCTGCACAGACAAGAACCCCGCTGCTCACCGTCGAGCAGCGGGGTTCTTCGTACGGTGAATGTCAAGCCCGGTCGGGTTCGATCGCCTCGGCCTGCGCACTGAGAAGCATGTGCAGCAGCTCGGGAGGCAAAGCCATGGGCGGCAGAGCGCCGAGAGCGATGGAGTTCTCTGCCTCGCCGCCCAGCTCGACCACCTCGTCGTGCAGACTTTCCATCTTCTCGTCGAGCTTGTTGGCGCTCTCGGCTGCCTCGGTCAGCTCCGCGAGCAGAGTCTCCGGAATCTGCCCGCGGTACTTGTAGAAGATCTTGTGCTCGAGGCTCGCCCAGAAATCCATGGCGATGGTTCGGATCTGCAGTTCGACGAGCACCGGCTGGACACGGTCGGACATGAACACGGGTATCTCGACGAGCAGGTGCAAGCTCTTGTAGCCGTTGGGTTTCGGGTTCGCGATGTAGTCCTTGACCTCGACGACCCGAATGTCGGTCTGACTGCTGAGCATGTCCGCGATGCGGTACGTATCGGAAATGAAGCTGCAGGTGATGCGAACTCCGGCGACGTCGAAGATGTTCTCGCGTATCGCATCGAGAGTCAGGGAACAGTTCTTCCGTTGAGCCTTGTCGAAAATGCTCTCCGGTGTCTTCAACCTCGACGAGACGTGCTCGATGGGGCTGTACCGGTGAATGTGGGTGAATTCCTGCTTCAAGATGTTGATCTTGGTGATCAGCTCGTCGATCCCGAACTTGTAGCTCATCATGAATCGCGTGAAATCTTGTCTCAGTTGACCCAGATCGACGACGGGCTCACTGTTGCTCATGCCGTCGATTGTCCACGACCGGAGGCTGTGTACGCGCGGCGCGGGAATCGAAGCTGGCATCACTGCACGTAGTGCCCAGTTCAGGCGTGAAAAGCACGATGCCGCAGCGTCCGCACTGATGAGTGCGGTGATGTCCGCGGTCGCACGAACACGCTCGCGACCCGACCAGAACCGACCCGGCGACGAGCCGATGACCGTTGCCGCATCGAGCCGGTGCTCGCTCGGCCCACCGATCTCCGACGCGATACAGAGAGCCGGCTGCGGGCTCGGGTTCGAGTGCCATCGCGTGCGACCGCCTTCGAGAATCCCACCGCGTCCGATTTGGACCGCCCGAAGTGGCTCCGCTGGCCGCATCGCCAACTTCGGGGGCCTGCTCAGGTTAGCAGCAATCGAACGTATGTTCTAACGCGTATGTCAGAACCACGTTTTGCGGCCACCGACTGCGCGCCCCATCGAACCGAGCACCGTCAGAACTGCGCCGACGACCACCAAAATGATGCCGATAGTCGTCAAAATTGAAATGCCGGCGAAATAGCCGATGAGGGCGAGAATAATTCCGAGAACGATCATGACTACTCCTGGTGCCAAGGTGAGCCCGCTACCGACGAGTTGCCGATATGACCGAACCTACTCGGGCGCGTGGAGGATTGCTCACAATTGTCCGGTATTTCCTCAGCCCGCCCGCGCGGCCAAGAACGCCTCCGGGTCGATCAGATCCGCCTGTCCGACGATGGACCCGAGGTCGGCGATGCGTTCGATGCCGGTGAGCACCATCTCCTCCTCGACGGTTCCCTCGGCGTAGCCGTAGTAGCAGGTCGACGTCGTGTGGTTGTGGTCCTTGTCTATTCGGTTGGCGCGCCCCTCGATCTGACGAATGTCGATGGGAGTCCAGCGGGGATCGTGGATCAGCGTCACGCGCGGGGCGAGAGTCGACACGCTTCCTTCGGGGAGTAGTAGCTCGTTGGTGTGCAGATTGATCGCACTGGTGGTGGTCGACACGATGACCGACGCGTCGCCGGTCTGAAAACGTCTGATCGACGCCTCCTGATCGGGACTACTCATACTGCCGTCGACGACCGCGACGTCGAGGCCCTCGTCTCGCAGTGTCTGCGCCAGTGCAGCGACCGACTCGCGATAGAACATCGAGACGAACACCTGATTACCTGCCTTGACCCACGTCCGTACCTGATCGGCCGACGCGGGAATGCGCAAGTACGAACACTTCTGGCGGAATCGCAGGGTCGCGGCGCGGGTACTCGGGTTCTTCTGCAGCACCCGCTTCCCGCCGACGGCCTTCCAGATCGGCAAACCCACTTCCTTGCGGTAGTCCACCCACGCCGAGTTGTACAGCCGCTTCTGTGCCGCAGTGAGTTCCTGGCCGAGTGGCTCGCGCGGCGTCGGCGGCGACGGCCGCGAAATCGACCACGGGACAGTGCCTCCCGACAACCACCCGTGCACGGACGCAATATCGCGTTCGCGTCGAGCAGCGTCCTCGGGCTCCCACCGCCACGTCGTCAACCCCGTCGTCGCCTTGCCTGCCTTGACGGCGAACCCGGATTCGATGAGGAATTCGGCCCACTTCATCGTCACCGCATAGCCGAGATACTCCTCGTCGCCGAGGATCTCGACCCCGCGGCTGCGCTCGACAGCGCGAGCCATGTACGCGAAGTGCAACGGTTGATAGCCGGGAGTGGCAGACATCCACACCACCGAGCGGGCAGCCTCCTGATACCGCCACAGAATCTGCGACTGCTGCGATTCGATGTTCATCAGCGCATGCGATTCGTCGGCGATCACCACATCGATGTCGAACCTGAGCTCGCCGAGCGAGATGGTCCGCTTGTTCTGTGTCCGTTTACGTTTGCCCAGGTCGGTCTCGGGCGGAACCGACAGGAGCTTCTTCGTCGACTGGTAGGTGATCAGCAGCCAACGCTTGCGCTCGGACGGCTCGATGTCTGCCTCACTGTCTGCGATGGTTCGACGCCACCCCGGCAACGCACCCTTGGGTGCGACCACCAGCACCGTGCCGATCTCGGCCGCCGACATCTGCCGAACGGCCTCGCACACCGCCAACGTCTTGCCCAGACCCGTCGAATCCATCTGCGCGAAGTACGGGAACCCGGCCTCGAGCGCGGCGAGATGGCGTCGAACGGATTCGAGTTGGGTGTCACGCGGCTGCATCGCCCGCTCCCGCACCACCTCGTCGCGCCAGTTCTCGTTGGCATCGTCCTCGAGCCAACGCTGCAGGCTGTACGGCATCGACTCGTACGGCTGCAGATACTCCGGCAGCTCGGTGCCGTAGTACGCGAACACCCGCGGTCCGGGATACCAGCGCGCCCCGGCAGCGCCCGCCGCCGACCGATCCTCGAAGGGCACGTCCAGCACCCAGACGCGCTCACCGGGATCGGGGACCCGCAGATCAGGAGCAGCGGACTTGCGAGGCGACGTCTTGCGCGGCGCTGCCCGCTTGCGTGGTGCGGCCTTCTTCGGGGCAGCTTTCGTCGTTGCAGGCTCACCGTTCTTGGCGGCCGCAAACTTTCGGGCAGCGCTGCTCTGCCCGGCCTTGACGGTGCGGGCAGTGGTGGATCGGGCTGTGCGTCTACGAGGTGGCATCGGATCCAGTCTGTCGTACGGTGTGCACGAACACCGTAAAGGAGCCCTGTGACATACACGAACGACCCGCGCGCCGTAGTACTCGTCCACGATCAGGACCCGGCCCTCGCGCGACGCGACATCGGCACCCTCGACGCCGAATTACGCACCAGGGGTTTCCAGTTGGACGTGCACTCCTTCGATCACAGCCCCGATCTCGCGCCGCCGCCGCTGTCCGGCGCGCAGCTGTTGCTCGTCATGGGCTCGCCCGACGCCGCGTACGACGACACGCTGACCTGGCTCGCGCCGGAGATCGCTTATGTGCAGGACGCCATCGACGCGCAGGTCCCTATCCTCGGCGTCTGTTTCGGCGGACAGTTGCTCGCTCGGGTACTCGGCGGCACCGTACGCAAGTCCGAGCATCCCGAGTACGGTTTCGTCGACGTCGAGACGTTCGATCCCGAGCTCATCGCCCCGGGCCCGTGGATGGAGTTCCACGGCGATACATTCATCGCTCCCCAGGAGGCGACGGTGATCGCCCGCAACGAGGCCGCGCAACAGGCGTTCGTCCTCGGACCGCACCTCGGACTGCAGTTCCACCCCGAAATCGACCTCGACACCTACGACGCGTGGGCAGCGGCGTGGGACCGCGACGGCGTCGAACATGCGGTGGACGTGCACGAAATTCGCCGAGCCATCGCAGACGCCGAACCTGCAGCTCGGTTTCGTTGCTCGGCTCTGCTGGACGCATTTCTCGCCCGACCCTCGGCGGTGCCCCGGTAGGGTCGAACGATGACCGAGGCCAGGCCCAGCAACTTCAGCGATCACCAACTCGGCATCTACGCCGCCGGGATGTTCGCGCAGCAGACACCGTCGATCACCACCAACCTGGCGCGGCTGGAGGACCAGGCCGCCGAGAAGCTCTCGCCCGAGGCTCTCGGTTACATCGTCGCCAGCGCGGGCAGTGGCTCGACGGCTCGTGCGAACCGGGCTGCCTTCGACAGGTGGGCCATCACGCCGCGGATGCTGCGCAGCTCGGCTGCCCGTGACCACTCGTGCACCGTGCTCGGCACCGATATGCCTGCACCGCTCATGATCGCTCCCGTGGGCATTCAGACTCTCGCGCACCCCGAGGGAGAGCTCGCCACCGTCCGCGCAGCTGCAGAACTCGCTGTGCCGTACATACATTCGACGCAGGCCTCGCATTCGTTCGAGCAGATCGCCGAGGCAGGCGGAGATGCTCCACGCTGGTACCAGTTGTACTGGCCGACGGACGAGTCGGTGTTGCTGAGCTTCCTGCAGCGTGCGAAGGATTCCGGTTTCAGCGCGCTGGTGCTGACGCTCGACACCACCTTGCTGGGTTGGCGGCCGGCCGATCTCGACCGGGGCTACCTTCCGTTCCTGGCCAACCTCGGCATCGAGAACTATCTGACCGACCCCGCATTCCAGGCCGGGTTGGCGCAGCCCGTCGAGGAGAATCCCGTTGCCGCGGCGATGCATTGGGCCCAGATGTTTCCCAACCCCGGTCTGTCGTGGAAGAACCTGGCGTTCTTGCGTGAGCACTGGAGCGGTCCGATCGTGCTCAAGGGTATCTGCACCGTCGGCGACGCCCGAGAGGCTGCAGCGCACGGAGTCGACGGTATCGTCGTCTCGAACCACGGTGGCCGCCAGATCGACGGTGCCAGGCCGTCGCTCGATGCACTGCCGTCCATCGTCGACGCCGTTGGAGACCAGTTGACGATCCTCTTCGATTCGGGTGTGCGGACCGGGGCCGACATGGCCAAGGCGCTGGCCCTCGGGGCCGATGCGGTACTGCTGGGCCGCCCGTTCCTCTACGGTCTCGCGCTCGGCGGGCAGGAGGGGGTGGCCCACGTATTGCGATGCCTGCTCGCCGAATTCGACTTGGTGACCAGCCTGTCCGGTCATACCGGCGCGGGCGAGCTCGGCCGCGACTCGATCGTGGAGTCCTGATGGAGTGGACGAAGCACGCCATCTGGTGGCACCTGTACCCGCTCGGTTTCACCGGCGCGCCGGTGCACGGCTGGGACGGTGAATCGCAGTCGGACCTGCACCGGCTCAACAGAATCGAGAAGTGGCTCGACTACGCACTCGAGCTCGGCGCGTCGGGCATCGCCCTCGGTCCGATCTTCGAGTCCGAGAAGCATGGCTACGACACTGTCGACTACTACCACGTCGACGGCAGACTCGGTACCGACCAGGACATCGATTCGCTGATCGCCGCGGCGCATTCGCGCGGCCTGAAGGTGATGTTCGATGGTGTCTTCAACCATGTGGCGCAAAGCTTTCCGAAGTTCAAGCAGGCTTTGGCCGAAGGTCCGGACTCCGAGGCCGCCGAGTGGTTCCATCTCGACTGGTCCGGGGATGAGCCGACGCATCGAAACTTCGAGGGCCACGACGAACTGGTGGCACTCGATCACGAGAGTCCGCACGTGCAGCAGTACGTCGTGGACGTGCTCTCGCACTGGCTCGAACGCGGCGTCGACGGCTGGCGGCTCGACGCGGCCTACGCGGTGTCGCCGCGCTTCTGGGCCGCGGTACTACCGAAGGTTCGGGAGAAGCATCCGGACGCATACTTTCTCGGCGAGGTCATTCACGGCGACTACGACCGAATCGTCTCGGCCTCCACTCTGGATTCGGTCACCCAGTACGAGTTGTGGAAGGCGATCTGGAGCGGTCTGAGCGAAAAGAACTTCTTCGAGCTCTCCCATGGTCTGGAGCGCCACAACGGGTGGCTCGACGCCTTCGTGCCCGCCACATTCGTCGGAAATCACGACGTCAATCGCATCGCCAGCGTCATCGAGGACGAGCGACATCTGGTGCACGCGTTGGTGGTTCTGTTCACCGTGGGCGGGATGCCGATGATCTACTACGGCGACGAGCAGGCGTTCCGCGGCATCAAGGAAGATCGCGTCGGCGGAGACGACGAGGTGCGTCCCGAGTACCCGGAGACATCCGAAAATCTCGCGCCGTATGGCTGGCCGGTCTTCCGTATTCATCAGGAGCTGATCGGTGTACGGCGTCGAAACCCGTGGTTGTACTCCGCGCGCACTCAGACCTTGGAACTGACGAACACTGCACTCGTCTTCCGAGCTTTTGCCGACGACGAATCGATCACTGTGGCACTGAATCTCGGCGACGACGCGATCCACTACGCGGTCGAGGGTAACGACGTGATAGCCGGCGAGGCACACCTGGACGGCGGCAGTGTCACGGTGCCCGCGCACGGCTGGGCGATCGTCAGCTGAGCGCACTGGCCGCCTTCGCGTCCACGCCGAGGTGATCGACATGCCACCGACAGTGCCCGTCCGATGCGATCCTTACGGCGGCGTCGAACGCCTCGACCGTGCGGTGGTCGAGAACGAAGATGACGTTCTCGTCGAGGCGATACTCCAGGTAGACGCGTTCGGCCATGGCGGCACAGTAACTTGTCACCGATCTATTCGGGTGTCTATCAGCTGAGCTAGAGAACCGTATCGACTGCAGTGCAGCGGCCCACCGAGGCCGGTGGGTACAGTCGAGCGCGACACGGGGTGCCCCCAGGGGCTGAGAACACACCCGTCGAACCTGATCTGGTTAGGACCAGCGAAGGGAATGTCGTGACGTTCGGTATTCCTATCCTCTCGTGACGGTCCCGACCTCCGACGAGAGGCGAGGCGCATGAAATTCGACGAGCAGACGGTGTTGGTCACCGGCGGTGGACGCGGGCTGGGGGCATCGATCGCCGCGGCGTTCGCCGGTCAGGGCGCACGTGTGGTGATCGATTACCGCAACAGCAAAGATGCCGCCGAAGCGCTGGCGGACCGACTGGGCGAGAACGCGATCGCAGTGCAGGGTGACGTCACCGACGAGTCGGCCGTCGCCGGGCTGTTCGGCACTGCACGTGAACACTTCGGCACCCCGATCACCACGGTCGTCAACAACGCGCTGGCCGATTTCTCGTTCGACGGAGATGCGCGGCCCAAAGCCGACACGATCACCTGGGAGCGTTTCGACGCACAGCTGCGTGGCAGCGTCCGCGCGGCCTTGCTCACCACCCAGGCTGCACTGCCGGGTATGCGCGAGTCGGGATTCGGACGAATCATCAACGTGGGCACCAACTTGTTCCAGAATCCAGTGGTGCCGTACCACGACTACACGGCCTCCAAGGCGGCTCTGCTCTCACTGACACGCACCCTGGCCGCCGATCTGGGCGCGGACAACATCACCGTCAACATGGTCTCGGGTGGACTGCTCCGCACCACCGACGCCAGCTCCGCTACCCCGGCCGAGGTCTTCGAGTTCATCGCCGCCTCGACCCCGTTGCAACGCGTCACCACCCCCGAGGAATTCGCCGACGCACTGCTGTTCTTCGCGTCGCCGTGGGCGCGGTCGGTGACCGGCCAGAATCTCGTCGTCGACGGCGGCCTGGTCAAGAACTGACATGCACCTCAACGCTTTTCTCTACGGTTGCGGCCACCACAGCGCCGCGTGGCGTCATCCCGATTCGCGAGTGGAGGATCTCGGCGACATCTCGTACTACGAGGAACTCGCGCAGCTCGCCGAACGGGGCAAGTTCGATGCGGTGTTCTTCGCCGACGGACATTCGGTGCGCGACCCCGCCGGAGCCGGCACCTGGTTCCTCGAGCCGATCACCGCGCTGTCGGCCATGGCCAGGGCCACCACGCACATCGGTCTGGTCACCACGGTGTCGTCGACGTTCTACACCCCGTTTCATGCTGCACGAATGCTGGCGTCGCTCGATCACATCAGCGGCGGCCGTGCCGGCTGGAACGTCGTCACCTCCATGTTCGACGCCGAAGCGCGCAACCACGGGATGGACGTCATCCCGGCTCGTGAGGAACGCTATGCGCGCGCCGAGGAGTTCGTCGATACGGCTCTGGCGCTGTGGGATTCGTGGGACACCGACGCGTTGACGCTCGATCGAAGCGGACACTACGCCGATCCGGCCAAGGTGCACTCCATCGATCACGACGGCAAGCACTTTCGGGTCGACGGTCCGTTGACGGTACCGCGTTCACCGCAGGGTAGGCCGGTTCTGTTCCAGGCCGGGGCATCGGGTCCGGGGCGTGATCTCGCCGCGAAGTACGCCGAGGCGATCTATGCCGTCGCCTACGATCTCGTTGCAGCGCAGAGCTATTACGGCGATGTGAAGTCTCGTATCGACAGTGCCGGTCGCGACAGCGCGACAGTGGGGATCATGCCGGGGCTGGTGACGTACGTCGGCTCGACGATGGACGAGGCCCGACGCAAGAAGGCCGAACTCGATGAGCTGCTGCCCACCGCACAGTCGCTGGCGATGCTGTCCACCTTCACCGGGCAGGACTGTGCTGCATGGGAACTCGATGCTCCAGTGCCGCCCCTGCCCCCGGCGGCCGAGTTCACGGGACCGCAGGGTCGCTACGAAACGATCCTGCGGATCGTCGAGAAGGATGCCCCCACCGTGCGGGGACTGCTCGGCACCCTCGCGGCAGGCGGCGGCCACGCCACCATGATCGGCACACCGGAGTCCATAGCCGACGAGATGCACTCATGGATCGGCCGCGGTGCTGACGGATTCAATCTGATGTGTCCGCGCTACCCGGACTCACTCGGGGACTTCGTGGACCACGTGGTCCCGATCCTGCAGCAGCGCGGTATCTTCCGGACGGAGTACACCGAGTCGACGCTGCGCGGGCACCTGGCGGGGTGATCGGGGCTAGCGTCGTTCGACCGAGTCGATGAACTCCCTCGTCAATCGAGCGATGTCGTCGGCATGGGAGATCGGTGACCAGTGTCCAGCCGGAATGTCGTTGCGGGTCAGGTCTTTCACCCACTTGCCGGTGTCGTCGTAGTGGTACGGCCGCACTGCGACGTCCTCGGTGTTGACGATGAGGTGCACCGGGATGTCGATGTAGCGGTCGCGTGGATTGCCCAGGTGCGGAATGATGTTCGCGCGGTACAGATTGGTGCCGTTGGTTGCATCTGCCCACAGCGTGGGGTTCTGGGTGACGAGCTTCGGGTCGACTCCCGAGAACTCTTCGAGGAACGCAGGCCAACCCTTGGCGAACTGCCGCTTGATCCGCAGCGTGGACAGCCCGGGGATGTGGAAGGTGACGGTGTACCAGGAAGCTCGCACCTGGGCGAGGACCTGCTTGATGCCGGTCGATGTGGGACGACGAAGCCGTGACTGCGACCACTTGCCGAGGTGATCGAGGTTCGGCCCGGAAATCGATGTGTACGAACGAATTCGGTCCTTCGCCCGGGGCTGAGCAGCGGCCTCCCATACCTCGACGGCACCCCAGTCGTGAGCCAGTACGTGTACTGGAGCGTCAGGGCTCACGGCGTCGGCGACAGCATAGAAATCCGAGGCGAGCCGCGCCAGCTTGTACGCCGACTGCTCGGCGGGTACCGAGCTGTCGCCTGCACCGCGGGAGTCGTAACTGATCACTCGGAAGCGGTCTTCGAGTTGCGGCACGATGTGGCTCCACAGCTCGTGAGTATCGGGCCAACCGTGCACGAGGACGATGGGGTCACCGTCCGGGTTACCGCTCTCGAATACCGCGAGGCGGATTCCCTCGTTGACGACCGTCGTGCGAACCGCGTTGCTGCTCAACAGTTTTTCCGTTCTATAGATCGAGTACGAGGCGACCGCTGCGTGCGCGGGAGACGCAGATGAGCATGTGATCGCGTTGCTCCTCCGGCGTCAACCGTGTTTCGAGGTGCTCGGGTTCGCCCGAAAGCACGCGAACCTTGCAGGTGCCACAGAAGCCCTGCTGGCACGAGTAAGCGATGTTGGGTTTCTGCTGCTTTACCGCCGTCAGCACGGAGGCGTCGGCGGCAACGTCGAGTACAGCTCCGTTGCTGATCAGCTGCACCTCGAAGGGCGTGCCGTCGAGAATCGGCGGCGGGCCGAAGCGCTCGAAATGCAGTGCGGTGGAGGGGCATTGGCCAAAGTCGCGGCGGACGGCGTCGAGCATAGGGGTAGGTCCGCAGCAATAGACGGCACCGCCGGCCGGTGCACGCTCGACAAGCTCACCTTCGGTCGGGTACCCGTGTACGTCGTCGGTACGGATGAACACGCGATCTGATTCCCAGCTCTCGATCTCGTCGAGAAAGGGCATCGTGTCGCGGGAGCGACCGCAGTACACGAATTGCCAGTCCATGCCGAGAATCCTTGCGGCACGGACCATCGCGATGATGGGAGTGATACCGATACCACCCGCGATGAACAGGGCGCTGCCCTCACCGACGAAAGGGAACCCGTTGCGAGGGCCGCGGACGGTGACCTCGGTGCCTGGCTCGAGGCCGTGCATCTCGATGGATCCACCTGCGCCGGTGGGGATTCGGCGCACTGCGATGCGATAGGAGCTTCGGTCGGAGGGGTTGCCGCACAACGAGTACTGCCGGCGACGGCCCGAGGGCAGGTGCAGATCGAGGTGACAGCCGGGATGCCAGATCGGCAACTGCTCGCCCGTCGGCGATGCGAGGGTGAGGGCGGCGACATCGTTGTCCTCGGCGACGATCTCCCGATCGGTGACGACCAGCGTCAATGCGGAGTCGGGATTGTGGCCGGCGACGGCGTCGTCGTACTCCGCACGGGCTGCGGCGTGCATGTACCCGTTGAGGAACGTACCGAGCAGCTGCATCGAGCGATCGGGACGTGCTCGTCCGCGCAGGTCGGGCGGCGCATCCTTCGGGAGCAGTCGAGGGACGCGTCGTGAAGTGAGTTTCACCGCGTCGCGGCCTGCGCGGCAGGAGAGGACGCGAGGTACCGGACGGCCTGCGCGGTGGAGCCCTCCTGGCTGGGGTGGTAGGACTTCTTGAGGTAGCGCGACATGCTGCGACCGACGTGCGTCAGCGCAGGCAAGGTGCCACGGCGGACCGATTTTCTCCACAGCGCAGAACGAGGCTTACGGACGGACTTCGGCGCGGTCTGGAGCTCCGGGTCGTTTTTCATCAGGAAGATGATTCCGCGCATCCAGATGTATCCCATCAACGGCACGACCACGACGAACGTGCGCAGCCGACGAACCTCGCGCTTGTCGAAGTACCGCAACGTGTCGTAGGCGACCGAGCGGTGCTCGACCTCTTCGGCACCGTGCCAGCGCAGTAGATCGAGCATGGTGGGGTGGATGCCTGCACGATCGAGGCCGTCGGCGTTGAGTACCCAGTCGCCGAGGAATGCCGTCACGTGTTCGATCGCGGCGATCAGGGCCAGGCGCTCGACCAGATTGTTCTTGGACCGCAGGCTCGTCACCGAATCGGATCCGAGCACCTTGCCGAAGGTCCACTCCATCTGGTCGGTGAACGGTGTGGGGTCTAGCCCGTTGGCACGGAGGTGCACGAGTACCCCGGTGTGGGCCTCGGCATGGACGGCTTCCTGGCCGATGAAGCCGATGACGTCGTCGCGGAGCTTCTCGTCGTCGATGTAGGGCAGCGCTTCTTTGAAGGTGTCGACGAACCAGTGCTCGCCGGCCGGAAGGATCAGGTGCAGCACGTTGAGAACGTGCGTGGTGTACGGATCGCCCGGCACCCAGTGCATCGGCAGATCACTCCAGTCGAACTTGACGTTCCTGGCTTGCAGCATCACTTCGCCGGGATCCGATGCGACGGTCTTCCGTTGGCTCATCGAGTCCACCTCCTCCACATTCGCACGTGTGGCCGATGCCACAGAGCGCGTTTTAGTATAAACATCAGTTACACGTAAAAGGAACCGTGTCGGTCGCGGATGAGACACTGCTGCGATGACCGACCCCTCCCCAGCGGCTGTTCCCCCGAGCACCGTCCCCGTCACGTGGCCTGCCGAGTGGCCGGCCGAGGTTCGCCGGATCGCCGATGCCACGAACGATGCCCTGGCCGCTGTTGCGGCGCGGGATCCGATCGCGTTCGACGACGCCGTCGAACTACTGGGCCGCTCGGACTCGGCGCAAGCCGGTCACGTGCATGCCGAAATGGTACGCACGTTGCTCGAAGAGGTATATAGCGATGGATTGACCGGCGAGAACGTCCAGGAGGTGCTCGGCCGCACCGTGCGAGGCGCGGACTGGCTGCCGAATCTGGACATCGCCGGGTTCGTCGAGGTGCTCACCGGAGCCCTCGGTGTCTCGGACGTCGAAGAACAGTCGCGCTCGAGGCCCCGTCCAGCGCATGCATTGTTGGTGGTCGCGGATCTACTTGCTGTGCGCCGCAGCCGGGCCGACACCTACCTGCGGCGCGCAGTGGCCGAAATCCACCGAGCCGAGACAATCGAGATGCCCTAGCGAGATCTTCGCCTGTATTGAGCAAGTGCTAGACAGGCGAAGAAAGCGCTACCGATGCAGAATGTTCGCTCCGGCGATGACGGCCCGGACGGCCGACAGGGTTGCGTCGGCCTCGATGGCCATCGACCATTCGCGGCGACCGTCGTTCTCGGCCAGGACGAAGGTGGCGGTCTCGTCGCCGATGATCTGCTGGTGGAACGAGAGGATTTCGATGCGGAATCCGGCGTCGTGGAGCATCGACGTCAACGCCTCGATCGGCCCGTATGTCGTTGCGGCACAAGCGATGATCGTGTCACCGATACCGAAGGTGGCGTCGAACTCGATCTTTCCGCCGCTCGTCTTCGTCCCAGTCCACGATCCGAGCCGAAGAGGTCCGGTGGCGGGCGAGAAGCGGTCGGTGAAATTCGCCCACGACATGTGTTGCCAGGTGATCTCGTCGCGCATCGTGCGCGGCAGGGCACAGCCGAAGCGGGCATGGAAAGGATCTGTGGCGAAAGTGGAAGCAAGTGAATTCATGAGGGTGGTCTTCCGAATGTGAAGGGAGGACCGAGAGAGCACGACGACCCGCAGCGAGGGGTCGGTCCGAATCAGACCCCGCTACGGCGGCGTACTACGAGAATGCGCTTCACGCCTCCGAACCTAGCGGCGACGTGGGCTGCGGCGCAAGTATCGAGTGAATACAGATCTCTAGGACACGAACTAGATGTCCGCATATATCGCACGACTCGTTGTAACTTTGGCCCCATGGACCCCGTGCGTAACCCCTACGCTCCCGGCGCCGGCCAGCGCCCACCCGAGCTCGCAGGCCGAAAGAAGCAGCTCGACGCCTTCGACGTCGTGCTCGAACGCATCACCCGCGGCCGACCGGAACGCAGCGTCGTACTCACCGGGCTGCGAGGCGTCGGGAAGACGGTATTGCTCAACCACCTCCGATCCGCAGCCATCGCCCGCGGATGGGGCACCGGCAAGATCGAGGCACGGCCGGACCAGGAACTGCGTCGACCACTGTCGTCGGCGCTGCACATGGCGGTCCGCGGCATCGCGGCCTCGCATCGCGATCCCGAACGCGTCGACGAGTTCCTCGGCGTGCTCAAGGCCTTCGCTCTGCGCTCCACGGCCGACAAGGGCATGCGGGAGCGGTGGCAACCGGGCATCGACGTCCCGGCGAAGACCGGCCGCGCCGACTCCGGCGACATCGAGATCGACCTCGTGGAACTGCTGCTCGACGCCTCCGCGCTGGCCGGCGACGTGGGCGTGGGGATCGCCATCTTCATCGACGAGATGCAGGATCTGGGACCCGCGGACATCTCCGCGCTGTGTGCCGCCTGCCACGAGCTCAGTCAGGACACCGCGCCGCTGATCATCGTCGGGGCCGGACTGCCGCACCTACCTGCCGTGCTGTCGGCGTCCAAGAGCTACTCCGAGCGACTCTTCAGCTACCACCGGATCGGCCGACTCGAACGAGCCGCGGCCGACCTGGCTCTGATCGCCCCGGCCGATCGCGAGGACGTCGAGTTCACCCCCGACGCGCTCGACGCGCTGTATGCGGCCGCCGACGGTTACCCGTACTTCGTGCAGGCGTACGGCAAGGCGACGTGGGATCTCGCGGCCGACACCCCGATCACCGTCGAGGACGTGCGCGTCGCAGCCCCGACGGCGGAAGAGGAACTGGCCGTCGGATTCTTCGGTTCTCGCTACGAACGCGCGACGCCTGCCGAGCGCGAATACATGCGTGCGATGGCCGAACTGTCGGTGGACGACGGCTCGGTGCCGACCTCTGCCGTGGCGACCGAGCTGGGGCGCAAGCCGGCGTCGCTGTCTCCGGCGCGGGACGGACTCATCAAGAAGGGCCTGATCTACTCGGCCGAGCGAGGAACCATCGCCTTCACAGTGCCGCACTTCGGCCGCTACCTGCGGGCGCAGACCGACGAACCTGCGGCGGTCTGACGGCCGCCTAGTGTGCCCGGTCCCGCTCGACGCACAGCTGCTCGAGCTTGCGCACAGCCTTGGGGTCGGAGCGGTCGACGTTGACGAGCTCCGGGTCACCGTCGTAGAAGTCGATCAGACGCTGATCCATGACCTTGCGCCACAGCGGCGGAACCAGCGCGCAGAAGATCATCACCGCGTAGCCGGCCGGTAGTTGTGGGGACTCGTCGACGGTGCGCAGTGCCTGGTATCGGCGCACCGGATTCGCATGATGATCGCTGTGACGTTGCAGATGGTAGAGGAACAGGTTGCTCCAGAGGTGATCGCTGTTCCAGCTGTCCCGGTGGGTCGGCTTTCCGTATCGACCGCTGCGGCGCTTCTGTCGCAGCAATCCGTAGTGCTCGAGGTAGTTGGCCGCCTCGTACAGGACGATGGCGATGGCCGCCTGGACCAGCAGATACGGCACGATCACCGTGCCGAAGACGGCGATCAGTACGCCGAACAGCGACACACTCATGGCACCGGCGTTGAACAGGTGATTCTTGTGGGTCCACCTCGACATGCCCTGCCGCGCGAGGCGTCGGGACTCGAGCTCCCAGGCCGAGCGCAGACCGTGGACGATCGTGCGCGGCAGAAACTTCCAGAACGACTCGCCGAATTTGGCCGACGCCGGGTCGTCCGGGGTCGCCACGCGCAGGTGATGGCCGTGGTTGTGCTCGACGTAGAAGTGGCCGTAGAGCGTCTGCGCCAGCGTCACCTTGGAGAGCCAACGCTCGCGGAGCTCGCGCTTGTGACCCAGTTCGTGGGCGGCATTGATGCCGACGCCACCGACGATACCCACGGTGATCGCGAGGCCGATTCGCTCGGGAACTCCCAGCGGCCCGTGCGCCCACAGATAACAGGCGGCGACGAGCCCCGCATATTGCAGCGGCAGGAACAGGTAGACGCACCAGCGGTAGTACCGATCGTTCTCCAGCGCGGCGATCGCCTCGTCCGGGGGATTGGTGCGGTCCAGTCCGGCGAACTTGTCCACCAGTGGTAGGGCGATGCCCATGATCATCAGGCCGAGGGTCCAGAACGCCCCGGGGCCGAGGAGTGATACCAGACCCCAGGCCAGGAACGGGCTCAGGGGAATGATCAACCCCAGCGGCCACAGGTAGCGCTTCGGGTCGCGCCACCGCAGCGACGTGCTCGTGGCGGACTCATCACGCATTCTGGATTCTTCACTCCTGTTCGGTGCCGTGCCCCGAGGGACGAGGACATTCGGTAGTGGCGTGTCACAACTACATCGCCCGTCCCACCAGGATAGTTACCCAACCAAATATTTGTAGGTTCTCCGATGGGCCGTCGAACGCCCCACTGCCCTTGTACGGTGACCGAATGAAGCATGTCGAGTCGTCGTTCGTCGGAGTTCACGGAACCCGAATCGTCTACGACGTCTGGACCCCCGAGACCACGTCGACCGGGATTGTCGTGCTGGCCCACGGCCTGGCCGAGCACGCCGGCCGGTACCGGCACGTCATCGAACGGCTGGGCTCGCTCGGCCTCGTCGTCTACGCGCCCGACCATCGCGGACACGGGCGGTCCGGTGGCAAACGGGTGTCGCTGGAGAAGTGGTCCGACTTCACCGACGACCTGCACACGCTGTTCGGCATCGCAGCCGCTGAGCATCCGAATCAGCGCACCTTCCTGCTCGGCCACAGCATGGGCGGGGCCATCGCACTGTCGTACGCACTCGACCATCAGGGCGACCTCGACGGTCTGATGCTGTCCGGTCCTGCAGTGGCTCCCAGCGTGGGACAGCCGAAAGCCCTGGTGGCGGTGGGTAAGATCCTCGGACGTTTCCTACCGGCAATTCCCGTACTGAAACTCGACCCCAAGCTCGTCTCGCGCGACAAGAGGGTCGTCGACGCCTACGTCGCCGATCCGCTGGGCTACCACGGCACCGTTCCGGCGGGCCTGGCCGCAGCGATGCTCGGCGTCGGGGAGACCTTCCCCGCGCGGTTGCCCTCGCTGAAGATTCCCGTGCTGCTCCAGCACGGGACAGCAGACGGATTGGCCGATGTCTCGGGCAGCGAACTCATCGCCGAACTCGCCGGATCCGACGACCTGACCCTGAAAACGTACGACGGGCTGTTCCACGAAGTGTTCAACGAACCGGAGAAGGAGCGCGTACTCGACGACCTCGTCGATTGGCTGCGTCCACGTGTACACACCGGCGCTGTAAGTTCCTGACGGATCTTTTCGAAGAAGGGGGTACGACCATGACCAGGCGAGCACTCGTATTGGGCGGCGGCGGAGTCGCAGGTATTGCGTGGCAGACGGGTGTCCTACTGGGATTGGCAGAATCCGGAGCCGACGTCACCGATGCCGAGATGCTGCTGGGAACGTCGGCAGGCTCCTCGGTGGCAGCGCAGATCTCGAGCGGAACCGCGTTGGCCGAGTTGTTCGAGCGTCAAGCAGACGAAGCGAAGCAGGACCACGAACCGCATGCCGAGGCGACCATCGACGAACTGGTCTCCATGTTGGCTCGGGCGGCTCAGAACTCGGACGGCAGTGCCATCGACACTCGCAGGCGCATCGGCACCGAGGCGCTGGCGGCCTCGACGATCACCGAGCGTGAGCGCAGGGCCATCATCGAACGACGGCTGCCGTCGCACTCGTGGCCGAGACGCGATCTGCGGATCGTCACCGTCGACGCGCTGACGGGCCGGCATCGAGTTCTCGATCGTGGCTCGGGCGTTCAACTGGTCGACGCGGTGGCCGCCAGCTGCGCCATCCCGGGAATGTGGCCCCCGGTCACGATCGGCGATCATCGTTACGTCGACGGAGGTATCCGCGCGAGCGAAAACGCGGATCTGGCAGTCGGTTTCGAGAAGGTGCTTGTATTCAGGGTAGGCGCACTCGACCTGGAACACGATCCCTTCGACATCGAACGAGAACGACTGGTCAAGGGTGGCTCGAAGGTGGAAGTGATTGCACCCGATGCAGATTCGGCGGCCGCGATCGGACCCGATGCCACCGACATCGCGGTCCGATCGGCTGCAGCCGTGGCCGGACGAGCACAGGGCAATGCCATCGCGGAACGCATCGCCGAGTTCTGGGTCTAGAGAACCTCTCTAGCCGAACAGCGCAGCGCCGTTTCCCCAACAGACGGCACGAACCCAGTCGTCGCCGAGGTCGAGTCGGCTCACTGCCTGCAGGGCATGTAGATACGGGTACGGGATGTTCGGGAAGTCGCTGCCGAACAGAATGCGACTCTGCAGATCGAGCAGTCGTGGCAACTCGTGTCTCGGAAACGGTGCGCCCGCCTCGGTGAAGTCGGTGAATGCCATCGTGGTGTCCAAGCGCACCTTCTCGTAGCGATCGGCCAGGTCGAGGAAGTCGACGTACTCGGGCATGCCCATGTGCGCGATGATCAACGGAAGCTTCGGAAAGCGTTGCAGCAGATCGGCAATCTGCTCGGGACCGGTGTAGGCACCGGGTGCAGGACCGGAGCCGCAGTGGATCACCACCGGTATCTGTGCGTCGGAGATCGTGCCCCAGACGCCGTCGAGCAGAGGATCGTTCGGGGAGTAGTTTCCGACCTGGATGTGAGACTTGAAGATTCGGGTTCCGTTGGCCACCGCCTGCTCGACGTAGTCGGCCGCGCCTTCCTCGGGGAAGAACGTCGCCGTGTGTAGGCAATCGGGCGTGCGCGCCGCGAAATCGGCTCCCCAGGAGTTCAGCCAGGCAGCCATCGACGGCTTGTGTGGGTAGATCATCGAGGTGAAGTGCCGTACCCCGAATCCTCGAATGACCTGCAGCCGTTCGTCTTCGGCGAATCGGTACGAGATGGGCCAGACGCTGCCGGTCAGCGGACCTGCGCTGTCGAAGTAGCTCCACACCTTGTCCATCACGTTCTTCGGCATGAAGTGCGAGTGGACGTCGAACAGTCCGGGCAGCGACAGCTCGGTCCAGAAGGCGACGATCCGTTCCGTCTCGTCGACGAGTTCGGCGTCGGAGCGCGGCGGCTCAGCGTGCGACATGGGCGTCGAACCACTCGAGAGTCTTGCCCCAGGCGTCGGCGGCGGCGTCGGCGTCGAACACCGCAGGGCGGTCGTCGCAGTGGAATCCGTGCTTGCCGTGGGCGTAGCGGGTGATCTCGGAGTCGACCGGCGCGGTCGCGGTGATCTCGCGTAGCGTCTCGACGTCCTGGAACGGGATGCCCTCGTCGAGGTCTCCGAAGAATCCGTGCCATGGCGTCTGGAGAGCGTCGCCCACCGAGGCCATTGCGGGATAGCCGAAGCGTCCCTTCGTGATTCCGCCGCCGTAGAACGTCGCTGCCGCACCGAGGGGGCGTCGGACAGCGGTCTGGAACGCGACGGTGCCGCCCATACAGAAGCCGACGATCGCGATGGACGAAGGCTCGAATCCCAGTTCGGCGAGTGCGCTTGCCGCTGCGTCCACGTCGGAGTCCACCTCGTCCGCCTCGAGTTTCCCGATGGCCGCCATGGCCGAATCCATGTCCGAGTAGTCGAGCACGGTGACGCCGTCCTGCCGGTGGAACAGGTGCGGTGCGACTGCGACCCATCCGGCGGCTGCGATGCGGTTGCAAACGTCGACGATGTGGTCGGTGACCCCGAAGGCCTCCTGGATGACGATGACGCCGCCGCGGGCATCACCGTCGGGCCGAACGACGGTGAGGGGAGTGGTGTTCATCCCTCGATTGGAGCACATGCCAGTACGGCATGCCGGTAACCACGGTGCGTTCCGCAGTTTTGTACGGTGGCGGGCAGGGAACGATCCCGACCGAGAGGACAACTCATGCGCGCGGTACAGATCTCCAGCCTCGACGGCCCCGATTCGGTGACCGTCGTGGACGTCGACGAGCCTGCTGCGCGCGACGGGTCGGTGGTCATCGAGGTCCATGCCGCGGGCGTCGCCTTTCCCGACGCGTTGCTCACCCGCGGGCTCTACCAGTACAAGCCCGAGTTGCCGTTCGTACCCGGCAGCGAGATCGCCGGCATCGTTCGGTCGGCACCGCCGGAGTCCGGCTTCTCTGCAGGTGATCGAGTAGCCGCCCTGACGGGACTGAGCGACGGTATGGCCGAGGTCGCCGTCGTATCCCCGGACACGGTGTTCGCGCTGCCCGAGTCGGTGTCCCTCTCCGCAGGGGCAGGGCTGTTGTTCAACGACCTGACGGTGCACTTCGCTCTCCGGGAACGTGGCCGGTTGGCACCGGGCGAGACGGTTCTGGTGCACGGCGCAGCAGGGGGCATCGGAACCTCCGCGCTGCGAATGGCTCCGGTACTCGGCGCATCTCGCGTCATCGCCGTCGTGAGCTCGGAGGCCAAGGCCGATGTCGCGCGATCCGCCGGAGCAACCGATGTGGTGCTCGTCGACGGGTGGAAGGACGCGGTCAAGGAACTGACCGGCGGCCGTGGCGTCGACGTCGTCGTCGATCCGGTGGGTGGTGACCGGTTCACCGACAGCATTCGCTCGCTCGCGCCGTCGGGCCGAATTCTGGTGCTAGGCTTCACCGGTGGAGAGATCCCGACGGTCAAGGTCAACCGATTGCTGCTCAACAACGTCGACGTCGTCGGCGTCGGTTGGGGTGCGTGGTGGATGACGCGCCCGGGCTACCTCGCCACCCAGTGGGCCGAGATCGAACCGCTCCTCGCCGACGGATCGCTCAGCGCGCCGGAGCCGTCGGTCTTCCCGGCTGCCGATGCGGCTGCCGCCATCGCGTCGCTGGAGAACCGCACTGCGGCAGGCAAAGTGGTGCTCGACTTCACGCGGTGATGTGCCGTCGAGCTGCCGGGCGTCGACGCCCGAGTCATTCCGGCAGCTCGACGCCTCTCGCCTCGGCCAGTGCCGCGATCTCGGCGGGGAAGACGTTCTTGAACACGAACGGATCGGTTCCGAGCGCCCAGTTCGGAGCGAGTTCGATGGCGTATCTCTCGAAGTAGCCGAGCTGCTTGGCCACCAGGATCAATTCCTCCGGGCTCGACGTCTTGTACTGCTTGCCCATGCCCACCAGCGCTCGAATGAAGTCCGCCAGGCTGAAATGCGCGAGGGTTGCCGAGAGCATCGGAGCGAACACCGACTGTAGGATCGCGCCGACCTCGACGTCCGAACCCATTTGCGGTGCAACGATTCCCAGCCGCTTGACGGTACCCGCGAGCCGGGTGAAGTCGCCATCGATCACGGTGGCGTGAAACAGATCGAGCAGCAGCGCGCGCCACTGCTCGTCCACCTCGCCCATGACTCCGAAGTCGAGGAACGCCACCCTGCCGTCGTCGAGGACCCACACGTTGCCCGCATGTACGTCGCCGTGGAAGAGACCGTGCAGTACAAGGGCTTCCATCCAGACCTTGGCGGCGCGGCGGACGATGAGCTCGGACTGCTCTCCCGGCTCGTAGCGGTCGAGTGGGGAGCCGTGCATGCGCTCCATACAGATGACGCGCCCGCCGCAGTAGTCGAGAAACACCTCGGGCGCGGTGACGTGGGCGTTGTCGCCGAACGTGCCGATGGCCGCGCGAAAGCTGTCCTGACGCTTGGCTTCCACAGCGCTGTCGAGTTCGGTGAAGGTGGCAGCGTGCAGGTCGACGATGATCGCCGACGCGTTGGCCGTGGCGAAGAACGGAATGAACTTCTCGAGTCCGCGGGCGATGAGGTACGCGATACGCAGGTCGATCTTCATGCGGTGGTAGATGCCTCGCCGCTGCACCTTCATGACCACTTCACGGCCGTTGTCGCGGCGCACGCACAGATGCACCTGAGCGACCGAGGCGGACGAGAGCGGCACGTCGTCGAACGAGGAGAACAGGTCGTCGATTCCGCGGCCCAGATCGGCCTCGATCACCGCGCGCGCCTGCGATCCGGGGAACGGTGGCACCTCGTCGAGGCAGCGCAGGCAGGTGTCGGCGAGGACCTTCGGAAACAGCCCGGGCGAGGACCCCATCAACTGCCCGACCTTGACGAAGGTGGGTCCGAGAACGAAGAAGGCGTCGACGACGGCCTCCGAGGCGTGCAGCGGCCACCCCCGCCGTGGCGCGCGTACCCAACGGCCGATCGCGACGAATTGGAAATACGCCAAGACCGAGCCGATGACGATGAGTCGCAGCAGTTCTCGTACCCCGAAAGTCTTCAGCTCGGGTGCAGGCTTGGGTGTCAAGGGATTGGGGGTCATACGTGCGCCCCTGCAGGTACACGCGCGGCCGTGGCTTCCAGGCGCGCCAACAGTCGATCGAACCGCGTTGCATCGTCGGAGGCGCGTGAGAGCACCAGCGCGCCCTGAATGCCGGCCACGATCTCCTCGGCCAGTTCGGCTGCCGATTCGCCGTGTCCCAGACGGCGCAGTACCGGAGTGAGGGCGTCGATCCAGTGGGTGAAATGCGCTGTGACGCGGCCCGAGAACACAGCACGTTCGAGACCGAGTGTGAACGCTCCGAACAGGCACACCAGGCGATTGGACCGGAAGTATCGCGCGGTCTGCTCGAACATCTCGCGGGTGGTCGACGCGGCATCGGTGCCGTGTCGCAACGGCTCGAACACGTTGTGGTGGAACCACTGCTCGACGTCGTCGAGGACGGCCTCGGCCATCTCCTGCTTTCCCCGCGGAAAGTAGTGGTAGAGGCTGCCTTTCCCCAGGCCGGTCTGTTTGCTGATGACCGCGAGGGTCGACCCGTCGAAACCGTGGTCGCGGAACACCCCTGCGAGTACCGGCACCACGTCGTGGCGATCGCTCATGAGCCGGTACTGTACCAATCGGTACACGCCGGGTGTATTCGGGTTCTCGAGATGGGTCATGCAGTCGTGAAGAGAACTACCGTCCTGGCAGCCGGAGCCTTCCTCGTCGGCGGGGTGACCTATCTGGCCGCCGAAGCCGTCGCCGCGCTCGGTTGGACGGACCGGCCGTACAGCTACGCCCGCAACAACATCAGCGACCTCGGAATCCCCGACATCTCGCCGCTGCACGCGGTGATGAACACCGGCTTCGTCGTCGACGGCACGTTGTTCGTCCTGGCGGGGCTGGGACTGTCGGTGCTCTTCGAGGGCCGCGCGCGGTGGATCGTGGCCGGTACCTCCGTTGTGCACGGTGTCGGCAGCATCGTCGTCGGGCTCGCTCACGCCTCGGTCGACGGGGCATCGACGCCCCATGCGGTGGGTGCAGGCATGGCGATCGTCGGCGGCAACCTGGTACTGCTGGCCGCAGGCCGATACGGCGGCCGCCTCGGTGCGCCGCGCTGGTACACCGTGGGCAGTGCGACTGCAGGAGTGGCCGGCCTGGTGGGGCTGGCCCTGTTTCTCGCGGACACGGGAATCCTCGGCGGCGGAACATTCGAGCGCATCTCGGTCTACACCATCATCGGATGGGAGATCGTCACCGGCGCAACGATTCTGGTCAAGCGCCGCCTATCCGAACTCGGGTGATTCCTTGGCGAGAAAGGCGCGTACGCCCTCCTTGCCGTCGGCCGACTCGAACGCCTCCTCGAACACCGGCAATGACCGTCGTGCCGGCAGGCCCGGGGACTCGCCGAACGTGAGAGCGAGGGCGCGCTTGTTCGCCCGAACAGCAGAGCGGGATTTTCGCGCCAGCGCCTGCGCCAAGCCCAGTGCCACCGACAAGGACTGTCCGCGCGGAGCGACCCGATTGATCAGGCCCCACTCCAGAGCAGTCTCGGCCGAGACGGGCTCGCCGAGCAACACCAGTTCGGCGGCGCGTGCCTGACCGACCCGCCGCAGCGCACGCATGGACCCGCCGCTGCTGGGGATCACACCGAGGTCGATCTCTGGGAGTCCCAGTCGAGCCCCCTCGTCGGCGACGACGAGGTCGCAGCACAGCGCCAGCTCGAGGCCGCCGCCCAACGCGAATCCGTCGATTGCCGCGACCGTGGGCAGCGGCAGATCGTCCAGCAACTCGAGGGTGGCGTTCTCGAGAATGCTCTTGCGGGCGAGCACGTCACCGCCGTCCTGCATCTCGGGCATCTCGGATATGTCCGAGCCGGCACTGAACACCCGGTCGCCGGTGAGAACGACTGCCCGAACCGCGGCGTCGTCGGCCAGCTCGAGAAGGACGGCGCGCAGTCGCCGCGTCGCCGGACGGGTCAGCGCGTTGACCGGCGGGTTGCTCAGGGTGATCTGCGCGACGGCCTCGTGCGGAAAAGTCAGGACGGGAGAAAGTGCGGTTGGCATACTTCAGAACCGTAGAGCGTGCGGCTGACCTGGCGATTGGGAGACTGCCGAGATGGCATGTAGCGTGGTGAATACCCGACGCGGGGTGGAGCAGCTCGGTAGCTCGCTGGGCTCATAACCCAGAGGTCGCAGGTTCAAATCCTGTCCCCGCTACTACGCAAGTCAGGCCCGACATCGATGATGTCGGGCCTGACTTGTCTGTGTTGCCGAGGTGTTCGCGGATCAGGGCTGCAGTCTGAATTGCACGACGGCGGTGACATTTTCGATGGCGTCGTCGAGAGCGGTCATGCGTGCTCTGGCGTCGGGCGCAGAGAGGATGTCGAGTCGATCGGACTGACCCATCGGAATCAGAGCTACCAGCGACCAGATCTTCTCGGCGGCCGAGATCGGCAGGCCCAGGAAGTCCGGAACACCGGGTGTGGCAATGCTTTCCGTCGATTCGAGTCGGCCGATCAGCTCGTAGAGATCCTCGACCCGCGCCCAGGTCGCGTCGAATTCGGTGTCGGCGATCACCGCGGCGGTCTCTTCGTCCGGCCACGCTCGAACGTCGGCCAGTGGGTACGGGTCGTCCGGCAGCCAGGCGTCGATCCTGATCCGTTCACCGCCGACGCATTCGAGTAGATATCGGCCGTCGCCGATGGACTCGTGACCGATGATGTGTGCGGTCGTGGCCACATCATGCCGGACGTCGCCGCCGCCGGCCTCGTGACCACGCGCGATGAGTACCACGCCGAAGCTCGGATCGTCCTGCTTCAGGCAGTCGTGCACCAGAGCCTGGTAGCGCGGCTCGAAGATGTGCAGTGGTAGGCGTTCGCCGGGGAGCAGCACGCTGCCGAGCGGGAACATCGGGGTCACGCTCACGGGTGCTGCAGCGGAACAGCCGCCGGGGTGATCGCCGCAGGCGCGCTCTTCTCGGTCGGGTTGGAGTCCAGGAATTCGTCGAGCAGTCGGAAGAAGAAGTCCGGCTCGTCCAGCTGGGGAAAGTGGCCGGCGTCGGGAAAGATCTCGACGCGACTGTTGGGAACCTCGCGTCGAATGTTGTCGGCGTGCTTGGCGGGAATCATCCGGTCCTTGCCGCCCCAGACGAGCAGCGACGGAATCGACTCGAACTTCTCGAAATGTTGTTTGGCGCTGACGGTCTGACCACGCGGGCCCACCACGGCTCGCGTCGACGCCAGAAACGCGCCGCGGGTGGAGCGGTCTGCGACCGACCGGAACGACCGCCAGGTCTCGGCCATGCTTGGTCCCGGCTCGACCGGCAGACCCCATTTGCCCAACTGCGCCAGCGCACTTTCGGTATTCCTACGGAACCAGTCCGATGCGAGCAGCGGCAACACCAGCTCACTGCCGGGTAGCGTCGCGGCCTTGAGCACCAAACTCACCTCCGGACCCAGGCCACCACTGCTGACCAGGGCAAGGCGATCGACTCGCTCGGGAAAGAGATACGTCAGCTGCATGACGATGCCGCCGCCGAGAGAGTGACCGACCATCGGTGCAGAGTCGATGTTCAGGTGGTCCATCAGGTCGCGAATGGTGGCCGCGTGCGAACTCAGCGAGTAGTCGCCGGTCGGCTTGTCGGACTCACCGTGTCCGAACAGATCGGGTGCGATGACCCGATACCTGTGCGACAGACGTTCCAGCTGCGTGCCCCAGGACTGATGCGATCCGAGCAGGCCGTGCACCAGAATCACGGGTGGGCCGTCGCCGATGTCCACGTATCGCAGGACGTCCTTGTGTAGTTCTACCGACTGCAATTCGTACGATGAACTCATGGTCGACCTCCTCGTCGTGTGATTCCCGGATCGTCGCGTGGCTCAGTGAGCCGTTGGCACAAACGTACAAGCTGAGCCGACACTGCGACAGACCCTCGGTCAGCGTGCGAGGCCTGCACCGTCGAAGGTGTTGGCGATCGTCTCGGCCAACTGCTCGGCCATCGGTTCCCGCAACATGTCGATGTGATCTCCGGAGATGTCGACGAAGGTCAGCTCACCACTACCGACCGTCTGCCACGACCTGAGATCTTTCACGTTCTCTGCTGTGCGAACCACGGTCATCGAACCCGACCACGGTGTCGGAACATGCTTGTTCAACGCCACGTACCCGATGCTTGCGAAGACCAACCATTCCATCGTCGTCGGGTACCGCAGCAACCCGGCGAACCGCATCCGTAGCCAGAGGGCAGCGGTGCCGATGCGGCCGAGGTGGAAGCCCGCTTCTTCGCGCGTTCGAGCCGGCGGAGCAGCCGGAACCTCGGCGCCGCCGGGCAACCTGTCCAGCAGATGCCGAAACAGCCGCGTGTCGAGGAGCAGCAGGTGGGGAGATCCGAGGCCGGAGTCGCGGATCTCCTCCGCCATCGCGATGGCAATCCAGCCACCGAGCGAGTGGCCGACCAGATGGAACGGGCCCTCGGGCTGGACTGTGCGAACAGCGTCGACGTAGCGCGTCGCGGTTCGCCGAATCGTGCGGTCCGGGCGGCCGCGCTTGCCGCGGCCGTGCGCCTGCAGCGCATACACCGGGCGGTCGTCGTCGATGTGTCTGACGAGCTCGAGGAATGCCATCGCACCGACGCCTGCACCGCCGACCAGGAAGATCGGTGCCTTGCTTCCCTCCGTGCGCAGCGGCACGAGCACATCGTGTTCGCCGGTTGTGCGCCGACGCGCATTTGCCGCGTCTTCGAGGCGGGCATCGACTGTCACGGCCAGCGCTCGAACAGTGGTCGCCGCGAACACATCCTCCGGCGTCAGATCGATCTTCAGGCTCTCGCGAAGTTGGGCCAGCATTGCCGTGGTGGTCAGCGAGTTGCCGCCCAGGGCCAGGAAATCCTCGTCCCGGCCGATGGTGTCCAGCCCGATCGCGGTGCGTGCGGCCTCGGCCACGATGTACTCGGTGGGACCGACCGCCGCGCGCTCGACGCGTCGATCGGCGGGCTCGGGCAGTGCACCGCGATCGAGCTTGCCTCGTTCGTTTCGCGGCATCGCGTCGAGCGCGACGATGTGGGTGGGCACCATCCATTCCGGCAGCGTCCGGCGCAGCGACGCTCGGATCTCGCCCACGGAGGGTCGTCGCCCGGAACGGGCCGAGCACACATAGGCGACCAGGTCGGTATCGGTGCCGGAGGTCCTGCCGATCACCGCTGCGTCGCCGATCTCCGGCATGGCGCGCAGTGCTGCCTCGACCTCGGCCGGCTCCACCAGGTATCCGCGCACCTTGACGGCGTCGTCGATGCGTCCGGCCAGGTGCAGCGTCCCGTGTTCGTCGAGTCGTCCCAGATCGCCGGTTCGGTACCGGAACAGACCGTCGCCGAGCGCGGCGAATCGTTGGGAGTCCAGACCGGCACCGCCGAGGTAGCCGTCGGCCAAGCAGCTCGACGTCACCCGTACTTCGCCGATCACGTCGGGTGCACACGTCGAACCGTCGGAGGCGACGACTTCGACGAGCTTGCCTGCGATGGGTCTGCCTGCGGGGAGAAAGCCCGACGGCAGCGCTCGTTCGAGCGGATATTCGCTGTAGGCGACGGCACCGGCCTCGGTGGTCGCGTACCAGTTCACCACCGTGGCGCGGCTGTCGAATCGCCGCCGAAAGCCGTCGGCATCGTCGGAGTGCAGGGATTCCCCGTATGTGATGACCACCCGCAGCGTGGGTGCAGCCCCGCGCCCGGTGGGTCCGTGGTCGGTTGCGGAGACTGCACGCAGCAGCGACGACGAGCAGTGCAGCGTGGTCAGGGAATGCGCGGCTGTCCACTCGACGGTGCTGCTGGGGACACCCGATCTGGGGTCGCGGCAGTGCACTGCCGCACCGCTGAGCAACCCCGCGAACAACGTGTTCAAGCCGGCACCGAAGCTGACCGGAAGCGAGTTTCCGACGCGGTCGTGTGGGCCCAGTGCCAACGCGTTGGCAACCTCGTATGCCTTGGTCAGGCACATGCGGTGGCTGAGGATCACGCCTTTGGCGGTGCCGGTGGATCCGGAGGTGTAGTTGATCACCGCGGTGTGGTCGCCCGACAGCGTCGGCAGCGGAACACAGGAGTCCATGGCGGCTGCGACGGTGGCGGAGTCGATCGCCGTCGCAGCTGCTTGGTCGGTGATCGTTGCGCGGCGCTCGGCGGGAAGCATGGGGTCGAGCGGAACCAGGGGATGACCTGCGGCGACGACGGCCAGCATCAGCACGATCGAATCCGTCGTCGCGTCGGTGTCCACGGCGAGCGGCCGAGAATCGGCGGGAAAGAGTGTGGCGATCTTCCGAGCCAGAGAATAGGCGCGGTGGAGGAGCTCGTCGAAGGTCAGCGAGGTTCCGTCGACGTCGAGAGCGACGGCGTGGGGCAGGGCGTGAGCCACCTCGCGGTAGCGGGTCATCAGGGTGTCGCGGCGCTCTGGCCGGCACAGCGGGGCCAGGGAAAGACGGGTCGGCGCATCGATGTCCTGAATCGACATGATTCTCCTTGCACGAGCCCGACCCGCGATGACGGAGTCGGTTTGTAATCCACAAACCGGCTCGAAGACTGTTTTACCGCATCAAAGGTAGACGCGCATGGCCTTTCTACGCAAGCGGAAAACCGGACATTCCGCAACAATCGGGTGACGTTGCGGAATGCCCGGTCGGTTTCGGACCGGTCCTTACAGGTCCGCGATGGCCTCCAGCGGCTTCGTGCGCGCGGCCCGCACCGCAGGCCACAGCGCCGCCAACACGCCGACGACGGCCGATCCGAGCAGCATCGCCACTACCTGGCCCCACGGCACGGTCATGGTGCCCAGGCCCTCGTCGCGCAGAGTCTGCACGAATCCCCACCCGAACGCGATGCCGAGGACGACGCCCACGATCGCGCCGAACAGTGCGATGAGCAGCGACTCGAGATAGATGATGCGACGGACCTGCGGCCGCTGCATGCCTATCGCACGCAGCATTCCGATCTCCCGACGCCTCTCCACGACCGACAGGGCCAGCGTGTTGACGATGCCGAGCACGGCGATGACGACGGCCAGTGCCAACAATCCGTACAACACGGCGAGCAGGGTGTCGATCTGCTGTCCCTGGCTACCCTTGAACTCGTCGACGTCCTGAACCTGGACGACTATGAACGGCTTGGTCGCGGCTTCGAGGTCGGTTCGCAGCGTGTCCGGGTCGGTACCGGGCGTGGCCTTGACCAGAACCAGGATGTCGGACCGGGTGATGGACGGCGTCACCTCCTGGTAGATGTCGCCCGAGACGATCCAACTCCCGATGAGCGGATTGTCGGTGAACACGCCGGTGACGGTCACGGGGACCGACGCCCCGTCCACGGTGTCGAAGGTGACCTCGGTTCCGACCGTCCATCCGCGTTCGGCCGCTTCGGTTTCCGATACCGAGAATCCGTCGCTGTCCAGGTCTGCCGTGCCCTGGACCATCGACAGCTCCAGCAGTCCCTCGGGAGACCCGTCGATGGCGGCGCCGTACTCCTCCTGGCCGGCGATGGTGACGAACACCGGGTGCAGTACCGCTGTGCGGTCCACGCCGGTCACCTGCTGTGCAGCGGTCGTGGCACCGGTCGGAACGCCGATCGACTGCGGACCGGAGAGGATGTAGTCCGCCTCGACGCCGGTGTCGACGAGTGAGTCGACGCTGGCCTTGGCAGTGGATCCGAGCACGCCGATGACGGTGACGAGCATGAGGCCGAGCATCAGGGCGAAGGCGGTGGCCGCGGTGCGTCGCGGGTTGCGTACCGAATTGGTCCTGGCCAAGCGTCCGATCGCTCCGAACGGACGGGTGATGACGGCACCGAGCGCGCCGACCACCGGCCGTGACAGCGACGGTGCGGCCAGTGCGGTGGCGACTATCAGTGCGACGGCTCCCGCGCCGACTGTGGCAGCGGCCGCGCCGCCGGTCGACTGCGCTCCGATGATCAGTGCGGCCGCGCCTGCGATTCCCAGGCCGACGCCAACGAACGTCCGAGTGCGCAGGGTGTCGCCTGCAGAGGCGAACTCCTCGCGCATCGCGGCGACCGGTGGAATCTTGGCCGCTCGTCGGGCCGGTGCGTACGCGCTCAGCACGGTGACGACGATGCCGACGGCGAAGGCGACGACAACGGTGCGCGGCTCCAGTGCCAGCGGTCCCGACGGCAGGCCCAGGTCGAAGGCGTTGAGCAGTGCCCGTAGCCCGTAGGCCAGCCCTACTCCGCCGACGAAGCCGAGGACGCTGCCGATGACGCCTACGACGAGAGCTTCGAGAACGACCGATCGGCTGACCTGGCCGCGGCTGGCCCCGATGGCACGCAGCAACGCCAGCTCGCGGACTCGCTGAGCGACGATCATCGAGAACGTGTTGTAGATGATGAAGGTGCCGACCAGGAGTGCGATCCCACCGAAGGCGAGCAGGAAGTAGTTGATGAACGACAGTGCCGATTCGACCTCGGCCTGAGTCTCGGCCTGTACGTCCGCGGCGGTCTGGACCTTCAGATCGGGAAACGCCGCGGCGATCTCGTCGCGAAGATCGCTCTGAGTCAGCCCTTGCGCAGCGAGATCGTTGCCCGCGACGTCGATGTACTGCACGTGGGCACCGTCGGTGAACAGCTCGTTCGCCTGGCTCTGCACGAATTGGATTCCGATGTAGCCACCGGATTCGGTTGCTGTGGAATAGATTCCGCTTATCGTGACGTCGGTGATGCCCTTGGACGGCACGAGGACCTGGGTGGCGTCGCCCACCTTCAGTCCGGCGCGCTCGGCACCACCTTCGTTGATCGTGACCTGACCGGGAGCGATGGGAGCCGAACCGTCGACGAAGGTGGTCGGGTCACCGAGTCGTTGGTCGTCGGGGAGGTACGACTCACCGATGGTCGGTGCGCCGCCGGACTGTACGGCGGCACCGTCCGACCCCAGCAGCACCAACTGCCCGCCGACGTACGGCGACACGGCGCGCACATTCGGCAACGCCGAGATCGCCGCTATGTCCTCGTTCGGCACGCCGGAAGAGCGTGCGTCCTCGGGGCTCACTCGAACGTCCGCACCCTGCGCGGTATCGGCGAACAGTGAGGAGAAGGTGCGCTGGAGGGTGTCGGTGAACACGAACGAACCCGCGACGAATGCCGTGCCGAGCACGACTGACAGCACGGTCAGGGCTAACCGAACCTTGTGTGCAGCAAGGTTTCTCAGTGACACCTTGCGCATGGGATTGCCCGACGCGGCCCGACGTGGGGCCTTGTCGGCGACCGAGTGATTGGAGGCCGAGTGCGCCATTATCGGACCGTCTCCAGCTTCTTCATCCGCTCGAGTACGGCGTCTGCCGTGGGCGAGTTCAGCTGATCGATGACTGCGCCGTCGGCGAGGAACACGACGCGGTCGGCGTAACTGGCCGCGCGTGGATCGTGCGTGACGATGACGACGGTCTGCTCGAATTCGTCTGCGGCAGTGCGCAGAATCGACAGCACCTCGCCGGACGAGCGGGAGTCCAGGTTGCCGGTGGGCTCGTCGCCGAACACGATGTCGGGTCGGCCTGCCAGTGCGCGGGCGCACGCCACTCGCTGCTGCTGTCCGCCCGAGAGCTCGCTGGGGCGGTGATCGAGGCGGTCACGCAGTCCGAGTCGGTCGACCACGGTGTCGAGCCATCCCTGATCCGGTGTGCGGCCGGCGATGTCGAGAGGCAGAGTGATGTTCTCGAGCGCGGTGAGCGTCGGCACCAGATTGAAGGCCTGGAACACGAATCCGATTCGATCCCTGCGTAATCCGGTCATCTCCTTGTCGGAGAGTGCCGTCAACTCGGTGTCGCCGATGGTCACCGTTCCCGAGGATGCATTGTCCAAGCCGGCCAGGCAGTGCATGAGCGTGGACTTGCCCGAACCCGATGGGCCCATGATTGCGGTGAATTCTCCGCGAGCGAATTCCACGCTCACCCCGGACAGTGCGTGGACCTGGGTGTCCCCTGATCCGTAAACCTTCGATACGTTGACCGCACGTGCGGCGATGTCGCTCATGGGTGCCAGTGTTCCAGCGTTCTGCGCCCGTCGCTATCAGGGGAGACCGAAGAACACCACACCTATGATGGGCGTCATGCGCATCGGAGCCCACGTCCGCGACAGCAGCGACCCTCTCGGTACGGCCGAGGCGCTCGGCGTCGACCTCGTCCAGATGTTCCTCACCGATCCGCAGAAGTGGAACAAGCTCTCCCCGCACCCTCAGGGCGAGGCGTTGCTGACCGGCGATGTCGACGTGGTGGTGCACTCGTCCTACGTTCTCAACGTGGCGAGCTTGAACAATCGGATCCGTATTCCGTCGCGCAAGGCCGTCGTCGAGCAGGCTGCTGCTGCGGGCGAGATCGGGGCCATCGGGTTGGTCGTCCACGGCGGCCACGTCCGTGAGGGTGAGGATACTGCCAAGGGAATCGACAACTGGCGCAAGCTGTTCGAGCGCCAAGCGGAGCAGGGCGGCTTCGCCGTACCGATCTTCGTCGAGAACACCGCGGGCGGAGACTCCGCGATGGCGCGCCACTTCGACGACATCGCCCGGTTGTGGGACGCGATCGGTGAATTCGGTGCCGGATTCTGTCTGGACACCTGTCATGCGTGGGCCGGGGGCGAGGATCTGGTCGACGTGGTCGACCGAATCAAGGCGATCACCGGACGAATCGATCTGGTGCACCTGAACAATTCGCGCGACGAGTTCGACTCGGCGCGAGACCGGCACGCGAACCTCGGCACCGGAACGATCGACGCCGAGATTCTGACCGCCGTCGCACTGGCTGCCGACGCGCCGGTGATCCTCGAGACTCCGCCCGAGGGGATCGAAGACGACGTCAGGCTGCTGAAGAGCCTGTAGTCGTGAGAGCGAGGTCGTGCACGGCCGCCGACCACAGCCGGATCAGTTCGTCGATGCCGTGCAGATTCGCAGCCCAGGTGATGCGCGCCAGCGCGGTACCTGTACCCGTCATGGTGATCCCGATGTCGATGGCGTGATCGCGGCTGGGCTCCGCCGACGCATCCTCGCGCACGATGATCTGAGCTCCTGCGCGCGAGGCCAGCGCGGGATAGTTGCGAGTCAGTGCGTAGTCGCGGCCGCCGTTCGGCACCGAGCCCAGTCGCCTCGAGACCTCGTCGACGAGGTGCTCGCGGAGAGAGGGAACGGCGAGAGCGTCGGTGCGAAGCGCGGGGAGCCGGACCGGGTGCACCGCACCGGTGTTCTCGAGATCGAGGTCGACCAGCACACCGGCCGAGGAGCCGCGGTGGTTGTTCGCCTGCCACGTGGACACGGCCGAGCCCAGGGCGGCGAGCAGCAGAACGCGGCGGCGGTGTGAGCCGCCGGGCAACGCGAACGTCATCGACGACCGCTCGAATTCCGCGGACTGTTCGGTGAGCAACGGTCGCTCCGCCGGGGTCAGGACGGCGACCCAGTACGGAACCTGTTCGGCTACCTCGGTGCAGAGAGTGCGTCCGAGCTGGGCCGGGCTGATCGTCTCGCGATGCACGAGTCTCAGCGGTGCGAACACGGTCACGACGACGAACCCCACTTCCGATGCAGATTGTCCTAGCCTTACCTAATCTTCCCCAGGCTAGCTCGAGCCGGAATCGCACGCCAGGACGCCCCCGTCGGGATCGGTTCAGTCGGTAACGCGCAGCGCAGGAATGCCGGGAGCGACCGGCAACCTTCCGGTTTCGAGCTCGCCGAGCAGGCCCTCCGACCAGGTCAACAGGCCGGTGACGTCGAGATGATGCGGAGGGTCGCACTCGAAACCGATGAGCCGGTCGTGCCCCTGCCGGAGGAGCGATCCAGCACCGACGCGGTTGCCACGCATCAGATGGGTCAACCCGACGGCGAGTTGGGCGAGGCCCTGCCACAACGGACGCTCGTCGGGCGAGCAGCTCTTCCACGTGCCTTCCAGTACCTCGTGCGCATGGAACGGCATGTTCGCGTCGAGGAATCTCTGCGCTTCGACGAGGGCGGCGGTGGGAGGAAGCCGGAGGTCGTCGGGCACCCGTGGGGTTCCGTTGCCACCGCGCGCGAGGGGCCGCCCGAGACCGTCACGAGGCCTGGCGTTGAGGGGTTTACCGTGCGCATCACGTTCGCGTTCGGCCATGGCGGAAACCCTAGTGTGTGGTGGCCCGCACCGAGCTCATGGCCGCCGAAGACGAGCGCGCGGTGATGACACCCAGTGCTGCCAGCGCGGCGGCAGAGGTCACGACCATCGTGGTGGACACGGCCACCGCGTCGTTTCCGAGTGCGCCGACGATCGGCGCGACGATGGCACCGAGCCCGAATTGAGCTGCTCCGAGGAGGGCCGCGGCGCCGCCTGCGGCCTCACCGTGCCTGGACAGGGCGAGCGCAGGCGCGTTGGGCATCACGAATCCGACGGCTCCGAGCACGAACCAAAGCGGGACGACGAATCCGGCCATTCCGCCGACCCCGGTGATCGCCAGGACCGTCATGACAACACCCGCGAACACGGCGAAGGACAGCGCTGTCAGCACGATCTGCACCGGTGCGAAGCGTCCGAGCAGAAGGACGTTGAGCTGGGACGCCCCGATGAGGGAGATGGCACCGGCGGCGAAGACGATCGCGAACTGCTGCTCGTCGAGGCCGAACTCCTCCTGCAGCACGAACGACGATCCGGCGATGTAGGCGAACAGCGAGGCCATTGCCAGTGCGGCGACCAGGACGAGAACGACGAACTGGGCATCACGCAGCAGAGAGCGGTAGGTGCGCAACACCGGCATGACCCCGCTCGCACGGCGACGCTCGGGCGGCAGCGTCTCGCGTAGCGACACGATCGCCAGTGTCATCAGGGCGACACCCATGATCGCCAGCGCGGCGAAGACGAGACGCCACGATCCGACCAGCAGCACGGCACCGCCGAGCGAGGGAGCCAGCACGGGAGCGACGCCCATGACCAGCATCAGCCGAGACAGGACGGTTGCGGCCGCGCGTCCGCTGAACAGGTCTCGCACGATGGCCATCGCGACCACGGCAGCAGCGGCAGCACCGAGACCCTGCACGACGCGTAGGCCACCGAGAACGGCGATGTTGGGAGCCACGATGCACGCGACCGACGCCAGGATGTGCACTCCGGTGCCGACGATCAGGGGTAAGCGCCGGCCGACGATGTCCGAGAGCGGCCCGATGATCAGCTGACCGAGGGCAAGGCCGACCAGGGTGCCTGCCAGGGTGAGCTGCACGGCGGACGAGGACGTGTTCAGGTCGTCGGCGATGGCCGGAAGGGCCGGCAGATACATGTCGATGGTCAGTGGACCGAGCGCGATGAGCGCTCCGAGCACCAGGATCACCCGCAGGCGTTCCTTCGACGTCGGCTCGGGGGACGTGTTCGTTGCTTGTGCTTGGGCTACGGCTGTCTCGGCTGTTGACGTGTTCGGTGCTTGGGCCACCCGAGGTTCAGCAACCGGGGCACTCGTTCTGTTCCCGGTTGCTGACTACAACTTTCGTGTTCTATGCCACCGCGTCGGACAGTACGGTCAGCTTCTCGACTTCCTCGCTGTTCAAAGCCAGTGCCGGTGCGTCCAGCAGGGCAGGCAATTGAGAAAGCTTGCTCGCACTGGCGATCGGCGCGGTGACGCCCGGTCGCGCGAGCAGCCATGCGAGGGCCACGCTCGACATCTCCGCCGAGCGTGATTCGGCGATCTCGCGTAGGCCCTGCACCACGGCGAGACCGGCGTCCGAGAAGTACCCCGTGGTCAGACGTTCGCGTTGCGTGCCGGCCACGTCCTCGCGGGTGCGGTACTTGCCCGTGAGGAATCCGGCGGCGAGGGAGAAGTAGGGAAACACTCCGAGATCGTTCTCGACGGCCAGATTCTGCAGTTCGCCTTCGTAATCACGGCGGGCGACCAGGTTGTAGTGCGGCTGCAGTGCGATCGGAGCCGCGAAACCGTTGTCTCTCGCGAGGTCGAGCCATTCACGCACGCGCGCCGGGGTGTAGTTCGAGATGGCCACGTACCGCACCTTGCCTGCCCGGACCAATGCGTCGAACGCTGCGAGGGACTCGACCAGCGGAGTCTTCTCGTCGTCGTAGTGCGCGTAGTAGACGTCGATGCGGTCGGTGTGCAGCCGAGCCAGCGACGCGTCTACGGCGGCACGGATGTTGTCCGGGGCCAGTCCTCGGAACTCGGGATGTTGGCTGACCTTGGTGGCGATGACGACATCGTCCCGGTTGCCGCGGGCTCTGGTCCAGTTGCCGACGATCGTTTCGGATTCGCCGCCGGAGTTGCCGTCGGCGAATGCCGAGTACGAATCTGCGGTGTCGACGAAGTTGCCTCCGCCCGCGATGAAGGCATCGAGAATCTCGAAGGACGCAGCCTCGTCGCTGGTCCAGCCGAAAGTGTTCCCGCCGAGAGCGAGCGGAAAGATGTCCAGATCTGAACTACCGATACCAACCACAGACAAACCCCTTACGTTGGCGAACAACTCGACTGTACGAGCAGCGAGGGCTCAGTGCCACGTGTGATCCACCAGCGCGGTTCGAGGACCGAACTTGGGCTTGGTGGCCTTGCCGCTCAGATACAGCAGCCGAACCGCGCGATGCCTGTGCGGTGCCAAGGGTTGCAGATACTCGACCATCTCCGCGTCGTCGATCGGCCTACCCAGCAGCGACCAGCCCACCACCGACGCCAGGTGATAGTCGCCCACCGACAATGCGTCGGGATCCCCGAGGGCGCGTTGCGCGGTCTCGGCCGCAGTCCAGACACCGACGCCCGGGATTGCCCGCAGCCTGCGCTGCGCGTCCTCGGGTGTCATTCCCGACGCCTCTTCCAGGCGCCCGGCCGCACAGGCAGCGCGGACGATGGTCTTGGACCGAGCCGGATCGACGTTGGCGCGGTGGTACTCCCACGACGGGATGCGGCGCCACACGTCGGGTGACGGGAAGACGAACATCGGCTTCGGCGTCGGGCCCGGTGCCTTCTCGCCGAACTTGCTCACCAGGTAGCGCCACGATCCGAATGCCGAAATTCCGTGTACGCGTTGCTCGATGATCGCCGGAATAAGGGCCTCGAGCACCAGCCCGGTTCTACCCAGGCGCAGGTGCGGCAGCTGCCGATGGGCTTCCTGGAGAATCGGGTGCTCGGGCGCGAACGTGGTGGCATCGTCGTTCAGGCCCAGCAGGGCGGGCGCCGCGTCCAGCAACTCGGGTGCGCCGGGGCCCCACGCTCGTACTCGAACGCCGGTCGGCGAGGCCTGGGTCAGGCGGTACGTCACCGGCCCCGAACTCATCCTCGACGTGCGCCAGATCCCGCCGTCCGGCGTCGACTCGTAGGTGGGATCACCGCGGCCCCGACGCAGGGGCGACACCGACATCCGTACGTCGAGCCGTAGCTCGCACGTGACCAGGCGGGCCAGCCCGTCGGAACCGGCGTCGTCGGGCATCGGTTCTTCACCTCCGAACGGTCGTGGCCATGCGGACCGAGTGGGTCCCCTTCATGGCGTCGGTCGACACTTTTGCAGCGCCGACGGCAAGATACATAGTGCCTCGCGGAGCGCAGGAGTACCGCACGGACTCTCTCGCCGTCTCTGGTCAGGTCGACAGCATCAGGAGGATCTTCAGTGGCTCGATCGAGCGCAGCATCGTTCGTCGGAGTCGCCTACGCGTTCGTCGTGGCGATGATGGGTACGACCATGCCGACGCCGCTCTACGCGTTGTACGAGGTCGAATTCGGCTTCTCGGTATTCGTCGTCACGCTGGTGTTCGCCGCATACGCGGTGGGTGTGCTCGGAGCGCTGCTGGCCTTCGGGCGGTGGTCCGATTCGCTCGGTCGACGGCCGATGCTGTTGGCGGGCATCGCGTTCGGCCTGATCAGTGCCGTGGTGTTCGTGACTGCGGACTCGCTCACGGCCCTGGTGATCGGGCGAGTGCTGTCCGGGCTGTCGGCCGGCATCTTCGTCGGAACCGCAACGGTGACACTGATCGAACTGGTACCGGACGCGTGGCGGGATCGAGCTCCGGCGATCGCCACGGCGGCCAATATCGGCGGCCTCGGCCTGGGCCCGCTGGTGGCCGGGTTGCTGGCCGAATACCTTCCGCAACCGCTACGCCTGACGTTCTTCGTCGACATCGGCCTGCTCGCGGTGGCCGCCCTTGCGGTGTTTCTCGCTCCCGAGACCGTTCGGGTCGCAGCGGGGGCACGCCCGCAGATGCAACGACTGTCGGTTCCGGCGGACGTCCGTGGCACTTTTCTGCGCGCGTCGATCGGTGGTTTCGCCGGGTTCGCGGTGCTCGGCCTGTTCACCGCGGTATCGCCGGGTTTCATCGCGGGTGTGCTGCAGATCGACAACCATGCCGTCACCGGCGTCGTGGTGTTCGCGGTCTTCGCTTCATCCGCGACCGCGCAGATATCGATACGCCGGGCCGATCCGACGTCGGCGCAACGCTGGGGTTGCTTCGTTCTGACGGTCGGGCTGGTGGTCCTGGCACTGTCGCTGTTACTGACGTCGCTGCCGGTCCTGGTGATCGCGGCGCTGCTGTGCGGCATCGGGCAGGGCGTGACGTTCAGCAACGGTATGGCCGCTATCGCCGCTGGGCTTCCGCCGGAACGTCGAGCAGAAGTGACTTCGACGTTCTTCGTGGTGCTGTACGTCGCCATCTCGGTGCCGGTCATCGGGGCCGGTGCCGTGGCGAACGCATGGGGATTGGTGACTGCGGGACTGGTGTTCTCCGCGCTCGTCGCAGCGCTCGCGGCGGTGGCGTTCGTGCTGCTCACCCTCGACGGCAGGAAGGCGAGGGCGTCCCACTACGCCTGACCCGGTCGGCGGTGCGCCGGAATCGATTCGCGCTGCCGCGCAGTCGATTGCCAAGTCCACACGGTGTTCGTGCGCGAGTCACCCGGAGTTTGTCGGTGCCCCGAAGTAGGGTCTGAGACCGTGATCATCGTGAGTACGGACGGCTCGTGTCTGCGTAACCCCGGCGGAGCAATCGGGTGGGCGTGGGTCAACCACACGGGGCCGAGCAACTCCGGCGGTGAGCCCTCGGGTACCAACCAGGTCGCAGAGCTCAGGGCCTTGCTGGAGGCGGTGCTGGCCCACCCCGGCCCCGAGCCGCTGTTGATCGAGTCCGATTCGCAGTACGCCATCAAGTGCGCGTCCGAGTGGCTTGCGGGCTGGAAGCGCAAGGGCTGGAAAACCGCGGGCGGTACCCCGGTGCGCAACCTGGAATTGGTGCAGAGCATCGAGCGAGCCATCACAGAACGTGAAGGTCCGGTCCGGTTCCGGTGGGTCCGCGGACACGTCGGTAATCACTTCAACGAAGCAGCCGACGCCTTGGCGGGGGAGGCCGCGCGAGCCGTGGCTGCCGCCGGTTCCCCGGCAACGACAACCCCCGCGAAGACTGCACCAGCCCCGGCAGCTGTTGCCCCTTCCGCACCGGCACCGGTGACACTGCCTACGTCGATGTCCGACGACGCGGTTCCGACGCTGTTCTGATCGCTCATCCTGCTTGACGTCCCTTTGTGACGCGTAGGACGGTGTTCAGCCGCGCGGTTGCATCCGGCTGTTGGGTAGCGGAGGTGCGTGCAGTCGAGATCCCGGATAGCCATCGACGGTGCCGAACTGCTCGCTGCCGCGCTCGTAGGCGGCCCGATACTCGACGACGTCCTCGTGGCTCCGGCCGACGAAGTTCCACCACATGACGATCTGCTCACCGAACGGCGGTCCACCGAGCAGCAGCATCCGCACCGGCTCTCGGGTCGGATTGTGCAGATCGAGCGTCGAACCGCCCGGTTCACGGTAGCCGAGATCGGCTGCGGCGAGGACGGTCTCGTCCATCGTCACGCTGCCCTGATCGACGATGACGCCGTGCTCGAACGTCGGGTCGACGTCGAAGGTGACGCGGGCTCCGGCGTCGAGCACGATCTCGGCTCCGAGGAGTGGGGTGAACGTGGCCACCGGCGAGGTCTCGCCGAGCAGTGAGCCGAGGAACACTCGTGCGGTCAGCCCCTGGCTCGTGTGGGTCTGTGGCACGTAGTGCTCGAAAGTCGGTGCGGTGAAACGAGATCGAGCCGGAAGTGCAACCCACAGTTGCATGCCGTGCAGAATCTCGGTCTGCGGGGTCGAGGTCTCGGAGTGACTGATGCCGTGGCCGGCCGTCATCAGGTTCAGCTCGCCCGGCCGCACCATGGCGTGTGATCCGACGCTGTCCCGGTGTTCGATCTCGCCGGAGAACAGCCAGCTGACGGTCTGGAGTCCGGTGTGCGGGTGCGGCGGCACGTCCATCGGTGAGGTGTCGGGACCGTAGTGGTCCGCGAAGCACCACGCGCCGATCAGTGAACGCTGCCGCTGGGGGAGCGTGCGCCGAACCTTCAGTGCACGTGGACCGCCGAGTGGAACCTCGCGTGGGGTGAGAATCTCGATCGTCATTCGATGCCTGCCTGTGTGTTTCGGAGCCCTGCCTGTGTTCTTCGGAGCTTGGTGCAGAGCCGGTCGAGCTCGGCGAGTTCGACCTCGTCCAGTGCGCCACCGACCAGTCGCGCGATCTGTGTCGCGTGCTTGCGACCGATCGACCTCTGCAGGTCCGCACCTGCCTCGGTCAGGCAGATCACCGTCCCGCGTCTGTCGGACGGATCACTCTGTCGAACAACGTAACCCATCGCCGTCAGCCGGTCGCACATCCTGCTCAGGGACGGTTGGCTGAGGAGGATCTCCTCGTTGAGTTCGTGCAGTCGGAGTGCGCGAGTGGGGCTGCTGCTCAAGGTGAACAACACGTCGTACTCGCGCACGCCGATCGGCTTCCAGATGTCCTCGGCGGTGAAGCGTCGCATCAGCGTCACCTGGGAGCGAAAGAGTGCCTCCCAGGCATCCACTGCCGCTTCGGTTCTAGATCGAGACACGAGCGTTTCGTTTTGCCAGGGTGTCAGCGTGAGTCGGAGGGTTCTCCGGAACACCCTCCGGGCGTCGGGCAGCGAATTCCTTGCGCAGCACCGGCACCACATCCGCGCCCAGGATGTCGAGCTGCTCGAGCACGGTCTTCAGCGGCAGTCCGGCGTGGTCCATCAGGAACAGTTGGCGCTGGTAGTCGCCGAAGAAATCCGCGAACGCCAGGGTCTTCTCGATGACCTGCTGGGGAGATCCGACCGTCAGCGGAGTCCGTTCGGTGAACTCCTCCATGCTCGGGCCGTGGCCGTACACCGGAGCGTTGTCGAAGTACGGCCGGAATTCCGTCACTGCGTCCTGGCTGTTCTTGCGCATGAACACCTGTCCGCCCAGGCCGACGATCGCCTGGTCCGCGCGCCCGTGGCCGTAGTGTTCGTAGCGTTCGCGGTAGAGGTCGATCAGCGCGATGTAGTGCTCTTTCGGCCAGAAGATGTTGTTCGCGAAGAATCCGTCACCGTGATACGCGGCGATCTCGGCGATCTCCGGGCTGCGAATGGAGCCGTGCCAGACGAACGGCGGAATGCCGTCGAGCGGTCGCGGCGTCGAGGTGAACCCGTCGAGCGGGGTGCGGAAGTTGCCCTTCCAGGTCACGACATCCTCGGTCCACAGGCGCCGGAGCAGTTGGTAGTTCTCCAGCGCCAGCGGGATCCCCTGACGGATGTCCTGGCCGAACCACGGATAAACCGGGCCGGTGTTGCCGCGGCCCATGATGAGGTCGACGCGCCCCTCGGCGAGATGCTGAAGCATCGCGTAGTCCTCGGCGATCTTCACCGGATCGTTGGTGGAGATCAGCGTGGTCGACGTCGAGAGAATCAACTTCTCGGTCTGCGCGGCGATGAAGCCGAGCATCGTCGTGGGAGAAGACGGCACGAACGGCGGGTTGTGGTGCTCGCCGGTTGCGAAGACGTCGAGCCCGACGTCTTCGGCGTGCTTGGCGATGGTGACCATCGACCGGATGCGCTCGTGTTCCGTGGGCGTCACTCCCGTCGTGGGGTCGGTGGTGACGACTCCGACGGTGAAAACTCCGAACTGCATGGCGCGCTCCTACCCGAACAAAAATTCATGCGTTTGCATCGATTACGTCCTACAACCGGAGCTCGACGCGGGCTATTCCGGACACGCCGGCCAACACTTCTAGCCGACGTGCGACGCGGTTCCGCTGAGCAGCCGCACGTCGTAGGACTCGGCCACACCGTGCACCTCGGTCGATCCACCGTGGACCGTGTACAGCACCGCGTACGAGGTGAAGGTGACAGGTTGGCCGTCGTCTGAGTCGATGGTGACGCGCGGTAACACGACCAGCAGGTGGGTCCGGTTACCGTCCGAAAGATTGTCGACGACGGTACGAACCTCGAAACCCAGGTCCGATCGGGTGACGTCGGTGGACTCCAGCGTCTGTCCGCTCAGAACGAGCTGCGCCGCCCAGACGCCTGCGGATCGATGGGCATCGACGGTCCCGGTGATGTCGTCGCCGGTGAAGTCGTAGTGATTCGCTGCTGTGAAAGGCATGGTCACAGGCTATTCCTCGGGTCGAAGAAAATCTTCGGAAAAATCTTTCATCCGATACCCATCCACCTCGAGAGGGGCTGCGAATGCACAATGAGACACCCGCTACTGCTGTCGCCCCCGACCGCCGTCAGTAGTGGGTGTCTCCCTTTGTTCGGACACTGCCTAAGCTGCGTCTGTGTCCACACGAGACAGTGAAGCGTCGGCGGAATTGCAGGCCCTGCTAAGGCAGGATCGCAGGGAACTCGCCGCCGGTTTGTTCGCATCCGCCTTCGTCCCCCTCATCGACGATCCGTATCCGATGGTCACCGGGGCTCGCCTGGGCGAGACGCTGGCACGCGACGCAGGAGTTCGCGTCAGCAGTTGGTCGTGGAGTATCGGCCGCAATCCCGACGCCACGCTTGCGCGCCTGATCCTCGAACTCGTGCTGTTGTGGGAACGGGCAGGGCTGGCGTGTCGGGGACTCGCGCTCGACGGCAACGAGGTCGTACTTTTCGCGTACGGCGAGGAACTGCTCCGAACCGGCGGCATCGACGCTGTTCGCCGCGCGCTCGGCTGAGAGAGCCATCTCTCGGGTCGATCGCTTCGAAGGCTGGGCGAGACCGGATTCCCCAGATTTCGGGCGAGCCGAAACGGTGATAGCTACGCTCTCAGGCCGGGGCAGATGTTTTCACAAGGGAGCCCTCATGCACGAAGACTGTCGATTGCCCGAATCGCGGCACGGCGCGCGATCGAATGCGTCCCTGAAACCACGTTCGATGCGGTCTCACGGCAAGGAACGTAGTCGCCACCGCAAACGGTCGACCACGCTCTCGCCGCCGAGGTCGATTTCGAGTATCACCGTTCCGCCGCTCGGACCCCAGCCAAGTGCGGCTCAGGTTCTCCGCCACTGGTTCGCTGCTCCACACGACTTCGACTGGATTTTCGTACACAAGTCGACTCGTCCTCTGCACCGATTGATCCGAGTCGTGTTCGCTAGCTGTGTGGCTCTGTACGCCGCCGTGTCGATGCTGATGTTGGCCTCGCCGAACGGGCCGTCCGGATCGGGTCCTGTTGCCTACGTGATCTTCATCCTGCTTCTGCAGTTCGCCACGATTGTGTTTTTGCTGGTCGGTCCGCTGCCGGACCGGAAGTGGCAGGTGGTGACCTTTCTGGTGTTCGGCGATGTAGGTCTTGCGTCGGTGAGCCTTCTCGACGTCCCCACATCAGCGCTGATCGGCACGTTCCTCTTCGCGTTGACGGGCTCGATGTGCACCTTCTTTCTCGGACCGAAACTGCTTGTCGCCCACCTCGTGTTCGCCAATCTGGTGATCGTCTACATCGGCGCGGCCGCGTATGTGCAGGGTTTGTGGGGTCCGTGGGATGCGATCGCCGCAGTGCTGGTAGCCGGGGGCGCGACGTCGGGTGTCCCGATCTTCGCCCAGATCGCCTGGTCGTTGGTGTGCGAGGATGCACGACAGTCCGAGATCGATCCGCTGACCCGAATGAAGAACAGACGCGGACTGCAGAATGCCATCGAAGATCTGCTGATGGTCGCTCACCGCGAGCAGTTGGCATTCGTTCTCGTTCTGGTCGACATCGATCGGTTCAAGAGCGTGAACGACCGCTACGGACACGACCAGGGCGACGCCGTCATCGTCCTCGTTGCCGACCGTCTCTGCGATCACCTCGGAAAGGTGGGGGTGGTGGCGAGAACAGGGGGTGAGGAGTTCGTAGCCGTCCTCGTCGGCGATGCAGAACAATTGTGTGAACTGGTGCTCGAGGTGAGCGGCACTCTGACGGATCGCTCGGATCCGGTACCGGTCACAGTGAGCGCAGGCGCAGTCGTGATCGCTCCTGATTCCGACGTGTGGACATCAGGGGTCGATGTGGTCAACGACGCGACGCGCGCGGCGGACTCCCTCATGTACCGAGCGAAGGCAGGCGGTGGAAATCGAACGATGCTCGAGACGATGTAGACGGCGATCGGTACGCGACACACGATTTTCGTTGGCTACGATCAAGGAAACGATGTGGCCGGAGCCATGGGAGTACTCGCAGGAGGGCCCAATTCACTGAGCCTGCTGACCAATCGATCGGTGTCGAGACCCGAACATCCAGCGGCGAATTCATCCAGCGAGACGCGGGCGTGGAAGTCGACCCGCACGTCGCGGTCGTAGGCGACGTCCACGAGATTCGCGAACCGCTGAGCGGCGAACTCGTCGACACTCGACAGAGCCGGAACCTCGGTGACGGTCAAGCTCGTTGCCTCCTCGAACATCCGGAGGTAATCGCCCGTCGAACGAGCGGCGCAGCACAAATCGGCAAAGGTGCGACCCCCTACCCCTGGCTGCGGTCCAATCTGGTCACTCCGCAGGCTCCGCTCCTGCTCTTTCTGGTCACTCCGCAGGCTCCGCTCCTGCTCTTTCTGGTCACTCCGCAGGCTCCGCTCCTGCAGACTCCAACTCCCCGACGCGAATCGCGACCCGGTGCCGGCGGAACGGTAATCGACGGGACCGTCGACGCAGATCACCTGGAGATTCTTCTTCAGCTTCTCGATCGTCGGAACGAACGTCGGGTGGAACAGCGGATTGGGCAGCAGGTCGTCGGGGGCGTAGTTGGAGGTGACGACCAGAGTGACCCCGCGGGCGAAGAGGGCGTCGAGCATGCGTGTGATGAGCCGGGCGTCGCCGATGTCGTGGACGTGGAACTCGTCGAAGCACAGCAGTTCGGCCTGCCGGCCGGTGTCGTCCGTCGAGAGGATGTCGTCGATGGCCACGTCGATCGAGAAGCGGTGACGAAAGTACGCAGCGTGCAGGTCGCGGAAGAAGGTGTGGAAGTGGACGCGCTTCTTCGCGGTGGTCGCGGCACCGGCGAAGGAGGCGTCGAGCAGCCAGGTCTTGCCGCGGCCGACCGGACCCCACAGGTAGACGCCCCCGGTGCCGGGGGTCGAGAGTGCGTCGGCGGCCGATGCTTGAGCCCCGTCGAGGGTGAAGTCGGTGTCGAACGTGTGTCGCGGGGCGATCGGCCTCATGGATCGAACCGTACGCCGCCGTCCTCTACTTTTGTAGAGTGGGTGTGTAGGGTCACGATCATGGATCGCCGAACCGCCATCGCAGATGCGGCGCTCGAGGTCATCGCGCGCGACGGCCTGCGCGCACTGACGCATCGGGCGATCGATTCCGCGCTCGACTACCCGGCAGGGTCGACGTCCTACTACTTCCGCACCAAGTCCGATCTGTCGGCGGCGGTTGCCGCCCGCCTCGTCGAGCGTTCGCGCGCGACGTTCGCGGATATTGCCGGCACCGAGAGTGATGTTGCCACGGTCATCGCGCGGTATCTCCACGATGTGCTCACTCATCGCATGATCGAGCTTCGGGCCCGCTACGCGCTGATGCTGGATCCAGCTGTCGCGCAGGATGTTCGGGACATGCTGGCTCGATCGTTCTTCTCGCTCGAACGGGCGCAGGCGTTGTTCACCGAACCCGAGCGCGGAGACGGCCTGGTCTCGCTGTGCGAGGGTCTGGTGGCCGACGTCGTGTTCGGGCGGCGCTCGTCGAATAGTGTTGCAGCGCTACGACTTCCGATCTCCGTCTACCTGCAGGGTGCCGGGAGTTCACTGCGAGGGGCCCAGGTGGACACCGACCTTCCGTAGCCTCGTCGAGCATGCGATTCGGTAGGTACTTGCCCCTGGTGTGCGTTCCCCTCGCGGTGTCGATGGGGTGCGGAACCGACTCGACAGCGGACCGAGCGTTGCCGGAAGAGTCGTTCGATCTGCAGGCGCATCGCGGTGGCCTCGGCTTGGTAACCGAGAGCACCATCGAATCGTTCACCAATGCACTGCAGCTCGGGGTGAGCACCCTCGAATTGGACACTCAGATCACCGAGGACGGCATCGCGATCGTCACCCACGACCGCAAGGTCTCGGACAGTAAGTGCGTCGATACCGGTGCGCTCACACCGGGAGACCCCGAGTTTCCGTATGTCGGGAAGTTCGTGAACACACTGACACTCGCGCAGATTCGCACTCTCGATTGCGGAGCCCTACCGCTCACGGACTACCCGGAGCAACGACGCGTCCCCGGCGCTCGCATGCCGACCCTCACCGAGGTGTTGGATCTGGTGAAGTCGGCCGACGCACCGGGCGTGAAGCTGAACGTCGAGACCAAGGTCGAGGCGGGCAGCCCAACCGAAACCGCTCCGCGCGAGCAATTCGTCGACACGGTTCTGGGGACCGTTCGAGACGCAGGCATGCTGGACCGGATCACCGTGCAGAGTTTCGACTGGGGCGCACTGCAACTGGTCCGCGACGCCGAACCCGAGGTGCCGGTGGTGGCGCTGACCAACGGCGACTTCCTGCAGGTGGGCCAGGACGGGGCGTCTCCCTGGCTGGGCGGGATCGGCATCGACGATTTCGGAGGGGACGCGATTGCCGCCATCGATTCGTTCGGCGCGTCGGCGTACTCGCCCGTGCAGGGGACCCCGCAGAGCGGCAAGGTCGGCGACCCCGACTTCGAGCTCTACGTCACCCAGGACATGGTGGACTCCGCCCACGAGCGCGGAATACGAGTCATCCCGTGGACCGTCGACGATCCCGACACCATGCGTGCACTGATGGACCTGGGGGTCGACGGCCTGATCACCGATTACCCCGACCGGTTGCGTGCCGTCATGAGCGAGCGCGGACTTCCCCTGCCCGAACCCGCCCGATGACGGTCCCCGGTCAGAACGGGTAGTCGACTCCGGTCAACTTCTCGCTGGCGTCCCACAACTGCGCGGCCAGAGCCGGGTTCTGTGCGGTCTTGGTCATGCTTGCCGGGCCCGGTTTTCCGCGCGTCTCGAACAGGGACTTGGGGCCGCTGTACGTGCCGCCACCCGCTACGTCGACTGCGTAGAGCGTGGGACGTGCTCCGGCACTGGCAGATTGCGAAAAGATCTTCAGTCCGATCGGAGCGAGAGTGGACAGGATCTTGTTGCTGCCCAGACCGTCGGGGCTCGAGTACAGCTCGGTGGCCGAGATTCCGGGGTGCGCGGCATTGCTGGTGATCTTCAGTCCGGCCTTGTCGATCCGGCGCTGGAGTTCCAGCGCGAACAGGATGTTCGCAAGCTTGGAGTTCGCGTATCCGCGCTGGGGGTTGTACCCACGCTCGAGCTGAAGATTGTCGAAATCGAGCTTGGGGCCCTGCCGGTGCGCGACCGAAGCGATGGTGGTGATCTTGGCGTCCGCAGCGAGCTTGGGGAACAGCAGGCCGGTCAGGGCGAAGTGGCCGAGGTGATTGGTGCCGAGCTGGAGCTCGAACCCGTCCGCCGTCTCGGTCCGCAATGCAGGCATCATGACGCCCGCGTTGTTGATCAGCACGTCGATCGACTCCGGTGCCGACGCGGCGTACTCACGCACCGAGGCCAGGTCGGCGAGGTTCAGGGTGGCGGTGTCGACGGTTCCGTTGGGTGCCGCTGCCGAAATTTTGGCCGCGGCGGCATCGGCCTTGTCCTTGTTGCGGCACGCCAGCGTCACATGGTCGCCTCGCTTCGCCAACTCCAAGGCGGTGTAGTAGCCGATACCGGTGTTCGCACCGGTGATGACAACGCGTCTCTGCTTGGTTTCGGGCACGCCGCCAGGCTACCGGTCTGTTTTGGACTTTGCCCGTGAGCACAGCAGAAGCCGACGAACATCCGGACTTTCCGGAGTCTCAGGCCCAGTGACTGGGACGCGTCAAGGATTGCGGGAGTCGCGTCGAACCGTCACCGTTCGCCGCATCGATCTGGAACTGCGTCGCGAAGATGCTGCCGCGGAGGTCCGCACCTCGTAGGTCGGTACCCCGGAGGTCTGCGCCGATCAGGTCCGCCAGGCGCAGGTCGGCACCACGCAGGGTGGCCCCGATGAGGTACGTGCCGCGCAGGCTCGCGCCGCGCAGGTCCGCTCCGGCCAGTCGTGCGCCGATCAGGTCGCGGCCGCGGTAGTTCTTCTTCTTGCCCTTCACTTCGGCGCGAACCAGATCGCTTGCCTCGAGCAGCAACTCGTTGATCCGCGACCGCAGACCGGAGACGTCGACCGACAGCAGAACTTCGGGTGCCGACTCGGTCAGCGCGTCCAGTTCTGCGTATTCCCCGGACAGTCGATCGTGCAGTGTCGCAGCCGAATCCCGGTCACGCGCATCCGCCAGGTACCAGAGCAACTCGTGCAGATCACGCATGATCGGGAACACCGCGAACATCTCCGACGAGTTCGACGGCTGCTGCCGCCAGTCCCGTCCAGCGAACGTGGACTGCGACACTTTCTGGCCCGCACCGAAGCAGTCGTACACCGTGCACCCGGGAAAGCCTTTCTCCCGCAGCGTCGAGTGAATGCCGCACCGCGAGTCCTGCCGAAGATTGCGGCACGGCTCACCGGCGGCCTTGTCGACGGCGAAGTCCGAGGACTTCGCGAAGGGCAGAGCGACGCAACAGAGTCCGAAACAACTGCCGCAATCGGCCAGCAAGTTCTCGGGCGCGCGCATGCGTCCACTCTGTCCCTCGACGCGTGGCAGCGTCAAACGAGATTGTTCGCGGTAGTCACTCCGGTCGATCGAGAAGTGCGATGAGCTTTGTCGGCAGGAGCGAAGCCTGGTGCCGTCGAGAATCTCGAGAACGTGGGCGAAGGTGCGCCCGCGAATCCGCCAGCGCGCGCCGACCCAGGCCTGCTCCTCGTAGGTCTCGGGCAGGGCCAGGCACATCCGACGGACGGCGGCTTCCCAGTTCGTCCTGTCGTGCGACATACCGCGCTACAGTATTTCAGCGAGCGGGTAGGTGGGCGAGAAGCACTCGGAAGGCACGATCGATGTGGGAACTCGAGTACGACGAGGTGGTGTCCTCGCTGCGTAGCGCCGGGTGCGTGTTCGCCGAAGAGGAAGCCGACATCCTCGTCGAGTCCGCGTCGACCACGGCAGAGCTGACCGAGATGCTCGCACGCCGCGTCGCCGGCGAACCGCTCGAGCATGTCGTCGGCTGGGTCGCCTTCTGTGGTCGACGCATCGCCGTCGAGCCGGGTGTGTTCGTACCTCGCCGGCGAACCGAGTTTCTCGTCGAATGTGCTGCAGCGCTGCGTCCTTCGGTGTTGCTCGACCTGTGCTGCGGTTCCGGGGCGATAGGCCTGTCGGTAGATGGCGTCACCGAGTTGCATGCTGCCGATGTCGACGCGGTGGCGGTGGAGTGTGCATCTCGCAATCTCGCTGACGTCGGGGGCACGGTGCCGGTCGGTTACGTACATTGCGGCGACCTGTACGACGCGGTGCCGCCGGACATGCGCGGCAGATTCGATGCGATCGTCGTCAACGCGCCCTATGTCCCGACGGGCGACATCGGGCTGATGCCACGAGAGGCGCGTATCCACGAGCCGAACATCGCGCTCGACGGCGGTACGGACGGGGCCGGGATTCATCGTCGTGTCGCTGTCGGCGCGCCGCAATGGCTGGCCCCCGGCGGCCACCTCCTCATCGAAACCAGTGCAGCACTTGCACATTCGACGCTGCGAGCCGTGGTCGACGCCGGATTCACCGGACGAATCGACGAATCCGAGGCACTCGATGCCGTCGTGGTGATCGGTTCGCCACCGAGTCGGTGAGGGTTTCGATCGGGCGCGTGCGTGGCATGCCTGACCTGATACCGACGACGAGAGGTTGTTTCACCATGACGACATTGCTGTTCGCAGTCACCGCTGCCGACCACTGGACCTTGAACGACGGCACGAAGCACCCCACCGGGTACTGGGCCGAGGAGCTCGTCGAGTCCCATCGCACGTTCGTCGACGCAGGCTGGGACATCACGGTCGCGACGCCGGGCGGTAAGGCTCCGGTCGTCGACGAGGGCAGTTTGGCCGTCGATGCCAACGGCGGCGACGAGGAGAAGGTAGCGGATCAGAAGAGCTACCTCGCCTCGATCGAGGCGATCCTGGCCTCGCCCGCAAAACTGGAGGATCAGAAGGCGTCCGACTTCGACGTCGTCTTCGTGCCCGGTGGTCACGGGCCGATGGAAGACCTCGCCGTGTCCGAGAGCTTCGGGGCACTGGTGGTCGACTTCCTCGACTCGAACAAGGTGGTCTCCGCGGTATGTCACGCGCCTGCCGCCCTGCTCCCGGCCGTCCGCAGCGACGGAACCTGGGCGTTCGACGGGTACGAGCTCACCGGATTCACCGACGAAGAGGAGACCCAGGCCGGTCTGGCCGACAAGGCCCCGTGGTTGCTCGAGTCCCGGTTGCGCGAGAACGGCGCGAAGTTCGATTCCACCGATGCGTGGGCACCGAACGTCGTCGTCGACCGAAACCTGTACACCGGTCAGAACCCGGCGTCGACGCGACCCCTCGCGGAGAAGCTGGTCAGCGCGCTGAAGTAGCGAGAGAGGGCGGTCGGCGTTCTGCCCACGGAGAACAACGGACATCGACGGGAACATCACTACTGCTTTCGAAGTTGAGCCCCTATAGCTCAATCCTTTGGAGGAGAAGTGACCGAAATCGTTCGTGTCCCCGTACTTTTTCTGACCGACCCGATCGTCCTGCCCGGAATGGTGGTGCCCGTCGAGCTCGACGAGGCCGCACGTGCCGCCGTCGACGCCGCCCAGGCGAGTGACGGCGGCACGCTGCTCGTTGCCCCGCGTCTCGAAGACCGCTACGCCGCGTACGGCGTCCTCGCCACGATCGTGCAGATGGGACGCCTGGCCGACGGGCGACCGGCCGCCGTCATCAAGGCCACGCGCCGCGCGCACATCGGCCACGGAGTCAGCGGTCCCGGGGCCGCCCTGTGGGTCGAGGCCGAGCCGGTTTCCGACGAGACCGTCGACGATGGCCTGAAAGCTCTTGCTGCCGAATACAAACAGCTCGTGGTGGCGATGCTGCAGCGCCGGGATGCGTGGCAGGTGATCGACTCGGTCAACAAGCTCACCGACCCGGGCGCGATCGCCGACACCGCCGGCTACGCGTCGTATCTCACCGACGTGCAGAAGCGGGACCTTCTCGAGACCCCGGATGTGGCGACGCGTCTGACGTCGCTCATCGAGTGGACCAAGGCTCACCTCGCCGAAGTCGAGGTCAACGACAAGATCTCCGGCGACGTCCGCGAGGGTATGGAGAAGACCCAGAAGGAGTTTCTGCTCCGGCAGCAGTTGGCGGCCATCCGCAAAGAACTCGGCGAGGACGAGCCCGACGGTGCCGACGACTACCGTGGCCGCGTCGAGGCTGCGAACCTGCCCGAGAAGGTGCGCGAACAGGCGCTGCGTGAGGTCGGCAAATTGGAGCGGGCCAGCGATCAGAGCCCGGAGTCGGGCTGGATTCGCACCTGGCTCGACACCGTGCTCGATCTGCCGTGGAACAACACCACGACCGACAACAACGACATCGATGCTGCGCGTGCAGTTCTCGATGCCGACCACCACGGACTCGACGACGTGAAGGATCGCATCGTCGAGTACCTGGCCGTGCGGGCGCGTCGCTCCGAGCGTGGCCTGCAGTCGGTCGGTGGGCGTGGGTCCGGTGCCGTCATGGTGCTCGCAGGTCCGCCCGGAGTCGGCAAGACCTCGCTCGGCGAGTCGGTTGCCCGGGCCCTCGGGCGACAGTTCGTGCGCGTCGCTCTCGGCGGCGTCCGCGACGAGGCCGAGATTCGTGGGCACCGTCGTACCTACGTCGGCGCATTGCCCGGTCGGATCGTGCGGGCCATCGGTGAGGCGGGATCGATGAATCCTGTTGTCCTACTGGACGAGATCGACAAGGTCGGCTCGGACTATCGCGGCGACCCCAGTGCCGCTCTGCTCGAGGTGCTCGACCCGGCGCAGAATCACACGTTCCGTGATCACTACCTCGATCTGGATCTCGACCTGTCCGACGTGGTCTTTCTCGCTACCGCCAATGTGATAGACCAGATTCCTGGGCCGCTGCTCGACCGCATGGAATTGGTGACCATCGACGGCTACACCGAAGACGACAAGGTCGTCATCGCCCGGAACTACCTGCTCCCTCGTCAGATGGACAGGGCGGCAATCACATCCGAGGAGGTGACGGTCACCGACGCCGCTCTGCGCAAGATCGCGGCCGATTACACCCGAGAGCCGGGAGTGCGGCAACTCGAGCGATTGCTGGCCAAGGCGCTTCGCAAGGTCGCGACGAAGTTGGTGGGCACCACGGATGTCCTGAAGGTCGACGAGCCGGACCTGGTGGCGTACCTCGGTCGCCCACGGTTCACCCCAGAGGCGCATGAGCGAACCGAAGTACCAGGCGTGGCAACGGGTCTCGCGGTCACCGGACTCGGCGGAGATGTGCTGTTCATCGAGGCTGCGGCGACCGAAGGTGATCCCGGACTCACGCTCACCGGCCAGCTCGGCGACGTGATGAAGGAGTCCGCACAGATCGCACTGTCCTACGTGCGCTCGCACGCAGCACAGTTCGGCGTCACGCAGGAATCTCTCGATCGCAGCATTCACGTGCACGTTCCGGCGGGCGCGGTGCCGAAGGACGGTCCTTCGGCCGGTGTGACGATGGTGACGGCACTGGTGTCGATGGCTACCGGGCGTCCGGTGCGCTCGGATGTCGGCATGACCGGTGAGGTCACGTTGAACGGTCGGGTGCTGCCGATCGGCGGGGTGAAGCAGAAGTTGCTGGCTGCGCAGCGTGCGGGACTGAAGACGGTGTTCATTCCGGCGCGCAACGAACCGGATCTGGACGACGTACCCGCAGAGGTGTTGGAGGCGTTGGTTGTTCGACCGATGACAGACGTCGCAGACATCCTGGCGCTCGCGCTGGAGCCGGTGAAGGCGACTGCTGCGGCGTAGTACCGCGGTGATCGCCCAGGGAGGGCGGATGGCATCGGCCGCCTGCCCCTCCCGTCGGTCTCGGGTGCCGCGCTTGACCTCGAGCTATGTCGAGGTTCTACGTTGGTGGGATGAGTATGGAGATGACCGCCTGGAATCAGATGTATCGCACGATGAACAGGCCCGACACCCAGTCGTCGTTCTCGAAGGAGACGGCCCGCAGGATTCTGACGTTCGCGGCACCGCATCGCCGCGCACTCGGCGGGTTTCTGGTGCTCAGCGTGGCTCTGGCCGTTCTTGCGGTGGCCACGCCGGTGTTGGCCGGGCGGGTGGTCAACGCGATCGTCGACGGACGAGAGCTGCGCGTGGTGGTGCTGCTGGCACTGGCGATCGCGGGCATCGCTCTGGTGGATGCGGTGGTCGGTCTGATCAACCGATGGCTCTCGGCGAACATCGGCGAAAGCCTGATTCTGGATCTGCGGACGGCAGTGTTCGACCATGTGCAGCGGATGCCGATCGCATTCTTCACGCGAACCCGCACCGGTGCGTTGGTGAGCCGACTCAACAACGACGTGATCGGAGCGCAGCGCGCATTCAGCACCACCCTGTCCGGTGTCGTCAGCAATCTCGTGACCCTGGTGCTGACCTTGGTGGTGATGATCGGAATCTCCTGGCAGATCACCCTTCTCGCACTCGTCCTGCTGCCGGTGTTCGTGCTTCCTGCGCGTCGGATGGGTCGACGCCTCGCGCGGTTGCAACGTGAAGCGGCAGCACATAATTCGGCGATGAGTACGCAGATGACCGAGCGTTTCTCGGCACCGGGAGCAACGCTGGTGAAACTGTTCGGTCATCCCGAGCAGGAATCGGTCGAGTTCGCGGTGCGGGCGGCCAGGGTGCGCGATATCGGAGTGCGCAGTGCCATGGTGCAGACGGTGTTCGTGACGGCGCTGACGCTGGTCTCGGCACTGGCGCTCGCTGTGGTGTACGGATTGGGCGGCTTCTACGCCCTCAGTGGGAGCCTGGACCCGGGTTCGGTTGTGGCACTGTCGCTTCTGTTGGCGCGGCTGTACTCACCGCTGACCGCGCTTGCCAGCGCCCGCGTGGAGGTCATGAGCGCGCTGGTGAGTTTCGAGCGAGTCTTCGAGGTTCTCGATCTCGTTCCGTTGATCACTGACAAGCCCGACGCGAAAGTTCTACCGCCAGGTCCGGTGGCCGTCGAACTCGATGATGTTCGGTTCGCGTACCCGTCTGCGGACAAAGTGTCGCTCGCCTCGCTAGAGGAGGTCGCGACCCTCGATACGCGCGGGGGAGAGGAGGTTCTGCACGGTGTGTCGTTCCGAGCCGAGCCCGGCCAGATGGTCGCGCTGGTCGGTACGTCCGGTGCGGGCAAGTCCACGATCGCGCAGTTGATTGCACGGCTGTACGACGTCGATGGCGGTGCGGTCCGGCTCGGCGGCATCGACGTGCGGGACCTGACGGCCGAATCCGTCCGCGGCACAGTGGGAATGGTGACCCAGGACGGGCACCTGTTTCACGAGAGCATCCGGTCGAATCTGCTGCTGCCGCGGCCCGACGCCACCGACGACGAACTGTGGGATGCCCTCTCGCGGGCGCGGCTGGCGGACCTCGTTCGTTCCCTGCCCGACGGCCTGGACACCGTCGTCGGCGAACGCGGGTATCGACTTTCCGGTGGAGAGCGTCAGCGACTGACGATCGCACGGTTGCTGATCGCGCAGCCTCGGGTCGTCATCCTCGACGAGGCAACGGCATCGTTGGATTCGACGTCGGAGGCCGCGGTGCAGTCCGCGTTGGCCGAGGCTCTGGAGGGTAAGACGTCGGTGGTCATCGCGCACCGGCTGTCGACCATCAGAGCTGCGGACGTGATCCTCGTGATCGAGGACGGGCGAGTCGCCGAACGCGGCACACACGACGAGCTCCTCGCGGCGGGAGGCCGCTACGAGGAGTTGCACCGGACGCAGTTCGCACAGGCGGAGTGACCCTTATGAAGCGGCCGGGAGCGCAGCCTGCGGAGTGACCTCATGAAACCGGGAGCGCAGCCTGCGGAGTGACCTCATGAAACCGGGAGCGCAGCCTGCGGAGTGACCTCATGAAGTTGGGTCCGGGACCACGGTCGCTGGATCGTTGTCGGTTGCGGCGGCGAGCATCGGTGTGAATCCGTCGATCGCGTAGTCCAGCGACAGCGGGCTCGAGTAGCCGAGGGCAGAGGGTAGGTCCGTACTGAAGGAGCCGATGTAGACGGTGCGGTCCTGCTGAACGACGTCGAGGGCGGCGAGTAGTGGGTTGGTCTGCAGCTGCTCGCGGCCCTGGCCGGCGATGACGAGGACGTCGGTGTCGAGTCGGTCGAGGTTCTCGGGACTGATGGTCTCGGAGGCGTCGGGAATCTCGAAGCCGAGGTCGGTGAAGAACAGCGCGCGGATGTCGTCCTTGCCGAGCAGGAGGTAGCTGCCGTCGTCCATGACGAAGGCGAGAGACAGTGACTTACCGGTGAATTGGGGGTTCTCGGCTTCGGTGTTTGCGAACTTCTGCTCCAGCTCGGCCGTCTGGTCCTGGGTTTCCTGCGACTTGCCGAGGGCTTCGCCGACCACGGCGAACTCCTGCTGCCAGGTCGATGCGGGTACGTCCTCGTAGCCGCCGATGTCGGCGATCGTGGGGGCTATTCCGGAGAGGGTGTCGTACTGGCCCTGGTCGATGAAGGAGTACGGGCCGAGGATCAGGTCGGGTGCTTGCGCCGCGATCTGCTCGAGCTCGAGGTCGGTACTGCCGACTTCGGGAATCTCGGTGCCGCCCAGCGCCTCCTGCGCCCAGGGGCGCTGCCGGTAGTCGTAGCTCAGGTTGCCGCGCGTTGCGACGGGCTTGACGCCCAGCGCGAGTGCGAAGTCCTGTTCGTTGAACCCGATCGTCACGACGCGGGTTGGCTCGGTGTCGATGACCGTCTCACCGAATCGGTGATCGATCGTGACCGGGAAGCCGGCGGCGCTACCGGGGCTACCGGACGCGTCGGTGTCGGCGTCGGACGAACAGCCGGCTGTCAGTGCCAGAACGGAGGCACCGGCGGCGACGAGCTGGACGGTCTTCTTCATGTGGTCTCCTCGCAACAGAACTTAGCGAGGTTAGCCTAACCGACCCTTTGAAGCTGTGATCATCTGCCAGGGGTCGGGTTACCCGATCAGCAGTTGGACGTAGCCGGTACTCCGGCGAATCGCTGGTCGATCCACTCGAGCGCCTGAGGCAGGCCGAGCACTGCAGCAGTCAGGTGATCGTTGCTGGGTACCTTCACCTCGGTCACCAGGACTCCGGCGCGGCAGTAACGGGCAATCGTGTTGTCGATGGCGCTGACCGGGATCAACGCATCGGACGGGCTGTGCCACTCGAAGTACGGTGCCTTCGGTACGCCGGGGTACAGCTCGACGCTGTTGTCGTTGACTGCGGCGATCGCTTCCGGGCTGCTGATCAGGTCCAGCGTGCCCGCGACCTCCATGGCACTCTTGCCCGCGCCTGCCGCGATGATGTCGTTGGTGCACCCGTTCTGGATCTGGCTCTCGATCTGCTTACCGAGCGGGTTGAGCTGAGAGCTGATCGGGATGCGGGTGGGGTACTCGCGCTCGATACCGAGCGCGGCAGCGAACGCCAGACCGAACATGGGGTGCGGGGCGAAACCGAGATCGCGGGCCATACGCTCGAGGTTCATCGGAGCACCACCGTTCGCGCTGCCGACGATGTTCAGCTCGGGTGCGTAGTCGTTCTGAAGCGCAGCTGCCCATGCCGTGGCCATTCCGCCGCCGGAGTAGCCGGCCAACGCAACCGGGCTCTGCTGAACCTGGATGGGATCGAAGCGCTGAGTGGCGCGAATGCTGTCCAGTACGATCTGCCCGCCGAGCTTGGCGGCACCGTAGGCGCTGTTGGGTCCGAGGTGATCGGCGATCACGACGGTCCAGCCGCGCTGCAGTACTGCATTCAGAGCGGGAGCTTCCCGAATCTGGAGATTGGGGTCGCTCGACCAGAGCGCTTGTGAAGGTGCACATTCGAGACCGAGAGCATTGATGATGTGTTGGTAGGAAAGCACCGGCCCATTCGGCGCTTTGTTTTGCGGAACCAACACGGTATTGATTGCGGCGATGGGATCGCCGGCCGAATTGGTGGAGCGGAAATTCAGCTGCCACACGTCGACGCCGAAGAATCCGGGGGGCGGGGGCATCGGGCGGCTGGAGATCACGTCGCCCGGTGCCAGTGCGTCGAGATCCACAGGCGGAGAGTAGAAGCCGTCCGCGATGGGCGACGGAAACAACGGCGCCGCAGCTGCTTGACCTGCGCCGACGAGTGACGAACACAGAACTGCAACCGCCGTCATGCTGACAGCGCCTGCCAACTTGAGAACCCGCATGTGAAAACCCCTCCGTGCCTGAACCGAAGCGACGAGCGCTGCGGCGATCTGGCAAGCCCCCGTAGAGCCGGCCCGCAAACCGTTATAGCTGATGATGCGTGACTTGTTTCGCTCCCCCGGAAACGATGGGCGCAACGGTACGCATCCGCTCATTTTATGGCAACCGAACGTTACCTATCCTCGTTTCTTCGATCGGATTCAAGTTTTTCGCCCGAGGCATTCTCGTCATTCCTCACGCACCGCCTTCGGTTCCTTGTCCGGGCGCAGGCCGCGCCAGCTCGGGTGTCGCAGATGGCCGGATTCCGTGGCCTCGTAGAACCGCACCTCGCCGACGAGTACAGGCTCCACCCATACCGCTCCGTTCCGATCGGCCGCGGGCAGCACCGAGGAGAAAGGACTGTCCGACGCCTCGAGGGGGGCGAGGAGGGCAGCGAGGGTATCGAGCGCACGGTCGTCGAACCCGGTTCCGACGCGTCCCACGTAGCGCAGTCGGTCCCCGTCGGGAATGCCCATCAGTAGTGAGCCGAACCCGCCGGAACGACGACCCTGCCCCCGACGCCACCCGCCGATGACGATCTCCTGGGTCCGCCAGTTCTTGAACTTGATCCAGGTGTTGGCGCGTTTGCCGGGTTGATAGATGGAGTCCGTTCGTTTGGCGACGACGCCTTCCCAGCCCCGTTCTCTGCTTTCGGCGATGGCGTCCGCAGCGGTCCCGGTCAGCCGCGGCGGCACCAGTACCGAGTCGAGTCCGGTGGTGAGTAGTTCGAGCAGTCGTCGTCGATCCGAGTACTTCTTGCGCAGCAGTGACGTGCCGTCGAGGTGGAGCAGATCGAAGGCGATGAATCGGATGTGGTCACGGGTGGCGTTCTGCAGTTTCTCGAAGCTGCTGACGCCGCTGTCGTCGAACACCACGACTTCTCCGTCGACGACGGCGTCGTGATCGGCCAGATCGTCCGCCAGCGATTGGAGTGCCCCGAACTTCTCGGTGTAGTCGTTGCCGCTTCGCGTCCGCAGCGTCATCGAACCGTGCGTCAGTTCGGCGACGATCCGGAACCCGTCCCACTTGCCCTCGAACGACCACTCGTCGTCCGGAAGATCGAGGATGTCGCCGGCGGTGGCGAGCATCGGTGAGATGTTCTTGGGCGTGGGTTTATCCGGCGTGGGTCGGTCGGGGGTTGCACTGGTGTCGGGTGCTTCTTTCATCAGGTGCATCAACCACTGGCTGCCCTTGGTGCGGATCAGCGCGAACCGCCCGCGCGCCTTCTTTCCGTGCAGGACGACGATGACCTCGTCGTCTCGCCACTTCTCGAGTTCGTAGGTTCCGCTGTCCCAGATCGAGACGTCACCGCCGCCGTACTCGCCCTTGGGTATCCGACCGGAGAATGTTGCGTATTCGAGTGGGTGGTCCTCGGTGTGTACCGCCAGCCGGTTCTGCTTCGGGTCCACCGGGAGGTTCTTCGGGACGGCCCACGAGACCAGGACGCCGTCGTGTTCGAGTCGGAAGTCGTAGTGCAGCCGTCGGGCATGATGTTCTTGAATCACGAATGTGTCGTTGTCGCCCTGGGGTTCGGTGGTGGTCGGTATCGGCTCGGGGGTCTTGTCGGCGCTGCGCATGCTGCGGTACTTGACGAGTTTGTCCGTGGTGCTGCTGATTTCGGGGTTCTTCTCTGCAGAGTCCATGGCGGGGTCGAGATCGGCGAGCAGATCGCCGATGTCCGCGAAGCGCTCCAGGACCTCCTCGAACCGAAGCTGTTGCAGGCCGGTCGCTTCCAGCTCGCCCCAGGTGCGTGGTGCTGCGACGGTGGGAAGTGTGCGCCCGCGTAGCGAGTACGGTGCGACCGTCGTCTTCTTGCCGTTGTTCTGGCTCCAGTCGACGAACACGCGCCCGGTTCGTTTCGCTTTCGCCATCGTTGCCGTAACCCTGTCCGGTGATCGTTCTTCGAGCAGGGTGGCAACACGTTTGGCGACGGTGGACGCGCCGGAGGTCGACAGCGGTTTCTCCAGCGGGACGTACAGGTGAATACCTTTGCTGCCGCTGGTGACCGGATATGCGGTCATGCCGATGTCGCCGATCAGATCCCTTATCTCGCAGGCGACTTCGGCGCATCGGGCGAGATCCACGTCGTCGCCGGGGTCGAGGTCGAAGACCATGCGGGTGGCCGGTCCGGGTTCGGTGCCGTCGAACCGCCACTGTGGCACGTGCGCTTCGATGGCCGCTTGTTGACCGAGCCATGCCAGATCGGCTGCAGTGGAGAACAGTGGGTAGGCGACGACGCGGTCGGAGTGTTGCATCGAACGCCGATCGAGCCAGTCGGGTGCAGACGCGGCGAGGTTCTTCTCGAAGAAGGAGGACTGATCGACGCCGTTCGGCCAGCGCTTACGGGTCACCGCGCGGCCCACGAGGTGAGGAAGCATCGCAGGTGCGATGGTGGTGTAGTACTCGATGATGTGGCTCTTGGTGGTGCCGGTTTCGGGGAACAGCACTTTGTCGAGGTTGGTGACGGAGACCTTCCGTCCTTCGATCTCGAGCGTGGCCATCGTCTCAGGTTAGTGGCCGACGTCAGAACCTGCGGGCAAGTTGTGACAGGCTCGATCTCATGGCGACGATCAGTGTCTCGGTGCAGATGCCCGAAAATCCGCAGGGCGCGTGGGACAAGGCTTCCGCGCTCGATCGGTTCGACGAGTGGATGACCATTCACGGTGGGTGGTGCAGCCCACCACCCAAGAAGGTCGGCAAGGGCACCGAAGTCGAGTCGCTGGTGAAGGTGAAGGGTTTCAAGAACACGATCAACTGGACCTTCACGCAATACGACGAGCCCAAGCTGATCGAGATGTCCGGCCGCGGCAAAGGCGGGGTGAGAATCTCGCTGACCGTCCATGTGCGTGAGGCCGAGGGCGGATCGGAGCTGACGCTCGACGCGAAATTCGGTGGGGGTGTGCTGTTCGGTCCGGTGGGATCGGTGGTGGCGCGCGCTCTCGATACCGATGTCAAGAAATCCGTTGCGAACCTGGCGGCGTTGAAGTGATAGTTCTTCGCTGAAGTAGCTGCACGACAACCTCTTCCAGCCCCGCACCGTTGTTTCGGTGCGGGGCTGGTGTCGGTTTCGATGGTTATGCGATGTGGGGGCCTGCTCGGGCGTGGGATTGTCTGGGTTGTCGGTAGGGGTCGACGGTTGCCGGTGGGATGAACCAGGGGTGGCCATCGGTGCCGATGAACACTTCCCAGTCGGAATGGTGCATGAGTCGGTGGTGGAATCCGCAGAGCAGGACGAGGTTGTTCATGTCGGTGGGGCCGCCGTCGCCCCAGTGCCAGATGTGGTGTCCTTCGGTCCAGGCGGCAGGTTTCCCGCAGCCGGGGAATGCGCAACCGTGATCGCGGGCGGTGAGGGCTTTGCGTTGTTTGGCGGTGACGGTGCGTGCGGTGCGGGCGAGGTTGATCGGGGAGCCGTGTTCGTCCATGACGATGGCAGTGAGGACACAATCGCAGGCGAGTTGGCGGGAGGTGTTGCGGGAGAGTGGTCCCATCCACGGGAGCCAGCCGACCGTGGTGCCGTCGCCGAACAAGTCGCGATACGCGCCGCGATCAGCGGCAGCACCGCCCTCACCGCCAGTGCCGCTGCCGCTGCCGTCTTCGTGGTCCGGCTCGGTTGTTGCGTCAGGGGTGATGGGGTGTCCGGTGTTGATGTCGACCGGATCGACGGTGTCGGTGTCGGATTCGGCTGCTACGCGTGAGTTTTCGTCGTCGGTGATGTCGTCGGCGTCGGCACTGTCTCGGAGGTCGGTGAGATCGCGGAGGCTGATGTGCAGGTTGAGGTGGGGTCGTTCACCACCTTCGATGGGCCGGTCGCTCGAGGCGAGGTATTGGTCGAGGATGTGCCCGAAGGCGTCGGCTCTGCGCCTGGCGGGGCTGCGATCGTCTTGGGTGCCGTCGGCTGCCGGTCGGGGTTCGGTCAGCGGTGAGAGTGCGGTGAGGAGTTCTTCTCCGGTGATCGCATCGAAGTCTCCTTTGAGTACCAACCGGCCGTTCAAGGTCTTGGAGGCGAAGAATTCGTTGCGGTCGGTGTCCTCTGGAGGTGGTTTGTTGCCGCCGAATCTGTCGTTGAGTTTGGTGATCGCTTCGCGGATGCGGCCGGTGCGCGCTTGGGGTCCGGTCGCAGCGGTGATCATGGCTTTACGGGCGATGTCCAGCCCGGCTTGCGGCAGGTTCTTCGGGGGTGTTTCGGCGAAGGTCAGAATCAAGGCTGCATGGTCGATGGTCATGACGCCGGTGTTGACGGCGTCGGCGATGTCGGGGAAGTTCTTCAGTCCGCGGCCCAGGGCGACGATCTTGTTCGCTTTGGAGGGCGAGAGCAGGGTGGTGGAGGTGAGCCAGCCTGCGGGTCCGGGGAAGCCGAGTTTTTCGCGGGAGACGCGGGTGTCGATCTCGCCGACGAGGGCGATCCGCCGGGCTTCGAGCAGTTGGATTTTGTGGGAGACCGCAGCAGCGTCGGCGAGGAGTTCGCTCTCGCTCAGTTGCCAGATCGCTGCGGTCATGCCATGAAGTGTATCGAACGTGCGTTCGATAAGCAATGATGATCAAATCGAAAACTATTGCGCTGCATAACTATTCGCCAAAGAAAGCCTGTCGGAGGCGTGTGATAGGAGCGGCTGCGCGCGTTTCGGGATGATGGTCGCCGCAGTCCCGGTCCCAGTTCCGATCACGAGCAACGCGGCAAGTATCTCGACGTCCCACCTGAAGTCGACGAACAGCGGTGCTTAACTCGAGCGCATCGGCCGGCCTCCTGCGCCGTCATGAACGGCCGACTTCGCGGCACGGGCGTCCCACGAGCCGGTGGGGGAGCGTCCCGCACGTTTGTCAGCTGCGCGAACGGAAATGCCCCAAGGTGACGGTTATGCCTCGCGTGTCCGCGATGTCGTCGGTGGCGAGGCTGATCGTCGTGCAAGTCCTGAGCGGAGAGCGAAACCGTGGCGCGTCGAAACTTCAGCCAATAGGGCTAAATCAGAACAGACCCCTACCGCTGTCGAGTCTTTCGCAACCACCACAGTCCCGCGATGGGGAGTATCACCGGGATGAAGACGTATCCGGATCCGAAGTGCGACCACACCGTTGGCTCCGGGAAGTCCTGGGGCTGGATGTAGCTGAGGGTGCCGATGCCGATCACCCCGACGAGTTCGATGATGCAGGAGACCGTCACCACTCGTCGCGATGCTTCGGTTGCTCGGGCCAGTCCTACCGTGGCGATGATGTAGACCACCGCCGCGAAAGCCGACAGCAGATACGCCACCGGTGCGTCGTCGAATCGTGTGGTGAGCTGCACGATCGAGCGTGAGGTCGCGGCGACGGCGAACACGGCGTAGACGGCGATGAGGAAGCGCCCGAATCCGGTGCGCGTCGCTTGCTGGAGGTTGTCAGGCATATCCGGCCCAAATCTGACTCAGGCGCAGCACCATGGCCGCGAGGGTGAGGACGGCAACGAGGAGCACTGCTGTGCCGCCGCGGGAGCGGTCGCCCAGGGACCACCACGTGCCGAGGGGGAGCAGGAACAGCAGTCCGACGAGGTAGGACCCGAATGTCAGCCGGTGTATCTCGCGATCCGAGGTGAACATCATGACGAACCCGATGACGGTCTGCAGCGCAACGACGGCCTCGGTGGCGGCGATGGTCCAGAACAGTGCTCGATCGGACTTGTTCTTCAGCAGAACCGGTCGGTTCATGACGAGCTTCGCGAGTACCCAGACGCCTACGACCAGGGACAACGCATACAACAAGCCGGTGACGGCGCCGATCATCGAGTTCCTCGTCAGGTTCGTGGTGGATGGGTGGTGCGGCCTCCACACTATCCGCGTAACGCCACGTCAACACTGTGAGGCCCTCGAAACACGGCGTTGTTCCGGGTGTGACCAATCGGAAATGGATGGGGCTTGTACTTGTCCTATGGCCGCAGAGGATCTGCTCTCTCGCCGGACATGACCTCTCTTCCTCAGGTGGCCATCGGTGTCCACCGCATCTCGAGTAGTTGCCCACTGCATTCAGCCAGCTCTGCGAACCTCAGGAGACACCCGTGTCAGACCTCGACCAGTCCATCGCCGAGAACATCAAGAAGTCCCTCGAAGAGATCCCGCACCCGTCACTTCCCAAGGGCAGCAACATCTACGGCTCCACCAAGATCTTCCCCGACTACAAGGCCGAGAACGGCGAGAGCTACTTCACGCTGGTGCACGGCATCGCCCACGAGTCGTCGGTCTCCTTCGTCGCTGTGCTCCAGGCAACGCGCGCTCTGCGCAAGGGTTTCGAGTCGGCCATGTACTTCTACGGTCCCGGCGCTATCAATTGCCTTGCTACTCGGGGCTTTCCGACGACCGGCGACTCCGGCTTCCCGGGCGAGCAGAACATCAACGATTCGCTCGCGACGTTCATCGCCGAGGGTGGCACCGTGTTCTGTTGCCGCTTCGGGCTCGCATTGCACGGTGGCCGCGAAGAGGACCTCATCGAGGGCGTCATCCCGGCACACCCCCTGGACGTGCAGGATGCGTTGATTCACTACGCACGCAAGGGTGCCATCATCAACTCGACCTACATGGTCTAGGAGCGAACCATGTCGGTCAGTACGCGTGTAGATCTGGCGTTGCTCGGTATCCGAGGATACACGCCGGTCTCGAGAACGGCAGGCGCCGGGCCGAGCGACGACGGGCATGTCACGATCGATGGCCTCGGCGCAGCCATCCCCCGCAATCCGCTCAGCCCGTACGTTCTCGAAGAAGGGCGAGTGTTGTTCGACGGCAACGACATCGGTCTCGATGTTCAGGCCGTCGACCGTCCGAAGTTCTACGACCTCTTCACTGCAGACGGTATCGCCTACGAGAAGATCGCCAAGCTCCACGGCTCCAGCGTTCTCGCGACCACCGTGGTGCAGACCTGCATCCGCTACGACGCCGATCAACGCTGCCGCTTCTGCTCCATCGAGGCCTCGCTCGAGGCCGGCGACACCATCGCCGTCAAGACCCCGGCGCAGCTCGCCGAGGTGGCCGAGGCGGCGGTACGGCTCGACGGCGTCACGCAGATGGTCATGACGACCGGCACCTCGGCCGCGAAAGATCGCGGTGCCCGTCACTTGGCCCGATGCGTGCGAGCCATCAAGGCTGTGGTTCCGCAGCTGCCGATCCAGGTGCAGTGCGAACCCCCTGGCGACCTGCAGACGATTACGGATCTGTACGACGCCGGAGCCGAATCCATCGGCATCCACGTCGAATCTCTCGACGACGACGTTCGACGCCGGTGGATGCCGGGCAAGGCCTCGGTCTCGATGGACGAGTACCGCGCTGCGTGGAAAGAAGCGGTTCGTGTCTTCGGACGCAACCAGGTCTCGACGTACATCCTGGTGGGGCTCGGCGAGGATCCCGACGAATTGATAGCCGGGGCAGCAGAACTCATCGAGATGGGCGTCTATCCTTTCGTCGTTCCGTTCCGTCCGCTCGCCGGAACGTTGGCGGTGGACGTCGACCGAGCGACGGCCCCCAGCCGAGACGTTCTCGAAAACGTCACCCGACGCGTCGCCAAGGAACTCCAGGCCGCGGCGATGCTCGGATCCGAACAGAAGGCAGGCTGCGCGGCATGTGGTGCGTGCAGCGTTCTGCAGAACGCGGGAGGCTGACATGTTCGGTGTCGTAGAAGCGGGCGACCTTGCCGGATTGTCCGGTACTGCAACCACTGTCGTCGAGCCTCGGTTCATCGTCCAACCGTGCGGAAGCACAGCGCAGCTCGACGCCTATCGTGCGCTCCGGAGAGCGACCTTCGTTGCCGAACAGGGCTTGTTCGCCGGCACCGATCACGACGACGTCGACGACGATCCGCGGGCAGTCGTGCTGGTCGCCACCGATCGGGATGGCGCAGTGCTCGGCGGAGTGCGGCTGGCACCCTGCACCGCAACGGATCTGGGGTGGTGGGCCGGAAGCCGCCTCGTGGTCTCTGCCGCGGCACGCACTTCCGGCGTCGGGCCTGCCCTTGTTCGGGCAGCCTGCGCCCATGCCGAGAGTCGAGGGGTACTTCGCTTCGACGCGACGGTGCAGAAGAGCAACGAGCAACTGTTCACCCGCCTCGGGTGGATTCGCCGCGGTGACGTCGAGGTGGCCAACACCCCGCACGTGGCGATGTACTGGCCGATCGACCGCATCGAACGGCTCGTGTCTTCGACCAAGGCGATGCTCGCCGGGGTACTCGCACCTCTCCGTGCGCAGCCACTCGGGCTCGGTGCCAAAGGCTTTCGCGGCGACGACGGCGTCCCGGTACCAGGTAGCGACATGATCGCCGCGTGCGATGCCATCATCCCCTCCATGGTCGATCGTGACCCGGAGTGGGCCGGGTGGTGCGCGGCGCTGGTCAATCTGAACGACCTCTCGGCGATGGGAGCACGAGCTGTCGGAATGCTCGATTCCGTCGGAGCCCCCACGCAGAGTCGGCTGACCCGCATCATCCGTGGTCTCGCCAATGCCTCTGCGGCATGGCAGGTTCCGGTGCTCGGTGGTCACACCCAGGCCGGGGTGCCGTCGTCGCTGTCGGTCACCGCACTCGGCCGGACCTCGCGACCGGTACGTGCGGGCGGCGGAAGCGTCGGCGATCGGTTGACGCTCACCGCAGACATCGAAGGCGAGTGGCGGCGCGGATACCATGGTCAGCAATGGGATTCGTCCTCTCGCCGAAACTCCGACGAACTGACGGCAATGGCGTCGTTCGTCGCCCGCACCGCACCCAAGGCCGCCAAGGACATCTCGATGGCGGGCCTGGCCGGCACCACCGGAATGCTCGCCGAGGCGAGCGGAACCGGTGCCGTACTCGACATCGCCTCGATACCGAAGCCCGACGCATCGTCGATGGGCGAATGGATCACGTGTTTTCCAGGGTTCGCGATGATCACCGCGGACCGTCCCGGTGCACCTACTGCACCGTCCGGACCTGCACTGTCCGCAGTCTGCGGAGAGCTCACCGACATTCCGGGTGTCGCACTGCGATGGCCCGATGGAATCACCACTCGCGCGGTCACCTCCACCGTGACCGGATTGGGAGAAGCATGACCACCCACCCGAAGCCCGTCACCATTTCTGTCGCCGCAGCCGAGTTCGGTCGCGACATGGAACAGGGTTACGCCACCATCGCCGCGTTGCTCGAGGAATCACGCAACCGCGGCAGCCAACTACTCGTCCTGCCCGAGGCCTGCCTCGGTGGCTACCTGCCGAGCCTCGGCGGCGGCGACGAGACCGAGGAGTCGCGGCAGCGTCGTTTGAAGGCACTGCCCCCGGCCCTCGAACTCGACGGCCCCGAGATCAGACGCGTCATCGACATGGCGGGCGATACCGTCATCACCTTCGGCTTCTGCGAGAAGGACGGTGACACCCGCTACAACGCCGCCGTGACGGTCGACGGTAGCGGCATTCTGGGTTCCTACCGCAAGGTGCACCAGCCGCTGGGTGAAAATCTCTGCTACGACGCGGGAGACAGCTACTCCGCTTTCGACACTCCGATCGGCCGCATGGGCATGCAGATCTGCTACGACAAGGGATTCCCAGAGGCGGCAAGGGAACTGGCGCTCGACGGTGCCGAGATCGTCGCATCCATCTCCGCCTGGCCGACGGCCCGCACCGCGACTGTCGAGAACATGGAAGAGGACCGGTGGAAGCAGCGGTTCGACATCTACGACAGAGCCCGCGCTCTCGAGAACCAGATCATCTGGGTCGCAGCCAATCAGGCAGGTACCTTCGGATCTCTTCGATTCGTCTGCAGCGCGAAGATCGTCGGGCCCGGCGGAGAGATCCTCGCCGGAACGGGCGTCGAACCGGGCTTGGCCACGGCCACAGTCGACGTCGCTGCCCTCATCGGCGCGGCACGCGGCGGCGGCATGTACAACCTTCGCGATCGTCGACCGTCCGTGTACCGGACCATCACGAAGGAGCCGATCCATGCCTGAGATGTCGTTCCTCGTTCGGTGGCCCGACGGACGCGAACAGTCCTGCTATTCCCCTTCGTTGGTGATGCACGACTACCTGACGCCCGGCCAGGAGTATCCGGTGGCGGAGTTCGTGCAGCGGACGTCGGAGGCACTGACGATCGCCAGCGATCGAGTGCTTGCCAAGTTCGGCATGCGGTGCACCTCGGCCGCGCAGCAGATGGAGGAGATCCACGGTGTCAGTACCTCGTACGAGGCCGGTGCCGTTCGCGTACTGAGCATGTCGGGAGCTGAATTGTTATGAATCCGAACAGTGGGACCGAGAACGTCGTCGAACATCATCGAGTGATCGTCATCGGCGGCGGCCAGGCCGGCCTGTCCATCAGCTGGCATCTGACCCAGCGCGGCATCGAACATGTCGTGTTGGAGCGCGACACCATCGCACACGAGTGGAAGGACTCCCGGTGGGACAACTTCACTCTCGTCACGCCGAATTGGCAGTGCGCACTTCCCGGATACTCCTACGACGGTGACGATCCCGACGGATTCATGCAGCGCGACGAGGTCCATGCCTTCGTGCGCCGCTACGCCGAGAGCTTCGATGCGCCGGTGCAAGAGCGTGTTTCGGTGGATCAGGCCTTGCAATCTGCGGATGGTGGCTTCGACCTGCAGACCTCCGCCGGCCCCATGTATGCCGACCAGATCGTCGTCGCTGTCGGTGGGTATCACATCCCCACCATTCCGCGGTTCGCCGAGAAGCTATCGCGCGACATCGTCCAGATACACTCGTCCGATTACCGCGGGTCACACCAGTTCCCGGACGGAGACGTGCTGGTGGTCGGCACCGGACAGTCCGGTGCCCAGATTGCCGAGGACCTGCACCTCGACGGCCGACGCGTCCACCTGGTGGCCGGCACCGCTCCCCGCGTCGCACGCTTCTATCGCGGACGCGACTGTGTCGCCTGGTTGCACGACATGGGGGTCTACGATGTCTCCATCGAAGATCAACCCGGTGGCGTCGGCAAACGCGAGAACACGAACCACTACGTCACCGGACGTGACGGTGGTCGAGACATCGACCTGCGCGCGTTCGCCACCGAGGGCATGAAGCTCTACGGCCGACTGCTCGGCGTCGAGGACGGCATTCTGCAGTTCGCACCCACTCTCGGGGCATCTCTCGATGCAGCCGATCGGGTGGCCGAAAGCATCAAGGACAACATCGACGCCTACATCGAGCGCGAGGGAATCAGCGCCCCCACCGAGGATCGCTACGTGCCGGTGTGGCGTCCGGAGACCGAGACCACCGAACTCGACCTCGCCGCCGCCGATGTCAAGGCCGTCGTCTGGTCGGTCGGCTTCCGCACCGACTACCGGTGGCTCAAGGTCGGAGCCTTCGACGGCGAGGGTCACCCGACACACAACCGCGGCGTCACCTCGGTGCCGGGCCTGTACTTCCTGGGGCTGCCGTGGCAGCACACCTGGGGTTCGGGACGCTTCGCCTCGGTGGCGCGGGACGCGCAGTTCCTCGCCGACCAGATCGGCCTCGAGATCAGTGCAGTGCAGTCTCGAAACTCGGCGCAACCGCAGAGTCAGATGGTCTGAGTTTCCGGTGGCCCCCATCAAGATCGGAGCGCTGGCAGCGCATTTCGGGAGAGACGTCGACCGGGCGGTACTGAAGATCACCACGATCATCTCCAGTGCGGCCCGAGAAGGTATCGATCTCCTGGTGCTGCCCGACGCGTCCCTCGGGGGCTACATCAACAGCCTGAGCAATCCGGATCCCGCGGAACTGCCGCCCACCCTCGATCCCGACGGTCCAGAACTGGCGGCGATCATCGCCGCGGCCGGAGACATGACGATCTGCATCGGGTACACCGAGCTGTCGAAAGGATTGCGGTACAACGCTGCTGCTTGTCTGACGGGAGACGGCATTCTGGGTAGTCACCGCAAGGTGCACCAGCCGCTCGGGGAGTCGCTCGCCTACGCGGCCGGTGACCACTTCGAGGCCTTCGATACCCCGGTGGGGCGGATGGGGATGCTGATCGACTACGACAAGACGTTTCCGGAGTCGGCGCGGACGTTGGCACTCGACGGTGCGAGAATCATTGCGGCGCTGTCTGCGTGGCCTGCAAGCGTCACAGATCGGGCGTCCTCGCTGCCGAACGATCGGCAGTCCCGTCTGTTCGACCTGTACGACGCGGCCCGGGCGGCCGAGAACCAGGTGGTGCTGGTTTCGTCCAATCAAACCGGAGTGATGGGTTCCCTGCGCTTTCTCGGGCAGGCGAAGATCGTCGGCCCGGGTGGCGACGTCCTGGCGCGGACCTGGTCCAAAGGGGGTCTTGCGGTGCACGAGATCGATGTCGACGCCGAGGTCGACCGAGCCCGCCGAGGGCTGCATCACCTGGCGGAGCGTCGAGTCGACGCATATCCGAATCTGCTGCAGGAGAAGGCGGGTCAGTGAAGATCAGCTTGTCGACCTACTCGTCCAAGCCCCGCGGTGGAGTGGTGCACACGCTTGCGCTGGCCGAGGCACTGGCGCGCGCCGGGCATGACGTTTCGGTGTGGTCTCTGGGCCGCGGTGGCGACAGTGAGTTCTTTCGTGATGTCGACCCAGCCGTGACCGTGCGCATGGTGCCGTTCGAGCAGCGCGAGAACGAGAGCGTCGGTGAACGGATTCTGCGGTCCATAGATGTTCTGCGGCAAGCCTTCACACCGGACGAGTACGACATCGTCCATGCGCAGGACTGCATCTCCGCCAATGCCGTCGGCCGCTGCGTCAGGACCATCCATCACCTGGACGAGTTCACCACGCCCGAGCTGGCCGCGTGCCACGAACGCGCGATCATTGCCCCGTATGCGCGCATCTGCGTGTCGGCAGCGGTGGCGAGCGATGTGCAACGCGGATGGGGATTCGAGCCCACGGTCATCCCCAACGGCGTCGACGCCGAGAGGTTCACCGCAGCTGCGCAATCGGGCCGATCACACTGGCGCGAGAAGCTCGGCCGGTACGTGCTTGCAGTCGGAGGTATCGAACCGCGCAAGGGCAGTCTCGATCTACTCGACGCCTTCGCCCGACTGCGTGCACTCGATCTGCGATTGGTCTTCGCCGGCGGCGAGACGCTGTTCGACTACCGCGACTATCGTGCGGAATTCGACCGCCGCGCAGCCGAACTCGGTATCGAGCCGGTGATACTCGGTACCGTCGACGACGACGAGTTGCCGCACCTCGTGGCGCAGGCCGCCGTGCTGCCGTTCTTCTCCACCAAGGAGGGCTTCGGACTGGCCGCCATGGAGGCACTCGCCGCGTCGACTCCCGTCGTCGCGCGAGATCTACCGGTACTGCGGGAAGTGTTCGGAGACAGCGTTACCTACGCTTCCACATCGGCGACCATGGCAGCCGAGCTAGAACGCGCCGTGCGAGAACCGCGGAATCCACTACCGGGCCTGACGCTCGCACACGGCCTCACCTGGGACGAGGCCGCGCGTCGACATGTGGAGTTCTACTCCTCGATCCGGTGACCGCTGCGCTTGTTGCGCTCGAGTCGATGGGGCTTGAGCTTGTGGAAGCCCTTGACCCGCAGTGAGCGAATCGATTTGAGGTAGAACTCGGAATCGTGACTCAGTTCCTCGGTCATGACGGTGTCGACGAGTGTCGTTCCCGGATTGGCCGAACTGGTAAGGCGCGCAGCGATGTTGACCACCGACCCGTACAGGTCACCGTAGCGGGCCAGTACGGGGCCCCAGGCCAGCCCGACCCGCAGGTCCGGCATGTCCTCCTGCTCGGCGAAGGCGTCCTGCAGGTCGAGGGCGATGTGGGCGGCGTCCTCGGGGGTCTGGGCGCTGAACATGACCTCGTCGCCGACGTTCTTGATCACCGAACCACGTCCGCGCGCAATGATATTGGTGGCGAGTGACTCGAACTCCTCGAGGAGCGTAGTCAGTTCTCCGATGTCGAGTCGACGCGTCAGACTGGTGTAGCCGACCATGTCCGCGAAGCCGACGGCCATGACGGGACTGTCGGTGGCGTCGTCGGGAGCGGCGATGGACCGGCCGGCCGCCGCGGCCAAGTGCCGTCGCCAGGTATACGCCTGGAGCGCTTCGAGGGTGGGGACCGTCTCGGCGGCGATGTCCCTGGCGTTGCGCCGGATCGCGTCGATGTCGTTCTTGTCCTCGTCGATACTGGTGATGCGCTCGAGTATGTGAGAGTTCACCACGCCCACTTGCCATTCCGCGAGCCTGGACATCGACTGGCCGAGGGTGCGCGCAATCGCGACCTCCATCTCGGGCTTGATGACCTTCTGCTCGGTGAGTCCGGTGATCAACTTCAGTGCCTCGAGGTCCGCGTCGGTGTAGACGACCGCCTCGGTGTCGGTGTGGATGGGAAAGCCCATGCCGATCCACAGCGCGATGACCCGTTCGAGCGGTAGCCCCGACTTGCTGACGATGTCGGAACGGGTGTACCTCGGCGTGCCCCCCAGGAGATTGCGTTCGATCTCCGCTTGCACCACCGAGTTGATCTGGTTCTCAGGCATATCCCAACGTTCTGTCGAAATAGGAACGGACATCGTCCACGTACGCGTCGATCTTGTCGGGCTCCCAGTCCGTGGTGGGAATGGGCTCGCCGATGGTGACCCTGACGGTACCGGAATGGACGGTGAAATCCTTTTTCCACATCACGTCGCCCGCATTGTGGATGACGATCGGAACGATGGGCACTCCGGCCTGCATCGCCAGGTGGAAGCCGCCCTTCTTGAATCGGCCGAGACGCGACGTCGGCATCCGCGTGCCCTCGGGCGCGATGGCGACCGAGATGCCACTGTGCAACTTCTCGATGGCCGGACGCATCGCCTCACGCGCCTGAGATGGATCGCCACGGTCGACGTAGGCGACATCGAAGATCCTGCCCAGCAGTGCGAATCGTGGGTCGCGTTCGAGTTCTCGCTTGGCGACCGCGGTGATGTCCCGTCGGAGAATGGAGGTGACGATGATCGAGTCGGCGGTGCTCTGATGGTTGAACATGAACACAGCCGGCCGCGCCGACCATGCGTTCTCGGTGCCGGTCACGTCGAGTTTCACTCCGGCGATGGTCAGCGCGATGTCCGGCGCAATAGTGCTCGTGATGTTCGCTCCGTTGCGGCGGCTGCGCGTCAGGAGCCCCAGGCCGAGGCCGATCGACGCGCTGGCCAGCACCGAGCCCAGAGCGGCGGTGCTGCGCACGGCGGAGGTCAGATCGGTGCCGCGCTTGGGACTCTCCAACGTCAGCGACGGCCACTGCTTCTTCGCCGCGTACCGCTGTAGTTCCGGATCCGGGTTCAGAGCGATGGGGCGGCCGACGGCCTCGAGCAGTGGCACGTCCTCTCCGCCGTTGGAATAGGCGAAGCAGCCGGCGAGAGCGATTCCCTCACGTTCGGCGTAGTCGATCGCGGCCTGTGCCTTGCGTGGTCCCCACAGCGAATCGCCGACCAGCTCGCCGGTCAGGATGCCGTCGGTGACCACGGGAGTGGTGCACAGCAGTGTCTCGAACATCATGTCCTGCTGTACGGGCAGCGCCTGGTACGGCGTGGCCGAGGTGGCCATCACCAGTCGATGGCCGGCGTGGCGGTGGGCTTCGACGAGGGTACGGGCCTGCGGGTAGATCATCGGCGCGATCTCGTTGCGGAACAACGTGTATGCCTGTTCCATCAGATCGTCTTCCCGACGGCCCTCCAGACCGCGGACAGCCTTGCCCATCAGGTTGTCGACCGGGGAGTTGCGCATCCGCATCTCGACGACGGCGCTCGATATCTCCCACAGTTCCTTGACCGTCACGTCGAGGGTCTTGAGTCGTTCGAGAAACACTGCACGGGCCGAGAATCCGTTGATCAGGGTGCCGTCGAGATCGAAGAACGCAACGGTGTCTCGGCCGGGTGGAGCGGCGGCGATCGCGATCAGTCGATCGTCGAACTCGGTCATGAATTGTTCTCCTCGGGGGCCGAGATCGGTTCCACAGCGCGCAGCATGCGGTGGGCCATGTCGCGGATCGTGCGCACCTTGCGTGCCCATTCATCGATCTCGAGTGCGAAGTCTCGGCGTCGGTGTGCGATACCGTCGGAGCTGGAATCGACGAGATCGCGATTCTCCGCCAATTGCAGTGCAGTATCGAATAATTCGCCGGAGATCGACTCGCTGTGATCGAGCTGCTGCCGAAGCCGTCTGGCCTGAGCGGCACCGAGGCACTCCGCGATGAACTTCTGCTTGTCGAACTCACCGCTCTGAGGCAGCAACATCAGCTGATCGGCAACCACCTGGTACGCCTCGAAGATCGGCTGCAACACGCGGTGCGCCAGATGCAGATCCTGTGACTGAAGTTGTCGCGCAGCGTAATCGGGGTCGCTGATGTTGGCGCGCCAGTCCGGGTCGATGAGATCGACCTCGGATTCGAGCCGTTCGCCGAAGTCCTTCTTGTCGCCGAAGAAGAACTCGAACTTGAGCAGATCACGCAGCTGCAATGCCGACTCCCACAGGGATTCCTGGGTCAGTGGCGTCGATTCGCCGCTGGTCGGCAGAACGACCAACTCGCCGATGGCACGCATGACGAAGAAGTGGATAGCGTTGTTGCGGAAGAACGCTGCCACCAGATGCTTGTCCTGAGCCAGATAGAACAGAGGCTCGGGGCCGTCGTCGAAACGCTTGACGACGTTGGCGTTGACCTGTGCGATGACGGCCGAGCGCACGACGTCGACGTCGGCGATGTCCACGCCGCCCGCGGTGGGCAGGTTGCGGCGTTTGATGTAGCGCGCGAGCGGGGCGATGATGGCCCACATCTCGTTGACGTTGAGGGCGCGATCCTCGATGCCGAGCAGTGCCATGGTGACCAACGCCGCCGGCGTCACCGGGGTCGCGTCGTTGATCGCGTGAGAGACACCGAGCGCGATCTTCTGTACGGCCACTCGCTTGTCGGGGTTGTCGGCGACGATCGACGCCACCGACATCGGCTCACCGAAGTTGAGGTACACGTTGCCGCGCAACGTGCCCTGCGCGCGGATGTAGCCGATGGCCATCCGAATGCCCTCGGCCTGCTTCTTCGCTCCGTGCGATTCCTCGGCCATCGCGCCCACCTCGTGCAGGCGGTCGTAGGTGATGGACGTCGGAACCAGATAGACGTCCTCTGCATCGCTGGTCTCGAGTGCGTCGACCAGATAGGTCAACAGGCCGAACCGCGGCGGGCGGAGCTTTCCGGTGCGGCTACGGCCGCCCTCGATGTACCACTCGAGGTTGAATCGCTTGCTCAGCAGGAAGCTCATGTACTGACGCAGCGTCCACTTGTAGATCGCGTCGGAGAACTTGCGCTGAATCAGCACGACGCCACTGCGTTTGGCGATCGGACCCAGCGGCCAGAAGCCGACGTTGATGCCGCCCATGACGTGATTGAGTGGCAGCCCCTCGGCCAACAGCGCCGGACGCAACACGAGCGGATCGAGATACGAACGGTGATTGGGCAGGAACACCAACGGATAGTTCTTGTTGAGTTCGCGTACCTTCTGCAGCTGATCGCGGTCCACGTCGACCTTGTACGCCCGTGAGAAGTACGCCCCGAGGGTTCCCCACATCTCGACTGCCCGGCGGGTCTCGGTTGCGACCATCTCGCCGAGGATGTCCTGGACGCGCTTGTCGACGGCCGCGCGATCCTGGCCGACCTGCTCCGCGAGTTCGGTGATTCCGTCCCGGAACTTCTTCTGCTCCGTCATGTCCTCGACTACGAAGCGCGGGATCTTGTACTCGGAGCCGATGACGCCGCGCTCGGCCTTGTCCAGAGCCAGACTGGCCTGACGCAGAATGAACGACGACAGGGATGTGCCGCCGCCGCGCTCGAACCGATCCTGTAGGTCACTGAGCGTCGCGGGCTCGCCGACGAGAACTGCGGAGTGGTCGGGATCGTCTCCCGCCACCCATCGCTGCCACACCTGCGTGGGCTTGGAGCGCCCGCGCGGAGCGAAGATTCGGTGCAGAATGCCGTTCTTGCGATCGGACAGCGTCACCCGCAGCGGGATCAGCAGCGGATCGTCGGCGTATCCGCGAACACTGTCCGACAGTGACGTTCTCGCCTCACCGGAGAGCACCACCGAGGGTGGTCGAGGTTCCCCGTCCGGCGTGGTGGCGTCGATCCACTGATTCAGAGCCTGAACCTCGAGGGTGGATTTGGCATCGAGCAAATACACGTGCGGACCGTCGCTGAGCGACTGTTCGTCCGCGTCGAGGTGGTACATCGAGACTCCTGTTCCGTACCTTCGTAAGAAGGCACGCCGCCAGGCTACGCGGCAGAAACCGTGTGCGAGGGTGGTTCGGTGAGGTGGTTCCGGGACGCCGATACCGCCGAGAGTCGTGCGGCTGGGTGGGGGTCGACGGCACATCGAGTGGACCCGAAGCGCGCGCGCCGGGTCTGTCGTATAGAGTTGAAGGCATCGGCCTTCTCGGCCACCTCAATCTAAGTGTTAATCCAAGTAACAGTTACTTGCGGTTACAGTTACTTGGATTAACAGACAGCCTCGCCTCGACGAGTCGATCCGACGCGCCCTGCGCCGCCCCGGCCACATCTCACCTGCATCTGTGCGACAGTATTCGCAAACACTTTCGAGAAAGGCCGGTAGTCGATGCCACCCCGTGGGCGTGCAGTGAACGATTCGTTGACTCCCGAGAATCTGACCACACTGGCCGCGGCGCTCGCCGAGGGACGTCGGGCCACCGTCTATCTCCGTGAACCGAACCCGAGCCTCGGCCTGCCCGACGGCACCTCGGCGAAGGTCGTGTCGATCGACGGCAACACGGTCACGATCAGCCCGAAGGGCGTCAACGACGAATTGCCCTACGAGGCCGAGGAACTGCGCATCACCCGCAATCCCGCCACACCGCCCGCGCCGGCGAAACGAGTGGCCGCCAAGCGAATCCCGCCGTCCGTGCCGGCGCAGCCGCAGGTGCCCGCCCCGGCCCCGAAGCGACCGGCCGCGGCCGTTACACCGAAATCACCTGCAGCACCGACTGCATCCACTCTCGCCGCTTCGACGGGCTCGGCGGTACCCGCGCCGAGCCAGGCGTCGCGTCGACCGAAGAAGGCACCGGGCGGAATCAGCGTCACCATTCATGCCGGGGCCGACAACGATTGGTCGGTCACGGTCACCCAGGGCGCAAAGCGGCCCACCAAAGCTCAACCGGTGAGCCCCGAGTCGGTGAGTCGCGCTGTTCGAGAGTTGGGCGATCCCACTGCACGCGACGCAGTCGAAGCAGTCATTTCCCACGCGCGCGACGAGGCCGCCCGACGCGTTGCAGAACTGAGCCGCCAACTCGAGGAGGCGCGCACGACGCTTGCCGCCCTCGAGCAGGACGTATGAGCGACTCGCTCGTGTTCGTATACCTGTTGTTGCTAGGGTTCTGCCGACACCGCTGAGAGGGAGTACATGTTCAAGAAATTCATGCTCGTCGTCGTGGGGGCGGCTGCAATCGTAGCCAGCGTCGGCGTGGGGACCGCATCCGCGGCCACTCCAGCTGCTCTCGGCGGCGGCTCGGGAATCATCGTCGGCGGCCAGGCCGAGTGCACGCTGACGACGATCGGTAACGACCGCAACGGAAACCTGGTCGGCTTCACCGCCGGCCACTGTGGCCAAGCGGGTGCCTCCATCGTCCCCGAGTACGACACCTCCCTCGGCGAGGTCGGCCGCATCGCGTTCTCCAACCCGGAATACGACTACGCCCTCATCGAATTCCAGCGTGACAAGGTCGCACCGATCAACCGCGTAGGCAACGTGACCATCTCTCAGGTCGGCCCGCCGACGGCGTTCCCGAACATCGTCTGCAAGGAAGGCCGTACCACCGGCAACACCTGCGGACTCGCCTACGGCGACATCCTGCAGTCGCAGGAGACCTGGGCTCAGCTGTGCGTCGTCGAAGGTGACTCGGGCAGCCCGGTCGTCGTCGGCAACACCCTCGTCGGCATGGTCAACGCCTACCTCGGCGTGGCGTGCTTCGGACCCGAGGTCGGCACCAACTTCGACGCGATCCTTCGCAACGTCGATCAGGGCAACGGACTCGGCGCAGGATTCGTCCCCGCTCCCTAGATCCACACCGTTTCGGCCGAAGGCCCCGTTCGCGCACTACATCGCGCGAACGGGGCCTTCGCCGTTCGCGGGGTCAGTGCTGCTCTCAGCGGGCGCGGGCGGACGAGTCGGACGACCGAACGTCCGCGACGATGCGTTCCGCGTCGTCCGGCGCGACTCCCAGCAGCACCAGGCTCGACGTCGTCGCCGCTCCCGCCGGGTCGCCGATCAATCCGGCGTTGGTGGCGTCGAGGATCGACAGCGCAATGGCCTCGATGTTGAGAATCAGTACTTCTGCCGCGAGGTACGAGGAGAACACACCCTCGCGTTGTCCTCGCCGGATGACCGCGGCGGCCGACTCGCGCATCGGAGTCAGGAGATCGTGAATGCTGTTGTGTCCCAGATCGGATCGTGCGACCGCGAGCAATAGCCGGTACTGATCTCCGACGCGTGCCAGGGCCAGCGTCTGCCGAACGAACACCGTCACCGCCGATTCGTCTGCGGCAGGAATTCGAGTGAGCGCAGCCGAAATTCGGTCCGCTGCCTCCAGGGCGATACCGTCGATCAGAGCTTCGCGAGAGGCGAAGTGGGCGTAGACGGTTCGCCGGACCACTCCCGCAGCGGCGGCGACGTCGTTGATGGTTGCATCAGGATTGTCCGCCAGGACCCCTTGTGCAACATGCAGAATTCGCGCTCGGTTGGACCGGGCGTCACGTCGTTGCACGGGCGGCGCTGCTGCGTCCCGTGCATTCGAACTCGACTCCGTCGTCTTACGCACAGGACAACATCTAGCACGATCTCGGGCGGAGAGTGTGGCTGCCGCCACAAAAGATTGCCGATCCTAGCCGATGCTTCGTAAGCTGCACAGCACTGTGCAAGGTGTGTCTCGCACTTTGCCAACGGGGGGGAACACACGATGACACTGCTTGCGATGACGCCTGTCCAAGAAATGCCCAAGCCGTACCCGCGACGCTGGTCGGCGCTGGTGGTGTTGTGCCTGAGCCTGTTGATCGTGGTCATGGCCAACACATCCCTGTTGGTCGCCGCACCGTCGATGACACTCGACCTGAGTCTGACGAGCAGCGACCTGCAGTGGGTGATCGACGGCTACACCGTCCCCTACGCGTCGTTGATGTTGCTGTGCGGTGTGATCGGAGATCGCTACAGCCGCCGCGGCGCTCTGATTCTCGGCCTGATCATCTTCGTGGCCGGTTCTGTGGCCGGAGCACTCACCGATGCCACCCTCGGGGTGATCCTGGCCCGCATCGTCATGGGTGTAGCCGCTGCCATCGTCATGCCCGCCACACTGTCGCTGCTGGTGGCGACCTTCCCGAAGCGAGAGCGCGCTACTGCTGTCACCGTCTGGGCGGCCACCTCGGGACTCGCGATCGCAGCCGGGCCGCTGTTGGCGGGCTGGCTTCTCGAGAGTTTCACCTGGCATTCGACGTTCTTGATCAATGTTCCGATTGCGTTGGCCGCCATCGTCGGAGCCGTCGTGCTCGTCCCGCCGTCACGGGCCGTCGACCCGGGTGCGATCGACTGGATCGGTGGACTGCTGTCGGTGCTGGCCGTGTCGACCATCGTGTACGCCATCATCGAGGGGATGCACTTCGGCTGGACGGTCGGGCCGTTGTACTTCGCGCTCGTCGGGCTGCTGTCGGTCCTGGGCTTCGTGGGATGGGAACTGCGCCATCCCAATCCGTTGCTCGACGTCCGAATGTTCTCTTCCCGCATCCTCAGCGGTGCCACCCTCGCGGTGCTGATCTTCTTCCTCGTCACCTTCGGTGCGATCTATTTCGTCGCCCAATACCTCCAGTTCGCTCTCGGATACGGTCCGGTGTCCACCGGCGTTCACCTCCTGCCTTTGGCCGGCGCAGTCTTCGTCGGATCCGGAATCACGATGTGGCTCACGCCGAAACTGGGACCGCGCATCACCGTTACCGCAGGCATGGTCGTGGGAACGCTGTCGGTCGTCTCGCTCATCGGGATCGATTCGGCGGCAACGTACTCCGACTTTCTTCCCGTGCTGACGCTGCTCGGTCTCGCAATCGGCCTGTCCGTCTCGCCCTGCACCGACTCCATCATGGGCGAGTTCCCGGACAGCAAGCTCGGGGTGGGCGGCGGCCTCAACGACACCGCCCTCGAACTCGGCGGATCGCTCGGCATCGCTGTGCTCGGATCGGTGCTCGCCGCGTCCTACCGTCAGGGAATCGAAGGATTTCTGCAGACCTTCCCCGGCAAGCAACCGAACGGCCAGTACACCGGGCAGGCGGCGGAAGGACTTGCTGCATCGCAGGATTCGCTGGCAGGTGCGGTGATCGTCTCCGACGTCATTCGCTACCAGAACGCATTCCTCAGTGGGTTCGCCGACAATCTCGAAGCCAATGCCGTCGCGGCGTTCGGTGACGCGGTGGTGCACACGAGTGTCGTTGCCGCCGTGGTGTTCGGCGTCGGCACCGTGATCGTGGCGCTGCTCATCCCGTCCAAGAACGCGACTCCGGCGACGTCGTCGGAGAAGATCGCGTTCGAGCCGATCGTGCCCTTCGTCGCACCGCAGGCCAAGGACCCGGCAGCAGATCGGGAGGTCGCCGAGCTCGAGCAACTACTGGAGCGGCCGTCGGCGAAGCCCCACAAATCCGGCGCACGGCACGCATTGCGAACCGCGGAGGAGACCGCGCCGGCATCTGCGCGCACCGTGGCCGAGCCGGCTCTGGTGGACGCCGAGCTCGAGCGTCCCAGCCCCTATCAGCTGGCCTCGAAGGTGTACGAGCTCGACGCCTCCGTCGCCCGACAGGCCACGGTGGACAGCAAGTCCGGTGACCGCGTGACGATCCACCAGCTCGCCCTGTCCAACCTGGCGCGCACCCGACGCGTCGAGGCCGAGGAAGCTCTCGACGCTGCGCTCGAACTGAGCGACCTTCCGGTTGCGCCCGCACCGATCGCGCCGCTGCAGACCTTCTACCAACGGGCCAGCAAGCAACACGCGAACTGCACCGCATTCAAGGAGCGTTCGAGCTCCATGTGGGCAATGCCGCTGTAGTTCCGCCCCGCCCCGCCCGCCGCCCCCGCCGCCCACTGGCGTCAATGGACCATTGCACCGCCGAGACGTATGCAAAGTGCCATTGACGCGCACGGTGTCCTCGCGTGAATGGACCATTGCACCGCCGAGACGTATGCAATGGTCCATTGACGCGGCAAGGGGGCAGGCGGGCAGGGCCCGGCAGGGGGGCGGGCGGCGGTCAGTGGGGTGCTATATCAGCACCGCACCGTTCGATGCCGATCCGACCAGCTTGGAGTATTTGGCCAGTACTCCTCGGGTGTAGCGCGGCGGCAGTGGTGCCCAGCCCTGTGCGCGGGAGTCCAGTTCGGCTGCGTCGACGAGCAGGTCGAGGGTGCCCTTGCCGACGTCGAGTCGGATCTGGTCACCGTCGCGGACGAAGGCGATGGGGCCGCCGTCGACTGCCTCGGGTGCCACGTGTCCGACGCAGAGGCCGGTGGTGCCGCCGGAGAATCGACCGTCGGTGAGCAGCAGGACGTCCTTGCCGAGTCCCGCGCCCTTGATGGCTCCGGTGATCGCGAGCATCTCGCGCATCCCTGGCCCGCCCTTGGGTCCCTCGTATCGGATGACCACGACGTCGCCCGCTGCGATGGTGCCGTCCTCGAGGGCGTCCATGGCCGCGCGTTCACGCTCGAAAACTCGTGCGGTGCCGACGAACACGTCGGAGTCGAAGCCCGCGGACTTGACGACGGCTCCGCCCGGGGCGAGTGAGCCCTCGAGGATGGTGATGCCGCCCGTCGGGTGGATCGGCTTGTCGAGGGCGCGCAGTACCTTGCCGTCGGGGTCCGGGGGTGCGATGTGCGCGAGGTTCTGCGCCACGGTCTTTCCGGTGACCGTCATGCAGTCGCCGTGCATCAGGCCGGCGTCGAGCAGAGCCTTCATGACCACCGGAACTCCGCCGATCGCGTCGACGTCGGTCATGACGTGCTTGCCGAAGGGCTTGACGTCGGCCAGGTGCGGCACCTTCGCGCCGACGCGGGTGAAGTCGGCGAGGGTCAGCTCCACCTGAGCTTCGTGCGCGATGGCCAGAAGATGCAGCACGGCGTTGGTGGAGCCACCGAAGGCCATGACAACGGCGATGGCGTTCTCGAAGGCTTCCTTGGTGAGGATGTCGCTGGTGCGGATGCCGCGTCGCAAGAGATCGACGACGGCCTCGCCGCTGGCGTGTGCGAATCCGTCGCGTCGGCGATCGGGAGCGGGGGGAGATGCGCTGCCGGGCAACGACATTCCCATCGCTTCGGCTGCGCTGGCCATCGTGTTCGCGGTGTACATTCCGCCGCAGGCGCCTTCTCCGGGACAGATGGCGCGTTCGATGGTGTCGACGTCGGCGCGTGACATCAATCCGCGCGAACAGGCACCGACTGCCTCGAAGGCGTCGATGATCGTCACCTGGTGCTCGCTGCCGTCGGACAGGGTCGCGAACCCGGGCAATGTGGAGCCCGCGTACAGGAAGACGCTCGCCAGGTCCAGACGTGCTGCGGCCATGAGCATTCCGGGCAGCGACTTGTCGCAACCGGCGAGCAGGACGGAACCGTCGAGACGTTCTGCGCTGATGACGGTTTCGACGCTGTCGGCGATCACCTCACGTGAGACCAACGAGAAGTGCATGCCCTCGTGACCCATCGAGATACCGTCGGACACCGAAATGGTACCGAACTCCAGCGGGTAGCCGCCGGCGGCATGGACGCCCTTCTTGACGGCCTTCGCCAGACGTTCGAGCGAGAGGTTGCACGGGGTGATCTCGTTCCACGAGGACGCGACACCGATCTGGGACTTGCCCCAGTCTTCGTCGCCCATTCCGACGGCGCGGAGCATGCCGCGAGCGGCGGTCTTCTCCAGTCCGTCGGTGACGTCGCGACTGCGCGGTTTGACGTCGATGCCTTCTTGGGGGTTCTGCGGGGTCGTCATGACACTCCTGAGCGGTCGGCGAATATGGATCCTCGGTCGCGTCCTGGAGGTTCCGCTCCTGAGGTCGCATTCACTGTCAAGCCTAAACCTGTGGGTTCGGCGCATCACGGGGAGTGTTCGTCCGGGTGCATCCTCGGCCGGATTTATTCACCGCAAGTTCCCACCCGACAGTGACCAATGGCCCTGTCGTGCACTGCTCACGTGGGTCGACAGTGGTGGGCAGCCATCGCCTCGCGGTGGGAGGTCGAGGAGAGACGATGAACGATCAGCCGGATTCTGCCGTGGTGGAGATGTTGGTGGAGCTCGCGTGTCGCGCTCCGTCGGTGCACAACAGTCAGCCGTGGAGGTGGGTCCACTCCGAACACGGACTCGATCTGTTCACCGATCGGTCCCGACTGCTCGGAGCGATAGACCCGACCGAGCGACAGATGGTGCTCAGCTGTGGGGCAGCGCTGGACCATCTGTGTACCGCAGCCGCGGCCTTTCGGTGGACGGCCGATGTCGAAACGATGCCGACGGCCGGTGCGCCGGACCATCTCGCGCGTGTTCGATTGAGCCACGACGCGCACCCTCGATCGCACGAGTTCGACCTGTTGGCGGCGATCAATCGCCGCCACTCGGATCGTCGGGCGTTCGGTCCGGTGCCGGACAACCGCATTCCGGCGCGCTATTTCGGGCGCGTCGACGGAGCCGACGACATCCGAACGACGTTCCTGTCCGCCGAATCCAAGGAGACGCTGGCCACGGCATCGAGGCTGAGCGCGAGCGTTCGAAAGTACGACGCGACGTATCAGGCCGAGATCAGGTGGTGGGCCGGACACTCGTTCCGATCGGGAGGAATTCCGCCCGAGGCCCTCACCGATCGGGCGGAGTCCTCCAGGGTGCAGGTGGGCCGAGAATTTCCCGAACCGCACCGAGTCGGCAGAACGGACACACGAGAGCCGGTGGCCGACGAGTCCACGGTGGTGCTTCTCGGTACTGCGTCCGATGAACGCCTGGACTGGTTGCAGTGCGGGCGGGCCATGTCCGCCTTCCTGCTGGCCGCAACCGCCGATGGTCTGGCGACCTGCCCTCTCACACATATGACAGAGCAGTCGGGCAGTCGACGCCTGGTCGAGTCCTTGGCCCCCGGCCGGGGTGTTCCGCAGGTGTTGATTCGGATCGGTGCGCCGATGATCGGCTCGCCTCTCGCCCCGACCCCGCGGCGATCGGTGTCGTCGGTGCTGTCGGTGGTCGCCCGCAGTACGGCACCGGGGTCACGCAGAACCACGCCGCTGTGACCGGGTATCACGGACCGGAAACTGGGGACCAAATGCTCTGTGGCGCGGCCGCTGTCGAGTTGTCCAATGGGAGACGAGCATCCGACAACGGATGACCGTCGACGGGCCCGGCCGTGTGGTCCGCCCAGACCGAGGACAGGAGATGGCCATGGTTCTGGCGCATCATCAGAAAATCGTTGTGGGCGTCGATGGTTCGCCGAGCAGCATCTGCGCTGCACTCTGGGCGGCAACCCTGGCCGAGCGCTTGAAGGCCCCGCTGCACATCGCCGGGGCGGTGCAGCATCCCGCGTTCTACTTGGGCGAGTCCGCATCGGTTGTTCCCCTGGACATCTGGGATGAGCAGCGTCGCGCGGCAGAACGTATGGTCACCGACGTTGCCACCTCGGTGCTGGCCCGGCATCCGCACAGCGCCGTGACCACCTCCGTGGAGGAGATGCCTGCATGCTCCATGATGGTCGAGCTCTCTCGCACCGCGCGCATCCTCGTCGTCGGCAATTCCGGTTCGGGGCCGATCGTGTCGGCGCTGTTCGGGAGCACAGCACAGAGGACATCGACCACGGCGTGGTGCCCGGTGATCGTGTGGCGCGAGGGAATCGACGCCGTCGACGCACCGATCCTCGTCGGTATCGACGGCAGTGCGACGAGTGAAGCAGCGGTCGAGCAGGCCTTCGATCTTGCCTCGCGGTTCGACGTGCCGATGATCGCCGCACATGCCTGGAGCTCGTTGTCCCAGGGAGCCGCTCTGTCCATGCCCGGATCGCCCGACGACACCGAGATCGAGCGCGAACAGCAGCTGTTGCTGTCCGAGTGCCTCGCCGGGTGGAGCGAGAAATACCCGGATGTCACCGTGGAACATGTTGTACAGCAGGGTAACCCGGCACACCTGCTGGTAGAGCAGTCCAAGCGGGCCGGCATCATGGTTGTCGGCAGCCGCGGGCGAGGAGTCGTCGCCAGTGCCCTGTTCGGATCGACCAGCAGCAACCTCACCCGGCATGCGCATTGCCCGGTGATGATCTGCAGGGACCGATGACCAACCGGACGGTGCCGAATCGTTTTCGCCACAACGAAGAACATCGGCGCATACTCGACGCGAGCACGGCGAATCGGCTCGCGCACAGCGCAACGCTGGCTCGGTTGATCGGCCACGATCACTTCGGACCCACCGTAGACGTCGTGCCCTGCATCTGGATCGGGAGTCGGGTGTACTTCTACGCCGAGGGGCGGTCGCAGTTGGGGCGTAGCATGCTCGACTCGTCGGTCGTGCTGGAGTTCGACGCCGAGAATTCCGCTCGCGCAACAGTCTCCACCGTCGTCGTGCACGGTATCGCGCGTGCCGTCCTCGACGTGCGAAGAGAGTTACTCGAACAGGCTCTGCCGCGGCCGCATTCGGAGGAACCGCCGATGCACCGACTGGTCGAAGTGGCCCCGACGTCGGTATCGGGCGTCGAACTGACATGCCCCGACCGCAGCGCCCATCCGAAAACGGACGATGCACTGCGGAGGACCACGACGATGACCGACGACGAGGCAGCAGGGGTGCCGGGGGCGGTGGTGCTGGGGTCCGAGTCCATCACCGTCGACATCCCGACGGACACGGGACCGAGAGTCTTCCCGGTGACCACAGCCGCGATCGGGGGCGTGGTCCATGCGGTGATGATCGCGGAGTACGGACCGATCGGCGGAGTCTCACCGGACGGGCATGTTCTCGCAACGGCCGTGCTCGACCGATGGCCGCATGCACGAGTGTTCGAGCGGCGCAGTACCGGTGACCGGGGTGCCGACCCGCGCGGTTACGAAAGCTTCTACGTCGAACTGGACTCGAGCGGTAGCCGATCCGATGCCGATCTCGAAGCGGTATCCGCGCTGTTCCGCTGACCGCCCCCGGGTTTCAGCGCCGGCGACTGTCACCGGAACCCTGCACGGCCACGGGGCTCGGCTGCGCGTCATCGCCTCGTAGACCTGCTTGGTGGCGTCGGACACCGACGATCGGCGAGTGGCGATGCGCTGCAGGGTCGTCGAGGCCAGTCGTGACGCATGCACAGTGCCCGGTGCTGCTCATGCAACGCCGAAGACAGTGCCGCCGTCGGTAGACCGATCGTGGTCGGGGTCGACGGAAGTGAGCAGTCGGATCGGGCGCTCGGTGCTGCGCTCGAGATCGCCCACACCCTCGGCATGCCGAGGGTCGCGGTGAACTACTGGGGATTCGCCGCTCAGGCAGGTCTGGGAACAGGATTCGAAGACGTCGATTGGGTGAGTGTTCGTGCACACGAAAAGCATTGGCTCGAAACGCATGTGGAGACCATCCGCGAGAAGTACCCGGATGTTGCGCTGAGCACTGTGAGCGCGCAATCGAGCCCGACGCGTGGCCTGCGTGCGATGTCCGCGTCGGCGTCGATGCTCGTGGTGGGGCGCCGAGGCCGGGGTGCATTCCTCGGAGCGATTCTGGGATCGGTCGGTCAGAATCTCGTCCACCATCCCGACTGTTCGGTGCTGATCGTGCGGTGAGTCAGGCGCTCCGACGCGGGGCAGGCGGTGGTGAGCCGATGTCGCAGTGTGGTGGGCAGTTCGACGCGTCGTCGCCGGTGCCGCGGATCAGTACTGCCGCGATGGCGGCACCGATCACCAGCAGTCCGGCGCACATCAGCATCGCGGTGTGGAAGCCGTCCGAGAACACCTCCGGCGCAGAGTAATCGGACCCTGCGATACCGGCGAGCGCCGGCAGCGCAGCCACGGCGAGCAGTTGACTGGTGCGGGCCACGGCATTGTTGACGCCCGACGCGATTCCGGCGCGATCGGTGGACACCGCGCCGAGAACCGCTCCGGTCAGCGGGGCCACCAGAGCGGACAATCCGAGTCCGAAGACGAGAACCGCGGGCAGAATGTCTGTGGCATAGGTGGATCCGGGCCCGATGCGCAACATCAGCAACAGTCCCAGTGCCGAGAGCAGCGGCCCGACGGTCATCGGAACACGTGGTCCGACGCGTCCGGCGATTCTCCCCGCGCGGGCGGACAGGACGAGCATGAGCGCGGTGATCGGCAGCGTGGCGACTCCGGCCGCGATGGGTGAGTAGCCCACGGCGAACTGCAACTGCAACACCAGAAGAAAGAACACGCCGCCCAGGGCCGCGTACACCGCGAAGGTGACGAGGTTGGCCGCCAGGAACACTCGTGAGGCGAACAGCGACGGCGGTACCAGTGGATCGTGCGAGCGACGCTCGATCACTACGAATACCCCGGCCACGACGACACCCAGAGCGAGGGTCAGGGTGTGTGACTCGATCAGACCGTACGTGAGCAGACCCAGGGCCGCCGCGACAGTCACCGCGCCCGGCACGTCGAGTCGGCCGGACGCGTGCGGATCTCGGCTTTCGGGAACGTGTTTCGCCGCCACCCAGACCACCACGACGGCGAGTGGGATGTTGATCAGGAACACCGAACGCCACCCGACGGCGTCGACCAACCAGCCCCCGAGCAACGGACCGAGCGCCGACGCGACGCCGCCCAGTCCCGACCACAGACCGATGGCAGCGCCTCGATCCTCGGCCCGGATGGAGGCCGATATCAGCGCGAGGGAACCCGGCGTCAGCAAGGCCGCACCGACGCCCTGAAGTAGTCGCGCCGCGATCAGCACCTCGATACTGGGGGCGAGCCCGCACAGCACCGATGCGGCCGCGAACCAGACGGTGCCCCAGACGAACACCCGCCTGCGCCCCAGCCGGTCACCGAGGGAACCGCCCAGCAGAATCAGCGACGCCAGCGTCAAGGTGTATCCGCTCAGCGTCCACTGCAGACCGGTGACGCCCGAACCGAGATCGCGACCGATCGCAGGTAACGCAATATTGACCACGGTGGCGTCGAGCATCGCCAGAGCCGAACCGAGCACCGTGGCTGCGACGATCCAGCGCCCTCTGGCGCTGGAGACCGCGATGTCGGTGGTGGTCACAACCGTTCGACGCAGACGACGAAGTTGCGTGAGTCCTTCTCGAATCCGTACAGCGCCGGGTCGGGGCAGTCGTCGACGGACGAGGTGCCCTGCAGGATGGTCACGACGCGGCGGGTGTCGGCACCGGGGGTGGCGCAGTCGATCCGCTGAGCGAATTCACCGACGATGTCCATACATCCGCCTACCTGCCAGTCGATGTCGAGGCACAGGGCTCCCTGTTCGATGTCGAAGTAGGTCTCGTAGTAGTACTGATCGGCGTCCTCGGGGCACTCGGCCGAGGTGGGCGTCTTGGCGAAAACGACGTAGTTGGACTGCGGGGATCCGCAGGTCGCGTTGGCAATGTCCGCCTCGTCGACGGTGCCGCCCAGGCTGACGCACTCGCCGATCTCCACGTCGATGTCGACACTGCTGCCGTCGTCGATGTCGGTGGTCGGTGCGGTGGTGGGAGGGTTGGTGGTCGTGGTGGCGGGAATGGTGGCACCGGAGATCGCGACGGCGGTACCGGACACCTCCGAGGCGCACCCGCCGAGTACGAGCGCCGCGCACGACGACAGCGCGAGAACGAGAGCGCGAACCGAACGGTTGGATGACGCCATGGTGAGTCCTGCCCTCGTAGGTTCTAGCGCGCCGTGTCCATCGACCGTGCTCGTGTAGAAAATATCCGACTCGCTCGTCGGCTGCATGAGGCAGGATGAACTGCGTGGATCTTCCTGTTGCCGTGCCGGTCGCGCCGATGCTCGCCAAAGCCGCAAAAGTGGTGCCCGCCCAGCCCGAGGACGGGCCTGCGGTGTGGTCGTACGAGCCGAAATGGGACGGGTTTCGCGCCATCGTCTTCCGTGACGGAGACGAGGTGGTGCTGGGGTCACGCGGCGGCAAGGACCTGGCCCGCTATTTCCCGGAGTTGGTGGAGGCGATCAAGGCCGAGCTGCCCGAGAAGATCGTCGTCGACGGCGAGATCGTCGTACCCCGCGAGAAGGACGGTTCCACTCGTCTCGACTGGGAGTCGCTGTCAGAACGAATTCATCCCGCAGCGAGTCGGGTGACGATGCTTGCGGAGAAGACTCCGGCGCAGTTCATCGGCTTCGATCTGTTGGCCTTCGGCGACGAGGATCTGACGGGGGAGCCGTTTTCGACTCGGCGAGCGAGACTGCTCGACGCGGTCGGTACGGACGGGCCGAGCTGCTTCGTCACCTCCGCCACCGATGATGCTGCGGTGGCCGAGGATTGGTTCGAGCGATTCGAAGGTGCCGGTCTCGACGGCGTGGTGGCCAAGAAGCTCGACGGGCTCTATCTGCCGAACAAGCGTGAGATGGTCAAGATCAAGCATGCCCGCACCGCGGACTGTGTGTTGATCGGATATCGAATCCACAAGTCCGGCAACGGTATCGGATCGCTGCTGCTCGGTCTGTACGACGGCGACGACCTGCGGATGATCGGCGGTGCATCGGCGTTCACCGACAAACGGCGGTTGGAATTGCTCGAAGAACTCGAACCGCTCCGACTCGGCGACGACGTCACGTACGACGGTGAAGCGACCCGCTGGAATTCGTCGAACGACCGCAACTGGATTCCGGTGCGCATCGAGCGGGTCATCGAGGTGGCCTACGACCAGATGGAAGGGGCACGGCTGCGGCACGTGGCGCGCTTCCTGCGATGGCGACCCGATCGTGATCCGCGCTCGTGCGCCTACGACCAACTCGACGTTCCGGTGCGCTACGACGTTGCCGACGTCATCGCCGGGGGTCGATAGACATGGCCGCGAAAACGCCACCGGCATTCGTGCAGGCCGGCGAACGCGAAGTGCGAGTATCGAGCCCCGATCGCGTGATCTACGAGGCGACCGAACGCACTCCGGAGATCACCAAATTGCAGGTGTGCGAGTACTTCGCGGCGGTCGGGGAGCCGCTGATGCGGGCGATCGGTGACCGCCCCACCGCGATGGAGCGGTGGCCCGACGGCTATCGCGAGGGCATGCGATTGGCGCTCGGACCCCAGGACAAGGAGGGCGACGGCTTCTACCAGAAGCGGTTGCCCAAGGGTGCGCCCGAGTGGATCGAGACGGTGAAGATCGCGTTCCCCAGCAAGCGCACCGCCGAAGAGCTGTGCCCGTCCGAATCTGCGTCGCTCGTGTGGGCGGCGCAGATGGGCACGCTGACATTTCATCCGTGGCCGGTGCGTCGACCGGACGTCGACCATCCCGACGAGCTGCGGCTCGATCTCGATCCGCAGCCCGGGACCACGTTCGCGGACGCCCTGCGCGTCGCCGACGTGACCCGAGAGCTGTTGGAGCAGTTGGGCTTACGCGGCTACCTGAAGACGAGCGGTAATCGGGGTATCCACATCTACGTTCGGATCGAGCCGCAGTACACCTTCGAGCAGGTGCGCCACGCGGCAATCGGTCTGGGTCGAGAACTCGAACGGCGCGACGACGGGGTGACCACCAACTGGTGGAAAGAGGAACGCGGAGAACGCATCTTCATCGACTACAACCAGAACAACCGAGACCGAACCATCGCCAGCGCGTGGAGTCTGCGGGCCCGACCGGGCGCGACGGTGAGCACCCCGATGACGTGGTCGCAGTTGGCCGACGTCACCGATCCACGTGAATACAACCTCGTCACGGTGCCGGACTACCTATCCGACGGAGACCCGTGGGCCGATATGGACGAGCAGGCCTACTCCCTCGAACCTCTTCTGCAGCTGTGGGAGACACTGCCGGGCGGGGAGCTGAACTTCCCGCCGGATTACCCCAAGATGCCCGGAGAACCGCCACGAGTGCAGCCCTCGAAAAAGGTTGCCGAGCACTGGGATGCGGAGGGGAATCGCACTGACAGCTAGTCGAGTCGCGTCAGCTGGGCAAGGATGCACACTACGGGGTCGAATCGACGGGATCCGGTCGATTCAGCCGTGTTCAGTGCAATCTTGCCCGGGATGAACGTTGCCCGGAGTGTGTCGCGGTGCCGCGCGCTCGTCGACGAAGTGGTCCCCATGGCGATTTCTCCTTCGCGACTGCCTGCACGAAATATTCATCACCCAACGCGCGCATGTCTTTTCGCTTCGCGATCGGCCTTGATTCCACTCATGGTCAGCATGACGCCGGCCCCGAGAGCCAAGGCCACCGACAGCGTCAGCATCGCTGTCGCGGGGACAAAGCCCAGGACCAGTAGCCCTGCGATCAACACCGCTGATGCTAGGCAATGGGCGGCACCCGCCATCATGTACGGGTATGCAACACGGTGACCGGCGATCCAGGCTTGCTTGCTCGATTTGGTCGCCCGCGTTTTGATGCCGATCAGCGAATTCGGTTCCTGATCAGGTCCTTTGGTCACCAGCGCTGTGACGAATACCGTCAGCGACAACACGAACAGTGTCAGCGCGATCGCTCCCGTTATCGCGCGCGCGGATTCCGCGTCCACAGTCGATCCCTTCTACCTCGGTTGCCATACGCCTCACTACAGCATACCGGCCGGTCGGCTTCGGCGGGAGTGCACATTCTTCCAGCTTCGAGACGTTGAACGACGACGCACGTGCCCGGTCGCCGGGCAGGTATGCACACTACGGAGCCGTATCGACGGGATGCAGTCAGCGCGGGCCGGTTACGTGCAACTCTGCCCGCGCTCACATGGATTCGAGTTCACGGATCAAGGTCGCCGCATCGTATGGTCCGATGTGTCTGGTCAAGTTCTTGTCGCCGCGTCCCAGGTAGAACGTCGGGGTGCCGTCGACGTCGGAGGACGAGGCGTCGAGTTCGTCGTCCTCGACGCGTACGACGTAGTCGCCGGTGCGGATGTCGTCCTCGAACTTGTCCATGTCGAGGCCGAGTTCGCGTGCGTAGCCGTCGATGTCGTCGGGTTCGAGAGCATCGCTGTTGCGGAACAACACGTCGGCCATCTCCCAGAACTTGCCCTGCGCTGCGGCGGCCTCGCTGGCGTATGCGGCGTAGCGGGCGTGTGGGTGGTAGTCGTCGAGCGGCAGGTGTCGGTAGACGTACCTCAGATCGTCACCGAAGTGCTTACGCACTTCTGCGACGCTGCCGGTTGCCTTGCTGCAGAACGGGCACTCGAAATCCGCGTACTCCACGATGGTCAATGGTGCGTCGACCGGACCGCGGATGTGATCGCGCTTGGCGCTGACCGGACGCAGAATGCGCAGGGACGCTTCGGCTTTCGGAGGGTGGATCTTCGCGTCGATGCGGAACAGGATCCAGCCGAGCAGCGCGGCGATGACCGACGCCGCCAACACACCGACACGTGCCTCGTCGGCCAGCAGTTCGTCGTCGAGGGCGAGATCGATGATGAACAGCGAGATCGTGAACCCGATTCCCGACATCGCAGCACCACCTGCGATGTGCGACAGCGTCAGTCCGGGAGCCAGGGACGACGGTCTCAGTTTCGCGAAAATGGCGGATGCAGCGGTGATTCCGACGAGCTTGCCGAGGACGAGACCGGCGATGATGCCCCAGGTGAGCGTCGAGGTCGAGGCAGCTTTCAGAGTGTCCGAGCTCAGCACCACTCCAGCGTTGGCGAGCGCGAAGATCGGCACGATGATGAACGCCGTGTACGGCTGATAGAGCCGCATGAGACGTTCGTTGACCGACACCGCGCGATCGAGTCCGAGGCGGGCCGCGCGGGCGTATTCAGGATTGGGCGACTGTCGGAACGCGCGCGTCAGGTCCGACGCGCGTTCCACCTCGGTGCGTCGCGGCGGGTAGACCGGAAGGATCAGCGCGATCATCACTCCCGCAAGTGTGGGGTGAACTCCGGACTCGTACATCGCAACCCAGGTGAACAGTGCGACGACGAAGTACCCGACTCCGCGCCACACCTCGAGCCGGCGCAGCAGGAAGATCAGCCCGAGACCGACGAACGCCAGAATCAGCGGCACCACGTCGAGGTTGTCGGTGTAGAAGAACGCGATGATCGCCAGTGCGCCCACATCGTCCGCGACAGCGAGAGTGAGCAGGAAGATCCGCAGCCGCGCTGCCTTCTTCGGTCCCAGGACGGCGAGTGCCCCGAGCAGGAACGCGGTGTCGGTGGAGATCACGACGCCCCACGCCTGAGCCGCGGGCCCGGACGGATTGAAGGCGAGGAACAGCAACGCCGGTGCGGCCAGGCCGGCAACGGCAGCGACAATCGGTATCGCGGCACGGGATCGGTCGGTGAGCTCACCCATCGCGAACTCACGCTTGACCTCGAGTCCGACGACGAAGAAGAACAACGCCATGAGTCCGTCGTTGACCCAGTGGGCGAGGTCGAGGGAAATGCCGTGTTCGCCGATCGTGATGGACAGTTCGGTGTGCCAGAACGACTGGTAAGTCTCACCGAGGGGTGAGTTCGCCCAGATCAGCGCGATCAGAGTTGCTCCGAGCAGGAAGCCCGCCGCCAGAGTCTCGCTGTTCTTCTCGCCGCGAGCCCGCGAAATCCGTTCGACGAACCGTGCCATCGGCCGATTCGTCGGCGTGATCTGATCTGCCATCTTCCGGCCCGCGTCCTTCCCTGGAGTGTGTCGTGAAGCAGTCTGTACCAACACGAGTGTCGCCGGTTTGCTTCCATGCAGGTGGGAGCTCGCAGAGTAACGTTATTGCGCTGTCGAATCCGCCGCACGACGAGAGATGTGCACGACATATCCGGGATTCGGTATTAGTCAGCACATAAACGGGAATACCAGTTCGTCTCACCCCTGCCACGAAGGAACATCCATGCGTGATTTCATCTGCCGCAAATGCGGACAGAAGCTGTCGTTCGAGAACTCACTGTGTCTGAGCTGCTCGAGCGCACTCGGCTTCCATCTGCCGAGCAGAGCCCTGCTGGTGCTCCCCGACAAGGCCGACGACGGTGTCGCCGAGGCAGAGGTGGACGGGGCCACGTGGAAGATGTGTGCCAACCTCAATACTTCGCGCTGCAACTGGCTCGTCGACACCGCTGATACCGACGAACTCTGCGTTTCTTGCCGGCTCACGCGCACACGCCCCGCCGACGACGACGTCGACGCGATGGCCGCCTACGCCGACGCCGAGACCAACAAGCGTCGCGTCGTACTCGAACTGACCGAATTGGGACTGCCCATCGTCGGCCGCGACGAGGACGACACGACCGGATTGACCTTCGATCTGCTCTCCAGCGCCGAGGAGCAGGTGATGACCGGCCACGACAACGGCCTGATCACCCTCGACCTGGCCGAGGGCGACGATGTGCACCGCGAACAGCTGCGCGTGGCGATGTCCGAGCCGTACCGCACGCTCGTCGGGCACTTCCGGCACGAGATCGGTCACTATTACCAGATGGTGCTGGTCGGAAACGGCGAGCACCGCGCAGCGTTCGAGGAACTGTTCGGCGACCCGGATTCCGATTACCAGGCCGCGCTCGATCGCCACTACAGCGAGGGTGCGCCGGCCAACTGGGAGGACGACTACGTCTCGTCCTACGCCACCATGCACCCCGCCGAGGACTGGGCCGAGACGTTCGCGCACTACCTCCACATCCGCGACACCCTCGACACGGCCGCTGCGTTCGGCATGGCACCGGCCGGTTCGACGCTGGAGAGCCCGCTGCCGGGTGATGTCGGCTTCGATCAGATCATCGAGTGGTGGCTGCCGTTGTCGTGGGCGCTGAACCAGATCAACCGATCGATGGGCCACCAGGACCTCTACCCGTTCGTGCTGCCGGCGACCGTCGTGAAGAAAATCGGGTACGTGCACTCCCTGATCGCCCCCAGCACACTCTGATGCTCGGCTAACGGTCATCGCGGTTTTCTACCCGGGGCGTATCCTGTGGTGTCGGCACTTCGCCGATACCGGGATACGTCCCGGTGCAGCAGGACGAGGTGACCGCCATCAGCGAGCAGACACTGGACTCGACCACCCGTTCGCGCGTCACGGACTTCGAGCTGAGTAGACGACTGGCCGAGGTTGCCGAGAAGTTGCGACGTCAGCATTCCGATCCCGATCGGGTTCTGGTCACGATCACCGAGGCGGCGGTGGCCAACGTGCCGTCCGCTGAGTTCGCGTCCATCACGACGGTATTGCAGGGCAAGTTCGTGCACAGCGCGGCGCTCTTCGGCGAGACGGCAGGCCACTGCGACAAGATTCAGGAGCAGCTGGGCGAAGGTCCCTGCCTCGAATCTGCGATCGAACAGACCACCATCAGAATCGACGACATGGACAGCGATCCTCGCTGGCCACAGTTCACCGACGCTGCGTCCGCGCTCGGTGTCAAGAGCATGATCTGCTTCCAGCTCTACGTCGAGGGTTTCAACTTCGGCGCGCTGAACCTTCACTCGACCCGAACGAACGCCTTCTCGGCCGAGGCAGAATCGATCGGGTCGCTGTTCGCGGCGCACGCGGCCATCGCGTTCTCCAGCGCCCGCGAGGAACAGCAGATCCGGGCGGCGCTGACGAGCCGAGATCTGATCGGCCAGGCCAAGGGCATGCTGATGGAACGCTACAACCTGAACTCGCAGGCGGCATTCGCGTTGCTGGCCAAGCTGTCTCAGGACACCAACGTCAAGCTCGCGGACCTCGCTGAGCAGCTGGTCGCCGACGCGGCGAAATCGACCGGCTGATCGGTTCAGCGCACGTCGAGGCCGTCGGTGGTCGCGACCGACACCGCCGGACCGTCCGACGCGACGAAGACCTCGATCCGGACGTCCTCGTCCAGGTAGCGACTGAGCAGCGCCAATCCTGATGTCGCGGCGATGATCTCGTGCACCTGATCGCCGGCGAGCGGGTAGTCGTCCACCGCGTGTCGCCAGTGCGCAGCTACCAGGGTGCCTCCGGCCTCCAGATGCTCGACGACGCGCGTCGTCGCCGACGTCAGGTCGGCGGCATCGAGGTAGTAGCCGACCTCGCTGATGACGATCAGATCGAACGTCGCCTCGGGTGTGGGCAGGGCCGACCAGTCGTCGGACAGTGACCACAGCGCGAATTCGACTGCAGCAGTGTCACCTACGCGCTTGCGTGCGGAATCGAGGGCGCTGGCCACCACGTCGGTCGACACCACGTGATCGCACCGGATCGCCAACTGTTCGGTGAGGACCCCGATGGAGCAGCCGGGTTCGAGTGCGCGCCGATAGTGCGGCTTCGGCAGCGACGCCAGGGTCAGGGCGTATTTACGACGCTCGTACCACTTGCTGTCGAGCATGAACGGATCGTCCTTCGCCGCATACACGGTGCGGAAGTACTCGGCACCCAGACTCGTTCGAGAATCGTGGCTTGTTCGAGAACTGTGGCTCATGCGAACACCACCTCGAACGGACGCCGATACCGGGCGAGTACATGGGGTGGCAACACCGCTCGGTCCGCAGGGTGATCGGACAGTGGACGTATCTGGGAATCGAACTGCTCGATCGATGCTCGCTTGGCGTCGAGGGTGTGCGGCGGAAGATCGATACGGCGTCCTCGCGTCCACGGCACTGCAGGATGATTCGGACTTGCCCAGTGCCACATCCAGATCGGATACTCCACCACGGGAATGCCGACGGCGTTCGCCGCGGTGAGACAGGCACGTGCAGTCGCTTCGTGGTCGGGATGGCCTTCCCCGCGCCACGGCGTCAGACACCAGGTGCCGGGGGTGGCGTCGAGCAGCGGCATCAGCGCATCGGCCACCGCACCCTCGTGGTTCTCGACCGCACCGTCAGCGATCTGCAGACGTGTCGGAGAGTGGTCGATTCCCAACTCGGCCAGGGCACGCTCGGACTCGACAGGGCGACGCGCACGCAGATCCTCCGCCGTCACGGTGGGGGAACCCGGATGGGAGCCGTCGCCGTCGGTGACGGCGACCACCCGAACATCGACACCCGCTGCCGCAGCCAGGGAAAGCAGGCCGCCGACGCCGAGTACCTCGTCGTCCGGGTGCGGAGCGACGACGACCATGGTGACGACGTCCTTCCACTGAAGACCGGGGATGGACCAGTCGGCCGACATCCAGTCCGATTCGGCGGTGCCGACATCGACTTCGGCGTCGAATGCGTTCTCTACCATGGGTTGTCCTCCTCGGCGATGTCGTGCCCGAGCGCTTCGAGATCCCGTTCGGCGTGGCTCTGCCTCAGATAGACGGTGAGATCTGCGACGCGCTGCGCGTGCTCGGCATCGCTGCACAGCGGGCCGGCACCGAGAGCGCGACCGACGCGGTCGATGCACTGGGTCGCCGCGTCCTCGACCACTGCCCGCACGATGCGGGCTCGGGTTCGGGCTCGACCGGAGCGATCGAACGGATCCGCGTCCACCTCGGCTGCAGCGGTGGTCAGTGCGCTCGACGCCGCACCGAGTGCCGCCGCAATGGCACCGAGATGCGCTGCACGGTGCGGGTCCGGCCTGTCGCGGACGGCGGCATGAAGCGTGTCCGCCACCGCGCACGCGCTCCCGAACCAGGCCGCCGACACCCCGATGGCCCCGTGCCAGAAGCCCGGCCGGGTGAGGTAGTCGGTCGGTCCACCGACCGCAACGGCCGGGACGCTGTCGAATGCAACCGAGCCGGAATCGCTCTCGCTCATCCCCACCGCATGCCACGTGTTCGGTACCGGAGTTGCGCCCGGATGCGTCAGATCGACGGCGAACAGCCGAGGACTGCCCTCCACGCGCGCGGTGACCAGAGCGTGCGTGCACAGTGACGCACCCGAGCACCACGGTTTCGTTCCGCTGAGAACCCAGCCCGAATCCTCCAGCACCGCTTCGAGAATCGGCGCAGGCGGTTCCGCCGCCCATACTCCCCAGATCTGCCCGCGCTGCGGCGTCGGGCCGTCGAGTTCGTGCAGGATCGCGATCGCGTCGGTATGCGCTTCGGACCACCGGCCCAGCACCGTGTTGTGTCGGCTCAGAGCGGCGAGCGACTGCCAGCGCAGATCGGTGTATCCCGAGCCGGGCAGCGCGAGGTCGAGACGACCGTCCGCCTCGAACGCCAAGAACGCGGCGCGCAGCCCGGTGTCGATGTCTGCTCGGTCGGTGGATTCGAGAAAACCGGTCTCGCTCATGCGGTGGCCTCCAGGGAACGTAGGAATCCGGCCATGCCGTCGGGGGCTCTGCCGCGCAGTCGACCCGACGTCGCGACTGGAATGTCACACACCCGACGGCATTCGATACCGCCGAGCTCGAGGCGTCGGACCAGATCGTGGTCCTCGCCGGTGGCCAGAGCTGCAAATCCGCCGACGGAGAGGTACTCCGCCGCTCGGACACCGAGGTTGGCGCCGTGCACGTGTGGGTGGCCGAACTCGTTGCGGTAGTGCGCGTCGTACGACGATCGCAACCCGAGGTTCTCGTCGACGTGGCCCTCGAAATCGACTGCCACCGTTCCGGCCACTGCTCGAGCGCCCTCGGCGGCATGCCGGAGATGGCCGAGCAGCCAGTCGTCACCCACCCGGGTGTCGGCATCGGTGGTGGCGAACCAGGTGGCGTCCGGTCGACTGCCGTCTCGGGAGCCGCTCGCGAATCCTGCTGCTCTGGCCGCTCCGACGTTGCGATGCGCCACCTCGATCGCCGACACGGACGGGTGACGTGCTGCGATGCTCGCGGAGTCGTCGGTGCACGCATCGAGCACGACGATTGTCGAGACGGATACCGAGGCCACATCCACGACGCGGCGTTGCGCTCGGGCCAGGGCGGTCAGGCAGGCGTCGAGCAGATCCTGCTCGTTGTGCGCTGGTACGACGACGACGATGTGGCTGACAGGGGTACGGGGGAAAGCATCGGAGATCACGGTCCACCCTTTTCGGACACCGGACGAAGAAGAGTCCGTTTCGGAAACCGCCGGTGTCTGGACGGGATGTGCTCCCCTCGCACATACCCGTTCCCCGGCTGCCGACACATCCGCCCCGGCCTGCAGGGACAGTGCTCGAGACCGGTTGCGGGAAGATACTCGTACTCGCGGTTTCTTTCGTCCGTTTCACAAATATCCGATTAGCAAATGTCGGGGCGGTATGTGTTAATGGGCTTTGCTCACGCACAGCTCTGTCGGTGGGCATCGCGACGCAGTACGAAGGATGGTCGGGTTACATGGCATCACCGGTTCGCACACGCAGATTCGCCCGTATCGGCGCGATCGTTGCAGGTACAGCCCTTGCTGCGTCCGCCGCATTCGGTTCGGCGCAGGCCGCGCCACTGTGGCCGGGCGGCCCGGACGTCTCCATCCCCGGAATGCCGGGGTCCTCGGATCCGGCTGCACCCGCTCCGCAGCAGCTCGTTCCGCAGCTCGCACCTGCGAACTTCGCCGATCCCAGCATCAGCCCGTCCGGCGGCGAGGTCGTCGGAGTTGCGCAGCCCATCGCCATTCGCTTCGACGAGGCAATCGGCGATCGTGATGCCGCACTGCGGGCCATTCGCGTCACCACGAACCCGTCCGTCGACGGCCACTTCTACTGGATCAACGACACTCAGGTGCGGTGGCTGCCGAACGAGTTCTACCCGGCGCACACGCAGGTGACCGTCGAGGCAGGCGGAGCGAAAGCCGAATTCTCCACCGGCGACTCCATCATCACCACGGCCGACGACAACACCAAGCAGATCACCGTCACCCGCAACGGTGAGGTCGTCAGGACCATGCCGACCTCGTTGGGCAAGGTCGGACACGAGACGCCGAACGGCACCTACATCGTCGGCGAGCGTTTCCGCGACATGTACATGGACTCGTCCACCTACGGCGTCCCGGTGGATTCCGAGGAGGGCTACCGCACATACGTCGAGTACGCCACCCGCATCTCCTACAGTGGCATCTTCGTGCACGCGGCCCCGTGGTCGGAATCGCAGCAGGGCTACTCCAACGCCTCGCACGGCTGCCTCAACGTCAGCACCGAAGACGGCAAGTGGTTCTTCGAGAACGCCCAGAAGGGTGACCCCGTCATCGTCGTCAACACCGGCGGCGGCACCCTGAGCGGATCCGACGGACTCGGAGACTGGAACCGCTAGAGCGGCTTCGCCGCATGTGAGCGGAACTTCGTAGCCCACTACGAAGTTCCGCTCACATAGGTTGGCCTGAGCGTCAGGAGACGTTGAGGCTGAGTTCACCGTTCGTTAGCCGAGGCTGAGCACAGTCCTCGCGGTGAGTGCAACAACCGAACGAGTGCTGCCCACGGCAAGGAAGAAGAGTTTCTTCTCGCGGCCGTGGACCGATTACGCACTCTTCCTGATTCTGGTGGGCCCCAACCTGGTTCTGTTGGGCGTATTCACGTATCGGCCGTTGGTCGAGAACTTCCAGTTCTCGTTCTTCGACTGGAACCTGTCCTCGCCCACCTCCACGTTCGTCGGCTTCGACAACTACCGCGAGTGGGCGTCTCGCGAGGACACCTGGCAGATCGTCGGCAACACCGTCGTGTTCACGGTCGCCGCAGTGGTGGGGTCACTGGTTCTCGGCCTGGTGCTCGCACTGCTGCTCGATCGAAAGCTCAGGGGCCGCAACTTCGTTCGCTCCGCGGTTTTCGCACCGTACGTCATCTCGGGTGCGGCGATCGGCATCGCGTTCCAGTTCGTCTTCGACCCCAACTTCGGGCTGGTCCAGGATCTGATGCGACGCCTCGGCCTCGGCGCGGTTCCGGACTTCTATCAGGACCCCAAATGGGCGATGGTCATGATCACCGTGACGTACCTGTGGAAGAACCTGGGCTACACCTTCGTCATCTACCTCGCGGCCCTGCAGGGTGTGCGTAAGGAGCTGATGGAAGCGGCCGAGATCGATCAGGCGAGCCGCTGGACCACGTTCCGCAAAGTGCTTCTGCCGCAACTACGTCCGACGACGTTCTTCCTGTCGATCACGGTGTTGCTCAATTCGCTTCAGGTTTTCGACATCATCAACGTCATGACGCGCGGTGGCCCTTTGGCCACCGGAACCACCACGATGGTCTACCAGGTCTACGAGGAGACGTTCCGCAACTTCCGGGCCGGCTACGGTGCCACCGTCGCGACGATCCTCTTCCTCGTGCTGTTGATCGTCACTCTCGTGCAGGTACGAATCATGGATCGGGACGATCAGCGATGACTGTGACCAACAAGCCTCGGATGGCCACGCCGGAGAAGGTGCCCGGGCCGCGCGACCAGCAGCGTGCACGTCGTGGCGCGAATATCCTCGGATATGCGGCCATGGTCGCCGTCCTGCTGATGATCGGGCTGCCACTGTTCTGGATCCTGATCACCTCCTTCAAGGATCGACCGGACATCTACGTCCAGCCGGTCACGTGGTGGCCCAGCGTGTTTCATCCGCAGAACTACGACGAGGCGACGACGGAGGTGCCGTTCTTCACGTATCTGCGCAACTCCATCATCATCACCACGGCCGTGTCGTCCATCAAATTCGTCCTCGGGGTTCTCAGCGCCTACGGTCTGGTGTTCCTGCGCTTCCCGGGCAAGAACATCGTCTTCCTCGTCATCATCGCCGCGCTCATGGTGCCCAATCAGATCACCGTCATCTCCAACTACTCGCTCATCTCCGAGTTGGGATGGCGAAACTCGTTCCAGGGCATCATCATTCCGCTAGCCGGTGTCGCCTTCGGTACCTTCCTGATGCGCAATCACTTCCTGTCGCTGCCGCCGGAGATCATCGAAGCCGCGCGTATGGACGGTGCCGGACCGGTACGGCTGATGTTCCGGGTGATCCTGCCGCTGTCGGGCCCGACCATGGTGGCCTTCGCCATCATCACGATCGTCACGGAATGGAACGAATACCTCTGGCCGTTCCTGATGTCCGACGACTCGTCGGTCGCACCGCTTCCGGTCGGGTTGACTCTGCTCCAGAACAGCGAGGGCTACACCAACTGGGGCGCGGTGATGGCCGCGACGGTGCTGACCATTCTGCCGATCCTTCTCGTCTTTCTCGTCCTGCAACGCCACATGATCAAGGGCCTCACCTCCGGTGCGGTCAAGGGCTGATTCACCTCACTATCAGGAGTCGAACACCATGGCACACAGCATCAATCGGCGTGGCTTCCTCACGCTCACCGGCGCAGCTGCGGCCGCCGCAGCCCTCGCGGCGTGCAGCGGTCCCGGATCGGGTGGGTCGGGCGGCGAGGCTGTCGAAGGCGATGCGAACACCATCAATTTCTGGTCGAACCACCCGGGCAAGTCCCAGGAGTTCGAGAAGGAACTGATCTCGCGCTTCCAGGCCGAGAACCCAGGCCTGACGGTCAATCTCATCGACGGTGGCAAGAACTACGAGGAGGTGTCGCAGAAGTTCAACGCGGCGCTGTCCGGCAACGATGTGCCCGACGTGGTCGTGCTTTCGGACGTCTGGTGGTTCAACTACGCGCTCACCGGTGCGATCGAGCCGCTGGACAAGCACTTCTCCGCAGCAGGCGTCGACCAGTCCGATTACGTGGATTCGCTGCTGGCCGACTACAACTGGAACGGCAGCCACTGGGCATTGCCGTACGCGCGCTCGACGCCGCTGTTCTATTACAACAAGGCCGTCTGGCAGCAGGCCGGACTGCCCGATCGCGGACCGGCCACCTGGCAGGAATTCGACGAATGGGGCCCGCGCATCCAGGCCGTCGTCGGAAACGGCAAGCTCGCTCACGGTTGGGGTAACGCCGTCGACTACCTCGGGTGGACGTTCGAGGGACCGATCTGGACGTTCGGTGGATCGTATTCCGATCAGTTCCAACTGAAGTTCGACGACCCCAATACCATTGCGGCAGGCAAGTTCTTGCAGGACATGATCCACACGAAGAAGTACGCGGCGGTGTCCAACGACATCGCCAACGACTTCGCCGCGGGCATCCTCGCGTCCACCATCGCCTCCACCGGCGACCTGTCCACCATCAAGGCCGGTGCCGCGTTCGAGTTCGGTACTGCCTTCCTTCCGGCCACCGAAGGCACCCCCGGCTGCCCCACCGGTGGTGCGGGCCTTGCCATCCCGGCGAAGATCTCGGACGAGCGAAAGGTGAACGCGCTCAAGTTCATCGACTTCGTCACCAATGGTGCCAACACCGCCTACTTCTCCCAGAACACCGGCTACATGCCGGTCCGCAAGTCGGCGCAGCAGGACCCGTCGGAGATCGCATTCCTCGAGGCGAACCCCAACGCGAAGACGGCCGTGGATCAATTGGCGCTGACCCGCTCGCAGGACTACGCCCGCGTATTCGTCCCCGGTGGCGACAAGATCATCGGTAGTGGACTCGAGCAGATTGCGCTGCAAAATGCCGATGTTGCAACGACGTTCGCGTCCATCTCGGATCAGCTGCAGCAGATCATCGACCGCCAGATCACCCCGAAGCTCCCGAAGTAATGGCCGCCGTTCACTACGCCGGTGTCTCGCATCGGTACCCGGGTGCCGATTCGCTCGCTGTCGACAACCTCGAAATCGACATCGCGGACGGTGAATTCATCGTTCTCGTCGGACCTTCGGGCTGTGGGAAGTCGACGAGTCTGCGGATGCTCGCCGGTCTCGAGTCCGTCGAAAGCGGTCACATCGACATCGGCGGAGTGGACGTCACCTCGCTGGCTCCGCGGGCCAGGGACGTCGCGATGGTCTTCCAGAACTACGCGCTGTACCCCAACATGACCGTCGGCGACAACATGGGCTTCGCGCTGCGTAATGCCGGAATGAGCAAGTCCGACACCGCAGCACGAGTACTCGATGCGGCGAAGATGCTCGAGCTCGAGCCGCTGCTGGGTCGCAAGCCCGGCAAGCTCTCCGGCGGGCAGCGTCAGCGAGTGGCCATGGGGCGCGCCATCGTGCGTCAGCCCAAGGTGTTCTGCATGGACGAGCCGTTGTCCAACCTCGACGCCAAGTTGCGGGTGTCGACCAGGGCCCAGATCGCAGGTCTGCAGCGACGATTGGGCACCACGACGGTGTACGTCACCCACGATCAGGTCGAGGCCATGACCATGGGTGATCGTGTCGCAGTTCTGCTGGACGGCAAGTTGCAGCAGATCGCCGCTCCGCGGGAGTTGTACGACAATCCCGTCAACACGTTCGTCGCCGGATTCATCGGGTCACCCGGTATGAATCTCGTCGACGCCCCCGTGGAGGGTGGCGCTGCCGTAGTCGGCGAGCTGCGCATTCCGGTCCCGTCCTCGGCGGGCGAGCGAGTGGTCGTCGGTGTACGCCCGGAATCGTGGGACCTGGTGGGCGACAGTACCGGCCTGCAACTGACCGTCGAGCTGATCGAGGAACTGGGTGCGGAGTCGTTCGTCTACGCTTCCGCGCCCGTCGCGATCGGTGGGTGGACCACCACGTCCGGGAGGATGTCGGTCCGAGTCGATCGCAAGCTGTCGATCGCACTGGCCGAAACGATTCGACTGGTGCCCCGGCTCGACGAGCTGTTCTTCTTCGACTCCGTTACCGGCCTGCGGTTGTCGTAGCCGGTTCACCGAGATCCACCGGGAGCGTGGCCCATCCGTGTAGGACTCGGGTGTTACGACGGGTTCCCTCGCCTGCCGACCGCAGGTGAGGGAACCGATCGAAGAGGGTCTCGAGCCCCACTTCCGATTCGGCCTTGGCCAGCGCAGCACCGAGGCAGTAGTGACGCCCGCCCGAGAACGACAGGTGCTTACCGGCATTGGCGCGGGTGACATCGAAGCGATTGGGGTCCTCGAACACCAGCGGATCCCGATTGGCACCGGCCAGCACCAGCACGACGAGCTTGCCCTCGTGCACCGTCACCCCCTCGACCTCCACGTCGTGCTTGGCCATGCGGGCCGTGAGCTGTACGGGCGACTCCATCCGCAGCATCTCGTCGACAGCGGTGGGCCAGTGCGACGGATCCTGTTGCAGCACAGCCAGTTGGTCGGGATTGTCGAGCAGTAGTCGAATGCCGCTGCCGAGGAGATTGACCGTCGTCTCGAACCCTGCAGCCAACACCAAACCTGCGGTGGCCCTGAGCTCCGCGTCGTTGAGGCCGATACCCTCGTCCTTCGCAGCGATCAGCTGGCTCATCAGATCGTCACCGGGATTGCGGCGCAGCTCCGCGATGTGCTGCGAGAGCCAGGCGTCGAACCCGATCAGCCCACGCTCGACCTGCTTGAACTGAGACCACGACAATCCGATGTCGAGACTGGGTGCGGCCATCTCGCCGAACTCGAGGACCCGTTTATTGTCCTCCTCGGGAACGCCTAGGATGCGTCCGATGACCGCGACCGGCAGTCGCGCGCAGTAGCGATCGACGATGTCGACGACCGGAGAGCCGTCGGACAGCTCGTCGAGCAGAGCATCGGCAGTTTCCTGCACCTGGTCGCGCATCTTCTTCACCGCGCGGGCAGTGAAGACCGAGGACACGAGTTTGCGGTACCTGGTGTGGTCGGGCGGCTCGACCGAGAGCAGTGAGGGCGGCAGAATCGGGTGCAGTGCGCCGGATCTCGTGTGCTTTTCGACCCACCGCAACGGACCGGGAAGGGTTGCACCGAGCTGAGTGACGCGGAAGTCGTCCGAGCGCAGCAGGTCGAACGCCACCCGGTGGTGCACGGTGATGTTCGAGATCCGGGTCTTCACCAGCGGCGCGGTGGCGCGCAGCTTCTCGTAGACCGGCGTCGGATTCGCCCGCGTCGCCGGATCGGCCACCAACATCGCCTGCGGATCACCCGCGGCCGCTGCTCGTTTGGCCGCGAACCGAATCACCCCGTGAGCAGCAAGCCAGCGTGCGTATTCCCTCATCCGAAATTCCCTCCCCATTGCCCAACGGATGTGAGTGGAACTTCGTAGCACGCTACGAAGTTCCACTCACCTGGAGCTACCAGATCTTGACGCGCTTCCCCGGGTCCAAGTACAGCGCATCTCCGGGCCGTACGTCGAATGCTTCGTGAAAACTGTCCAGATTTCGCACGACGCCGTTGCAGCGGAACTCCGGCGGCGAGTGCGGGTCGACGGCGAGTCGACGGATCGCCTCGGCGTCGCGAGCCTTGGTACGCCACACCTGTGACCACCCGAAGAACACGCGCTGCAGCCCGCTCAGGCCGTCGAGGACCGGCGCGTCCTTGCCTTCGAGCGAGATCTCGTAGGCGGCGACCGCGATCGACAGACCACCCAGGTCGCCGATGTTCTCGCCGATGGTGAACTCGCCGTTGACCTTGTGGCCGGGCAGTGCCTTGGGCTCGAACTCGTTGTACTGCTCGATCAGGGCCGTGGTGCGCTTGCCGAATTCGGTGCGGTCGTTGTCGGTCCACCAGTCGACCATGTTGCCGTCACCGTCGTACTTGGCACCCTGATCGTCGAATCCGTGACCGATTTCGTGGCCGATGACGGCTCCGATACCGCCGTAGTTGGCCGCGTCGTCGGCCTCGGGGTCGAAGAACGGTGGCTGCAGAATGGCTGCGGGAAAGACGATCTCGTTCATGCCGGGGTTGTAGTAGGCGTTGACGGTCTGCGGCGTCATGAACCACTCGTCACGGTCGACGGGTCCGCCGAGCTTGTCGAGGTCGCGCTGATAGTCCGCGGTGTAGCCGCGGCGGTAGTTGCCGAGCAGGTCGTCGGCGCTGATCTCGACGCTCCCGTAATCGCGCCACCGATCGGGATAGCCGATCTTGGGAGTGAACTTCTCCAGCTTCTCGAGCGCTCGCCGGCGAGTCTCCGGGCTCATCCATTCGAGCTCGGAGATGTTGCGGCGGTAGGCCTCGGTGAGATTGTCGACCAGCACCTTCATCCGAGCCTTGGAGTCGGCCGGGAAGTGGCGTTCGACGTAGAGCTTGCCGACGGCCTCGCCGAGCACGTCCTGCACCAGGGAGACGCCGCGCTTCCAGCGCTCGCGGTTCTCCTCGGTACCGGTCAGCGTCGTTCCGTAGAACGCGAAGTTCTCGTCGACGATCGCGCTCGTGAGAAACGGCGCCCGTGAATGGACGACGCGCCAGGCCAGCCACGCCTTCCATGCTTCGATGTCCTCGGAAGTCCACAGCGAGACGAAGGTGCTGAGGAACGGGGGCTGCCGAACGACGATCTCGGCGAACTGCTCGGTGGTTCCGCCGAGGCCGGAAATCCATGCAGCCCAATTGAATCCGGCACCGTTCCGAACCAACGTGTCGTAGTCGACGAGGTTGTAGCTCTTCTCGGCGTCACGCCTGGCGACGACGTCCCAGTGACCGGCGGCGATCTTCTGCTCGAGGTCGAACACCGTCTGTGCGTCGTACCCGAGGCCGCTGAGCGCGAACATCTTCGAGATGTGCTCGAGGTAGCTCGAGCGGATCTCGGCGTACTCGTCCTGGCGGTAGTACGACTCGTCGGGCAGGCCGATTCCGGACTGGCTGAAGTGCACGAGGTAGCGATCGGATTGTTTGGCGTCGGTGTCGACGTAGTGGCCGATGGCACCGCCGACGCCCGTGCGTTGCAGGGAGCCGAGAACGCCTGCGAGGGTGACGAGGTCGGTGGCGTCGGAGATGGCGGTGAGCTCGTCGGCGATCGGAGTGACGCCGAGCTGCTCCGCGCGATCGGCGTCCATGAAGCTCGAGAAAAGATCGCCGATCTTCTGCGCGTCGCTGCCCGCGGGCGGGTTCGCGTCGGCAGATTCTTCGATGATGGTCTGGACGTCGACCTCGGCGCGGTCGTACAAGGTGCGGAATGCGCCGTCGACGGCGCGGTCGGCCGGGATGGCGTACTCCTCGAGCCATTTGCCGTTGACGTGCACGAACAGGTCGTCCTGTGCGCGTGTGTTCTCGTCCTGGAAGCTGAGATCGATGCCCGAGTTCACTACTGAAGTCATCCGTCCATCTTTACACTCTTGCGCTTGATTGAACGGGTGTTTAATGTGCTGTACATGCGTACAGCAACGGAGGATCTCACCACCCGGGCTCGGATTCGCGACACCGCGATCGGCGTCTTCGGCTCCCTGGGCTTCACCGCAGGCGTGCGGTCCATCGCCACGGCGGCAGGTGTCTCGCCTGGGCTGCTCAATCACCACTTCGGGTCCAAGGACGGCCTGCGCACAGCGTGCGACGAGCACGTGCTGCGGGTGATTCGCGAGTCGAAGGCCGCGTCGGCGGAACCCACCGGAATGATGGAACAGCTCGCCCGGATGGATGAGTACGCGCCGCTCGTCGCCTACATCGTGCGGAGCTTCTCCGCCGGCGGCACGCTGGCACGAGAGTTGTTCGAGCACATGGTCGACGACGCCGTCCGCTACATCGACGACGGGGTCCGCGACGGCCGTTTCACCCCCAGCCGAGACCCCGCGGCACGCGCCCGGTTCCTGACACGACAGAACGTGGGCGGCCTACTGCTGTACGTGCAGATGGCCGGCCCCGACGTCGATTTCCGCGAGGCTCTGAGCGCGCTCGGTGACGAGATCATGCTTCCTGCACTCGAGCTCTACACCGACGGATTGTTCACCGATTCTCGAGCTTTGGACGCGTACCTGGAGGCCAAGAAATGACCGAGGCAATCGAAGTCGACGGGCTGGTGAAGACGTTCGGGTCGGTCCGGGCGCTCGACGGACTGGACCTGCACGTACCGACCGGTGAGGTGCACGGCTTCCTCGGCCCCAACGGGGCCGGTAAATCCACGACGATCCGCGTCCTGCTCGGGCTCGTCCGCGCGACGTCGGGCCAGGTGCGCTTGCTCGGCGGCGACCCGTGGGCCGACCCCGTGGCGCTGCATCGACGCCTGGCCTACGTCCCGGGTGATGTGACATTGTGGCCGTCGCTGACCGGCGGTGAAGTGATCGATCTGCTCGGCCGGATGCGCGGCGGCATCGACACCGCCCGCCGCGTCGAATTGCTCGAACGGTTCTCCCTCGACCCCGGTAAACGCACCCGCACCTACTCCAAGGGCAATCGGCAGAAGGTCGCGCTGATCTCGGCTCTGGCCTCCGACGTCGAGTTGCTGATCCTCGACGAACCCACCTCGGGACTCGATCCGCTGATGGAACAGCACTTCGGCGAATGCGTGAAAGATGCTGCCCGACGCGGAGTCACGGTGCTGTTGTCGTCGCACATCCTGTCCGAGGTGGATGCGCTGTGCAGTTCGGTGACCATCGTGAGAGAGGGACGGACGGTCGATACCGGGACCCTGGCGTCGATGCGACACCTGTCTCGCACGACGGTCACCGCCGATCTCGAGCGCATGCCCGACGGTCTCGCCACGCTGGCGGGGGTGTCCGAAGTCCGAGTCGAGGGATCCTCCGTCACCTGCACGGTGGAGAACGACGCCCTTGCGGCGACGATGCACGTACTCGCCGACGCCGGAGTCCGCAGCCTGGTCAGTTCCGCTCCGACGCTCGAAGAACTGTTCCTGAGGTACTACGCATGAACGCCCTGACCGGGACGGGCGCTCTGCTGCGGTTGTATCTGCGCCGCGATCGCCTGGTGTTGCCGATCTGGGTGGTTCTGCTCGGAGCTCTCCCGCTGCTCTACGCGGTCAGCTTCGAAGGGCTGTATCCGACGGCGGCAGACCGGCAAGCGTTCTATCTCGGCACCCTGTCGACGCCGGCGCAGGCAGCGCTCGTCGGCCCGATCTTCGGCAGCGACCTGGGCGCTCTGGTGTCGTGGCGCTCCGGTCTTGTGCTGACGCTGGTTCCGCTGGCGGCGATCCTCACCGTGGTTCGGCACACCCGAGGTGAGGAGGATGCGGGTCGGACCGAGCTGATCGGATCGACTGCAGTGGGCAGATACGCGGGGCTGACAGCGGCAATGCTGCTTGCGGGCGGCGGTGTCACGGCGACGGGAACGTTGTCGTTCGTCTCGCTGTGGGCGTTCGGCCTCCCAGTGGCCGGGAGCATCGCGTACGGGGTGTCGGTCGCCGTGGCCGGAATCGTCTTCGTCGGCTGTGCGGCGCTGGCGGCACAGGTGTCTTCGGGGGCGCGGGCGGCTCGGGGTTACGCACTCGGTGTGCTGGCCGTGGCGTTCGCCGCGCGGGCGATCGGTGACGCAGGCTCGGGCACCCTGTCGTGGTTCTCGCCGATCGGGTGGTCGGCGCAGGTGCGGCCGTTCGCCGGCGAAAGGTGGTGGCCGATGCTGCTGTCGCTGGTGATCGCGTCGGTGCTTCTCACCGCGGCCCTCGCGGTCGCCGACCGTCGCGATCTCGGTAGTGGACTGTTGGCCGAACGCCGTGGCCGAGCAACGGCGGACCGGTCACTGGCCGGGCCAGTTGCGCTCGCGTGGCGACTGACCCGCGGTGCCACCGTCGGCTGGACCGTCGGCATCGCCCTGTTCGGCATCGCCATCGGTTCGTCGGCCCACGGCATCGGTGGGCAACTCGGCAGCAGCGCGGTCATAAGCGACGCACTGGAGAAGTTCGGTGGCACCACCATCGAACAGTCGTTCATCGCCGCTGTACTGAGTATCGTGGGCGTCGTCGTCGCTGCGTATTCGGTCTCGGCCCTGCTGCGGCTGCACAGCGAAGAAGAGGCTGGCTTGGCCGAGATCGTGCTTGCCACCGGCGTCTCGCGCCTGCGGTGGCTGGCAGGTCACCTCCTGTTCGCCGTCCTCGGCCCAGCGTGGCTGCTGCTGGTCGTCGGCCTCACCATCGGCCTGACGTACGGGTCGGCCACCGGCGATATCGCAGGAGAACTGCCGTCCGTCCTGCTCGGCGCACTGGGTCAACTGCCGGCCGTGTGGGTGGTGACGGCCATCGGCGTGGCCCTGTTCGGCGCTGTTCCTCGATTCGCGACCGTCCTGTGGGCTGTTCTGGGCAGCTTCGTCGCCCTCGGCCAGGTCGGGTCCGTGGTGGGCCTGCCGCAGCCGTGGCTCGATCTCTCGCCCTTCACTCACGTTCCGCGATTGCCGGGAGCAGCACTCGCCCTCGCGCCGATCGGGTGGCTCGTCATGGTCGCCGTCGTCGTCGGCATAGGAGGTTTCACAGCGTTCCGACGAAGAGGCATCCGAGCGTGACGTCGGTCGAATAGCGTCAGCGGTGGTCGATTTGTCCGGCCCGGTCCAACATGGTGGCGTCCTGTCGGGTCCGTGATCTCTGAGCCGAACGCGCATGGAGGTTACGTGCAATCGACATTCCTGCGCACGTGGTGGAACCAGCCGCACAGCTACGAGTCGGTGGTGAGCTACCTCGGACTGCACGGTGGGCTCGCACCGTATCGCCTCGCTGCTTCTCTGAGCACGTTCCTGTACGGACTCGGCGCAGCCGCTTTGCTGTTGCTCACCGACGCCCCGCCGACCTCTGCGATCGGTCGGTCGATCTTCGTCGTTGCGATCGTGTCGACGCTGCTGGTCGGTGTCGCCTGGCTGAAGGCTCCGTGGCCGTCGAAGCGGGTGTCCCTGATGTTCGGCGCGTACTCGGACCTCGGAGTAACGCTGATTCTGTTGTCCTACGGATCGCCTCAGACCGTCTTTTTGGCCCTCGCGATGCTCGCAGCCAACAGCGTGTACGTCCAGCTCTTTCACAGTCCGAGAGTGATGGCTCTGCATCTGCTGTGGGCCGCAACCGCCGTGACGCTGTTCTTCGTGCTGATCTTGCTCTCGCCCGACGCCGATCACGGTCTGGCCATCGCGCAACTCGTGGTGCTCGTCCCCATCACGTTCATGGGCCCCACCTTCTTCCAGTACCTGCTCCTCAAACTGCAGGTCCAGGCGCAGGCGGCCAACTTCGACCCGCTCACTCAGGTGCGCAACCGACGAGGGCTCGACGAGGCACTACCGGTGTATTTCCTCGGTGCGACCGATGTCTCGGTGATGGTCGTCGACGTGGACCGTTTCAAGTCGATCAACGACAGATTCGGTCACCACCAGGGGGACGCGGCCCTGCAGCTCGTCGCACGTCGGTTGACGACGGACGGTGTGCTGGTTGCGCGGGTGGGCGGTGAGGAGTTCGCGGTGGTGACCACATCGGCCGAGAACGAGGCCCTCGCACTGGCCGAGAATTATCGGTGTGCCGCGCATTCCGCGGAGGACTCCGCACCGTTGACGGTGAGCATAGGCGTCGCGCACTGCACGTACCCGATTGCCGAAGACATCGGTTTCGACGTCGTCGAACTCACCACGCTGTTGCTGCGACGAGCCGACGCGGCGATGTACGAAGCCAAGCAGCAGGGCGGCAATCAGGTGGTCGTGGCGGGCCTGACGCCGAGAAATGATCGGACTTCGTCAGGCACCGAGACGTGAGTGCATCTCCCAGATCAGCACCTCGGCCGGCTCGGTAGCGGTGATGCGTTGTCCACCAGTCGAACTCATGCGGACGGCGTCACCCTCCCAGAGCTCGCCCACACCCTCGAGCGTGACGGTGCCGCGCGCGACGAACAGGTGCACGAACGGGGCGTCGGGCACCGTCACCGAGGTTCCGGGCAACAACCTTGCCGCGTGCAGCGCAGCCGACTTCTGGCCTATGGTGATCGCGGACTGACCTCGATGCTTGTCCATCCCCGACGCGACGGTGACCAACCCGCCTCGCAGTAATTCGTCGCCGATCTCGAGCTGCTCGTATCCGGGAGTGGCACCGGGACTGTCCGGAAGCACCCACATCTGCACGAAGCGAACGGGTTCGGTGTGTCTGTTGCCGTCGATGCTCCAGGAGTCGTTCTTCTCGGAGTGCATGATGCCCTTGCCCGCGGTCATCCGTTGCGCGAGGCCGGGATGGATGATTCCGGAGTGCCCGATGGAGTCCTGATGCACCAGCGAACCCTGCATCACCCACGTGACGATCTCCATGTCGCGATGCGGATGTGTCTCGAAACCTTGACCGGCAGTGACGATGTCGTCGTTGTTGACCAGCAACAGTCCGTGATGGGTGTTGTCGGGGTCGTAGTGCTGGCCGAAGGAGAACGAATGTTTCGAGTCCAGCCAGGACACACGGGTTTTCGATCGATCACCGGCGCGGTGCACGTCGATGTGGGCGGTCAGTGGAGCGGACATATGACCACTCTACGAGCATGTCTGTGCACCTGCGTACGACCTGCATAACGTTCGGGTGTCTTTGCGGTCGGTGTGTGAGCGTCGCCGGGAGTGGGTAGGTTTCGCTGCGTACGGTCACAAGCTTCGCAAACTCCCCCGAAGGCGGCGAGAGATTCTCATGGTCGGTTCCAGCTCGAGTGTGGCACGCACGGTCGAACCCCAGCTCGAGGATGCTCTGGCGGCGTGGTTGCCAGGTCAACGGTGGTTCGGCGCAAAGGGTTCGACGGTCAGTGCGGTGCGGATCGTCGCGCGCGACGTGCTCCGGGACGAGCCCCATTTCGCGGCCGAGCATCTGCTGGTGGAGGTGCAGTTGACGCAGGATGGCGCGGCCGTCACACAGACTTACCAGGTGCCGCTCGGGTTCCGGACCGAACTGACCGACGACCTCCGACCGTGGGTACTGCCCGTGATAGGCGAGGTGGCCGTGTTCGACGGTTGAGGTTCACCCCGGAAAGTGGACAGTGGTTACGCGGCCATGGTGGGCGCGTTCAGTGACTGTTCGTAATTGTGGGG
>NZ_JAWLSB010000016.1:0-85823 GCF_033142445.1 Rhodococcus sp. IEGM 1330
GAAGACCAGGTCGGTGTCCGTCGCTCTGACTCGACAAAAGTTACGCCACCAACCACACCAACGCAAATCGGCAGGTCGACTGACGCTCTCTGGGCATTCGCGCAGCTCGACCTCGGAGCGTCACGTCATCGCGCCCGTCACACGCTGCAACGTACGCATGTGATGCCAGACACAGCCGAACTGCCACTGCTGCAACAGCGTTCACCCCCGCATCGCGTTCCTGCGCACATCATCCACATGCTCCGGCACCGGAATATCCCCCGCGAGTTCCGAGGCAGGTTCGGCGTCGCCGAGCGCCTCCCACACCGGAACGACGCCGGCCCACACGTCGCCCCGTTGGATGTCGAGGTCGTCGTCGACGGGTCCGCCGGACCTCGATTTCACCGATGCCTCGTACATCGGAAGTGCCAGAATCGCGGTGGCAGCAAGCTCCTTCCGCGTATGCGAACGCAGATGGGCACTCCTTCCCGGGACCACCTGATCGACTATCGCGTCCAATGCTCGAATCCGTTCGTCGGCGTCCTCCACTCGGCGAGGCCGGCCGACCACAACGGCACTTCGGTAGTTCATCGAATGGTGGAATGCCGATCGAGCCAGGACGAGTCCGTCGACGACGGTCGTCGTGACGCAGATGTCCTGCTCAGGAGCATCGATCATGCTGCGCGATGCCACGGATCCGTGCAAGTACAGCGTGCCTCCCTTGTCCGGACCGGCGGGATCCACGCCGAACACCGTCGGTAAAACGCGAGGCACCCCCGCCACGATCACGCCGATATGACAGATGCGCGCCGAGCGCAGGACGTCGAGCAGCGTTGCCCGTTCGAGCCTGGCGCGATGCCTACCCCGCATCACTACGGTTCGCGCGGTCGGGGAAAGAGGCACGTCGTCAACTGTCATGGTTGCAAGGATCCGGGACGAGTGGCCTTTCGTCATGGTCCAATAGAGTCGAATCTGTTCAGGCCACTTTCACGCGGATGCCGAAGGAGACCGACACTCCATGCTCCCTAGCTCTCTGTCGATCACCATCGATCGCGCCGACGCTCGGACACTGCCCGTCCAACTGGCCGATCGCATCCGATCCGCAATCGACGACGGAGAGCTGCAACCCGATTCTCGATTACCCAGTACCCGAGCACTTTCCGTCGATCTGGGCGTTGCACGTGCGGTCGTGGAGAAGGCTTACGAACAGCTCGTCGCCGAAGGATGGCTCGATGCCCGGCGCGGTTCGGGCAACTACGTCCGACGCATCCCCCGTGCACGTCGATCGAATGCGATGCCGTCGAACGCACACACCGCACCGCGAGCATCCCCGCGGATATCGCTCCGCCCAGGAATCCCGTGGACTCCACCCTCGGCATCCGATGCTTGGAAGCGCGCGTGGCGCGACGTCGGTGGCACACCACCTCCCGGCGACTATCCCGATTCCGCCGGCACGCTCGAACTGAGGACTCGCGTCGCCGAACTACTCCGCCGCGCACGCGGACTGCACACCACTCCAGCATCGATCGTGATCACGACGGGCAGCATTCACGGTCTCGATCTCGCCCTGGGCGCGCTTTCGGTTGCCGAATCGGTCGAACACGTTCTGGCACTGGAGAATCCAGGGTACAGGTCCGCCGCTGCGCTCGCGACACACCGCGGGTGGTCTCTACACGACGTTCCCGTCGACCGCGATGGCTTGATCGTCGAACAGCTGGACTCGGCTCCCCCGCGGACACCGGCCGTGTACGTCACGCCGTCGCATCAGTACCCGACCGGCGCTTTCATGCCCATCGGCCGTCGACGCGCCCTGGCGGACTGGGCCCGCGGCAACGATTCCATGATCATCGAGGACGACTACGACTCCGAATTCCGTTATGGCGCAGCACCTTTGCCCACTGTGGCCGAACTGGCAACCGACCGGACCGTCTACCTCGGCACCGTCTCCAAGACCCTCGGTGCCGGGATACGTCTCGGCTGGATGGTGGCACCCCAGTCGATGGTCGACCGTATCTCGGCAACGCGCCGCGCGATCGGCGACCACCCATCGGTTCCCGTCCAGCATGCAATGACGTCCATGTTGCGCGACGGCGAATGGGACAGAACCGTCCGAACGGCGCGGCGGCTCTATCGCACCCGCGACCGCGTGGTCGCCGCAGCGCTGGCCAGGTTCGGCGAGCTCCGGGGAGTTGGAGCGGGGCTGCATACGGTGTTGATGCTCGATACCGACGCAGCGCGCGACGTCGCTATTTCGTGTGCGGCGAGTGGCGTGGACGTACCGACACTCGAACACTCGACCCGCTCGCCCACAGCCAGGGGTGGAATCGTCGTCGGATACGGATCCGTCTCCGACGACGAACTGGACTATGCCATCAGTACATTGGTCGATGCGCTGGAAGCTGCGCTACTCAGCTGACCCGCTCGATGCTGCCACCGAGTGCACTCAGGTTCTCGACGAATCGCGGATAACCGCGATCGATGTGGAACACGTCGTGCACTTCTGTCGTACCGTCGGCCACCAATCCTGCGAGAACCAGGCCGGCTCCCGCCCGGATATCGGAGGACCACACCGGCGCACTGGACAGCTGCGGCACACCGCGCACCACGGCGTGGTGGCCATCGGTACGCGCGTCGGCCCCGAGCCTGATCATCTCCTCGACGAACCGGAATCGAGCCTCGAAGACGTTTTCGGTGATCATCGACGTGCCGTCGGCGACGGTCGCGAGTCCGATGGCCATCGGCTGCAGGTCGGTTGGGAACCCTGGATACGGAAGCGTCGCGAAATTGACCGCCCGCGGCCGTTCGTGCTGAACGACGCGGAAGCCGTCAGGCTCGCTGGTGACCTCGGCACCGGCAGATCTCAACTTGTCCAACACCAACGACAGGTGCTTGGGATTGACACCGCGGACTCGCACATCCCCACGAGTCATGGCAGCGGCGATTCCCCAGGTCGCAGCGACGATGCGATCGCCGATAACCCGATGGGTCGTCGGCTTCAGCGCGCTCACACCACGAATGGTCAACGTCGATGTGCCTGCACCGCGGACGTCGGCACCCATCTCGTTGAGCATGTTGCACACGTCGACGATGTCCGGCTCACGCGCGGCGTTGTCGATCACCGTCTCCCCGGTGGCGAGGACTGCGGCCATCAGGATGTTCTCGGTGGCACCAACGGACGGAAACGCCAGTCTGATGTTCGCGCCGCGCAATTCGTCTGCTTCCGCGACGACACACCCGTGTTGGATCTCGCTGCGCGCCCCGAGCAATTGGAGACCGGACTGGTGCATGTCGAGGGGACGCGACCCGATCGCGTCACCACCCGGCAGTGCCACCACAGCTCTCTTGCACCGCGCAACCAGCGGTCCCAACACGCACACCGAAGCTCGGAACTGGCGAACTGCCGCGAAATCGGCGTGATACTTCGGCATCGCCGGAGTGGTGATGTGAACGACCGATCCCTCCAACTCGACCTCACAGCCGAGCCCGCGCAACACCTCCGCCATCAGCGGCACGTCCAGGATGTCGGGGCAATTGGTGATCGTGCTCGTGCCCTCTGCCAGCAGCGCAGCCGCCATCAATTTGAGGACGCTGTTCTTCGCACCACCGACCGCCACCTCACCGACGAGGCGATTACCACCGTTGACCAAAAAGCGTTCACTCACGTCGACAGCGTAGCCAGCGGGACCGGCCGACACCCGCGCGGTACCGTAGCGCGCATGGCCGTCCACCTCACCCGCATCTATACGAGAACCGGCGACGACGGGACCACCGGACTGAGCGATTTCTCGAGGGTGTCCAAGAACGACGAACGACTGATTGCCTATGCGGACTGCGACGAGACCAACGCCAGCCTCGGTGTGGTTCTCGCACTGGGCAACCCGCCCGAATCGGTGCATTCGGTGATCCGCACCATCCAGAGCGATCTATTCGACGCGGGGGCCGATCTCTCGACTCCGGTCGTCGAGAATCCGCAGTACCCGCCTCTGCGTATCGATCAGAGCTACGTCGACCGCCTCGAAGGCTGGTGCGACGAGTTCAACGAGGATCTCCCCGCACTGACGTCGTTCATTCTGCCGGGCGGAACGCCGCTGGGAGCGTTGCTACACGTGTCGCGAACGGTAGCCCGACGCGCGGAACGGTCGGCATGGGCTGCAGTGCACGCGAGCCCGGAGACAACGAGTGCATTGCCGGCGAAATACCTCAACCGACTCTCGGATCTACTGTTCATTCTGAGTCGCTACGCCAACCCCGAAGGCGACGTCCAATGGGTTCCCGGATCGAGCCGCACTTCGGCCGATCCGACTACCGACGAGAGCTGATCAGGCCGCCGGTCGACGGCGACGCGAGCGGCCGGAGGGCCGAGACTCGACCCAGGACAGGAAAGCGGTCAACGCACTTCTGTCCAGCGCGATCTCGAAATTCTTGCCGTTGCCGGACAGTTCCAACACAGCGATGTCCGGTGTCATGATGTCGAACTCGGTGTCCCGTGGGGCTCGTCGATCACCCACATGAATGTCCTGCCTGCCCAGCCGATGATCCGGGCCGGGCCGAAGACTCGACAGCTTGAAGAAAACGAGCGTGTTGTCGCCGTACCGAATGATGCCGTGACGCCAACCGGCACCACCGTCCGACGGCAACACCCGCATGATCGCGGCAGTTCCCCCGCGCCGAAGAACCGTCAGACGGTACGCAAAAGCCGCGACGAGCCCTGCGAGCAGCACAACCAGAATGATCAGAACAATCAATCCGGTGTGCATCGCAGGTCTCGTCGCGGCTTCTCGTGAACCTAGGACCGCTCGACAGCGCGGATACGTCCCTTGGCCACCGCAATGGCCTCGAGGTCGTCGCCGTTCTCTGCCACTACGGACCGTGCTGCTTCCACGTCGATGTCGTCCGCAAAATCGGCGGACTCTGCCAGCACGGTCACCGTCTTGCCGGTGACCGACAGGAAGCCACCGTGGACAGCGGCGATGATCTTCTCGCCGTCGGTCGTGGTGATCGACACCGTGCCCGCCTCGACCAGCTGGCCGAGGACAGGCTCGTGGCCCAACATGATGCCGATCTCACCTTCGGTGGTCTGAGCGCTGACGATGGTCGCGGTACCGGACCACAGCTTTTGCTCCACAGCGACCAGGGAGACCTCCATGCCGCTCTTCTCGGAAGAAGTCACGTCGGTCTACTTTCCGGCCATCTTCTTCGCGGCTGCCTCGACATCGTCGAGACCGCCACAGCTGTTGAAGGCCTGCTCGGGAAGGTGGTCGTACTCACCCTTGGTGACCTTGTCGAATGCCTCGATGGTGTCGGAGAGCGACACGACCGAACCGGCCTCGCCGGTGAACTTCTCGGCAACGATGAAGTTCTGGCCGAGGAACTTCTGGAGGCGGCGTGCGCGGCCGACCAGAACCTTGTCCTCTTCCTGAAGCTCGTCCATACCGAGGATGGCGATGATGTCCTGCAGCTCCTTGTACTTCTGCAGGATCCGCTTGACCTCGTTGGCGACGCGGAAGTGCTCCGCACCGACGATGCCGGGCTCGAGGATGCGCGAGGTGGAGCTCAGCGGGTCCACAGCGGGGTAGATACCCATCTGCGAAATCGGACGCGAGAGCTCGGTCGTCGCATCGAGGTGCGCGAACGTCGTGGCCGGGGCCGGGTCGGTGTAGTCGTCGGCGGGAACGTAGATCGCCTGCAGTGAGGTGATCGAGCGTCCACGGGTCGAGGTGATGCGCTCCTGGAGCTCACCCATCTCGTCCGCCAGCGTGGGCTGGTAACCGACGGCAGACGGCATACGACCGAGAAGGGTCGACACCTCCGAACCTGCCTGCGTGAAGCGGAAGATGTTGTCGATGAACAGAAGAACGTCCTGCCCCTGAACATCGCGGAAGTACTCCGCCATGGTCAGTGCCGACAACGCCACGCGCATACGCGTGCCGGGCGGCTCGTCCATCTGGCCGAAGACGAGGGCGGTGTCCTGGAGGACGCCCATCTCTTCCATCTCGAGGTGAAGGTCGGTGCCTTCACGGGTGCGCTCGCCGACTCCTGCGAACACCGAGGTGCCCGAGAACTCGCGTGCGATACGAGTGATCATTTCCTGGATCAGAACGGTCTTGCCGACACCGGCACCACCGAACAACCCGATCTTTCCGCCCTTGACGTACGGGGTCAGAAGGTCGATGACCTTGATGCCGGTCTCGAGGATCTCGGTCTTGCCCTCGAGCTGATCGAAGGCTGGTGGCTTGCGGTGGATGCCCCACTGCTCGCCGTCGCGGCCGAGTCCGGGGGTGTCGAGGCAGTCACCGAGGGCGTTGAACACGTGGCCCTTGACGACGTCACCGACGGGAACCGAGATCGGCTTGCCCGAGTCGACGACTGCAGTGCCGCGAACGAGTCCGTCGGTGGGCTGCATCGAGATGGTGCGAACCAAGTTGTCGCCGAGGTGCTGTGCGACCTCGAGCGTCAGGGTCTTGGCCACGGTCGGCAGAGTGATCTCTGCGTTGAGGGCGTTGAACAGTGCGGGAATCGAGCCGCGCGGGAACTCGACGTCCACAACGGGGCCGATGACCCGAACGACACGGCCGGACTGTGTGTCCGCTCCGCTCGCGTTCTCTTGGGCTACTGCTGCGGTCATTGCTTAGTCACTTCCTGCGCTGTCGGCCAACGCGTTGGCGCCACCGACGATTTCGCTGATTTCCTGGGTGATCTGGGCCTGCCGAGCCTGGTTGGCCTGACGGCTCAAGGTCTCGACCAATTCGTTCGCGTTGTCCGTCGCTGCCTTCATGGCGGTACGACGCGCCGCGGATTCCGACGCTGCTGCATCGAGCAACGACGCATAGATCCTGGTGCTGATGTACTTGGGCAGCAGCGCCGAGAGCAGAGTTCCTGCTTCCGGCTCGAACTCGTACTGTGCCTGCACATCTGCGGACGGCGAGTCGCTCAACGCGTCTGCACCCATCTCGAATTCCTCGTCGGTGTACGAGATTTCGAGCGGTGCCATACGGCGAACTTCGGGCTTCTGCGTGAGCATCGACACGAAGCGGGTGTAGACGATGTGCAACTCGTCCACGCCCTCGACGGTGCCTTCACCGTTAGGAGCGTCGACCTCGGTGCCCGAGCCGGCCATGAACAGCTCGACCAGGTGCTTGCTCGCCTTGGCCGCGTCGGCGTATCCGGGCTCCTGCGAGAAGCCCGTCCAGGCACCCTTCACGTCCCGCTCGCGGAATGTGTAGTAGCCCAGGCCTTTTGCGCCTAGGACGTAGATGACCGGATCCTTGCCCTCGGAGCGGAGCAGCTGGAACAGCTCCTCCGTCTCCTTGAGCACGTTGGAGTTGTAGCCGCCGCACATACCGCGGTCGCTGGTCACGACCAGGACCGCAGCACGCTTGGGCTCGGGCCGCTCGTTGAGCAGCGGGTGATCGAGCGAACTCGATGCACTCGCCAACGCCGAGAGCACCTTGGTGATCTCTTCCGCGTACGGCTTCGATGCGGCAACGCGGGCTTGCGCCTTGGTGATTCGCGATGTCGCGATCAACTCTTGGGCCTTGGTGATCTTCTTGGTCGAGTTGACCGACTTGATGCGGGAGCGAAGCTCGAGAATGCTTGCCATCTAGCTGTTCACGCTCCCTTCTGTGCTCGTCTTGTCACCTGTCATCGCCGGCCTACTTGCTGACTGTCTTGCGAGTGACGTTGACCTGCTCCTGGCTGACCTCGTCGGCGTTGAGCGTGTCGGCCTCGGCCTCGTTGACGACGCGGTTGCCGTCAGCGTCGACGAATCCGGCCTTGAACTTCTCGGTCGCCTCGGTCAACGCCTTCTGGTTGTCCTCGTCGAGTGCCTTGCCTCCGGCAATGCTGTCGTAGACACCGCTGGCGTTGCGGTGCAGATCTTCGAGCAGCTCGCTCTCGAAGCGACGCACGTCGCCGACCGGAACGGAGTCGTACGTGCCCTGCCCGGCGAGCCAGATCGAGACGATCTGATCTTCGACGGCAACCGGTGAGTACTGATCCTGCTTGAGCAGCTCGACCAGACGTGCACCGCGTTCGAGCTGAGCCTTGGAGGCCGCGTCGAGGTCGGATGCGAATGCCGAGAAGGCTTCGAGCTCGCGGAACTGAGCCAGCTCGAGGCGAAGGGATCCGGAGACCTTCTTCATGCCCTTCGTCTGCGCGGCACCGCCGACTCGGGAAACCGAGATACCGACGTTGATCGCGGGACGGACACCCTTGTTGAACAGGTCGGACTCGAGGAAGACCTGGCCGTCGGTGATGGAGATGACGTTGGTCGGGATGTATGCCGAGACGTCGTTGGCCTTGGTCTCGATGATCGGCAGAGCCGTCAGCGATCCGCCACCGAGCTCGTCGGACAGCTTCGCCGAACGCTCCAGCAGACGGGAGTGCAAGTAGAAGACGTCACCGGGGTATGCCTCGCGGCCCGGCGGACGACGCAGCAGCAGCGAGATGGCGCGGTACGCCTCGGCCTGCTTGGTCAGGTCGTCGAACACGATGAGGACGTGCTTGCCCTGGTACATCCAGTGCTGGCCGATGGCCGATCCGGTGTACGGGGCGAGCCACTTGAAGCCGGCCGAATCCGACGCGGGAGCCGCGACGATGGTCGTGTATTCGAGTGCGCCCTGCTCCTCGAGTGCAGCCTTGACGCCTGCGATCGTGGAGCCCTTCTGGCCGATGGCGACGTAGATGCAGCGAACCTGCTTCTTCTCGTCACCGCTCTCCCAGTTGGCCTTCTGGTTCAGGATTGCGTCGATGCAGACCGCGGTCTTGCCGGTCTTGCGGTCGCCGATGATGAGCTGACGCTGGCCGCGGCCGATCGGGGTCATGGCGTCGATCGCCTTGATACCGGTCTGCAGCGGCTCCTCGACGGGCTGACGCTCGAGCACCGAGGCAGCCTGCAGTTCGAGGGCGCGGGTCTCGGAGGACTCGATGTCGCCGAGGCCGTCGATGGGCTCGCCCAGGGGGTCCACGACGCGGCCGAGGTAGCCGTCGCCCACGGGGACCGACAGCACGTCTCCGGTGCGCTTGACTTCCTGGCCTTCTTCGATGTGCTCGTAGTCACCGAGGATGACGGCACCGATTTCGGTGGCATCCAGGTTCAGCGCGACACCGAGGACTCCGCCGGGGAATTCCAGGAGTTCGTTGGACATCGCCGACGGCAATCCGGACACGTGAGCGATTCCGTCGCTCGTGTCCGTAACCGTGCCGACCTCCTCGCGGGAAGACTCCGGTGAGTAGCTCGCGGTGAAGTTATCGATCGCGCTACGGATCTCGTCGGAGGAGATCGTCAGCTCCGCCATAGTGTTTCCTGCTCTTCCTTCAAATGATCGCGGGGTGAAATGTCTCGAAAGTCGAGACGCTTCTTCTCGTTACTGTGTCCGTGTCGGACTATTTGAGCGTCTTTCGCAATGCAGCGAGGCGGCCTGCCCCGCTACCGTCGATGACCTCGTCGCCGATACGAACGACAAGTCCGCTGAGCAGTTCGGTATCGACCTCTACATGCACCGTGACCTGCTTGCCGTACGTGCGGGTCAAGGTTGCCGTCAGCTTCTCGAGCTGACTGTCGCTCAGTGGGGCTGCGCTGCGGACGTGTGCAACCGCGCGGTCACGCTGTTCGGCGGCCAGATCGGCAAGTCCGTTCAGTACGTCGGCGGGAGCCGCCTTTCGCGGACGCGTCACAGCCTGAACTGCGAGCGCCTCGGTGACAGCGGTGACCTTGCCGTAGAGCAGACGGCCGAGCAGTTCGCGCTTCGCCTGCGAGGGCTTCGAGCGATCCGATAGTGCCTGCTCGAGCTGCGGGTTGCCGGCCACGATGCGTCCGAGCCGGAACAACTCGTCCTCGACCGTGTCCAGCTGATCCTGATCGGCCGCGGCACGGAGCAGAGCTTCGCGTCCCAACTCGACCAGGGAGTTCAGTAGGTCGCGGGCGTTGGACCAGCTTTCGCCGGCAGCAGCCTTGACGATGGTCGCCGTTGCACTCGACACCTGGCCGGAGAAGACCTCTCCGGCCAGATTGCTACGTCGATCGCCCTCTACCGACGAGTCGGCAAGAGCGGTACGCAACGTGCGCTGCGCGTCGAGAGTTTCGACGACGGCGAACAACTCGGCTCCGGTCTGAGCAGCGACGGCTGTCGCCTCGCCTCCCGACGCGGACCCCAGAGCTTCGTGGGCAACCGACCGCGTGCGGGCGAGTGCCTCACGAGAAGTTGCGTACATGGTTCGACTCACTTTCCGGATGCGGAGTCCGCGGTGACGGAATCCAACTCGTTGAGGAAGCGATCGATCGAACTGGAACGCTTCGCGTCGTCGGACAACTGCTCTCCGATGACCTTCTCAGCGAGTTCGACGGCCGTACGTCCCAGATCTCCCCGAAGCTCGGTGACGATCTGCTGACGCTGAGCAACGAGCTGATTGTGACCTGCGGCCACGATCCGGTCGCTTTCTTCCTGCGCCTTTTCCTTCATCTCGGCGAGAATCGCCTGCCCCTGGGTGCGCGCTTCCTCACGGATCTGCGCGGCCTCGGAACGGGCGTCGGCCAGCTGAGCGTGGTACTGCTCAAGGGCAGCCTTGGCTTCTGCCTGAGCCTGCTCGGCCTTCTTGATTCCGCCTTCGATGAGCTCGGAGCGCTCGGCGAGAACCGTCTGGAAACGCGGTACGACGTACTTCCAGAACAGGAAGCCGATGATCACGACACAGACGATCGACCAAACGATGTCGTATGTTGCGGGCAGCAGCGGGTTCTGGGATTCACCTTCCCCGGCTGCGAGCAGCGTTATCGCGTTTGTCATCGCGCTCTCAGAGAATGAAGCCGGCGACGAGGCCGATCAGGGCGAGGGACTCGGTGAATGCAATGCCGAGGAACATGGTCGTACGGAGCTGACCGGCCAGCTCGGGCTGGCGAGCGGTGGCTTCCATGTTCTTGGCGACGACGAGGCCGAGGCCGATGCCACCGCCGATCGCTGCGAGGCCGTAGCCGATGGCGCCGTATCCGCTGGCGGTGATTTCCTGCGCCTGGGCCAGAACTTCAAGGCTCATTCGGTTTTCCGTTCCCTTTCTTCGGTCCACATCCGGGTGTCGGAGGTGGCGGTGTAGCTAGTTCGGTCTGTTGGTCGGTCAGTGCGAGTCGGCGTGTAGCGCCAGGTCGATGTAGATCGCCGTGAGTAGCGCGAAGATGTATGCCTGCAGGAAGATCACCAGCATCTCGAACATCGTGAACAGGAAGCCCATGATGAGCGAGGGTGCAGCGAAGATCTTCAGGCCGGCAGAGGCCTCGAAGAGGAAGAACTGCGTGGCGCTGAAGAACAGCACCAGCATGATGTGGCCGGCGAGCATGTTGGCCAGCAGACGCACGGTCAGCGTGAACGGGCGTAGGACGAAGTTCGAGATGAACTCGAGCGGAATCAGCAGCACATGCATAGCCGGCGGAATGCCGGGGATGACGATCGTGCCTTTGACGAACTTGCCGACGCCGAACTTCTTCACACCTGCGTAGATGAACGCGACATATGCGACCGCCGCGAGCACTATCGGCAGGCCGATGCGCGCATTGGAAGAGATGTTGAGGAACGGAATGACGGCACTGGCGTTCACCGCCAACACTGTGAAGAAGATTGTCATGATGACGGGCAGGAATCGACGTCCCTGTTCCTTGCCGAGTACATCCTCCGCGACGTGGATCCGAACGAAGTCGAGAGCGATCTCGGCCATGTTCTGAATCCCGCGAGGCACGATCTTGGGGCTGCGCAGAGCAATCAGCATGAAGACAATCAGCAGCGCCGACATCAGGATGCGGATGAGCATCAGTCGGTCGAGCTCGAACGGGGTTCCCTCGAACAGCACCGCGGGCGGAAAGAAGTCGGATAGTGACGGCGGACTGAACTCCGCAGCCAGGTTGGTGACGCTCAGCGGTCTCTCCCGTGTTCGGGCCGCAGCCGGTAGCGGCTGCGGTTCGATCGGACAATGACGATCTATCAAGTCGACGAAAATCGGCTCGCAATCGTCAGAGGCTGAGGCCCGGTCTTCATCGGCCAAGCGTCTGTCGGGTGTCGGCGACTCACGTCGACTCGGCAACTCTCAGGGCGAAACCTTACGTTGCCGAAGTCGAAGACTCCGGGCCCACTGTAAGGAAGCTCACGCTGATGGTTACCTGCGGGGGTCCAGTCCGGGGAAAAAGTCTCTTTCGTCCCAGTCTTGCCCACCGCTTGATACAAACTTTATCAACAGAACTACGACGTTGTGTAGGCGGGCCTCAGCTTAACCGATTACGACAGCCTGTCGTACTACCGGCCGTCGGTGTGGTCGGCGGCGGGAACGCTGTCGACGTAGGCAACCTTCGTCTTGACGACTCCGAAGACTTCTGCCCCGAGCACGACCACGAGCGCACCGAGGATGGTCAGGCCGAGCGAGTAGCGGTTGTAGAAGTCGGCATCCTTGAGCGCAACGAGCACGATCAGCGCGATGACCATCTTCACGAGCCAACCGCCGAGCAGCAGCGCTCCGACGGCCGAAGCCGGAAAACGGGTGGTGAGCGCAACCGACAGCGCCGTCGTGATGACAAAACCGCCGCCGATGGCCACGCCGATGAGCGATCCCCACAGGCCGGGCGTGCCTGCCGCGGCGACGGAGATTCCGACGCACACCACCGTCAGTACCACCAGTCCGATGAGTCCGTATCGAACTGCGGCGCGAAGCGGCGCGAATTGGTCGGGCATGGACTGCGGAGAGAAGGTCACAGTCGTCGAGAGTACCCAGGACGCGGCCGGGACCAGCCGACGGCATCAGCTGCCGGGTCGACCGCCTCGAGGTTCGACGCGAGGCGATCGGTCCACCCTCAAGGTGGGCACAGCTGTGACCACCAGGGCGAATACGAGGCCGGCCGCGACCAGAAGTACCACGATTCGGCGGTCGAGCAAAGACGAGCCGACGGCGCCGAAGGCGAGGACTCCGACCCACAGGTAGATCACCAGCACCACCCGGCGGTGCGAATGTCCGATCTGCAGCAGCCGATGGTGCAGGTGCATCTTGTCGGGACTGAAGGGGCTTCGCCCGGCTCGGGTACGGCGGATGACAGCCAGCAGCAAGTCGAGGATCGGGATGAGCATCACGGCACCGACCAGCAGAAGCGGCGACAACAGGCCCAACAGATCGCGTGGACCGTAGGCCGTCAGCGGGATCCGCCCCGAGGCACTCGTCGAGATCGTGGCCAGCGTCAGCCCGATGAGCATCGATCCCGAATCGCCCATGAAGATGCGTGCGGGTTGAAAGTTGTGCGGCAGAAATCCCAGACACGCGCCCGCCAGCGCCGCTGCGATCAGTGCCGGCGGGTAGACGCCGACATCACCGCCCTGCTCCTGCAACAGCCCAACCGAGAAGATGCAGATCGCCACCGAGGAAATGAGCCCGAGACCGGCCGCCAACCCGTCGAGACCGTCGACGAAATTCATTGCATTGACGATCACGACGGTGATCAGAACCGTCACGAGTCCGGCTTGCAGTTGATCGAGGACCAGGGTGCTACCCGGCTGACCGGGCTCGCCTCCCCACGGTTGATACAGCACGACCCAACTGACACCCATGATCACGAGCACGCCTGCTGCCGTCACCTGCCCGACGAACTTGGTCAGGGCGTCCAGGCCCCATCGGTCGTCGATGACGCCGACCAGCACGATCACGAAGCCGGCAACCAGTGCGGCCGGAATGTCGCGGTTGTAGGCGACGTCGAATCCACGAGCCAACGCAGGCAGTTGCGACGCGAAGAGCAGCGCAGCCAGCATGCCCGCGTAGATGCCCACTCCCCCGAGCCTCGGAGTGGCCTGCACGTGGACGTCACGATCTCGAGGCACGGCGACGGCACCGAACTTGATGGCCGCCACCCGGACTCCGCCGGTCGCGAAGAACGTGACCACTGCTGCGGTGAGGAACACCAGGAGTAGTTCGCGAATCGGAACGCCTGCACCCAGATTCGACTGAGCCAGCATCTCGACGCTCATGCGGCACGAACAGGCATGTCAGGACGCTCCCGGGACCAGGCTTTCGGCGGTGACACCGAGAACCTCGGCAATCTTCTCGGTGGGAATGGCACCGACCCGCAGAATTCGTGCTCGATCGCTCGTCAGATCGATGATGGTCGACGCCACCGCGTGATCGGCCGGTCCCCCGTCCAGGTAGACCGCAGCCGAGCCGCCGAGTTGATCTCGCGCCTCCGTCACGGTGGTGGCGGGTGGACTCCCGGAGATGTTGGCACTGGACACCGCGAGCGGGCCGACCTCGCGCAACAGCTCGAGCGCAACCGGGTGCAGCGGCATCCGCAACATGACGGTGCCCTGGGCGTCGCCCAGATCCCAGGCCAGGGATGGAGCCTGCTGCACGACGATGCTCAGCGCGCCGGGCCAGAAGGCACGTATCAGGTCTCGGGTGCGTGGCCGGACACTCTGGACCAGGCCGTCGATGGTGTTCCACGAACCGACGAGCACGGGAACCGGCATATCGCGTCCCCTGCCTTTGGCCCGCAGCAGATCCGTGACAGCGCTACCGTCGAATGCATCTGCGGCGATCCCGTACAGGGTGTCGGTAGGCATGACGACGAGTCGGCCGGACTTGAGGGCACCGCGGGCAGCGGTCAATCCGGCAGCGCGCGCGTCGGCTTCACGGCAGTCGTAGACGGTACTCACGGCACCTATCCTTCCATCTTCGATAACGAACTGATGTCAGGTGTCGCCCGCCTGCCGTTCCCGTAGTCAGGCCGAGGCTGGGTGTGCCCGTGCTGCGACGACGAACCGGGGCCTACCCGCCAGATCCGGATGCGCGGTGACCTCGGTGAACACTCGTCGTCGAGACAGCAATGCCGCCACCTCGCTGCCGTTGGAGTCGTCGTGTTCGATGGCGACACCGCCGCCGATCCGAAGCCAGCGGGCAATGTTGCCGATCATCGGTTCGATGACCGACAGTCCGTCCGAACCGCCGAACAGCGCCATGTGCGGATCGTGATCGATCACCTCGGGATCGAGGTCAGCCCCCTCCGGGATGTAGGGCGGGTTGGCGACGATCATGTCGACTGCACCGTCGAGCTCGGTCAACAGATCTCGTGCCGTGACGTCGCCGTGGTGCAGTGTGATCGGGGTATCGCCGTGGCCGCTGCGCAGATCGGCGTTGCGCCGGGCCCACGCCAACGCCGACGGGTCGAGCTCGACGGCATGGACGACGGCGTCGGGCCGAGCGTTGGCGATCGCCAGCGCCAATGCGCCCGAGCCCGTGCACAGATCGAGAATCACCGGCGGATGGTGGTCGACGTTTTCGAGGAACGCCAGAGCCCAGGCCAACAACAATTCGGTTTCCGGCCGGGGCACGAACACGCCCGGTCCTACTTCGACGTCGATGTTGCCCAGCGAGGTCGTTCCCGTGATGTATTGCAGCGGAATGCGTTTCGCGCGCTGCTCGACGGTGCGGAAGTACGCCTCGACAACCTCGGGTTCGACGAGAGGAACCAGACCGAGACGACCGCGATCCACGCCGACGAGGTGTGCGGCGAGCAGCTCCGCATCGACCCGTGGGCTCGGCACGCCTGCAGCATCGAGCATCGACGTTGCTTCGAGGATGGCCAGACGTAACGGCTTGCGGCTCACCCGTACAGACTGCCACGAGGCACCGACAACCCGATCACACGCGCCCCAGCAACTCCGACTTCTTGGCGTAGAACTCGTCGTCGGTGAGGAAGCCCTTCGCGTGCAGACCTGCGAGAGCCTCGATTGCAGCCGTGATGTCGGAGATGTCCACGCCTGAAGGGTTGCCCTGAGGCGACTGGTTCGAGGACTGCGAAGACTGCTGCGACGAGGACGGTTGCGCGTACGTCTGCGGAGCGGATTGCGGCGTCGACTGGTTCTGTGAGTTCGTTCCGCTCGACTGCTGGTCGACGCGAGGCAGGCTGCCTGCGGTGAACGTGCCGTACTGGCTGGTGAACTCGAGCGAGCCCGGTCCACCGCCCTGCTGTTGCTGGACTCCGCCGATGGAGTGATCGAGAGTGTCGTACACGGCCAATTCTCCGCCGGCCGACACGGCGAGGCGTCGAGATCCCGGGAACACTGCGTACTGCGAGCCGTTCTGACCACCGCTCGAGCTCGGCGCACCGAGATCCGACGGCCACCACGAACCGCCGCCGAACGAGTTGCCACCGAACGAGCTGCTGCCGGTCTCCCTGGGCGGGTACACCTGATGCTGCGCCAGCACCGCAGACAGATCGCGGCAGAGGCCGTCGACCCGGCTCTTGAGTCCGTGATCGAACATGTTGCCCACCATGGTCATTCCGCCGCGCATCCACTGCCCACTGCCGCCCAGCTCGGGGATGTTGAACTGAGCCATGGTGCCGCGGCCGTTGTTGACGGCGTCGAGCATCGTGCGGACGGCATCGGTCGAGACGCCGTAGCGCGACGACAGCTCGGACACGGCGTTCTCGCCTGCGGGGGTCAAGGCCTGGTTCATGTTCTTCTGTGCCTCTCGGGCGCTGTTACGGGGTCGAACTTGGCCGCCAGGGTATCGCACCGATCGGTGGATCAGCCCGGCGAAATCTGTAAAGCTATGCGCCGCAGCTACTCTGCTTGCATGCGCGCGTCGCGGTCCGCCTTGGCGAGCGCGTCGAGCAACGCATCCATTTCGCCGTCGAGCAGGGCATCGAGGTTGTGCGCCTTGAACCCGATGCGGTGATCGGTGATGCGGTTCTCGGGGTAGTTGTAGGTTCTGATCCGCTCCGAGCGGTCGACGGTGCGCACCTGGCTGGCTCGTCCGGCCGAGGCCTCTTCGTTGGCTGCTTCCTCTGCGGCCGCCTGCAGGCGAGCGGCGAGAACCTGCATCGCGCGTGCCTTGTTCTGCAGCTGCGAGCGCTCGTTCTGGCAAGTGACCACGATGCCCGTGGGAAGGTGCGTGAGCCGGACTGCGGAGTCGGTGGTGTTGACGCCCTGCCCGCCCTTGCCGGATGAGCGATACACGTCGATGCGCAGATCTGTCTCGTCGATCTGAACTTCTTCGACCTCGTCCGGTTCCGGATACACCAGGATTCCGGCCGCAGAGGTGTGCACGCGTCCCTGTGATTCGGTGACCGGTACCCGCTGCACGCGGTGGACCCCACCCTCGAACTTCAACCGTGACCAGACGCCGTCGAGCGGATCCTTGGTCTTGATGGACAGGGTCGCGTCCTTGTATCCGCCGAGGTCCGAGACGTTGGCGTCGAGGACCTCGACCCGCCACCCGCGGCGTTCGGCGTAGCGCACGTACATCCGCGCGAGATCGGCTGCGAAGAGCGCCGATTCCTCGCCACCCTCACCCGACTTGACCTCCATCACGATGTCGTCGCCGTCGTGCGGGTCACGTGGTGCCAACAAGTCGGTCAGAGTCTGCTCCAGCTGCACCACCGTCGCCTCGAGGTCTGGAACCTCGGCCGCGAACGACGAATCGTCGGCCGCCAATTCACGTGCAGCTTCGAGGTCGCCCTGCGCGGAGGTCAGCTTGGTGTGCGCGGACATGATGGGGGCCAGTTCGGCGAATCTCTTGCCTGCTCTGCGGGCCGCGGAGGGATCGTTGTGCAGAGCTGGGTCGGCGAGTTGCTGCTCGAGTCCGGAGTGTTCGGCGAGAATGTCGTCGATGGCCGAAGGCTTGTCTGTTCTCGCCATGTTGATGACTCACTCTCGAACGCCGGTGCAACTGAATGTGGACACAAAAAAGCCGACGCCCGTCCTGTGATGCACAGGACGGGCGTCGGCGAAACAGCTAGCTGTCTGCGTCGGCCTTCTTGCCGGCGCGCTTGCCGTAGCGAGCCTCGAAGCGAGCGACGCGGCCGCCGGTGTCGAGAATCTTCTGCTTGCCGGTGTAGAAGGGGTGGCACTGCGAGCAGACCTCGACGCTGATGCGCTCTTTGTCGGTGGTGCTTCGGGTCTCGAAAGTATTGCCGCAACCACAGACGACTGTCGTCAGTGTGTAGTCGGGGTGAATTCCTGCCTTCATGGTGTCCTTACCGTTCTCTCTAGTGGTCGCCGGGTCGTCTTCGCCGATCGAAGACGTGAACCGGAACCGGACTCGGCCGTTGATTATGCCAGAGCGTGCATCTGACCTGCTAATCGCCGGTACTTCTGTGCCGACAGATGCTTACAACGCGCGCACCTGTCGACTTGTTCCCCGGACGAAAGATCCGGAGGACAACCGTCAGTCGTTCGTCCCGCCCGGCGCAGTCTTGGAGACTTCCATCAGGAACTCGAGGTTGTTCTTGCTCTTCTTCAGACGGTCGACCAGCAGGTCGATGGCCTGATGCGAGTCGAGTCCGGACAACACGCGCCGCAGCTTGTGCACAACGGCAGCCTCGTCGGGAGCAAGGAGCAGCTCGTCGTGGCGGGTGCTCGACGGGTTGATGTCGACTGCCGGGAACACGCGGCGTTCGGCGATCTTGCGATCGAGCTTGAGCTCGGCGTTACCGGTGCCCTTGAACTCCTCGAAGATCACGGTGTCGCCGGTGGATCCGGTTTCGACCATGGCCGTGGCGATGATCGTCAACGATCCGCCGTGCTCGATGTTTCGAGCCGCACCGAGGAATCGCTTCGGCGGATACAACGCGGTCGAGTCGACACCACCGGACAGGATTCGGCCCGATGCGGGCGAGCTGTTGTTGTACGCACGTCCCAGACGGGTGATCGAGTCGAGCAGAACCACCACGTCCTGGCCGGCTTCGACCAGACGCTTGGCCCGTTCGATAGCCAGCTCGGCCACCGCGGTGTGGTCGCCCGGCGGCCGGTCGAACGTCGACGCGATGACCTCGCCCTTGACGGAGCGCTGCATGTCCGTCACTTCCTCGGGACGCTCGTCGACGAGGATGACCATCAGGTAGCACTCGGGATTGTTGATGGCGATCGCGTTGGCGATCGCCTGCAGAACGCTCGTCTTACCTGCCTTCGGCGGGCTGACGATGAGCGCGCGTTGGCCCTTGCCGATCGGCATCACCAAGTCGATGATGCGCGTGGTCAGGATGTTCTGCTGCGTCTCGAGACGCAGCCGCTGATTGGGGTACAACGGGGTGAGCTTGCCGAATTCCGGACGCTTGCGCGCGGCCTCGACCTCTCCCCCGTTGACGGTGTCCAGACGCACGAGCGGGTTGAACTTCTGCCGCTGGCTGGACTGCTCGCCTTCGCGTGCCACTCGAACCGCACCGGTCACCGCGTCGCCGCGTCGAAGGCCGTTCTTGCGAACGAGGTTCATCGACACGTAGACGTCGTTGGGTCCGGCGAGGTAGCCGGAGGTTCGGACGAACGCGTAGTTGTCGAGAACGTCGAGGATGCCGGCTACCGGCTGAAGAACATCGTCCTCGCGAATCTCGGTGTCGCGCTCGCGGCCACCGCCACCCTCGTTGCCTTCGCCACGGTCGCGTCCGCGACGGCGTTCACGGAACCGACGTCCCCGACGTCCGCGGCCTTCACCGTCGTCGTCCTGGTTGTTGTCGCGGTTGTCGCGCGGACCGTTGTTGCGATCCTCGTTGCGGTTGTCGTTGCGACCGTCGCCCTGATTGCGATTGCGACCGCCCTGATTGCGACCGCCGCCGTCGCGGTTGGAGTTCTCCCGGTCACCCTGATTGCGGTTTCCGTTGTCACGGTTGCCGTTCTCGCGGTTGGAGCCGTCCCGGTCGCCTTGATTGCGGCTTCCGGAGTCACGGTTCGCGTTGTCGCGGTTGCCGTCGGCGTCACGCGGTTCGCGTTCCGACCCGTCCTGGCGGTTACGTTCGCCGCGGCTACGGCGTGGGCGCTCGGTGGCGGCCGTGTCGCCGGTCTCGTCCTGCTTCTCGGCCTCCGGCGCGGGTGCCGGCGAATCGGTAGCCGCGGGAGCGGATCCAGCCGAATCGTTGCTGTCGTCGAGTGGGAGTTGATCGGGAGCACCGGCGCGCCGACCTGCGGCACGACGACCGCGTGTACGGCGGCCCGTCTCGGGAGCCGCATCGGCAGAATCGCCCGATTGCGTCGCGGGTGCGTCCGAGGACGGCGCTTCGGGAGCCGACTGCTTCGGTGCCGTCTCGGCTGCAGGCCGGTCCTCGACGGCCGGCGCGGATGCAGCGGCACGACGCGACCTGGGTGCGTCCGACTTCGGTGCGTCCGACTTGGCCGGTGCGCTGCCCGATTGCCGCTCGGAGATCGCAGCGATCAGATCGCCCTTGCGCATACCGGAAACGCTCTTGATACCGAGTTCACCAGCGAGGCTGCGCAGCTCGGTGAGAACCATTCCGGACAGGCCTGCACGTCGGCGTGACGTTTCGGGCGCAGAGATAAGTTCCGTATCGGTCACGGAGGTCCTTTCCTTCCCTCGCTCGCTCGATGCGCAGCAGAGGGTTCGTTCCGCAGTTCGGCGTTCTACCGAACTCGGATATTGCCGTTCATGTTCGACGCACTCCGTCGACGACGCCATCGATCCGAGACCGCAGAGAACCACGGGAAGGATCGAGTCAGGAGCGTCACATCACTCGGACGTTTGAATCCCCCGAATACAGCGACCTGATTGCCCTGACGAAACCGGCGTCTGAAGCGCACGATGTACGGACAGGGTTCACCATAGCGCCGTTGTCCCCGCTCGGCAAGAACCCTACTCGGCGTTTGTCACGCGATGGTGACTCCGTCGGCCACGTCGAGGTCGAGCACCCGCCACCCCTCGGCCGCTGCGGCGTCGCGCAGATCGGCCGGAAACTCCTCGGTGCACAGCGCCATCACCGTCGGGCCCGCGCCGGAGACCACTGCGGCGATCGACCGCGCACGTAAGGTGGCGATCCAACGGGTGGTATCGGGCAGCGCCTGAGCACGTTGACCTTGATGCAGCAGATCCTCGGTTGCCGCCATCAGCAGATCCGGACGTTCGGTCAGCGCTACGACCGCAAGGGCACTTCGACTGACGTTGAAGGCTGCGTCTCGGTGGGGCACCAACTCGGGCAACAGTCCTCGGGTGTGCGACGTCGACGAGCGTTCGGACGGTACGAGCACGACGACCTTGATGCTCGGATGCACCTCGAGCCGAACCGCCGCGTACTTCCGCGCCGTCACACTGGCATTGGGCGGTTCGCTCCACGACACCACCGCACCGCCGAGGCAACTCGCCGACGCATTGTCGGGATGACCCTCGAATTCCGACGACAGCTGGACGAGCTGGCCCTCCGACAGCGCAAGCGACCGATCCACTTTCGCGGCGAGCGCGTTGGCGGCAGCGAGGCCCCCGACCACAGCCGACGCCGAGGAACCGAGCCCCCTCGAATGCGGAATTACGTTGCGGCAGTGAACATCCAGGCCGTCCGCCCACACTCCGGCAGCTTCGAGTCCCCGCTCGATGGCGCGCACCACCAGATGCGTCGGCCCCCACGGCACGTCCGCCGAACCCTCACCGTCGACGTGTATCCGCAGTCCCGACGCGGTGGTCGTGACCTCGATCTCGTCGTACAGCCCCAAAGCGATTCCGAGACTGTCGAATCCGGGTCCGAGGTTGGCACTGGACGCCGGGACGCGCGCGGTGACCGTGAGCCCGATGGGCAGTGTCGTCGTCATGGCCGGAGATTCCGTCAACTCAGGCCAGCTCGAGCGCAGCCGCGACAGCGACGGGATCGACCGAAATCGGTTCTACGACAGGCATTCCCGCCAATGCGGTATCGGGATCCTTGAGCCCGTTTCCGGTGACCGTGCACACGACGGTCAGGCCCGGTTCGAGCCAGCCTTCCTTTCGAGCCGCGAGGAGCCCGGCGACACTCGCCGCGGAGGCGGGCTCGACGAACACGCCCTCGGTCTTCGCGATCAATCGGTACGCCTCGAGGATCTCCTCGTCGGTCGCTGCGCGGAATGCTCCGTTGGATTCTTCCTTGGCGTTGACGGCACCGTTCCAGGATGCGGGCGAGCCGATCCGGATTGCGGTGGCGATCGTTTCCGGATCCTTCACCGGCGCACCGTGAACCAGAGGAGCGGCGCCCGCGGCCTGGACTCCGAGCATCCGCGGCTTGCGCGTGGTGAGACCGTCACGGAAGTACTCCGAGTAGCCGCGCCAGTACGCGGTGATGTTGCCTGCGTTGCCGACCGGAAGTGCATGGATGTCCGGTGCGTCGCCGAGGGCGTCGCAGATCTCGAAGGCCGCGGTCTTCTGGCCTTCGATGCGGACGGGGTTGACGGAGTTGACCAGACCGATGGTCGGGAACTCGGCCGTGGTCTTGCGGGCCAGTTCGAGGCAATCGTCGAAGTTGCCCTGCACCTGAATGATCTTGGCTCCGTGCATGACTGCCTGAGCGAGCTTGCCCATGGCGATCTTGCCCTGCGGAACCAGTACGGCACAGCTCATTCCGGCCTTGGCCGCGTAGGCGGCTGCGGAGGCCGAGGTGTTGCCGGTCGAGGCGCACAGAACGGCTTCCTGGCCTCGGGCCAGCGCGTCGGTGACAGCCATCGTCATGCCGCGGTCCTTGAAGGAGCCGGTGGGGTTGAGACCCTCGACCTTCAGATGCACTGTGCACCCGGTCAGTTCGGACAGGTGCCCGGCCGGCAACAGCGGGGTGCCGCCCTCGCGCAGCGTGACGGTCTTCCAATCCGGGCCGATCGCCAGACGCGAGCGGTATGCCTCGATCAGACCGGGCCAGGGGGTGTGGACGCTCATACGGTGGTGCCTTCCAATCGGAGAACGCTGGCGACGTGGACGACGACGTCGAGCTGCTCGAGGGATGCAACGGTGTCGGACAGTGCGGAGTCGGCCGCGAGGTGCGTGACCACGACGAGCCTGGCTCCGTCACCCGAGCCCTGCTGACGCACCGTGGAGATGCTGACGTCGCGCTTGGAGAACTCGGCCGCCACCGTGGCGAGAACGCCTGGCTTGTCCGCGACCTGCATGCTGACGTAGTAGCGAGTGAGGATGTCACCCATGGGGGCCACCTTGAGCTTGGCGTACTTCGATTCGAGCGGGCCCCGTCCGCCGTAGAACTTGTTGCGAGCGGCCATCACCAGGTCGCCGAGTACGGCAGACGCGGTCGGCGCACCGCCGGCACCCTGGCCGTAGAACATCAGGCGTCCGGCGGCCTCTGCTTCGACGACCACGGCGTTGAACGCACCGTTCACCGATGCCAACGGGTGGTTCAGCGGAACGAGCGCGGGGTAGACCCGAGCGGAGATTCGCTCCTTGCCCTTGGGCGTGACGATTCGCTCGCAGATGGCCAGCAGCTTGATGGTGCAGTCCAGCGATTTCGCGGTTTCGAGATCGTCCGAGGTGATCTTGCTGATGCCCTCGCGGTAGACGTCACCGGCAGTGACTCGCGTATGGAACGCGATGGACGCCAGGATGGCGGCCTTCGATGCAGCGTCGTAGCCCTCGACGTCAGCGGTCGGGTCGGCCTCGGCGTAACCCAGACGCCCTGCCTCGGCGAGGGTTTCGGCGTAGTCCGCTCCGGTCTCGTCCATGGCCGAGAGGATGAAGTTGGTGGTGCCGTTGACGATGCCGGCAACCTTGTTCACGCGGTCACCCGCGAGGGACTGCATCAGCGGACGAACCACGGGAATGGCTCCGGCCACAGCGGCCTCGAAATACAGGTCGGCACGCGACTTCTCGGCCGCGTCTGCCAGTTCTCCGGTGTACTCGGCCAGCAGGGCCTTGTTCGCCGTGATGACGGACTTGCCCTTCTCCAGCGCAGACAGCACCAACTTGCGGGGAATGTCGATGCCGCCGAGTACCTCGACGACGATGTCGACGTCGTCGCGGCCGACCAGTTCGGCCGGGTCGTCGGTGAGCAGCTCGGCCGGTACTCCACGATCGCCGTCGACTCGACGCACTGCGATACCTCGAATCGCCAGCGGCGCACCGATTCTCGCTTCGAAGTCCTCGGCGTTCTCGGTGAGGATGCGGACGACCTCGCTACCGACGTTTCCGAGTCCGAGTACGGCGACGCCTATCGGCTTCGATGTCATGGCTGAACCTCCAAGCTGAGCAGATCTTCGATGGTTTCCCGCCGCAGGATCAGGCGCGAATGCCCGTCCTTGACCGCAACCACAGCGGGCCGCGTCAGCAGGTTGTAGCGACTGGACATGGAGTAGCAGTAGGCCCCCGTGGCCGCTACCGCGAGCAGGTCACCGGGCCCCACGTCTGCCGGCATCCATGTGTTCTTGATGACGATGTCGCCGCTCTCGCAATGCTTTCCGACCACCCGTGCCACGACTGCCTCGGCATCGCTCGAGCGCGAGACCAATCGACAGTCGTATTCGGCCTGGTAGAGCGAGGTTCGGATGTTGTCGCTCATGCCGCCGTCGACGCTGATGTAGCGCCTGCGCGTCGACTTGTCGACGGTGACATCCTTGATCGTGCCGACCTCGTAGAGCGTGACGGTGCCCGGTCCGGCGATGGCGCGGCCCGGCTCGACGGCGATCGTCGGGACCGGTAGTCCTACTGCGGCGGACTCCGTCTCCACGATGGCGGTCAACTTCGCCGCGAGTTGCTCCACCGGGGGCGGATCGTCACTCGGCACGTACGAAATACCCATGCCGCCACCGAGATCCAGTGTCGAGATCTGCGCGGTCTTCTCGACGCCGAACTCCGAGACGATGTCTCGTAGCAGCCCGATCACCTTGTGCGCTGCCAGTTCGAAGCCGTCGACCTCGAATATCTGCGAACCGATGTGACTGTGCAGTCCGACGAGGCGAAGGTTGTCGGCAGCGAACACGCGCCGGACGGCGTCGAGTGCCGAGCCGTCGGCGAGAGAGAAGCCGAACTTCTGATCCTCGTGCGCGGTGGCGATGAACTCGTGCGTATGCGCTTCGACACCGACGGTGATGCGAATCAGAACGTCCTGCACCACACCGGCCGCACCGGCGACGCCGTCGAGACGGTCGATCTCGATGTTGGAGTCGAGTACCACATGCTCGACGCCTGCACGCACGCCCGCCTCGAGCTCGGCGACCGATTTGTTGTTGCCGTGCATGGCAATTCGGTCAGCTGGGAATCCGGCAGCCAACGCTATGGCCAGCTCGCCTCCGGAGCAGATGTCGAGTGAGAGCCCTTCGTCGGCCACCCAGCGTGCGATCTCTCCGCACAGGAAAGCCTTGGAGGCGTAGTGAACTCGTTCGGGTGCCCCGAATGCGGCGGCCATTTCACGGCAGCGCGAACGGAAGTCGTCCTCGTCGATGACGAACAACGGTGTGCCGTACTGCTCCGCGAGCTCGGTGACCGACACTCCGGCGAGACGGACGGTTCCGTCCTCACCGCGCTCGGCGTTGCGGGGCCACACCTGCTCGGGCAGCGTCGTCATCTCCGACGCGTCGGCCGGACGATGGGACATCGACTCTTTCGCGGGGGCATCGGCATGCTTGGGTCCTGCCGGATGTGCGCTCACATGCGCTCCGGTGCGCTGACCCCGAGCAGTTCGAGGCCGTTGGCCAAGACCTGCCGGGTCGCGTTCCCCAACGCCAGTCGTGCGGTGTTCACAGGTCCGGGCTCCTCGTCTCCTTGTGGAAGTACTCGACACGCACCGTAGAAACGGTGGTAGGCCCCCGCCAACTCTTCGAGGTAGCGGGCGATTCGGTGTGGCTCACGTAGTTCGGCAGCGCTGGTCACCACACGCGGGTACTCGCCGACCGTCCTGATCAGCTCGCCTTCCTGCTCGTGAGTGAGCAAGCTCAGATCCGGTTGTTCCGCACTGATTCCGAGTTCGGCGGCATTGCGCGCGAGCGAGGCCAGGCGGGCGTGCGCGTACTGGACGTAGTAGACGGGGTTCTCGTTGCTCGCACTCGCCCACAGGGCGAGATCGATGTCGATGCTCGAGTCGACGGACGACCGGATCATGACGTACCGGGAGGCATCGACGCCGATGGCATCGACGAGGTCGTCGAGCGTGATGACGGTACCGGCGCGCTTGCTCATCTTCACGGCCACACCGTCGCGCACCAGGTTGACCATCTGCCCGATCAACACCTCGACGGTCTCGGGGTCGTCGCCGAAGGCTGCTGCGGCTGCCTTGAGGCGTCCGATGTATCCGTGGTGGTCTGCTCCGAGCATGTAGATGCACAGGTCGAACCCGCGCTGCCGCTTGTTCTGGAAGTAGGCGATGTCGCCGGCGATGTAGGCGGCGTTGCCGTCGCTCTTGATGACGACGCGATCCTTGTCGTCTCCGTACTCGGTGGACCGCAGCCACCAGGCGCCGTCCTCCTCGTAGAGGCTTCCGGAGCTCTTGAGGTACTCGACCGACTTCTCGACAGCACCCGAGTCGAACAGCGAGTTCTCGTGGAAGTAGACATCGAAGTCGACGCCGAACTCGTGCAGATTGGCCTTGATCCGGTCGAACATCAGCTGGGTGCCGATCGACCGGAACGTCTCTTCCTGTGCCTCGGGGGCCAGCGCGAGCGCTTCCGGCTCCTTCGCGAGAACCTGCTCCGCGATCTCGGCGATGTACTCGCCTGCGTAGCCGTTCTCCGGAGCGGGTTCGCCCTTTGCGGCGGCGATCAGGGACCGGCTGAAGCGGGCGATCTGTGCGCCGTGATCGTTGAAGTAGTACTCACGAGTGACCTCGGCACCGTGGGCGGTCAGGATCCGACCGAGCGCATCGCCGACGGCTGCCCACCGGGTACCGCCGAGGTGTACCGGGCCGGTCGGGTTGGCCGAGACGAACTCGAGATTGACCTTCTTGCCTGCCATCGATGAGCCGTTGCCGAACGCCGCGCCTGCTGCGAGCACGCGGGCAACGATCTCGCCTTGCGCTGCAGCGGCCAGCCTGATGTTCAGAAATCCGGGGCCTGCGACGTCGGCGTCGGCGATGGCGGCGTCGGCGGCGAGAGCCTCGGCGAGCCAGCCGGCGAAGTCGCGGGGATTGGCTCCGGCTTTCTTCGCGACCTGGAGTGCCACGTTGGTCGCGTAGTCGCCGTGCTCGGGATTGCGGGGACGCTCGACGGTCAGCTTCGCAGGGAGGACGGATGCATCCAGGCCGCGGTCGGCAAGCACCTTCGCGGCGGTCGCGTGAAGCAGTTCGGCAAGATCGGCGGGAGTCACAGGTAGCTATCCTATTGGCTGGTGCACGGCGTCCTCGCATCCACTGCCCGTCTGCCCGCGAGCAGCCTCGGCCGACGCGGTACGCGCAGGCTCTGAGCACGCTCTCAGGCGGAGAACGTACAGTGAGGACGCTCTGCGCCGACGCTCATCCAATGATGCCGTCACCAGCAGATACGCATCACCAGCGCTACCGACCACCACCTTTCCTCGACTGAGAGAGCAACTACAGCGATGCCAACGGGTCCCGACAAAGGCAGTCAGAACAAGTCGGCTGCGAAGGCAGACAAAGCCATCAATGCAGCCAACAAGAAGTCAGCTCGCAAGAAGAAGGGCGGCGTGCCCACCGCCACGGGCAGGCAGATTCCCTGGCTGACGGTTGCCGGTGTCGTTGTGGTTGTCGGTCTCGTTGCGGGCCTCGGGATCAATCTGTATCCGAAGTACCAGGACCGAGCCGAGGCGCAGAAGTTCGCGCCCAGCGAGGCCAATCAGGATCCGTCGACCGGCATCGAGGGCGTGACCGTGCAGGAGTACGCCGCGGCTCTTCACGTCGGGCGCACACAGCGGGTCGCCTACGACCAGTCTCCGCCGTTCGGTGGACCGCACGATGCCGTGTGGGCCACCTGCACGGGAATCGTCTATCCCGAGGCCATCCGTACCGAGAATGCGGTGCACTCCCTCGAGCACGGTGCCGTCTGGGTCACCTACAACCCCGACGATCTGAACGCGGACCAGGTCCAGTCACTGGCCGATCGCGTCGACGGTGAAACGCAGATGATGATGTCGCCGTACCCCGGCCTCGATTCCCCGGTCTCGCTGCAGTCCTGGGGCCACCAGCTCAAGTTGGACAGCGTGGACGACGAACGCATCAGCCAGTTCATCTCTGCACTGCGACTCAATCGCTTCGCCTACCCGGAGGTCGGTGCCAGCTGCGCGTCGGTCCCGAACACCAGCGGCGACGGCTTCGACCCGGACAACCCGCCGCTGTTCGATGCCTCCGCCCCCGGCGCGGATGCGGTGCCGATGGACGGTGCCGGAATCACTCCCGACGCCAGCGAGACCGGCGGAGCCGGCGGGGCGCAGCTGCCGAGCGATCTCCAGATCCCCACCAACTGATGACCGAACCGACACCGACCGAGAACGCGGGAGTCACCACGTCCGCGGCCAAGCCGAGTCAGCGCACCGCGCTGGTGGCCCTGGCGCTGATCGCCGTCCTGGCGATCGGCTTCGCCCTGGGCTTTCTGGTGCAGAGTCCGTTGGGCGGCGACGACAGTGCACCCGCCGCGGACTCGGTCGATGTCGGCTTCGCTCAGGACATGACCGTGCACCACAACCAGGCCATCGAGATGGCCGCGGTGGCGTTGACCAACGCCTCCGATCAGTCCGTCAAGAATCTGGCGTTCGACATGCTCACCTCGCAGCAGAACCAGGTGGGACAGATGCAGGGCTGGTTGGCCCTGTGGGACCGAGCGCCGATCTCGACCGACGGCTACATGACCTGGATGGCCGAGGACGACTCTCACGGTCACTCGATGGGCGGGATGTCCATGGATCCCGGATCCTCGGATCCCACCAGGGCCATGCCGGGCATGGCCAGTTCCGCTGAACTCGCCGCACTTCGCCAGGCCACTGGCACGGACGTCGACGTGATGTTCCTACAGCTCATGCTGCGCCACCACGAAGGCGGTGTGGCGATGATGCAGTACGCCCAGACTCACGCGCAGTCACCGGCGGTGATCAATCTGGCGAAGTCCATGGTTGCCACCCAGACCAGCGAGTCGACCCTGATGAAACAGATGCTCGCCGAGAAGGGTGCTCAGCCGCTGCCCGAGGGGTGATTTCGACTCGGGTCGCGGATGCGCTAGTCTTTCGTACAGCCCAACAGGCACACCGGTTCGTCCGGTGCGCCCCCGTAGCTCAGGGGATAGAGCGTTCGCCTCCGGAGCGAAAGGCCGCAGGTTCGAATCCTGCCGGGGGCACACATCTTTCACGCACGTCACCGTTGTACGGTGGCTGCTCGAACGAGACGGTGGACTTCGATGTCCGAGAATCTCCCCCGAGTCGAGACCGTCGTCGACGACCTGTATTCACTCCCTCCCGCTGAGTTCGTATCGCATCGCGCCGCGTACGTCACCCGGTTCAAGAAAGCCGGCGACAAAGCCGGTGCCACCCGCATCGGTGCCCTTCGCAAGCCCACGGTCGTGGCGTGGTTGGTGAACACACTCGCTCGGCGAGACGAATCGGCCCTGGCGGAACTGTTCGATCTGGGTGAGCAACTCGAACGAGCCCAGCAGCGCGGCGACGGCCTCCGGCTACGCGAATTGTCCACTGCTCGAAGCACTTCGATACGCGCCCTGACCGACCGAGCAGTCTCGCTGGGACGCGACCTCGGGGCGACCGTCGGTGACAACGCTGCCCGCGAGATCTCCAACACCCTGAACGCGGCGATGGCCGATGCCGAGATACGCGACCGCGTCCGCGCGGGCAGAACCGTGGTGGCCGAAACGTACAGCGGCTTCGGACCTGCGCTGCTCTCCCTCGTTCCCGACGCGCCCGACGACGACGATGATGATGACGACGACGACCAGTCCGACCCGGCGTCTGCGGAGATCGAGGACGACCGGCAAACAACCGATGAAGCCGAACGGAACCGACTGCTCGCCGAACTCGAGTCGGCCGAATCGTACCTCGACGCCGCGGCCGTCGAATTCGACGAAGCACAGTCCGACACCGAACGGACGGCAACCGAAGTACGCAGCGCTGCAGCAGAAGTCGAGCGAATCGAGTCGGAGCTGACTGCGGCGAAGGCCCGCGCACAGGTGGCACGGGAAGCACATGAAGCGAGTGCCGTCCGCGCACGGTCGGCAACGGAGACACACGAGAAGGCCCGCGCCCGGGTTGCCGAAGCCCGGTCGGCCCTCGAAGAACCGAGCTGACCTACCCTGGCGGGGTGACCACACGCTGGCAAGCCGAGAACTCTGCAGACGATTCCGCGCGCTACATCGAGCGATTCGAGCGCCTGGCCGAACGCGGCGTGGATCTCCACGGTGAGGCCCGCATGGTCGACGCGGTGGTCTCCCCCGCGTCGAGCATTCTCGATGCCGGATGCGGGACCGGCCGACTCGGTGCGGAGTTGGCCCGACGCGGACACCGTGTGACCGCAGTGGATCTCGATCCGGTCCTGGCCGAGGCCGCGCGAGCACACCCCGAACTCGACGTGCATGTCGCCGATCTGACGTCTCTGGATCTGGGACGAACGTTCGACGCAGCCGTGGCAGCGGGCAACGTACTCGTCTTCATGAAGCCCGGTACCGAACGCGCAGCGCTCCAACGTATCTGGGCCCACCTGACCGACGGCGGAGTGTTCGTCACCGGATTCGCCACCGACCGGGAGTACACCGTCGGCATGCTCGACGAGGATCTGACTGCGGTCGGCTTCGCCGTGGAACACAGATTCGCGACGTGGGATCTGCGTCCCTGGCGCGCCGACGCGGATTGGGCCGTCACCGTGGCACGAAAGCCGGCTCTGCTCGCCTGATGGGAAACGAATCGAGACCGACCATTGCTGGTCGGTCTCGATCGAACAGAGCGAGCGACGGGATTCGAACCCGTGTGAACGGCTTTGCAGGCCGGTGCCTAGCCACTCGGCCACACCCGCATCACCGATGACCATGCCGTGTTCGCTGCCCGAGATCCACCCTTTCGATCACCGTGATTCGAAGACCGAGGGTTGATTCGGACGCCCACGGGAAGACTGAGCGTCATGAAGGAACACATGGCGAAGCTGCGGGAATCGTTCTGGTTCATTCCTGCCGTCCTCGGAGTTGTCGCACTCGTGCTCGCGCAGGCCCTGGTGAGTCTCGATCGCTACCTGCTCGACACCCGCGTGGATCTGACGGGCTCGCTGCTCTATCACGTGGGTGCCAGCGGTAGCCGCGACATCCTCGGTGCCATCGGCGGGTCGATGCTCGGCGTGGCCGCGACGTCGTTCTCCATCACCATCTCGGTCCTCGCCACCGCCAGTTCCTCGTACGGCCCCCGCCTGGTGCGCAACTTCATGGCGGATCGCGGCAATCAGGTAGTGCTCGGCATCTTCGGTGCCACGTTCCTGTACTCGCTGATGGTGCTGCGGTCGATTCGCTCGATCGAATCCGACGGGTCGGTCTTCGTTCCGGACATCGCCGTCAACGTTGCCGTTGCGCTCGCGGTGGTCGACGTCGGTGTGCTCGTCTACTTCATTCATCACATCGCGCAGTCGATCCAAGTGGCGACGCTGTCCGGCCGCGTCCGAGACGAACTGTCGGAGTCCGTCGACGCGCTCTACCCGCCCAAGCAACCCACCGATGCAGCGTCGGCGGAGCACATCGTGAAGCCGCCCGTCTACACCACGGTGCTGGCCGAGGAGTCCGGGGTGATCATCGACATCGACGAAAGCGCCGTACTGGACATCGCTGCCGACACCGACACAATGATCGACATTCACCGAGTACCCGGTGAACATGTCGTTGCCGGTGAACCGCTCGCCGACATTCTGGCCGATCGCTCGGCAGACATCTCCGCGGACGCGATCGGCCGAGTTCGAGGGTCGTTCGACATCGGCACCAGTCGAACACCCCGGCACGACATCGCTTTCGCCGTCGAGCAGATGACCGAAATGGCGGTGCGCGCCCTGTCGACAGGGGTCAACGATCCGTACACGGCACGCAACGCCATCGACGATCTCACGGTCGGACTTGTCGCGGTCGTCCAGCGCCCCATGCCGTCTCGTGCTCGTTGCGGCTCCGACGGCACCGTGCGGGTGATCACCCGCCGCGTCGCCGTTCCGTCACTGATCGACCATGCCCTCGACGCCGTACGGATCTACGGCACCGGCAGCCCCATGGTGGTGCAGGCCGGCATTCGTCTCGCCGAGCGAGTCGGTCGTGCGGCACAGCATTCCGAGAACGTCGACGCCGTACTGACCCAACTGGACCTGCTGGACCGCGCGTTGGCCTCCGGCGACACCGATACCGCCCGCACAGCCGAAGCCCGAGAGCAGATCTCGCTCGCCCGCGCGGCGATCACGGATCGGGTTCCGCTCGCAGTACCTCGCGTCGTGATTCGGTAGACGCCGGAACCGGACACCGTGGGAGGATGGTCGGTATGCCAGCACCGTCTCCGCTTCCCCTCGATCCCATTGCAGAGGCACACCGCCAGTGGACCGCGCACGGGTGGTCCGATGCTGCCGACGGTATGGCCGCAGTGACGTCGTTGATGCGTGCGCAGCAGATCATGCTCGCCCGAGTCGAGGAAGCGTTGAAGCCGACGGGACTGACCTTTTCGCGCTACGAATTGCTGACGTTGTTGACCTTCACCAAGAACGGCGCTCTGCCGATGGCGAAGGCGAGTGCACGTCTGCAGGTGCATCCCACGAGCGTGACCAACGCTGTCGATCGCCTCGAGTCCGTGGGATACGTTCGACGCATCCCGCATCCGAGCGATCGGCGCACCACGCTGGTCGAAATCACCGAGCAGGGGCGCACGTTGGCAGTGGAGGCCACCGAGCGCCTGAACTCGCTGGTGTTCGCACACCCCGGGCTGGCGCGGGACAAGTTACTGTCGCTCGTTCGGATTTTGGCGGAACTGCGTTCGGATGCAGGCGATTTCGACAGTGATGACATCACCACATCGTTCTGAGTTCGATGGTGACTCGTCACAAGACAATGGCACACCCGTACCGTTCGTGGTGCAATTGCACTGGGAACGGGGCGGAGTCGATCTGCTGAAGGGCGGGGCGGGGTGCTGGTGTTGGGGGTCGGAGCGGGTGCGCACGGTGCACGCGCAATTCTGACGTATCTGGACAGCCCCCACCGCACACCCATCGTGTCGCGGACGGTGCGCCGCGCTCCTGGACAGTCGTTGTCCACCACGATCGCCACCGGCGTAGACGCCATCCACTCCATCGCCGCGACGATGTCGCTCCCGGTTCAGTTCTCGGCCATCGCCTACCGGGTTGCCACCGATCCCGGCTCGGTCGCCACCCGAGGTACGGCTCGCACGGCATCGCTCGTTCCGGAAACCGCTGCGCAAGTGCGCTATCTGCGTTTCATCGGGCTGGTACCCAATCACGGCGTCACCGTGTTGTGCGATATCGGTAGCACCGGAACCACGGTCACCGTCATCGATCTCGCGTCCACTCGCACCCTCATGACGCGACGCACTGCCACGTTCTGCGGCGACGATCTCGATCACTCGGTTCGCAGGTTGCTCTCGTCCAACGGCGTTCGCGTCGGAATCGACGCCAGCCGATCCATCAAGGAGCAACTGAGCGTCGACTCCGTCGTCAGCACCGCTGATCCATCCGGTGCTGCGCGGCATGTGCTGACCCTACGCGACTTCGACGATCTGATCGCCGGACCGGTGCGGTACGCGGGCATGCTGGTGGAGCAGACCATCCAATTGTCCGGTGCCAGGCCGCAGTCCATCGTCGTGGTCGGCGGCGGCGCGAACATCACCTCGATAGCGCGGTCTCTCGAGCTGCGGACCGGCCTGACGACGCTGGTGCCGTCGATGCCGGAGCTGGTCTCGGCCCGCGGGGCCGCCCTCCTGTCCCCCGACAGGTAGGGCGACCCCCGGAATGGAGCCTGCGGAACGACCCAGAAGATCAGTTACCGGTGCTGGAAGTTCGGCGTCCGCTTCTCGATGAAAGCCGACATGCCTTCCTTCTGATCCTCGGTGGCGAACGTGGAGTGAAACACGCGGCGCTCGAACAGAACACCCTCGCGAAGGCTCGACTCGAACGATCGGTTCACCGCTTCCTTCGCCATCATGGTGACCGGTAGCGACATCTCGGCGATGGTGGTGGCGGTCGCGATGGCGTCGTCGAGCAGATCGGCGACCGGCACGATGCGCGAGACCAATCCTGCTCGCTCGGCTTCCTCGACCTTCATGTTGCGACCGGTCAAGCACATCTCCATGGCCTTGGCCTTGCCCACCGCACGCGTCAGGCGCTGTGACCCGCCGATTCCCGGAATGACGCCCAGTTTGATCTCGGGTTGTCCGAATACCGCAGTGTCCGAGGCGATCAGCACGTCGCACAGCATCGCCAGTTCACACCCGCCGCCGAGCGCGTAACCGGAGACCGCTGCGATCAGCGGCGTCCGAGCCGATGCCAGTCGATCCCAGGCGGCGAAGAAATCGTCGAGATACACGTCCATGTAGGACTTGGGCTGCATCTCCTTGATGTCGGCCCCGGCCGCGAATGCCCGCTCGGAGCCGGTGATCAGGATCGCACCGATGTCGGAGTCAGCGTCGAGCTCGTCGACCACCGAGACCACTTCACGCATCAGCTCGGAGTTGAGCGCGTTCAACGCCTTCGGACGGTTGAGTGTGATGATGCCGACGCGTCCCCGACGCTCGAGCAGAATCGTCTCGTACTCACTCACAGGCCTGCTCCGTTCGAGCGCTCGCGGATGTCGTTGATGATTCCGGAGAAGTCGACATCGGTGCCGCCCCCGGACGTTTCCTTGAATCGAGCGTACAGCTCGGCTGCGGCCAGACCCAGGACGCCCTCGACACCGTTGTCGCGCAGTGCATTCGCCGCCAGACCCAGGTCCTTGTCCATGAGAGCCGCCGCGAAGCCGGGCTTGTACTCGTTGTTGGCAGGGCTCGTCGGGACCGGTCCGGGTACCGGGCAGTTCGTGGTCAGTGCCCAGCATTGACCGGACGCAGTCGACGCCACGTCGAACAGTGCCTGGTTGCTCAGACCCAGCTTCTCCCCCAGCACGAAGGCCTCACTGATCGCGATCATCGACACTCCGAGGATCATGTTGTTGCAGATCTTGGCAGCTTGGCCGTTGCCCGCCGCGCCGCAGTGCACCACCTTGCGACCCATGACGTCGAGAACTGCTGCAGCAGAGGCGAAATCCTCCTCGGATCCGCCGACCATGAAGGTCAGCGTTCCGGCGGCGGCTCCCCCGACACCGCCGGAAACCGGCGCGTCGAGACTGCGATGGCCGGCCTCGTGCACAAGCGTGTGCGCGGCGTGAGCGTCGGCGACGTCGATAGTCGAGGAGTCGATGAACAACGTGCCCGGCGCGGCAGCAGGCAGCAGGTCCGCGTACAACCCGAGTACCAGTCTGCCGTTGGGCAGCATCGTGATGACGATGTCGGCATCGGCGACGGCGGCCACGGCCGACTCCACCACGGTGACGCCGTCCTTCGTGGCCTGCTCGAGCGCGGCGGGAACCAGGTCGAAGCCCTGCACCGTGTAGCCGGCCGCAGCCAGATTGGCGGCCATCGGTCCACCCATGTGGCCGAGGCCGATGAAGCCGATCGTCTTCTCGCTCATGACTGCTCACCTTCTGTGTGTGCGTTCGACAGGCCCAGTTCCGCGTCCCCGAGAGGTGCGAAGTACCGGTCGATGTCCTCTGGCGTGACGTCTGCCAACGTACGCGGTTGCCATTGCGGGTTGCGGTCCTTCTCGACCACCTGTGCTCGGATTCCCTCGACGAGGTCGTGGCTGGACAGCGACGCGACCGACACCCGGTATTCCTCGTCGAGCACCGCCTCGAGCGTCGGCAGCGTCCCTGCCCGACGCAGCGATCTCAGAGTCACGGCCAGCGACACAGGCGATTTGGACGCAATGTCCTGCGCCGACTTCTGCGCCTCCGGCACTGTGCTGGCGGCCAGAGCGTCCACGATGCCTTGGACGTCGTCGCCGGCGTAGCACTCGTCGATCCATCCCTGCTGACCGACAACTGTGGACTCCGGTGCCGGCTCACTGAACGTTGCGACGGCCTCTCCGACGCTGACCGTCTCGAGTGCCGAGTAGAAGTCTTCCAGCTTGTCGGAGGGGATGTAGTGATCGGCGAAGCCGACCGCGATGGCGTCGGCGGCATCCATTCGCGCCGTGGTGAGCGCGAAGTGGGTGCCGATCTCGCCCGGGGCACGCGAGAGCAGGTACGTGCCACCCACATCCGGAACGAAGCCGATTCCGACCTCGGGCATCGCGATCTTCGATCGCTCGGTGACGATGCGAGTGTTGGCATGTGCCGAGAGCCCGACGCCTCCGCCCATGACGATGCCGTCCATGATGGCAACGAACGGCTTGGGGAACCGAGCGATCGCGGCGTTGAGGATGTACTCCTCGCGCCAGAAGTCCTTGCTACCGCTGCCGCCGTCTTTGGCGTCGTGGTAGATGGAGACGATATCGCCGCCGGCACACAGTCCGCGCTCACCGGCTCCGGTCAGAAGGACGAGGTCGACAGCGTCGTCGGTTGCCCACTGCGCCAATGCCGGTGCGATCTCACGAACCATCGCATGATCGAGCGCATTGATGGCTTTGGGGCGGTTCAGGGTGATCCGACCGATACCGCCGGAGACCTCGAGGATCACGTCGCTCATGCGGCACCCACGATCGACCGAGCGACGACCACCCGCATGATTTCGTTGGTGCCTTCCAGAATCTGGTGCACCCGAAGGTCACGAACTATCTTCTCGACGCCGTATTCACTGAGGTAGCCGTAGCCGCCCAACAGTTGCAGCGCTCCGTTGGCGACGTCGAACCCGGTATCGGTTCCGAAACGCTTTGCCATCGCGCACATTTCGACCTTGTCCGGAGCGTCGTTCTGCAACGCGTCCGCGGCCCGCCACAGCAGCGTACGGGCGGCCTCGAGTTCGGTCTTGAAATCGGCAAGTCGGAACTGGAGCGCCTGCGCATCGAGCAACCGTGCCCCGAACGCCTTGCGCTCGGCGAGGTAGGCAACGGCCTTGTCGAGAGCGGACTGCGCTCCGCCGATCGAACACGCGGCGATGTTGATGCGTCCGCCGTTGAGTCCGTTCATCGCGATACGGAACCCGTCGCCCTCGTCACCGAGTAGATTCTCGGCCGGGATGCGGACTCCTTCGAGGACGACCTGGCGGGTGGGCTGAGCATTCCACCCCATCTTCTTCTCGTTGGCTCCGAACGAGAGTCCCGCGGAGTCCTTCGGCACGATGAACGCCGAGATGCCACGCGGCCCCGCTGCACCGGTGCGCGCCATCACGACGTACACCTCGGATGTGCCTGCGCCGGAAATGAATTGCTTGACGCCGTCCAGCACGTATTCATCGCCGTCGCGCACTGCCTTGGTAGCGAGCATCGCAGCATCGGATCCCGCGCCGGGCTCGGTGAGGCAGTAGCTCCCCAGCTGGTCCATCGCGCACAGGCCCGGGAGCCAACGCTGCCGTTGCTCGTCGTTTCCGTAGGTGTCGATCATCCACGCCACCATGTTGTGAATGGAGATGTATGCCGCGATGGACGGGTCACCGGTGGCCAGTTGCTCGAAGATCCGCACCGAGTCGACTCTGGTCAGACCCGATCCACCCACATCCTCGCGAATGTAGATGCCGCCCATTCCCAGTCCCGCTGCCTTGCGCAGAACGTCGACCGGAAAGTGTTTCTGCTGATCCCATTCGATGGCATTGGGCGCCAGGAACTCGTCGGCGAATTCGCGAGCGGTGTCGTTGATCGCTCGCTCGTCCTCGTTCAAGGTGAACATCGCCGGATCAGTCCATGTTCGGAATGACGAAGTGATTCTGTGCAGCCGCCTCTTTGGTGCCCGACGGCCAGCGCTGGGTGACCGTCTTGGTCTTGGTGTAGAAGCGGATCGAATCGGGTCCGTGCTGGTTCAGATCGCCGAATCCCGAACGCTTCCAACCACCGAACGTGTGGTAAGCGATCGGCACCGGAATCGGCACGTTGACGCCGACCATGCCCACCTGGACGCGTGAGCAGAAGTCGCGGGCAGTATCACCGTCACGGGTGAAGATGGAGACGCCGTTGCCGTATTCATGCTCGGTGGGCAGGCGCAGCGCGTCCTCGTAGTCCTTCGCGCGAACGACGATCAGGACGGGTCCGAAGATCTCTTCCTTGTAGATGCGCATGTCGGTGGTGACCTTGTCGAACAGCGTTGCGCCCGCGAAGAATCCGTTCTCGTGTCCGGCGAGGCTGAAGCCGCGGCCATCGACTACCAGTTCGGCACCCTCGTCCACACCGATCTGGGTGTAATCGTTGACTCTCTTCAGCGCATCGCTGCCCACGAGCGGGCCGAAGTCCGCGCTCTCGTCGTCGCTCCGGCCGATCTTCAGCTTCGCCACCCGCTCGGTCAGTTTGGCGACCAACGCGTCGGCAGTCTCCTCCCCGACCGGAACCGCGACGGAGATGGCCATGCATCGCTCGCCCGCCGAACCGTATGCGGCACCGAGCAATGCGTCGGCGACCTCGTCGAGATCGGCGTCGGGCATCACGAGGGCATGGTTCTTGGCTCCGCCGAAGCACTGTGCGCGCTTGCCGTGCTGGGCTGCCGTCTCGTAGATGTACTGCGCGATAGGCGTCGAGCCGACGAAGCCGATCGCCTTGACGCGGTCGTCGGTGAGGAGCACGTCGACGGCATCCTTGCCGCCGTTGACGACGTTGAACACACCCGGCGGGAGTCCCGCTTCGAGGAAGAGCTCGGCAAGCTTGAGCGGAACGGACGGGTCACGCTCGGAGGGCTTGAGGATGAACGCGTTTCCGCAGGCGATGGCCGGGCCGGCCTTCCACAGGGGAATCATCGCGGGGAAGTTGAACGGGGTGATTCCGGCTACGACGCCGAGCGGCTGACGCATCGAGTAGACGTCGATTCCGCCGCCTGCACCTTCGGTGTACTCGCCCTTGAGCAGATGCGGGACGCCGACGGCGAACTCCACGACCTCGACGCCACGCTGGATGTCACCCTTTGCATCGGCGATGGTCTTGCCGTGCTCGGAGGACAACAGACGCGCGAGCTCGTCCATGTCGCGAGTCACCAACGCGAGGAATTTCATCAGCACGCGTGCGCGGCGCTGCGGGTTCCATTTCGCCCACTCACGTTGAGCCTGTTCGGCGTCGGCGATCGCAGCCTCGACCTCGGACACATCCGCGAGGGGAACTCGAGCCTGCACCTCGCCGGAATTCGGATCGAAGACGTCCCCGAAGTGTCCGGAGGTGCCTGCGACATGCTTGCCGCCGATGAAGTGCGTGAGTTCGCGAGCCATGGAGTTTGTCCGTCCTCGAGCGTGGAAGTGAAGTACGACCATCCTATAGTCGGATGTCCACGTAAGTCCAGGAGCGGTCACATCCGGTCGTAGAACTGCCTCAGATCGGCACCGGCGCGACTGACCTCGGCCTCGGTGGAGCCGTCGGCGCGGAAGATTCGGCGCAGGATCAACGGATCGAGATCGTCCACCGCCGGAGCGAACGACACCTGGGGGAGTTCGGGGAACGACGCGCGATCGGCGAACCAGTCATCGGGGTCGAACTCGTCGTCAGCGTCACCGACGCCCTCGATCAGTTGATCGAGATCGACTCCACGCAGAGTGAGGATGGTGGCGGCGGACGCGTCGATGTGCTCGGCGGCGATGTACATCAGAGCCGCCGCGTGTTTGCAGGGCCACCCGTCGTCTGGGCATGTGCAGTCGAAATCGAGCTGCCCCTTGTCGTGCGGCAGCAATACCGACGCCAGTGCCTGCGGAATGGAATTGGAGGCAAGCTCGCCCAGCATGCCAGGGTTCGATCGCACCCTGCCGACCAGCGCGGCGACCTCACCCTGCGTGAGCGGGTCGACGGTGACCGAGGCGGAGAACGGCTCGAGCTGACTGCCCTGCACCTCGCCGTATATCTGCCCGCGCTCGACCCCGAGAGTGAGCACCTGCCCTTGGCGCGCATACGTTCTGCCTCGAGCAATCCGACCCGGATCCGCGAGGTCTTCCATGGCCGCCACGAAATGCCTGCCCCACCACGTCTGCCCGAAAGCACCGCGCTTGTTTCTGGACTCGATGCCGCCCTTGGCTTTTCGCCGCTTGCCGTACTGCGAGAAGTCGACCATCACTCCCCCACCGCATCCTCGCTGAGGCGGAACAGTTCCTGCAGCTCCGCGGTGTCCATTTCGGTCACCCAGTTCTCGCCGGTGCCCACCGCCAGATTCGCCAGATCCTGCTTGGAGACGAGCATCGAGTCGATCCGTTCCTCCACGGTGCCCACGCACAGCAGTTTGCGCACCTCGACGTTCTTGCGCTGCCCGATGCGAAAGGCCCGGTCCGTCGCCTGATTCTCCACCGCCGGATTCCACCAACGATCCAGATGCACAACATGATTGGCGGCCGTGAGATTCAGCCCGGTGCCGCCGGCCTTGAGCGAGAGCATCATGATCGGCGGACCGTCGTCGCTCTGGAACTTCTCCACCATCTCGTCGCGCTTGGACTTGCTCACGCCGCCGTGCAGGAACGGCACCGCAGTCCCGAATCGTTCGGCGAAGTAGGGTGCCACGAGCTCACCGAACTCCCTGAACTGCGTGAACAGCAACGCTTTTTCGTTGTCGCCCAGAATCGAGTCGAGCATGTCCTCCACCAAACCGATCTTGCCGGAACGATGCTGCCCCCTCTTGAGCACCGGCGAGCCGTCGGACAGGAAATGGGCGGGGTGATTGCACACCTGCTTGAGACGAGTGAGCGCGGACAGCACCGCGCCCTTGCGCTTCATGCCCTTCGCGTCGGCGATCTGCGCCATCATCTCGTCGACGACCGCCTTGTAGAGCGCAGCCTGCTCGGCAGTGAGGTTGGCGCGCACGGTCATCTCGTTCTTCTCGGGCAGATCCGAGATGACCGTCGGATCGGTCTTGACGCGGCGCAGAATGAACGGCGAGGTGATGGCGCGCAGACGCGAGACTGCGTTCTCGTCGTTCTCGCGCTCGATCGGAACCGAAAATCGCTTCCGAAAGTCCGACGGCCTACCGAGCATGCCCGGATTGGCGAAGTCGAGAATGGACCTCAGCTCGTCCAGGCGATTCTCGACCGGTGTTCCGGTGAGCGCCAACTTGTGATCGGCGGGGATCGCGAGCGCCGCCTTGGCCTGCACGGTCCCCGAGTTCTTGATGTGTTGTGCCTCGTCGAGGACCACACGACGCCACGTCTGCTCCGCCAGCTGCGCGCGATCCTTGGCCATGAGCGCGTACGTGGTGACGATCAGATCGTGCTCGGCGATCGCCCGGTCGAGTTCGTCTCCTTTGGACCGAGCCGGCCCGTGGTGCACCAGAACTCGCAGTGCCGGAGTGAATTTCGCCGCCTCACGCTGCCAGTTGCCGACCACCGACATCGGTGCCACCAGCAGCGTCGGCGTCGAACTCTGTTCGTGTGCAAGCAAAGTCAACACCTGCAGCGTCTTGCCGAGCCCCATGTCGTCGGCGAGTACCGCTCCGAGACCGAGCCTGCTCATGAACGCGAGCCAATCGAGCCCCCGCTGCTGATAGGGCCGCAGAGTGGCGTTCACACCGGCAGGCACGGGAATCGTCTCCGGCACCGCACCCGGCTCGAGCAGCGTGGCCGCCCATCCGGTGGCCCGGATGTCCTGCACCGGAGCCGGCGGTGGATCGGCCAGCGTCATCTCGCGCATCAGCGTGCTCAGTGCAGTCCCGTCGCCGTGATGCTCGGCAACGTACTTCGCGGCTCGCGCAAGCTGACCGCCGTCGGCCAGCACCCACTGTCCGCGGAGCCGCACGAGATCACCCTTCGAGACGGCAAGTCTGTTCATCTCCGCCTCGGTGAGCACCATGTCGCCGAGTTGGAGCTGCCAGTCGTAGGACACCAATTCGTCCATGCCGACCGCCCGATCGGCTGCCGCTTTCGTCACCGCGGGTGAATCGACGCGCAGCCTCATCGACGGATCGAGCCTCGTCCAGGCCCGAGGGAGCAGAACCGTCGTTCCGGTGGCCTGCAGCGCCGTTGCCCCGTGTTCGACGAGGTCGATGACGACCGACGTCGGAAGCAACAGATCGAGGGTGCCTTCCTGAGACGGCAGATCCCGCAGTCTCGGGTACGCCGCCACGGCCTCACCGAGCTTGCGCACGGCGATGGAGAGCAAGGTGGCATCGACCTTGCGGCTCATCGGAACCGGTCGCGGCGCTTCACCGTCTGCTCGCAGACACACCTGCAGCGTCCAGTAGGACTCCACTGCTTCCTCGGAGGAACTGTCGACGGCGTCATCGTCATCGGGTTCGAGCAGGCGTAGCACCAGGGACGGTTCGTCGACGGTGAGGCTTCCACGCCAGTTCTCGAGCAACGTCGATATCTGTTGGGTGCCATCTGCATACGGGTCGTCGCGAATCAGAGCCGACAACAGCGGATGCTCCGAGTCGGGTCTACCCAGAACCGATCTGACGATCGGATCGGTGAGCTCCTCCACCATGTCGTCGAGGATCTTCTTGGGTCGCTCGCCGGCACGTTGGACCGACGGCATCGCGACGGCGAGTTCGCTCAGCCAGGCACGTTGACGTTCACCCCCGACCAGACGCCACCGTGGCCACCACTGCCCGTCCATCAACTTCAGGGCCGGAACGACGCGACCGCCGCGGACCCAGCGTTCGATTCCGCGGGCGACGTGCGCCAGGTAGCGGAGGTCACCGGAGATCGCCGCGTGCTCGGACGGCGTCCGCAACAGCAGATCGGCACCGTCGTGCGGGGCGAGCGCGATGGCCGGAACCTTCACCGGGGCCTGCGCGGTGGCACTCCGCCCGGACGCCGGAAACGACACCTCAGCACGATGCCGGAACGTTCTGGTGAGGACGTGCGCGTGGGTCGGCGGCAGATCCGGTTCGTCGCCGGTGGTGATCTCGTCGTCCCACAGCATCAGCCCGGCACCGGGAGACCAGAGACCGTGCAGCATCGGTCCATCCAACCAGCAAGCACCGACACACCTCCAGGTGAGGCGCTACCGAGCGAGTCGCTGGGTGAGGCACAGTATGTACATGATCGCGTACGGCTTCAGTGAATACGGCGGACCCGACACCGAATACCTTCTGGACCTCCCCGTCGCCGAGCCGGGACCGGGGCAGATTCTCGTCGCGGTGCACGCCGCCGGGGTCAATCCTGCGGATTGGAAGGTGCGGGCGGGCAATCGCAAGGACACCGTGCAGATCACGTTGCCCGCGGTTCTGGGTCGGGAAGTATCGGGCACTGTCGTGTCGGCCGGTGCTGGTGTGGCCGACTTCTCGGTGGGCGACCACGTGTTCGGAGCCACCGCGTCGGGATACGGAGGCTATGCGCAGTACACCGTGCTCAACGCGTCGAGCACTGCCCACAAGCCGGAGGCCGTCTCGTGGGCAGCCGCGGCCACTCTGCCGGTTGCTGCCGGGACCGCATACGACGCGCTGCGCCGGCTCGGCGTCGGCGCGGGTGATTCCATCCTGGTGCTCGGCGCTGGTGGCGGCGTGGGTTCGACCGTTCTGCAACTCGCGCAGGCCGACGGTATCGACGTTCTCGCGGTTGCGAGTGCAGGCAAGCGGCAGTGGATCGAGAGCCTCGGAGCCGAATTTTTCGCCTCTGGCCTCGACTTCGTCGATTCGATCTCGCGACCGGTGAACGGCATCGTCGATCTCGTCGGAGGCGAGACGTTGCGCGCCGCCGCGACCGCGGTGACGGCGGGGGTACCGATCGTCAGCGTCGCAGACCCGATGCTCGCGGCGCAGTGGGGCGGTTCCGGAGTCGATCGCGAACGCACCACCGCAGCGTTCGCGCGGCTGGCGGACCTCACCGCGTCGGGCGTCATTCGTCCGCGTATCGACCATGCCTTCCCGCTCGAGCGCGCGGGTGAGGCACTTGCTCTCGTCGAGGACGGACACGTGCTGGGGAAGGTCGTAGTCGAGGTTCGCTGACGCCGGGTTCGGGTGAGCGGATCACTGTCGGTACCTTCCGGCACACTGCTGTCGCGAGGACCGATGACGGAGTACGAAGATCGACGATGGGGCGTGCGTGAGAAAGCTGTGGGTAGCGGTACTGCTGGTGATCGCTGCGGCAGTGATGGCTGTGTTCGGCTCGTGCGACCGGCCCGTCATCCCCGGTTTCTCCCCCGCCGAGCCCGCTCCGGGTAGTCCCACGCGCACTCAGATCGAGCAGTTGCTCGCCCAGGTTCGCGTCGTCGCTGCCAGGCCCGATGCCCTCGGCTACGAGCGCGGGTGCAAGAGCGGCGAAGGGTGTGTGTTCGGCCCGGCGTGGACGGACGACTACGACGGGCCGGGTGGTCACGACGGCTGCGGTACCCGCGACAACGTCTTGGCGCTGTCGATGACCGAGGTCGAGTTCCGCGCCGGCACCCGCGACTGCGTCGTGCTGTCGGGTTCGCTCGCAGATCCGTACTCCGGTGAGCCGATGCAGTTCACCAAGTCGGACGCCGGAAAGATTCAGATCGATCACGTCTACCCCCTGTCCGCTGCGTGGGACATGGGCGCGAACACGTGGTTGCCCGACAAGCGCGTTCGGTTCGCCAACGACGTGGCGTTCAATCTGCTCGCGGTCAACGGGGCAGACAATCAGAGCAAGAGCGACAAGACACCCTCGCAATGGTTGCCGCCGAACGCGGCCTACCACTGCTTCTATGCGGGCAAGTACCTGTCGGTCGCTGCCCAGTACGAGTTACCGATCACCCAGGCCGATCAGGGTGTTCTCGCTTCGGTCGCCTCGACGTGCGCGGCGTAACGTCTCAGCGATGGCAACAGCACACCCGCGCAGCGTCCTCGACCGTGAGACACAGCTCTGTATGTCCTTGTCCGGCCGACCGAGCAACATAGGAACTCGCTTCCACAACTATCTCTACGACGAGTTGGACCTGAATTTCGTCTACAAGGCGTTCACCACCACCGACCTCGCCGCCGCAGTGGGGGGCGTTCGCGCGCTGGGCATCCGAGGCTGCGCCGTCTCCATGCCGTTCAAGGAAGATGTCATCGAACTGGTCGACGTGATGCACGAGTCGGCGAGCGCCATCGAATCCGTCAACACGATCGTCAACGAGAACGGCGTCTTACACGCGTACAACACCGACTACCAGGCCGTCGCAAACCTACTCGCCGCGAGTGGCTTCTCGACCGACTACTCGGTGGCCGTCACCGGCAGCGGCGGTATGGCCAAGGCTGTCGTTGCCGCACTGCGGGATTCGGGTTACACCCGGGGCACCGTCGTCGCCCGCAACTCGAACACCGGCCCTGCCCTCGCCGAGACCTACGGCTACGACTGGTCGGCCGACGCAGTGGGCGCAGACCTGCTGGTGAACGTGACCCCGGTGGGTATGGCCGGCGGGCCGGACGCTGATTCGGCACCGTTCACCGAACAGCAGATCGACGCATCGAAGGCCGTGTTCGACGTCGTCGCCATGCCGTCGGAGACGCCGCTGATCGTTGCCGCCCGGGCGGCGAACAAGCCTGTGATCACCGGCGCTCAGGTCATCGCCCTGCAGGCGGCAGAACAGTTCGTTCTCTACACCGGAGTGCGGCCGTCGGACGAACAGATCGCGCGCGCATCGGAGTTCTCGCGCAGCTGACTCACAGGTGCTGCCACCGGGGCTTGTTGGCATAGGCGTACCGGTAGTACTCCGCGAGTGCGAGCGACGACGCTGCGGCCTCGTCCAACAGCACCGTTGCGTGCGGATGCCACTGGATCGTCGACGCCGGACAGTGCGCCGACAACGGTCCTTCGACGGCCGCCGCCACCGCGTCCGCTTTCGACTCCCCTGTTGCGATCAACACGAGGTGACGCGCCTCGTCGATGGTGCCCAGCCCCTGCGTCAGCACGTGATGCGGCACGTCCTCGGGCAAATCGAAGAACCGCGCATTGTCGACGCGAGTACGTTCGGTCAGCGTCTTCACCCGCGTCCGCGATCTCAGTGACGATCCGGGCTCGTTGAAACCGATGTGTCCGTCGGTGCCGATTCCGAGGATCTGAACATCGATGCCGCCTGCGGCTGCGATCGCCGCGTCGTACCGCTGCGCCTCGGCAGCGATGTCGTCCGCTTCGCCGTCGGGCGAGAACACCGTGGCATCGTCCAGATCGACGTGGTCGACGAAGTTCGCTCGAATGAACGAAAAGTAGGACTGCTCTGCTGTTTTCGCCAGTCCGATGTATTCGTCGAGCAGGAAGGCTCGACATTGCGCGAACGACAGGCCGTCGTCCCGATGCCGTCGCGCCAATTCGCCATACGTGCCCACCGGGGTGGACCCGGTTGCCAGTCCCAATACAGCCGGACCGCTTCGTACCACTCGTTCGACGATGTCGGCGGCCGTTCGATTCACTGCGTCGACCCCCTCGAGGATCACGACCTCCATCTAGCTGTCCTCTCTGATTGCAGTTCCGCCTCTGATCACCTGTAGCGGCTCGAACGCCGCGTCGACCACCAGCACGTCGGCTCTCATGCCCTGTTCGAGGCACCCGATGTCGGAGCCGAGACCGATCGACGCCGCCGGAGTCGACGATGCAGCCCGTACCGCCTCGACCAAGGGCACGCCGGCGTCCAGCACGGCGCGGCGCAACAGGTCCAGCACGGTCGCGGTTCCGCCCGCGATCGGAGCGGTCTCGGAATCTGCGCCGCGGGACAACCGTGCGACCGAGTGGTGGACGGTCACATCCAGTGGTCCGAGTCGATAGCGACCGTCCGGCATACCGGCCGCGGCCATCGCGTCGGACACCAGCGCGATCCGTGCGCCACCGACGAGATCGAACACCGCGCGCACGGTCTCGTCGGCGAGATGCACTCCGTCGCCTATCAATTCGAGCACCATCACGCCGCGCGCCGCGGCCGCCAAGCACTCGCTCACCGGGCCCGGCGATCGATGGTGCCAGGTCGGCATTCCGTTGAACAGGTGCGTGGCCGTGATCGGACCGTCCCCCAGCGACTCGATACCGCGTCGGGTGGTGAGCGCATCGGCGTCCGTGTGACCGATGCTCGGCAGTATCCCGTTCTCCCGCAACATCTCTGCTACGGCAGCGAAACCGTCGATCTCGGGTGCAAGGGTCATCGACCGCACCGCTCCCCGTCCCGCGCCCAGTATGTCGCGCAGCAGTCCGGGATCTCCGCTACGCAACGAGGCCGGGTCCTGTGCGCCGCAGCGGACGACCGAGAGGAACGGCCCCTCGAGGTGGACGCCTGCGATGTCACCGGACTCGTACAGATCGGCCAACAGCGACGTCTGCTCGATCAGCCGTTCCGGCGGTGCCGACACCAGTGAGGCGAGCATCGTCGTGGTCCCGCGGGAGCGGTGATGCCGTACCGCAGTCATGAGATCGACGGCCGGTGAATTGGGAAAAGAAGCCCCCGCTCCACCGTGGCAGTGCAGATCGATCAACCCTGGGAGGATCGTCGAACTCGTGTGCGGTGCTGCTTCACCGGGCCACGCCGATGCGGGTCCGACCCACGAGATTCGGTCTCCCGTCAACGCGACGACGCCGTCCTCGATCACCTGGTCGCTGGTGACGACCCGCCCTCGGAGCGTCGTCGTAGTGGATGCGGTCATGCCCGATCGGGTTCGAGCACTGCGTCGTCCTCACGTCCGGGGGTGCGCAGGTTCCACTTCTTGATGACGAAGCTGAACAGGAAGTAGTAGATCACCGCGTACACCAGGCCGATCGGGATGAGCAGCCATGCCTTGGTGGCGATTCCGTAGTTCAGCAGGTAGTCGATGCCGCCAGCGGAGAAGAAGAATCCGTCATGGATTCCGAGGGCATTGGTCAACGCCATCGAGGTTCCGGTCAACACCGCGTGGATGATGTAAAGCGGCCAGGCCACGAACATGAACGAGTATTCGAGCGGCTCGGTGATCCCGGTGACGAAGGCAGTCAGGCCGGTGGACAACATGATTCCGCCGACGATCTTCTTCTGCGACGGCTTGGCGTTGCGGTAGATCGCGAATGCCGCAGCGGGAAGTGCGAACATCATGATCGGGAAGAATCCGGTCATGAACACTCCGGCGGACGGGTCGCCGGCGAAGAACCGGTTCAGATCTCCGCGGACCAATTGACCGCTTGCATCCTGGTAGTCCCCCACCAGGAACCATACGACGGAGTTCAGAATATGGTGCAGCCCTGTGGGAATGAGCATGCGGTTGGCGAAGCCGTAGATTCCGCTGCCCACCACACTGTGGTCGGCGACGGTGTTGCCCACCCATTGGAGAGCGCTGTAGAAGAGTGGGTACACGAACGACATGATGACGGCGAGAACGAGACCGGTGATCGCCGTCATGATCGGCACCAGACGACGGCCGCTGAAGAAGCCGAGATAGTCCGGCAGCTTCTGTCGATAGAAGCGCTGCCAGAGAATTGCCGAGAGCAGTCCGATGACGATGCCTGCCAATATGCCGTAGTCGATCACGGCCGGGTCACCGTTGGCATCGACCTCTCCGTCGAGCACGACCGGCGACATGGCCGTGAAGACGCCGTTCATCACCATGTAGCCGACCACAGCTGCGAGCGCGGTCGAACCATCGGACTTCTTGGCCCAGCCGATGGCGATACCGACCGCGAAGATGAGAGGAAGCCAGGTGAACACCGCCTGACCTGCGGCGGATATGACCGCAGCGGCGGTCTCCAGTGCGCTGAATCTCCCCAGCAGGTCGTCCTGACCCAGCCGCAGGAGAATTCCGGCGGCGGGCAGAACAGCGATCGGGAGCATCAGGCTGCGACCGAACCGCTGCAGCCCGGCCAATGATCGAGATTCCTTCTTCTGCTCGGTATCGACCGAGTCCGTCTTCTTCGGGGTCATGGCGACCTTCTCTTCGAGGCTGGTCCTTCGGGGGCGATTTCGCTGTTGTGACCGGGTGCCATCAGGGGTACTGTCCGGTCATTACCAGTTGTAGTTTGGCCAGGTGGCAAGCACATGTCAACCCGGCCGTGTGATCCACCCGACAGATATACGCCGACAGAAAGCGAGAACCCCACATGTCCAAAGCGGACGCGATCGTCGAAGGCCTCGGCGGTGCCGACAACATCGTCGAGATCGAAGCGTGCATCACCCGGCTGCGCACCGAGGTCAAGGACGGGTCGTTGGTGAACGAGGCAGCACTCAAAGCGGCAGGTGCCCACGGCGTTTTTCACAAAGGAACCGCAGTTCAGGTCATCGTCGGCCCCGAAGCGGACACGCTCGCAGAAGACATCGGCGACATCCTGTGAGCGACGCCAGGGCGATCCTCAGCCCTGTTGCCGGCCAGGTCATCTCGCTCACCGACGTGCCGGACCCGGTGTTCTCGGCGCAGATGGTCGGCTCCGGCGTGGCGCTACGCCCGGCCCCGAGCGACGGGTCGGTCGAGGTTCGTTCACCGGTCGCGGGCACGATCCTCAAACTCCATCCACACGCGTTCGTCGTCTTCACCGAGGACAAGGCGGGCGTGTTGGTGCACATCGGTATCGACACCGTGAAGATGAAGGGCGCGGGCTTCGAACTCGTTGCAGCAGAGGGTGATCGAGTCGAGGCCGGCGACCTCGTCGTCACCTACGATCCAGCCGCGATAGCGGCAGCGGGCTACTCGGACGTCGTTCCCGTGGTCCTGATGGATTCGAAGCCGGATTCGGTGACGAGTGCGAGCATCGACAACACCGTGGCAGTGGGCGACCTACTGTTCGAGCTGCCCTGATCTCACCGACGCTGCGAGGTGCGTCGCCCGCCTTCGACTTCCATCGACAACTGGTACCGATCGCAGCGGTACCAGCTCTCGGTGTGTTCGAGCGGCTCGTCGCCGCTGAAGGAGACGCGGTCGAAGTACAGCACGGGGGCACCTCGCTTGGTGCCGAGCAGGGTGGCGGTATCACTGTCGGCCGCAGTGGCTTTGACGGTCTGCTCGGCCCGGTCGATGGTCAACCCGTAGTGGATCTGAACGGCCTCGTACACCGATTTGCTCAGGTCGTGATCGATCAGACCCGGGAGCAGTGCGGCCCGAAACCACCCGTCGTCGACGCTGACCGGTTCGGCATCGGCCAGTCGTAGACGCTTGACGTGGTAGGTCTGTTCACCATCTGCCAGTCCGAGAGCACGAACCGTTGCCGCCGAGGGTTTTTCGAGTCGCGCGAACAGCACCACCGTCGTCGGCGTCAACCCTTGCGCCCGCATCTCCTCCGAGAACGACGCCAGGTGCAAACGAGACTGCACGGTGCGACTGGCCACGAACGTGCCCTTGCCACGGACCCGCACCAGGTGTCCGTCGTTGACGAGCTGGCCGATGGCTTCGCGAACGGTGATGCGGCTGACGCCGTAGTCCTCCATCAGTTTTCGCTCGCTGGGCATCAGATCGCCGGGTTGCAGCTCCTTGGTGCAGCGGTGCAACAGAATTGCGCGAAGCTGTTCGTGCTTCGGGACCTGACTGTCCCTCAGATGTACGGGCATCACCACTGCGCCGGCCTTTCCGTCACTCGCCGAACCAGCGGTACGGACTGGTCCGGTCCAACCAAGAGACTACGTCACATCGACGGTGCCCCGACAGCACTCGACCGCCGACGCATAGCGCCGACTCGGCTCGATGCGAAACGACGCGACAGGCGACGGCCCACAGTGCATCATCGACACTCGTGACCACTGCCGACGCTGCCGACAGACCGACGCCACTCTCGACCCCCGTCAGCGCTGGAATCGTGGCCTCACTGGTCGGCTTCACCAGCTCGTTCGCCGTCGTGTTGACGGGCCTGCGGGCGGTAGGTGCCAGCCCGACCGAGGCGGCCTCCGGATTGCTGGCGCTGTGTGTCACCCAGGCCGTGGGCATGATGTGGCTCGCGCGCAGATACAGACAGCCCATCACGCTGGCGTGGTCGACGCCGGGCGCTGCGCTGCTCGCCGGAACCGGCGTGGTGGTCGGAGGGTGGCCCGCCGCGGTGGGTGCGTTCGTCACCGTCGGGGTGCTGATCGTCCTGACTGGCCTGTGGCCGAGACTCGGCGCGCTCGTCTCGAGAATTCCGGTACCACTCGCTCAGGCGATGTTGGCCGGAGTGCTGCTACCGCTGTGCGCGGCACCGGTCGTTGCATTTGCCGACTCCCCCGCTCGGATAGCGCCGGTGGTACTCGTCTGGCTCGTGGTACTTCGATTCAGCGCGCGCTGGGCAGTGCCCGCTGCGTTCCTCGCGGCGGCAGCGGTCATCGCGGCCGACTTGATCGGCGGCGGCACCCCCATCGCGGCCTCCGATCTGATTCCCCGAATCGACTGGACGGTTCCGCACTGGAGTTGGCAGGCCACAATAGGTATCGCGGTGCCGTTGTACATCGTCACGATGGCGTCCCAGAACATCCCGGGCACCACGGTCATGGCGTCGTTCGGGTTCCGAATTCCGTGGCGTGCGTCGATGACCGTCACCGGAGCCGGCACCGTCCTGGGCGCATTCGCCGGCGGTCACACGATCAACCTCGCCGCGATCAGCGCTGCGCTCTCGGCGAATCCAAGTGCCCATCCGGACCCGAAGCGGCGATGGGTCGCCGCCTTCTCCGCAGGATCCTCCTACCTGGTGCTGGCGCTGCTGTCCACGGCCCTGGCGACCCTGGTCGCCGCAGCTCCCGCAGGTGTGGTGGAAACCGTTGCCGGCCTTGCCCTGTTGGGAACTCTCGCGGCGTCGTTGTTCGGCGCACTCGAACATGCATCGGACCGAGAAGCAACGGTTCTGACTTTCCTCGTCGCTGCGTCCGGCCTGACATTCGCAGGAATCGGCTCCGCGTTCTGGGCCTTGGTCGTCGGTCTGGTGGTCCGAGCAATCTTGCGTCGGCAGTCCCCGGCGGTGCCCGCTACCGACGCCACTGGTTAGGGTCACGTTCATGACCGATCAGGTGAACCCCGGGCCGGAGTTGTCGCATGCATCGGACTTTCCGGCTCTGTGGCCCGTGACGACGCGATGGGACGACAACGACCACTACGGCCACGTCAACAACGTCACCTACTACGCGTATTTCGATACCGCCGTCAACGGTTGGTTGATGGAGACGACGGGACTCGATATCCGGACACTGCCGGCGATCGGTGTCGTCGCCGAAACCTCGTGCCGATACCTGTCCGAGTTGAGCTTTCCGGATCGCCTTCAGGTGGGCCTGGCCGTCGAGAAGCTCGGCACCAGGAGCATCGTGTATTCGCTCGGGTTGTTCCGCGAGGCCGGCAACGATGTGTTGGAGCTGGCGGCGAGGGGTCGATTCGTACACGTGTACGTCGACGGGGTCACTCGCCGACCGGTGGCGATTCCGCCCGAAATCGAGAGCGCAGCTCGCACTTTGGTGATCGGGACCGCGTCGATCTGACCGACTACAAGCCGATCTCGTCGGCTGTACGCAACGCCCTGGTGATGATGTCGTCGATGAGCGTCGTGGTCGGCCCGCCTGCCACGGCCCGATTCCGCGAGTCGGCTTCCAGACGGCGCATGACGCCTTCGGCGATGATCGAGAGCTTCCACAGCGCCAGCACTTGCCAGAATCCGACATCGGAGACGTCGCGCCCGGTGTGCTGCGCATACGACTCGACGAGCTCGGCCCGAGTAGGAAAGCCCGGCAGAGTCGACGCCATGAACGGACCGGCGACCCCGTCGTCGGCTTGCGGCCAGTAGGCCAGCAGGCCGCCGAGGTCCGCCAACGGATCTCCGAGTGTGCACAGCTCCCAGTCGACGACCGCGGCGACACGGCCGTCTTCGCGGAGCGTGATGACGTTGCTGAGGTGAAAGTCTCCGTGCACCAGGGTCACCTCGTGCTGCGGAGGAATGCCGGCTGCCAATCGAGTTGCCAGCGAATCGATACCGGGTACGTCGCGAGTGCGCGTGGATTGCCACTGCTTGGTCCACCGGGCGAGTTGGCGAGCGGCGTACGGCTTGTGGCTGGCCAGATCGGCCAGACCCGAAGAGTCCAGATCCACGCGGTGGATGTCGGACAGCGCCACCGTGAGGCCGAGCCCGACTCGGCGTCTGTGATCGGCGTCGAGTTGTTCGGCTGCCGTCACCGAGTCGACGACGATCCCGTCGACGAAACTCATCAGCACGAGCGGGACCTCGGACACCGAAGAATCCTCGGTGATCGCAATCATTTTCGGAACCGGCACCGCCGTGTTCTGCAGGCCCGACAGAATTCGATGTTCGCGCACGACATCGTGTGCGGACGCCAACAGTTTCCCCAGTGGGGGACGTCGAAGTACCCAGCTACTGCCACCGGCGTCGCGGACCGCGTAGGTGAGATTGGACTGACCGTTGCCGATCCGATGAAAGGTGAGAGGCGAGGTTGCGCCGATTCCCAATCCTGCGATCCAGGTCGATACTGCTTCTTCGTCCAGTCCCACGACACCCATTCCGCACCCTCACCTCGCCGTTCAGCTCCATTGCCGACTGCAATCATCGCGTCGAACGATCCTAGCGATGTGGGACCGTCCGAGGTGCGGGCACGGGGGGTGAGGGCGAATCAGCTGGCGCGCTCGAACGCGGAGATCAGCGCCGGAGTAGCGATCGCGGCGGCAGGCGTGGCCGCCTCGTGCCGCTTGACCGCGATTTCATCGACTTCGCCTACCAGCAACGCAACAAGAGCGTCTGGCTCGGCCGCCCAGACCGAGGAGATGTTGCGTACCTCGGCAGGGGCGAACAGCCCGCTGGTGGCCAACGCGTCGATCCACTCGGCGATGGCATCGCCGGTTGGCTCGGGCATGATCGTGCGGTCCAGTGAGTCCGCTTGGAACTCGTTGCAAAAGAACGCGCGGACCATATCGAGCTGTCCCTGAGACATTGCGGTCATGTTCTTCTCCTTCGAGTTCCGGCATCCTGAGGTGTCGAGTACCCGACTTCGGCGGGCTGTGACGCGTACCAAGGACCGTGTTCAGATCGTTATCGATCTCGCTGTAACAACAGAACACGTTATTCCGATGTGGCTGAAACTACGCCCTTTTGGACGGTCCCGCCCAGGGTGAGCGGGTGCATGTGACCATCGTCACACACATTTCCCCATCCAAACAACACTCTGCAACGAAGTCATAGTTTGCTTTACGAAATGCTGTGAACCAGAACAATGCAGGGATAAAACACCAGGCTGGCGCCCCGGAGGTCGCCCGGGTACACATTCCAGCAGTTCAAAATCGGACACGGCCCCTCCGAGACAGGCGATTCGATTTCAATCTGCACGCCCTTTCAAGCGATAGAAAACAGTCTGGTCACCCGAATTCGACCGATTTCACCAACAGTGAGCATTTGACAGACGGCTCGCGCGCTAGTGGAGCTAGGACACGTTCACACCCTGGCGGTGTTATCTGATCGTTACTGATCAGCGCTCAGCAAGTTCCCACTGTGCTCACATCCAACGTTCAGTCGGATGAGGCACTGTGGCTTTCATGCCATGCCCTCGCCTCGACGATGACCCGATCCGAGCATCCCCTCGAGCCGAAGCGTCCACGGCACCGACCGGCAGGAGGCTTCGTTCTCGACGGACTGCGGTTCTGATTCGCGCTACGACCGCGGGCATCTGTGCGGCACTGTTGCCGGTGTGGTTGCTCGGGGCGCCGCACGTGATGCCATCGGTCTCGTTCGATCCGAGCCAGGCGACCGTTCTCGCCGCCTGGTTGGTGGATTCGATCGATGTGACGACTGTGCTGCTCATGGTCGCTGCGCTCACCGTCGTAGCGCTGCTCCGCTCGCTGCCCTACGGGATCGGGGTGGTGATCGCCTGCACCGTCGGGGCTGTCGTCAGCACTTCACTCGGCCGCGAACTTGCCGGATCGTCGATCACATCGACCGATCTACCGAATGGGCAGCTGGTCGCGGCTGCGGCACTCCTCGGCGCGGCGTCGATGGTTGCGTCCACCACATGGCGTCCGGCCGTCCTCGGTCTGGGCACCGTGACGACAGTCGTGGTGGCACTGTCGGCCGTCGTCGTCGAATCCTCATCGATCACCGGCATCGTGGGTGCTGTGTTGATCGCGTCCGTGTGGTGGTCCATGTGCTCGATCGTCATGCTGTACTCGCCCGACGCAGCTGCCCGCGAAGCCCGCAACCCGCTCGACACGGCCGCTCTGGCCGTTCAACGCACAACGGGGCGCTCCCGGTGATGAACAACCGGAGCGCCCCATCGGTACTGCTGACTGCTCGTGTTCAGAGGGCCTTGAGCTCCTCGGTCACCTCGGACACCGATTTCTTCGCGTCACCGAACAGCATCGAGGTGCCCTCGGCGAAGAACAACGGGTTCTCGATGCCTGCGAATCCGGACGACATCGACCGCTTCAGAACGATGACCGACTTCGACTGATCCACGTTCAGGATCGGCATCCCGTGAATCGGGCTCGACGGATCGTTACGCGCCGCCGGGTTGGTCACATCGTTCGCGCCGATGACCAACGTGACATCGGTACGGGCGAACTCGTCGTTGATGTCGTCCATCTCCTTCATCGCGTCGTACGCGACGTCGGCCTCTGCCAGGAGCACGTTCATGTGCCCTGGCATGCGACCGGCGACGGGGTGAATGGCGTACTTGACCTCGACACCCTTCGACTCGAGCAGCTTGGCCATGTCCTTGACCGCGTGCTGTGCCTGCGCAACGGCGAGGCCGTATCCGGGAACCACGATGACCTGATTGGCGTAGGCCATCTGGATGGCAGCGTCGGCCGCGGACGTGGCCTTCGCCGTTCCCCCACCTGCACCCGCGGGACCTGCAACAGCGTCACCGCCGCCGAATCCACCGGCGACGATTGCCGGAATCGAACGGTTCATGGCCTTGGCCATGAGGTTGGTCAGGATCGTGCCGGACGCGCCGACAATCATGCCTGCGACGATCATCGCGGTGTTGTTGAGCGCCAGACCTGCAGCCGCAGCGGACAAACCGGTCAGAGCGTTGAGCAACGAAATGACGACCGGCATGTCCGCGCCACCGATGGGCAGCACTACCGTCAGACCGAGAATTCCGGCCAGTACGAGAACCGCAACGATCCACCACTGCGACACCCCGCCGCCCGGAGTGGCGTTGATGCCGATGACCACTGCAGCTGCCACAGCGCCGATCAGCAGCAGAGCGTTGAGCGGCTGCTGCAACTTGCCGATGGTGATGGGCGAACCGGGCAGGGTCTCCTGCAGCTTGAGAAACGCGATCAGCGATCCCCAGAACGAGATGGACCCGATGATCGCCGCGAACAGCGACCCGATGACGATGTGGACCGTCGGCGATTCACCGTGCTTGAAGTTCGAGAATCCCGACGTGTCGAGGAACTCGGCCCAGGCGATCAGCGCGACCGTTCCACCGCCGACGCCGTTGAACAGAGCCACCAACTGTGGCATCGCGGTCATCTTGACCCGGCGAGCAGGCGGGATACCGAGCGCAACGCCGACGACCAGACCGACGACGATCAGAATCCAGTTGCCGGTGTCTCGGATGGAGATGAGCGTCGCCACGACAGCGAGGAACATACCGATCGCGGCGATCTGGTTGCCACGCACCGCCGTCTTCGGTCCGGTCAGACCCATCAGGCCGTAGATGAACATGCCGAAGGCGACGATGTAGAGAATGTTGACGAGATTGTCCATCAGGAGTCAGCACCCTTCGTGGCCTTGGCAGGAACGGGCTTGGACTTGAACATGCCGAGCATGCGGTCGGTGACCACGAATCCACCGATGACGTTGACGGTTCCGAACACGAGAGCGACGAACAGGATGACCTGCAGGCCGATGGACGGCTCCTCGACCTTGCCGAGCACCACCAGGGCACCGAGCACGACGATGCCGTGGATGGCATTGGTTCCGGACATCAACGGGGTGTGCAAGGTGTTGGGCACCTTGGAGATCACCGCGAAGCCGACGAACCCGGACAACACCAGGATCGCAATGTTCGCGAGCAGCGGGGTGTACATCAGTTCTCCTTCTCACGTGTCACGCAGGCACCGGCGAGAACCTCGTCCGAGAAATCGGGAGCGAGCTTGCCGTCGACCAACATGAGTTCGAGCAATGCCGAGATGTTCTTCGAGTACAGCTCGCTGGCGTGCTCGGGCATCGAGGCCGGCAGGTTCAACGGCGAGCAGATGGTGACGTCGTGCTTGACGACGGTCTCGCCGGGCTCGGTGAGTTCACAGTTGCCACCGGTCTCCCCAGCGAGGTCGACGACGACGCTGCCGGGCTTCATTCCCTCGACGGCTGCGGCCGTGACCAGCCTCGGCGCAGGGCGGCCGGGCACCAGCGCGGTGGTGATGACCACGTCGAAGCCCTTGATGGCTTCTTCGAGCGCCTTCTGCTGTTGGACACGTTCGTCTTCGGTCAGCTCACGTGCGTATCCACCCTCACCGGCTGCATCGATTCCCAGATCGAGCCACTGCGCGCCGACGGATCGAACCTGATCTGCGACCTCCGGCCGCACGTCGTACCCGGTGGGTCGGCCGCCGAGACGCTTGGCGGTAGCCAACGCTTGCAGACCCGCCACCCCGACTCCGAGTACCAGCACGGTCGCGGGCTTGACGGTGCCCGCGGCAGTGGTCAACATCGGGAAGAATCTGGTCGATTCCGAGGCAGCCAACAGCACGGACTTGTAGCCGGCGACGTTGGCCTGAGAGGACAGTGCGTCCATCACCTGCGCCCGCGAAATCCGCGGGATCGCTTCGACTGCGAAGGCCTGTACTCCGGCCGCCTTCAACGCCCCGATGCTGTTCTCCGCGTTGCGCGGTGCCAGAAATCCGATGAGCGTCGAACCCGACGTCAGCTTGGCGATCTCGGCGTCGGAAGGCGGCGCGACCTTCACCACGACGTCCGCCGACCATGGATCACCGATGGTCGCTCCGGCGGCGACGTACAGCTCGTCGGGAATCAGAGCGCCGAGACCGGCACCCGACTCGACGACGATCTCGACGCCCTTACCCGTCAGGGAGGCAACGATCTTGGGCACCAGGGCGACGCGACGTTCGCCCTCCCCCGATTCCCGAACCACACCGACGACAGTCGTGGTTCCTGAACCCTTCTCAGTGCTCTGCGATGTATCCAAATCTCCGTCTTCCTGCGTTGAATGGTGTCCACTGATCGGCCGATGGCCCCGAACTTGCGACGAGTGGACGAACCCATGCGACAAAGGCACAAGGTCCCTGATAGTAGCCAGAGGAAACAGACCACGGGTAACCCGGAACACAGTCCGATTCGTTCTGAATCGAGTCCGTTCGGCATTCCGCAGCTAGAGGACGAGCAATTGTGATGCACGCCATACAGGTCTATCGGTGATGATCGGACCCTACAGTGACAACCGTGGAATCTTGCATCTTCTGTGCCATCGTCGCCGGCGACGCCCCCGCACACCGTGTGTTCGAGAACGACCACGCGATCGCCTTTCTCGACATCCGGCCGGTCAGTCGCGGACACCTGCTCGTGGTCCCGCGCGAGCACGCCACCGATCTCGACTCGACCCATCCGGACGCGGCCGCCAACGTGTTTCGCGTCGGGCATACGTTGGCGCGCGCCGTGCGCCACTCGGACCTGCGCGCCGACGGAGCCAATCTCGTGATCAACGACGGCAAGGCCGCATTTCAGACGGTTTTCCACCTGCATCTGCACGTGGTGCCCCGCTGGCACCGAGACAGGGTGCGGTTCGCGGCAGGTTTTGTGACACGTCGCCTCCGTGAGCCCGAGCGTGTCGCGGACGCCGTTCGCGTCGGGTTGGCCCGGCTGAACGGCGAATCGACGGTATGAAGCTGTTCCTGTCGTCGTATCGATTCGGCGGTCACTCCGACGCTTTCGTGGAGCTCACCGGGCCGCCGTCCGATCTCGCGGTCATCGCGAACGCATCGGACGCGTGGCCCCTCGCCGCTCGCGAGTCCTCGATCGGAAGCGAGTTCGGTCCGCTACGGGCGCTCGGGTACCGTCCCGCCGAGCTGGATCTGCGCGACTACGTGGGTCGGCCCGCCGCATTCGAGCGCGCACTGGACGGCTTCGGTGCGGTGTGGGTGCGCGGGGGCAACACCTTCGTCCTGCGCGCTCAGCTCGCCCGCTCGGGTGCAGACGAGATCCTGGCCGAGCGTGTTCGGCGGGGATCGATCGCGTACGGCGGATACAGCGCGGGCGCGTGTGTGGCCGCACCGTCGTTGATCGGAGTCGAGGACGCGGACGACCCCGGCGAGGTTCGGCCCGCCACCGGTGTCGATCCGGTATGGACCGGACTGGGTCTGGTCGATTTCTCGATTGTCCCGCACCTGAATTCCGTTCTGGACGAGAACGATTCGGGGCATGCAACGGTGCAGCGCCTACGCAGGGACGGTATCGACTGTCATGGGTTGACCGACGACCAGGCCATCGTCGTCGATGCGTCGGGGACGCGGTTGCTCGGTAGTTGACCTTCGCTCAGCCCAGGCGGGCAAGTGGAGCGAGCCGGTCCAACGAGGACCACGCCAGCGAGCACCGCCTGGCGGTCATTTCGTCCGCGTCGAGCACCAGCATGTCGAACAACTGCCGTGGGGCCTGATGCCACGAGTCGGCGATCTGCGCGATGGTTGCTCGATCGAACAGCCCGGACTGCGTCAACGCCTGAACCCACTCGTCGATCTCGCCTCGGTGAATGCGCTCGATGGTGTCGTATTCGATTCCGCCCCCGAGGAATTCATACGAGAACATCGCGGCCACGTAGTTCCAGGAGTCACTTCCGGGATCGATCATGGTGCAGCCTCCTTGTCGACTCGCACCGCATGGGGTGCGAGGTTCGCTGCGCTGGACGCTAGCGTGGCGAACTACAAATTTGCGTGTCGGCGACGCATCGATCTGGTAACGCCTGAGGCTGGTGTTACTGATGTGACTCGCTTCCGTCAAACGCTCACCCTCCTCCGTACAGGGTGGGTAGAGTCCGCGTTCGTGCGCACTCGAGCCGTTGCAGCGTTGATCGCGGCGATCGTATGTGGGCTGGTCGGATGCTCGAACACACCGGGCACCGAGGCCGATCCGGATCCGTCCGAGACGGCCGACCAGCCCGTCACCGAAGAACTCTTCGTCGGTGAATGCGGGTCGATGGACGACACGGAAGTGCAGAGACTCACGGCCGTATCCGACCTGACAGTGGTGTCCCAGAACGCTGTTCGTTGCCGTTGGGAATCCGCGAGCGGCGCGTACGCGATGTTCACCTGGTACCGCGGCAGCCCCATCGACCGAGAGAGTTCCGTGGCCGAAGCCATCGGCCGCACCATCGAGCGCATCGATGTGGACGGTCACCCGGGATTCACCGCCGCGGCGTCGGGAGCCTCGTGCGAGGCCGGGGTCGAGAACGGGGACGGCTTCGTGCACTGGTCCGTCAACTACATGGTCGACGGCCCCCGCGATTCCTGCGACGTCGTCGAGGATCTGGCCAGAACCACGATCTCGAAGGCGAAATAGCCCGATGACGACGTTCCCCTCCACCGATTCCATCCGTCGCGTCCTCGCCGCTGTCCTCGTCACCGCAGCCGTCGGTACCGGATGCACCACCACCGTGACCGGTACGGCGGTACCCGCTCGATCAGGCGGCAGCGGCCAGTTCGACAAGCTGCTCGAGGAGTGCATCGCCGTCCCGGATCCCACCATTGCCGAAACAGTGGGTGCCGACCTCGTCGATCAGTACTTCTACGGTGCAGTGTGCATGTGGACCGGCGTCGGTGCCGCCGGACTCATCGACGTGACGTTCGCCTGGTTCGAGAACGATGCACTCTCGCGCGAGCGAGACCTGGCCGATCGGCTCGGCTACGCGACCGAAGACGTCGCCGTTGCCGGCACCACAGCGTTCCTCTCACGACGACCGGCCGACCCGTCGTCGTGCGGAATCAGCGCGGCGTACTCGGGCGTCATCACCTGGTGGGTGCAGTACCGAGGAGGCAGTCCGGCCGACCCGTGCGCCGCCGCCACCGAACTCGCAGAACTGACGCTGCAACGCAACCAGTGACCGAGAGTCGACCGACCCCGACTCCACCGCACGCGCGGCCGTGACAGACTCGAGTGTCGACGGTCACATTTTCGACGTGAGGAGACCGAGATGTCGGTGACGACCGATGCAGATGCCCGCCTGAGCGAGCTCGAATCCCTTCTTTCGCCCGGCGCGGTGATCACCGACCCGGACATCACCGAGGGCTACCGACGCGACTGGGCGAAGGATCCCGACGCCGGGACCCCGCTGGCCGTCGTGCGCGCACAGTCCACCGAGGACGTTCGTGCCGTCATGCGGTGGGCCACCGAGCACAACGTGGCGGTCGTCCCACGCGGTGCCGGATCCGGTTTGTCCGGTGGAGCCACCGCCGTCGACGGCGGAATCGTGCTCACCACCGAGTTGATGCGGGAGATCACCGTCGATCCGGTGACCCGGATCGCCGTCGTACAACCCGGGCTGCTCAACGCCGAGGTCAAGAAGGCCGTCGCAGAACACGGCCTCTGGTACCCACCGGATCCGTCCTCGTTCGAGATGTGTTCCATCGGAGGCAATGCGGCCACCAATGCGGGCGGACTGTGCTGTGTGAAGTACGGCGTCACCACCGACTACGTTCTCGGTCTCGAGGTCGTCCTGGCCGACGGTACCGCCGTCCGACTGGGCGGGCCACGCCTGAAAGACGTTGCAGGCCTGTCCCTTGCGAAGTTGTTCGTCGGCTCCGAGGGCACACTGGGCATCATCACCGAGATCACTCTTCGATTGATTCCAGCGCAACCTCCCGCCAGTACGGTGGTCGCTTCGTTCGCATCGGTGCACGACGCCACCGCCGCAATTCTGGCCATCACCCGGAACTTGCGGCCGTCGATGCTCGAGTTCATGGACCGCGCGTCCATCGGTGCCGTCGAAGATGCCATGAACATGGGACTCGATCGCGAGGCGGCGGCGATGCTCATTGCTCGGTCCGACTCCCCCGGTGCCGACCGAGGTCGCGAGATCGAGATCATGGCGGCCGCATGCACGGAGGCCGGTGCCTCGGACGTCTTCACCACCGACGACCCCGATGAGGGTGAAGCCTTCGCTGCCGCACGGCGATTCGCCATTCCCGCGGTCGAACGACTCGGTAGCCTGCTGCTCGAGGACGTTGGGGTTCCATTGCCCGCACTTCCGGCCCTCGTCGACGGAATCGCCGAGCTGTCAACCAAATACGATGTGCTGGTTGCGGTCATCGCCCATGCCGGTGACGGCAACACCCACCCTCTGATCGTCTTCGACCCCGCGGACGCCGACATGACACGTCGCGCCAACATCGCATTCGGCGCGATCATGGATCTGGCGATTTCGTTGGGCGGCACCATCACCGGAGAACACGGCGTCGGTCGCCTCAAGAAGGCTTGGCTGCCCGATCAGGTCGGCGAGGACGTCATGGACCTCACCCGCCGAATCAAGTCGGCACTCGATCCGGCGGGCATTCTCAACCCCGGTGCTGTGCTCTAGTTCCAGGGCCCGCCGATCTTCGACTCACGATTCCAGTGATCAGTGTGGTGGAATAGGCGCGGCTCCGGGGGGAGCTGGTCATCGGATCCGGGGGCTACATCGTTCATGCGCACATCCTTTTCAGCTCACAACACCCGACTGCTCACGGCGAGTGTCGTGGTCGCACTGTTCGTCTCGGCATGCTCGAGCCCGGTGGCAGGGACCCCGGTGGCAGGGACCCCTGTAGCGATACCAACAACAGTCGCACCGGAGATCGCGGTTCCCACCTCGCAATACAACGACTGGTTCCGCACACTCGATCCGTGCGGCTTTGTCGATGAAGTCACCATCGCCGAGTGGGGCGAGCAAAGACACTTCGGTAACAGCTCCCGGATGAACGAGTGCTCGATCGAATTCTCGCAACCGGTCACCGACGCACGAATCTCCGGACTCGCAGTGACGACCGGAAACTTTGTGGACAGCTCTTACTCCGACCTGGGGGGCTTCATAGGATACGAGTACCCGGACCCGGTGATGTGCTCGGTCTACGTGAAGTTCGACGATCACCAGGCATTCTCCTTCACTGCCTTCAGCGAGGATCTGGGTTTCATGTCGCCCGAACTCTTCTCCGACACCTACGACGAGTTGCTGTGCAGCAGGACCAAGGACCTCGTCCGTGCGTCCGTTCCACTCTTCGCCTCGCAACCGCTTCGCTCGGAATCGAGTAGAACGACGACCACGAAACTGGCGTCCGTACAACCGTGTGGTGCCATACCGGAATTCGTACGGAAGTACCCCAATGCCGTGGTGCCCCCGCTGCGTGACGGACAACCCTATGCCTGCACGTTTTTCAGAGAAAAACCAGTCAACGGCGGGACCAACGAGAGAGTCGACATCTCCTTCGGCCAGCGACCCGAAGAAACCTCGGAAGAACCGGCGACGCTGTTCGGCCAGGTCGAAATCGACGTGCTCGGCGTCGTCGCCCACGAAGATTACGACGAAGACCTCGATTACTGCCAGATCTACGCCTTCGTGGGCGTCGGCGCAGGCTTCCCCGTTCAGGAGTACCTGGGAATGACGAACTACATCGATGTCATCAGCGTCGACGGTCGAGGGTGCGAACCCGTTCGCGCGGCAGCAACAGCGGCTGTTCGGGCGTATCAGAACAACTGAGTCAGCCGACGAACCCGTCCGCCACCGTCAACACCTCGTCGAGGATTTCCAGTCCCTGACGAATCTCGTCTTCGCATGTCGTCAATGGCGGTGCGATCTGCAGACGGTTGCCTGCGACGAAGGGCCACAACCCACGCGACTTCGCCGCGGCGGTCACCGTACCCATCGCCGCTGCATCCTTGCCCGACGCGGCGAACGGCACCAGCGGTTCCCTCGTCGCACCGTCCGTGACCAATTCGACGGCCCAGAAGAATCCCTTGCCGCGCACCTCGCCCACGCTCGGATGAGATTCGGCCAGCTTCGACAGGCCCGCACCCAGTACGTCCTCGCCGACGTGACGCACGTGCGGAAGGATCTTGTCGCGCTCGAACACTCCGATGGATGCCACGCCCGCGGCGCACCCGAGCACGTGACCGGAGTAGGTCAACCCGCCTGGATAGGCCTTGTGGTCGAACTGCGAGGCAATCTTTTCCGAGATGATCACTCCGCCGAGGGGGATGTACCCGGAGTTGACGCCCTTGGCGAACGTGATCAGATCCGGTGTCACATCCCAGGCCTGGCACGCGAACCATTCGCCGATGCGGCCGAACCCGACCATCACTTCATCGGCAATGTAGACGATCCCGTACTTGTCGCACAGCGCCCGAACGCCGGCCAGATAGCCGGGCGGAGGGATCAGCACACCGTTGGTACCGATGACCGATTCGAGGATCAATCCGGCGATGTTCTGCGCCCCTTCGAGCACGATGACCTGTTCGAGGTGTGCCAGTGCTGCAGCCGTCTCGTCCTCGGGAGTCGTTGTGCCCCAGGGAGACCGGTACGGATACGGCCCGAAGAAGCGCACGACGTCGACGTTGGTCGGTTCGGTGCCCCATCGCCGTGGCTCGCCGGTGAGACCGATCGCGACTCCGGTTCCACCATGGTACGAGCGATACGCGGCAAGCATCTTCGTGCGCCCGGTGTGCTGTCGCGCCAGCCGCACCGCATGCTCGACGGCTTCTGCGCCACCGGTCGTGAAGAACACTCGGTTCAGGTCACCCGGCGCACGTTCGGCGATCAACGCGGCGAGTTCACTGCGCTTGTTGTTGGCCACGGTCGGGGAGATGGTCGTCAGAACCTGGGCCTGTTCGACGATGGCGGCAACGATGTCGGGGTGTTGATGCCCGAGATTGACGTTGACCAACTGCGACGAGAAGTCCAGGTACCGGTTGCCCTTGTCGTCCCAGAACCACGACCCCTCCGCGCCCTCGACGGTGATCGGATTCAGCTCGGCCTGCGCCGACCAGGAGTAGAACACGTGATCCATCTACTTGCCGCCTTCCTCCAGTGTGACCTCCATCGGAGCGTACGACTCCCCGGTGACGTCCACACCGTCGGCCTTCAACAGATCCAGCGCCTGGGTCACATATTCGTTGGTGTAGGCCTCGGCATCGGGATCTGCGGTCAGCACGGTCGAGCCCTCGGCGTTCTTCGTGGACTTCGCGATATCGACGGTCTGCTGCCATGCCGCCTCGTCGATCATGCCGATACCCTCCGCGGACGGCCAGATCAGTTTGTTGACCTCGTTGACCTGCCAGAGCTGGTGACTCGCGCCGAGTGTCGAGCCCGCAGCGACGGTGATGTCGCGGCACGTTTCGACGTTGTCGCGGCAGAAGATCCAGCCCTTCAACGATGCCGCCAGGAATTTGACGGTCTGCTCCTGGTACGCCTCGTCGGAGAGCTTGTCGGTGTTGGCCCAGATCGCGTCCTGCAGCATCGCGACGCCGTCGTCGTTCCAGTTCAGCGACGTGAAATCGTCTGCGGTGTAGAGCGCACCGGTTGCGGGGTTCACGGTCTCGAGCAACTGCGCGTACTCGTTGTACGACATCGCCTGGGCTGCAGCGATATCACCGGATAGAAGGCCGTTCATGTCGAACTGCTGCTGCACCAACGTCACGTCGGAGGGGCTGACCCCGGCCTTGGTCATACCGGCGAACAGCTCGAATTCGTTTCCGTATCCCCAGTTTCCGACGGTCTTGCCCTGGAGGTCGGCAGGTGACGCAATGTTCTGATCCTTGAACGAGACCTGCAATGTGCCCGACTTCTGATAGATCTGGGCTACGTCGGTGATGCCGGCTCCGGCCTCACGGGATGCGAGCGCCTTCGGTACCCACGCGACGGCATAATCGGCCTGGCCCTGTGCGAGCACGGTTTGCGGGACGATATCCGTTCCACCGTCGAGGATTTCGACGTTCAGCCCCTGTTCCGCATAGAAACCCTGATCGACGGCGGCGAGGTAGCCCGCAAACTGGCCCTGTTTGAACCACTGCAGTTGCAGCTTGATCGTGGTGTCCCCGTCGGCAGTGGTGTCGGTGTCGGTCGTGGTGGTGCTGCAGGCCGAGGCGACCACCGCCAGAGCCATGACGACGGCGAGGAGGGGTCGGGGGGTTCGAGTGAATTTCATATCCATCTTTCCTGGGGACGACGCCGGGACACGAGTTTCTCGAGCAACAGAACAACCACGAAGAAAAGCAAACCGACTGCGATGGCGCCCATCACGTAGGCCCACGCCCGGGGGTAGGCCGTGTTCGCCGCGGCGGAGGTGATCCGCGACCCCAAACCGTTCTGCAGTCCACCGAAGTACTCGCAGATGATGGCAGCAATGACAGCATTGGGAGCGGCTACCCGCAACCCGGTGAAGATGTGCGGAACGGCGGACGGGAGGCGAACGATTCGGGTGAACTGCCAACCACCCACGGCATACGACGTCATCAGGTCGTGGTGCACGGCCGAGACCTGACGCAGTCCTTTTGCCGCACTGACGAATACCGGGAAGAACACGACTATGGTCACCACGAGTCGGCGCGGTAGATCGGTGGTCGAGGAGAACATCGAGTTGAACACCGGCGCAAGAGCGACGATGGGAACGGCGGCAGCACCCGCTGCCAACGGTGTCAGTAGTTCATCGACGATCCGCAGGCGAACCGCTGCCATTGCCGCGAGGAGACCGAGCACCGAGCCAGCGATCAACCCCACGAGAGCATTGGTTCCAGTTGCCAGACTTGCCGATCCGATGTTGCCGACGTTGCGAGCGAACTGTTCGGCGATCGCGCTCGGCGACGGCAGCAGGAACGACGGCACCCCCGCGACGACCGTGAGCAACTGCCACAGGGCGAGCGCCGCCAGCCCGAACACCACCGGAGGCAGCCAGAGCTTCATCGCAGATCCGCACTGCGAACCGTACGGCCGTGCAACGCATCACGAACCGCGGTGATGGACGAGAAGAACTCCGCCGATTCGCGCGGATCCCCGTTCGCGTCGAATCTGTCGATCGTCAGTGTGTCGACGATCCGCCCCGGCCGAGGGGACATGACAACCACCCGATCGGACAGGTACACCGCTTCGGGAATGGAGTGGGTCACGAACACCACTGCCGCGCTCGACTCCCCGGCGATGCGCAGTAGGTCGTTCTGCATCTTCTCGCGGGTCATCTCGTCCAGAGCCCCGAACGGTTCGTCCATCAACAACAGTCCCGGCGTTCGGGCCAGCGCCCGAGCGATCGCCACTCGTTGCTGCATCCCACCGGATAGCTGGCTGGGAAACTTCTCTGCGAACTCGGTGAGCCCGACGAGGTCCAGCAGTTCGCGAACCCGTTCTGCCCGCGCGCGTTTGGACACCTTGTGCAGTTCGAGCGGCAAGGCGACGTTCGATTGCACTGTGCGCCAATCGAGCAGCCCTGCCTGCTGAAAAGCGATACCGTATTTCTGGTCGATGCGAGCCTGCCGAGCGGACATTCCGAACACCGATACCGAACCGGACGTCGGTTGCTCGAGATCGGCCACGATGCGGAGCAACGTCGACTTGCCGCACCCCGAAGGCCCGATGAGCGAGACGAATTCACCGGCAGCGATCGACAGCGACACGTCATCGAGCGCTGTCACCGACCCCTCGAACGTTTTTCCGACGCCCTCTACGAGTACTGCGTGCTCGGTCATGTCTGCGCCCTTCGAGCTGGTGCACGGCCCGCGTACCGGCCCAGTGCGATATCGAGCAGCGACACCAATGCGGTCACCACCAGTCCGAGCACCGCTGCGCCGAGGACTGCCGCGTACAACCGGGATGCGTCTCCTGTTGCCTGCTGCGAGAACACGATGATCTGCCTACCGATACCGCCGGTCGTTCCGGTGGAGATCTCGGCGACAACGGCACCGATCACGGCGGCGGCCGCGGCCAGACGCAGCGCTGGAATCAGATGCGGCACAGAGGCGGGTAGGCGTAGTCGAACGAGGGTGGTCCACCATCCGGACGCATAACTGTGCATCAGATCGAGTGCTGCCCGATCGGGTGCACGCAGGCCGCGCAGCATTCCCACCGCGACCGGGAAGAACGCGAGATACGACGCGATGACGGTGATGCTCATCCAGGGCTGCCATGCGTAACCGCCGATGGCGATCTTCCCGCCCCACCCCGCGACAAGCGGTGCCAACGCGATCAACGGAACCGTCTGCGAGACGATCACATACGGCAACACGGACCGCTCGACCCACACGAACCGCTGCATCGCCACGGCCAGCACGAGCCCTACCACCGTCCCCAGCGCGAACCCGAGTACCGCGAGCCCGAACGTGAACAGGCCACTGGACACGATCGCGGCACCGACACTGCGAGCCCCGGCGACGTTCACCTCGGGCTCGGTCAGCGCTGCCAACACCGACCACACGTGCGGTAGCGCGCCGTCGTCGGTGCGCGGCAGCACCCGAATACCCCCGATGCTCACGCCGTTCTCGGGAACGAGCACCTTCACCAGTTCCCACAACACGAGCAGCAACACGACGGCCGCCACCGCCATGACCGGACGACGTATTCCTCGTGACGAATGAGCGGGAGCCGGGGCCACCACGGTGGCCTGATCGAGCACACTCGTCACGATGTCGCCGTCACGGTCTTGCGGATCTGAGGGATGATGCTCTCTCCGTAGGCCTCCAGCGTCGCGGTTTTCGCGTCGTGCTGGAGGTACACCGAGAACTGATCGACGCCGAGCGCTTCGAGATCTTTGAGCTTGGCGATGTGATCGGCCGGGGTGCCGAGAAGACAGAACCGGTCGATCACCTCGTCGGAGACGAATTCCGCATGCGAATTTCCGGCGCGCCCGTGCTCGTTGTAGTCGTAGCCGGTACGTGCGGCGATGTAATCGGTGAGTGCTGCGGGGACACCACTGCCGTCGCCGCCGTAGCGCGCGACGATGTCGGCAACGTGATTGCCCACCATCCCACCGAACCAGCGGCACTGGTCTCGGGCATGTCCGAGAGCGGCGTCGCTGCCGTCGGTGACGTAAGCCGGAGCCGCCACGCAGATCGAGATCGAATCGGGATCGCGACCCGCCTGCTCGGCCGCGGCGCGCACCTTGCCGATGGTCCATGCAGCGATGTCCGGATCGGCAAGTTGCAGAATGAACCCATCCGCCACCTGGCCGGTGAGCTCGAGTGCTTTCGGCCCGTACGCCGCAACCCACACCTCCAGGCTCGAGTGTTCTGCCCACGGGAACTGCACGGTTGTCTCACCGACCCGAGCGCTGCGCCCGTTGGCCAGATTACGGATCACATCGATCGATTCTCGCAGTGAGGCAAGCGTTGTCGGCTTACCTCCCAGAGCCCGGACGGCGGAGTCACCGCGGCCGATGCCGCAGACGGTCCGATTGCCGAACATGTCGTTGAGCGTCGCGAACGTCGATGCCGTCACCGTCCAGTCTCGGGTGACGGGATTGGTGACCATCGGACCGACGGTCACCCGCCTCGTCGCGGCCAGAATCTGGCTGTAGATGACGTACGGTTCCTGCCACAGCAGGTGCGAATCGAACGTCCACACGTGCGAGAACCCATGTGTCTCTGCCTGTCTGGCCAGGTCGATCACACGGGACGCCGGCGGATTGCACTGGAGCACTACCCCGATGTCCATGGCTCAGATCAAATTCTGCGACAGGTCGCGTCGAACGAATCGTCCATGTCCCGCAGTGCCGGAATAGGATCCACCGTCGACGATGATCCGGCCACGCGAGATCACGGTGTCGACATGCCCGTCGATCTCGAAACCCTCGTACGCCGAATAGTCCATGTTCATGTGGTGGGTCTTGTCGACGCCGATGCTGGTGTGTCCGTTCGGGTCGTAGATCACGATGTCCGCGTCGGCACCGGGGGTGATGACGCCTTTCCTCGGATACATTCCGAACATCCTGGCCGGGGTGGTGCAGCAGACGTCGACCCACTTCTCGAGCGTGATCTTGCCGCTCTTGACGCCCTGGAACATCAGATCGATGCGGTGTTCCACCGAGCCGATCCCGTTGGGAATTTTGGAGAAATCGCCGATACCCATCTCCTTCTGGTCCTTCATACAGAACGGGCAGTGATCGGTACTGACGGTCGCCACGTCACCGGTGCGCAAGTACCGCCACAACTCGTCTTGATGCCCCTCCTCTCGCGACCGCAAGGGCGTCGAGCAGACCCACTTGGCACCCTCGAAGCCCGGTGCACCGAGTTGTTCCTCGAGCGAGAGATAGAGGTACTGCGGACAAGTCTCGGCAAAGACGTTCTGCCCGTTGCCCCGGGCCTGCGCGATCTGTTCCAGGGCCTGCTTGGCAGACACATGTACGACGTAAAGCGGTGCACCGGTGACGTGGGCCAGCATGATGGCTCGATGCGTCGCCTCCTCCTCGAGCTGCCACGGCCGTGAGGTGCCGTGGAAGTACGGGGCCGTGTCTCCACGCGCGATCGACTGAGCAACGAGTACATCGATCGCGATGCCGTTCTCCGCATGCATCATCAGCAGTGCACCCGTTTCGGCGGCGGACTGCATGGCGCGCAGGATCTTGCCGTCGTCGGAGTAGAACACGCCCGGGTAGGCCATGAAGAGTTTGAAGCTGGTGATGCCCTCGGATACCAACTCGCTCATGGCTTTCAGGGAATCGTCGGTGACGTCGCCGATGATCTGATGGAAGCCGTAATCGACGGCGCACTGCCCCGCGGCCTTGTCGTGCCATTGCGCCAGAGTGTCCTGGACGCGCTGACCGGGGGTCTGAATCGCGAAGTCCACGATAGTCGTCGTGCCACCCCACGCGGCTGCGCGCGTTCCGGTTTCGAAGGTGTCGGAGGCGAACGTACCGCCGAACGGCATCTCCATGTGCGTGTGTCCGTCGACCCCACCCGGAATGACGTATTTGCCGGTCGCGTCGACGACGACGTCCGCCGAGGTCTTCAGGTCCGCAGCCAGGGATACCGATCCGGGTGCCAGCACTGCGACGATGCTCTCACCGTCGATGAGCACATCCAATTCCTGTGCGCCGGTGGTGGATACCACGGTCCCGCCGTGCACGAAGGTGGTGGCCATCAGGGTTGCACCAGCGGGCCGTATGCGTCGGGTCTACGGTCACGATAGAAGGCCCACCGGTCGCGAACCACCCTGAGCAGGTCCATGTCTAGGTCGCGCACGATTATTTCGGGTTCCGAATCCGACGCCACCTCGCCGACGAATTTGCCTTCGGGGTCCACGAAATAGCTGGTTCCGTAGAAATCGTCGTCACCGTATTCGGATTCGATTCCGACTCGATTGATCGCGCCCACGTAGTACTCGTTGGCGACGGCCGAAGCGGGTTGTTCGAGCTTCCACAGGTAGTTGGACAGGCCCCGCGAGGTGGCCGACGGATTGAAGACGATTTCGGCACCGGCAAGACCGAGCGCGCGCCACCCTTCCGGGAAATGTCTGTCGTAGCAGATGTACACACCGATACGCCCGACCGCGGTGTCGAACACCGGCCACCCCAGATTGCCGGGGCGAAAGTAGAACTTCTCCCAGAATCCGTTGACATGGGGAATGTGGTGCTTTCGATACTTGCCGAGATAGGTACCGTCGGCGTCGACGACGGCAGCGGTGTTGTACAGAAGTCCGGGCTGTTCCTGCTCGTAGACGGGCAGAATCATCACGATGCCGAGTTCCTTCGCCAGTGCGGCGAAACGGTCGACGGTGGGCCCGGGTACCGATTCTGCGTATTCGTAGAACTTCGCGTCCTGTAACTGACAGAAGTACGGACCGTAGAAAAGCTCTTGGAAGCAGACGACTTTCGCGCCCTGCTCGGCGGCGGACCGAGCAAACCCCTCGTGTGCCGCGATCATCGATTCTTTGTCACCGGTCCACTTGCTTTGGACCAGAGCAGCTCGAACTGTGGACATCATTGGCACTCCATCTCTCGCTGGCTTGCACCCTCAAGATATTTTGCGCCGTGTTACGGGATCGTTCGGCCGGTTTCGTATGTATTAATCGTCGGAACTGTTCACGAGTGTGGAAGGAGTGCGCGCACGGCGTCGATGGAGTCCGCGGTGGCGAGGTTCTTGTCGGGGCGGTACCGCAGTACTCGCGCGAATCTCAGGGCCACACCGCCCGGGTAACGTGGGCTGACCTGCACGCCGTCGAGTTCGATTTCGACGATCAGTTCGGGGCGCAGGTACACGGTGTGCTCGTCGCGCTCGCGTTCGTGTTTCGGGAATTCGTCGGTCTGCCACTGCAACAGAACGTCGGTCAGGCCTTTGAAGGTCTTACCGACCATGATCGGGTCACCGCCGTCGGGATCGCGAGCTCCCAGGTGCAGGTTGGACAGGTAACCGGTGCGACGCCCGTATCCCCACTCGGCTCCGAGAACGACGAGGTCGAGGGTGTGTTCGGGTTTGACCTTCTGCCAGCTCTTTCCGCGACGGCCTGCGGCGTACGGTGCACCGAGAGCTTTGAGCATGACCCCTTCGTGCCCGGCGTCGAGTGCAGCGTCGAAGTGGGCCGCTGCTGCGTCCGCATCGGGCCGAACGGCACTCGGAATTCGGTGCCCCGGCGCCACCCGGTCCAATGCGGCCAGGCGCTGTTCCAACGGGGAATCGAGCAGGTCGACACCGTCGAGGTGCAGGCAGTCGAAGAAGTAGGGCTGCAGCAGGAGCTCGTGTGCGCTCTCGGCACCGAACCGACTCATCGTTTCCTGGAACGGTCGCGGGCGGCCGCTGTCTTCGAGCGCGAGGGTCTCCCCGTCCAGGACCACCGAATCGCACGGCAGCGCAAGAACCAGGTCCACCAGCTCGGGCACACTCGCAGTGATGTCGCGCAGAGTTCGCGTGTAGATGCTCACGTCGGTTCCCGAGCGGTGCACCTGAATTCGCGCACCGTCGAGCTTGTATTCGACGGTGACATCGCCGGACAACTGTTCCCAGGCACCGCGCAGAGATTCCGCGGGCGACGCCAGCATCGGCCGGACCGGTCGACCGACCTCGAGCCGGAATGCATCCAGCGCGTCGACGCCACCGGTGATGGCGGCAATGGCCGTCGCGGGCAAACGACCCGAGAGCATGAATGCGCGACGCACCGGCGCTTGCGGCAGGTTCGTGGCCGCGGCAACAGCGTCGACCATGATTCCTTCGAGCGCGCCCTGACGCAGCTCGCCGGTGACGAGCCGGATCAGAAACTGACGCTCCTCGGCTGTACTCCGGGAGAACAGGTCGGTCAACAGCGCTATCCGGCGGGCAGCAGAACCGGCCCCCGACGTCGCCGCGACCGAAGATATCGCCTCGTCCACCTCGGCAACCGTCAGTGTCGAGTCCGCGGCGGACGCAACGTCGAGATCGGCCAGCGTGCGCCAGCCGACCCCTATCCGCCCCTGCGGCAACTCCCCCGACAGCCAGGACACGGCGGGCTCGATGTCACCGGCATCGGCCTCGGCGAGCAGGGCACCGATCTGCCCGATCTTGATCTTTCGCGAACGCGTCGCTGAAACAGCACGGGACGTTTCGACGATCCTCGACATCAACACACACCGAACATAACCGCCCCCACCGACAGCGTGCTGACATCCAATTGTTACCGGTGTGACTCGAGCGACCGGTGTTCTTGCTGTTACGTTCGATTCATGTCAGCAACGTCCCGTGCGACACAACGCATGGACGACGTGTCAGCTGAATCCGAGAACACGGTCGCCCCACGCAGCGCGCATGTCGCCGTCGGGGTCGTCGACGAGAGTGTCGGATGCATCGATCACCAGCGTCCAGCGCGTCTTCTCGGTGTACGGAGCCCAATGCTTGGACGCGTCCAACGCGGCGGGCACGCCGTACCGCGCGAAAGCGAGCCAGCGTCTCTGCATCCGCGCGGACACCGCCATTGCGGGCTTTCTGCCACCGAGCCAGAAGGTGGGGTCTCGGTTGAGTGTTCCGAAATTGCCGAAGACATACGGCAGTTCGGTCGCGTGGCCGGCTCCCACCCGTGCGGCCTTGAGCATCGGCGTCGCATGATCGAATCGGTACATCCATGTCGGCGAATGCCTGCTGTGCCCGTCGGCGATCCACACGCTCGGCATGAGGAATCCAGCGTCGCGCGACATAGCCTGTGCCCCAGCCGGTTTGTCTCGGTCCGGGTATGCAGCCATGATCTCGGCGACCCGATAGGCAGGCAGATCCGCGTGGTCGTGGGCGATGGCGCGGAACATCTCGGAGACGGTGTCGGAGGTGATCGGCATCAACGGAGACTTCATGAATCGGAAAATCGAGGGCTCGTCGTGGTTGGTGCCGATGATCAACGGGATCTTGTGCGAGAGCCCCTTCTGGAAGGCCGCCACGGGATAGCGCGGAACGATATCTCCATCAACGACCGGCGAAAGGCCAAGTGTCCCAGGAACTGTCGTTGGAATCTCGTAGCAGAGAGTGTCACCGGCGGTGACCAGCCTGGTGAAATGCATGTCGAACAGTTCACCGATGTCTTCCCGGTCGACACCCACCAACTCCAGGAATCTCGACGCCACCGCGGCTCCGCGGTCGGGGCCGTACACCGAGGTCGCAGGCGCGCTCTGCACGATCGCTCGCTGGAACAGGCCCTCGGCCTTCGGGGAGGTCATCAACGTGGTGACCGACGCTCCCCCGGAGGATTCACCGAACACCGTCACCTGATCAGGATCGCCGCCGAACGCAGAGATGCACTCGCGGACCCACTGCAGCGCGGCAATCTGATCTCGCAGCCCCAAATTGGTCTCGAACGTGTGCTCGTCGGTGGAGAACGAGGAAAGGTCGAGGAACCCGAACGGGCCGAGACGGAAATTGATGGTCACCACCACCACGTCGCCGTTCTCGCTGAGGTTTCTCCCGTCGTAGACCCGTTGGGCGGACGATCCGAGCGAGTACGCACCGCCGTGGATCCAGACCAACACCGGCCGCAGTTCTGCGTCGGGTCGGGGAGCCCAGACATTGAGCGTGAGACAGTCCTCGGAAATCGACAGCGACGGATCGATCGGCACCGGGCTGTCGCGCCCCTGCGGAGCCATCGCACCGAACTCGAGGCCGTCGAGCACTCCCGACCAAGGCTGCAACGGACGCGGCGCACGGAACCGGAGCTTCCCCACCGGAGGCGTCGCATAGGGAATACCCCGCCAGGCCACGATCGGCGACGCATCGGCAGCAACCGGATAGCCCAGAACGTCGCCGTAGGGCGTGCTCACGAGCACGGTGGTAGAGGACGCAGTGGAATCGGACGCAGCGGAGTCAGACGCGGTGTCCATGGAACCTCCCGTTCGGTCGTTGCCCAACGTACCAACATCGATCACCCCCTCGGCGACGATACGCACAGCGTCGACGCCCGCGACCGAAGGAACCGGCGATGAAGAGAATCGGATGTGCCGCAGTGGCAGTCGTCGGGGCGTTCCTGCTCGGAGCCTGCGGTTCGAGCGGCGAAGGTGACGGTCCGATGGCGACCGTGATCACCGACCGCCCCACCCCGATCACCACGGCTCCCTCTGCCGCCTCCGCTGCGCCGGCATCACCGTCCACCACAGCGACCACCACGCCGACGTCCACCACGGCGGCATCGACGAGTCCTGCTGCAGCCCAGGCGAAGCCGCAGGACTACGCAGGCAAAGCACCAGGTTGGTACTACTTCTCGAGCCCCAGTGGAAAATTCGAGTGCGGTATCGCCGTCCTCGAGTCCTCGATCGCCGGATGCCACGGATCACTCCCTGATTCGGCACCGGAAGTTGCCGGCATCGGTGCATCGCGGAGTGCAGTCAAACCCAATGCCGTGCAGTTGATCGCGGGATCCCCGGCGAAGTTCGAGAGCCTCGGCGATCCCAAGTTCCACCGTTTCGACGGACCCGCAGCGGCCTTGCCGTACGGCGAGGAGCTCACCGTCCCCGGAAGTGGCTCCACCAACGGCCTTCGGTGCAGTGTCGACGAGCAGACCGGGGTCACGTGCTCCGATCAGGTCGGCCACAGTTTCACAGTCTCGGACGAGGATTTCGACCTTCGTTGACGGTCTCGTTCACGCGGCAAATTACCAGGCGTAATGTCCGGGGACGGTACGACAATCCCTGCCGTACGGTCTCCCCAGCGGCCGACGCCCGTGCGCGCGGCCGGAAGGTGCATCACTCATGAATCAGACCTCGGACCGCCACACAGCGAAGGTCATCGGCGTCAGCGTCGCCGCTGCTGTGGGCGGATTCCTGTTCGGCTTCGACAGCTCGGTCATCAACGGCGCTGTCGACTCGATCGAAGATCGCTTCCTCCTCGGCTCGTTCACCACCGGCGTCGTGGTCGCGATCGCCCTCATCGGGTGCGCAGTGGGTGCCTGGTTCGCCGGCAGCCTCGCAGACCGTTGGGGACGCAAGAAAGTCATGCTGCTGGGCTCAGCCCTGTTCGTCATTTCCTCGATCGGTTCGGGATTGGCGTTCAGCGTCCCCGACCTCATGCTCTGGCGAGTGCTCGGCGGACTCGGAATCGGCATCGCCTCGGTGATCGCACCGGCGTACATCGCCGAGATCGCTCCGGCCAAGTGGCGCGGCTCCTTGGCCTCGCTCCAGCAATTGGCCATCACCATCGGCATTTTCGCTGCTCTGCTTTCGGACGCCCTCCTCGCCGGTGCCGCCGACGGCGCGTCCAACGACCTGTGGTTCGGCATCGAAGCATGGCGATGGATGTTCCTCGTCGGCGTGATTCCCGCTCTCGTGTACGGGTTGCTGGCAACACTGATCCCGGAGTCTCCGCGGTACCTCGTCGGTCAGCATCTCGACGAAGAAGCGGCCCGAGTCCTCGCTGAGATCACCGGTGAACTGCATCCGGACGAGCGCGTCCACGAGATCAGGCTGACGCTGCGCAAGGAGTCACGCTCGTCGTTCGCCGACATTCGCGGTCCGAAGTTCGGCCTGCAACCCATCGTCTGGGTGGGCATCACGATGGCCGTGCTGCAGCAGCTGGTAGGCATCAACGCGATCTTCTACTACTCGACGACGCTATGGCGTTCGGTCGGCTTCACCGAGGATCAATCGTTCACCACCTCTGTCATCACCGCCGTGATCAACGTGGTCATGACGTTCGTGGCGATTCTGTTCGTCGACCGAATCGGTAGGCGCAAGCTGCTGATGGCGGGCTCGATCGGCATGTTCGGCGGGCTCGTCATGGCGTCCGTGGCGTTCTCGCAGGCGACCGGTAGCGGCGACGACGTCACGTTGCCCGCTCCGTGGGGTGCGATCGCGTTGGTCGGGGCCAATCTGTTCGTCATCTTCTTCGCCTCGACATGGGGTCCGATCATGTGGGTCATGCTCGGTGAGATGTTCCCCAACCGCATGCGCGCCATGGCGCTCGGTATCGGCACCGCAGCCAACTGGATGGCCAACTTCGCTGTCACGCTTGCCTTCCCGCCACTGACGTCGTCTGTGGGCTTGTGGGTGATCTACGCAGGATTCGCCTTGTTCGCCGCGCTCTCGTTCTTCTTCGTCAAGGCCAAGATCCGGGAGACCAAGGGCATGGAACTCGAGGACATGCTGGGCTGAGGCCGAACCGCAGATACAGGGGCGGCGGCATCGACACCGAGTGACCGGTGTTACTGTCGCTTTCGTTCTGACACGGGGTGTGTCCGCCGATGCGGATGCTGAGATCAAACCCGCCGAACCTGATGCAGGTAATGCTGACGAAGGGATGTCAAGGCGATGACGCCTGTTGTATCTGCGGACCCGGTCCGCTTCACCGATCGACTGTGGAATGCCTCCGAGGACATTCGACGCGCGATCGACGACCTCGAATTTCTTCGACTCCTCGGGGCCGGGACGCTTCCGCTCGATGCGTTCCGTCGATACCTCGAACAGGACTCGCTCTATCTCGGTGGGTACGTGAAGTCGCTGTCACTGCTGGCAGCACACGCACCGAACCCGGTCGCCGGAGCATTCTGGGCAAGCGCCGCCGCGAGCGCGATGGACGAAGCCGCATCGCACGAAGCGATGCTGACCGGTGGAGCGCTGCCCCCGTCGACCCGGACGCCCGAACCTTCACCGGCATGCCTCGGTTACACGTCCTACCTGACCGCGACGGCGGCAACCGAACCGTATCCTGTTGCAGCAGCAGCTGTTCTGCCGTGCTTCTGGATCTACGCCGACGTCGGCCGCTCACTCGCCGGTGCCGCGAAGGCGGTTCTCGATCGCGATCCCGATCACCCGTACGCGCAGTGGGTAGCCGCGTACGACGCACCCGAATTCCATGCCATCGTCGACGCCGCCAGGACATTCGTGGACGACGCCGCGGCTGCCGCGACTCCGATACAGCGCGAGCAGATGATCGACGCCTTCGTCGTGGCATCGAGGTACGAATTGATGTTCTGGGACAGCGCTTTACATCCCACCCCATGGCCCCTGGCCGAGAGTGCGGTGTACGCATGAGAACCACTCGAATCCTCGCCGCGTTGGCGGCCGCCGTCGTTGCCACGACCGGACTGGCGGGCTGCTCGGAGTCGACGGATTCCGACACCATTCGGTTCGCGTTGGACTGGACGCCGAACACCAACCACACCGGCCTCTATGTGGCCCTGCAGGAAGGCTATTTCGCCGAGGCCGGCCTGGACGTGAAGATTCTGCCGTACAACAACACCGCGGCGGACACTCTCGTCGATGCCGGAAACGCGGAGTTCGGTATCAGCACACAGAGTTCGGGAGTCTTCGCCACCTCGGCCGGCGCACAGACGGTGTCGGTTCTCGCGCCGCTGCAACACTGGGCGACGGGCATCGGAGTGCGCGCCGATCGAGACGATATCCCGAGTCCGAAGGCACTCGACGGGAAGGTCTATGCCGGCTTCGGCGAGTCCGGCGAGCAGGCCGGACTCGAGAAGGTCATCCAGAACGACGGCGGCACAGGCGAATACGAAACGGTGGTACTGGGCACCTCGGCGTACGAGGCGGTCTACTCCGGTACCGCTGACTTCACCGTCTCCTACTTCGCGTGGGAAGGCATCGAGGCCGAGCACAGCGGAACGCCGATGAAATACTTCGACTACACCGACTATGGATTTCCCGACGCCTACGCCATCACGATCAGTGGCAACGAGCCCTGGCTCGCAGCCCATCCGGACCAGGCCGAGAAGTTCGTCCAGGCACTTCAGCGCGGCTACCAACTCGCCGCCGACGATCCGGACAAGGCCGCACAGGATCTGATCGACGCCAATCCGGGAACCTTCACCGACGAGTCGCTCGTCTTCGAGAGCCAGGAGATGCTCGCAGCGAAGTACATGAAGGACTCCACTGGCGAGGTAGGACGACAGAGTCTCGACAAGTGGACCGCGTACTCGAAATTCCTCTACGACAGCGGTGTGCTGGCCGATCAGAACGGCGCGCCTCTGACCGCGGAGCCGGACTGGTCGACCTACTTCACCAATGACTACCTCGGCGATCGATGAGTCGGCAGCCGCTGACCGAGGTTCCTACTCGTTCAGCGGTATCCGAGCCTCGCTGCGTCGGTCGTGGCCCGCGCTGACCGTCGTGGTTCTACTCATCGCCGCCTGGCAGGTCTACGTCGAGATCAGCGGCATCCGGCCGCAGGTGCTGCCGTCCCCCGGCCGTGTGGTGGTCCAGGGTTGGGCGCAGCGCGATGCGATCGCCGAGAACGCGGCGGCGACCCTGCAGGTGACCCTCGTCGGCTTCGCGGTCTCCCTGGCCCTGGCGTGGTTGCTGGCCATCGCGGTGGATTTCTCGCCGTGGCTGCGGCGCGCGTTCGTACCGCTCTTCGTCGTATCGCAGACGCTTCCGATCATCGCGATTGCGCCGCTGTTGATCATCTGGTTCGGCTTCGGGCTGCTTCCGAAGATCCTGGTCATCGCACTGGCCACGTTCTTCCCGATGGCCATCGGGCTCATCGAGGGTTTCGCGGCGGCCGATCGGGACGCGCGATCGCTGCTGGCCAGCATGGGTGCCTCGCGCTGGCAACAGTTTCGATACGTGCGGCTACCGTCGGCGCTTCCCCGATTCTTCACCTCACTGCGCATCGGAATCACCTACGCCGTGGTCGGCGCGATCTTTGCCGAATATGCGGGGGCCAGTGCGGGACTCGGCATCTACATGAGCCAACAGAAGAACTCGTTTCGTACCGATCTGGTTCTCGCCGCGGTTGCCGTGACGGCCGTGATCAGTGTGGTCCTGTTCGTCTCCACCTTTGTGGTGGAGCGGTTCGTCGCGCCTTGGGCGCGCCACGGCTCGGCTGGTCTTCATGTCTGACTCCGACACCGCCGACACGTGCATCGATGTTCGCGATCTCACCAGATCATTCGGCGACAAGCCCGTGCTCGACGGCGTGTCGTTCGGTGTTCGTCCCGGCGAGTTCGTGTCGATCATCGGCCCGAGCGGTTCCGGTAAGAGCACGGTGTTCAACATGCTGGCCGGACTCGACAGACCCGACTCCGGCACGGTTCGAGTACCGCCGTGCGCCTACATGCTGCAGAAGGATCTGTTGTTTCCGTGGCGTTCGGTGTTGGACAACACCACCCTCGGGCTGGAAGTGCAGGGCGTTGCCAAGAAGGAGGCGCGTGCGCGAGCATGCGAGCTGTTCCCGGTGTTCGGCCTGGACGGGTACGAGTCGGCCAGGCCGTCCGAGCTCTCCGGCGGCATGCGCCAGCGAGCGGCGCTGCTGCGCACGGTGGTGCAGGGACGATCGGTACTTCTGCTCGACGAGCCCTTCGGGGCACTGGACTCGTTGACTCGAAGCGACATGCAGGCCTGGTTGCAGCAGGTCTGGTCGGAGTTTCGGTGGACGGTGCTGATGATCACGCACGACATCCGCGAAGCGGTCTATCTCTCCGATCGCGTGATCGTCCTCTCCCCCAGACCAGCCCACGTTCGACGGCAAATCGAGGTGACGCTGCCCCGCCCACGCGGGCTCGAGATCGTCACGACGCCGCAGTTCGCGGCGATCGAGAAACAGCTGATGGACGTTCTGCTCAGCGCGCCGACGCTCTGACCGACACCGCGCGAGTTCAGTCGACGCAGGGCTCAGTCGACACAGGGAATGCCGCCGTCGCTGTGCATACCCGCGTCGGGGGCTGTGGCCGGATCCAGGGCCGGATTCGGTGCGACGACCTCGAGCGGGGGCGGCGTTGTTGCTGGATCAGGTGCCGCGGTCATCGGCGGTGCGGGCGTAGGCGCGTCGCCGATCAACCGCGCTGCCTCGGCGCTGATGGCGTCGACGTCGACGAGGTTGACGTCCTGCCCGTCGATCGTGTCGTAGCCCGTGATCGGGAGCGTGTAGAAATCGATGTCGCCCTGCATGACTGCACCGGCTCCCCCTGCGAGCTTCACCGGATCCAAGGATGCATCGATCACGACGTCGTTCTTGGTGCCCGCTACGAGTGCCCGGAGTTCGCCGATGTTCGCCATGACACCGGAGGAGCTGAGCTTGGCCATCACTCCTGCAACGAAGGCCTGCTGTCGTTTGGTTCGATCGAGATCGCCGTTGTCGAGGCCGTGGCGTTGCCGGACGAAGGACAGCGCCTGTGAAGCGCTCAGTTCTTGCGCGCCCGCAGCGAAGTCCGCCCCCGAGTAGTTATCGTGTACCGGGTTGTTCAGGCACACCTGAATGGGTCCGACGGCTGTTGCGACGTCGTAGAAGCCCAGAAGGTTCACTTCGGCGAAATGATCGATCGGCACGTCGAGCAGATCACGAACCGCGGTCAACGTCGATCGTCGACCCGCGTCGCGCGCTCGACGCTCACGCTCGGCCGGATCGGTGACGCCCTCGTCGAGCAACTGTGTGTCGGCGTCGGCTTTCGCAAGTCCGTACGCCTCTTTGATCTTTTGCTTGCCGTATCCGGGAACGTCGACATAGTCGTCGCGGGGTATCGACAGCGCAGTCCCGCGCCCGCCGCCGGCCGGAAGGTGCACCAGCAACAGGGTATTGGTGTTGTATCCCCCCACGTCGCTGTCGCCCGCATGCAGCGCATCGGTGACGAACTCGGCAGACAGGTCGTTGCCGTCCATGTCCTTGCGGCTGTCGAGGCCGATCAACAGGATGTTGGTGTCCTCGCCGTTGCCACTCGGATCGTTGTTCGCGATGCCGTCGAGCGCATCCGATGTGGTCAGTCCCGTGGTGGCTTCGCGGTACACCGCGAACCCGATTCCACTCACCGCGATCGAGGCAACTGCCGCAGTGGCGACGAAAGCCCGGCCGATTCGGAGCGCGAGGAGGCGATCGCGCGACGGCGTCGTGACGCGATGGCGCCCCGATGCACGTTCACCGCGAGTGGTGTCGTTGCCTAGGCCGTTCGAGAGCACCTCGCCAGGCTACTCGGCCCTCACCTGGCGGTTGCTCCACCCAATCGCAGTGCGAGATCGTCGACGGCGGAGAACGCCGCCTCGAGATTGGCTCGTGCCTGCGGAATCTGCGGTGCGAGCGCCGGCACCCGCTCGGCGAGCGTCAGGTCGACCGGAACGAAATGCACGTCCATTCCCAACGCAAGTCCGAGCACCTGTCGCAGTTGCGCGGTGGTGTGGTCGGCGGACGCGTTGTCGGTACCGGGGGTGTAGTCGTTTCCCCGACTGGTCACCACGACCACGGGCTTGCCGACGAGAGGTGCCGTGTCACTGTCGAACGGCACGGTGATGCCCGGAACGTGTATGTAGTCGATCCATGCCTTCAGGGTCGACGGGATCGACCAGTTGTACATCGGCGCGCCGATCAGCACCGCGTCCGCCGAGATCAGTTCCTCGATCAGTTCGACCTGCAACGCCTCGGCGGATGGCTCGACGGTTTCGTCGGCGGTTCGCAGATGAGGTGCCCAGTGCAGCGCAGAGGTGGGTAGGTGCGGCAGCGGACTCGAGTGCAGGTCTCGATGGATCACCGAGTGGTCGGTGCCGATGCCATGCCAGGCGTCCGAGAACCGGGCCGTCACCCGGCGGCTGATCGAGCGATCCGGGTCGGCGGACGAATCGAGATGCAACAACTGCGGCACTGAAACACTCCTCACATTCTGGGTGCTTCGAGCCTATGCGTACCGACGCCTGTACACGCTCCTATCCTGGACGAATGGACTTCCGATTCGTCATGCCTGCTCTCGAGTCGCGATCGGCCAACTCGTTGGCGGCGGTCGTTCACGAGCGGACCGGAGCAGACGTCGACATCAGAATCGGCGGTTCGGAGGTTCGGCTCGACGACGCAGCACGCACTGCGGTGTTGGAACTTCTCACCCAGCTCTCGACCGGCCGGGCGGTGTCCATCGGCACCGTGGACGAGTTGCTGACCACCTCGCACGCTGCCGAGGTTCTCGGCGTTTCCGACACCTATGTCAGACGGTTGGCCGATGCGGGCGATCTACCGATCGAAATGCGCGGCACTCACAGACGATTTCGGCTCGAAGACCTTCTGCGGCATCGTGATCGATTCCGGTGACGTTGCGCGTTGCCGTCACCCGGCCTCGCGTTCGATGTGCTCGGACTGGACGGTCATGAGATCGCGGAACGCCTGCCCGGCAGCCAGCCAGAGTTGTTCGGAGTCGATGTAGTCCACCCCTCGGATCTCGACGTCGCCCAGGTACGCGCCGACGTCGACCGACAACATTCCGATGACCGAAGAGACGTCGGCATCGAGATACGTGGATTGGGTGTTCTGCAGCTCGCGGAACTGAGCCGAGAAGAACTCGGCCGGTATTCTCCGATCGACGAACTGGGCGATGAGGAACAGGAAGCGGGACGCATGGGCTGAGCCCGTCCGGAAGGAATGTTCCATGGTGAAGACCTCTCCCCACGGTCGACAGCACCCCTCGCACTGTCGACCGTTGAGCTCGCTGATGCCCGAATTCGATGCACGGACGAACTCTCGAACATCGATTCGACCCAGAGGCTAAAACAGGGAGCTCGTCCTACCAGCGCAAGATTAATCGGACCTTTGTCCCGTTTTTACCGGAAAAGCCAATTTGGTGAGGAGTCACAACAAAGCAGTCGCGAGCTGTAGTTCTCTACTGAAACGATCCCAGCGGAGCACGATCCGGAGTGTCCAGTTGCCAGAACTGCCAACCGTCACGTTCCTCGACATCCCCACTGATATGTGTGGCAACCGCACTGGCAGCGACGGAAGGATTGTCGAACCGTCGGCCTTCCATCGGTCCTGCAGTAATCTCGAGGCGCTGCGTCTCGGGGTCGTAGCGGCCGCTCAGGCGATAGCCCTCGCAATCGGCGACCACGCGTACCCGGTTGTCGATCACTTCTTCTTCGACGGTCGCCTTGGCCGACTTACGAGGTGCCTTCACCCGTGGAGTACGAACCCACGTCTGTTCGGGGCCGAGGTCGACCGAAGTGTCCAACGTCGAACTCAGACCCAGCAGGTCCCATCGCTCGCTGCCGTGCAGTACTCGGTCCACCGCGATTGCGTGATGCCCGGTCCTGGTACGGAGTGGCGAATCCTGGACCCACAGGTCGACTTCTCCGCGAATGTCGGTGGCCATCTCTTCGGACGAGACCATGTAGAAGCGCGGCTCTTCGTTCGCGAGATCGACGAACACCCAATACGAGGATCCGGTGTCGTCACTCTCGAGCGATTCGTCCTGCCTGCGGGCCTTCCAATCACCTGTCACCTTCGATCGCACTCGGACTACGCACGACGACGTGCCGTCCATCGACCAGACCTGCACAGGATTGCGTCGCGACGTCGTCAGCCGCTCCGCGCGTCCACCGCGCTGAGCGACGGTTCGGATGAATGCCTTGATTCCCCGGTCGGATGTGTCTTCCACGGATTGCCACCTTCAGCCTCGAGAGCGCCCCGTACTTATGAAGAGCGGTGTTGCGACGGGTGGCGCTTGCACGACTCGGTTTCTCTCACCCTACTGCGTCAATGCGTGCTCGAGTAACCGCAGAACACCCCACAGGACGAGTGCCGGGTTAACGTGGTGACACCGAACTCGGCCAGGAGGTACCACCATGGCGGTCAAGATCACCCACGACAGTGCCGACCATCGGTTCGAGATCTATGTCGATTCCGAGTTGGCGGGGTACTCGGAATACTTCGAATCGGACAGCTCCAGAACGTTTCATCACACCGTGACACTTCCGCAGTTTCGCGGCCGGGGATTTGCCGCTGCCCTCACTGAATACGCTCTCGACGACACCAGCACGCAGGGACTGTACGTTGTCCCTACGTGCTGGTTCGTTCGCGACTTCATCGCAGCCGCGGGCGATCGCTACTCACATCTGATGGAGCCCTGACTGTCAGTGGCGGGACGACATCACCCCGATGCTGATCTCGGATTCCGGTTCACAGTCGTTCGAGGCCACTGTATCCGCAGCCTCACTCTCGCGTGAATCCGATTCTGCGACAGTAGTTTCGGCAGCTCTTTCCGCCGCGATCCGACGCCGTTCGTAGTTCTGCGTACCACGCGCGACGCGTTGTCGGTGTTCGTCAAGTATCTGCTCGTAGTGGTACATCTGTTCTCCTACAACAAGAGTGGACGCCGAATACACAGCATTGCTGAGCGGCGAAGTATTGAATCGATTGCTACATATCGTCGGGCGGACCGCACCGATTCGGCCGAAGACCTACTCAGAGAGCATGATCGGCGATCATGGCAAGCCGCGTATAGACGACTCGACGGCCTACGTAATTCACTTCTGCTGCCATTGTCCACCTCCACGGTCTCTGCGATGTGCCTGTGCCACGATCATGCACGGCCGAGGCGGCGAACTCCACCGATTAAATTCAGCACGCACGACGCACGAGTTCGTCGTCCACCAATTCACCTGAAACACGGGCTATTTCGCGACAACTATGCCTTCGGAACGACGTGGTGCGAAGACGACGACAACGCACCGAACCGACACACCGTGCGCGGCCAAGTGATACTCGTACCTACCGCGACCAGAGGCAAGGTCGAGACTCCGAGCCCGCACACGCTCGCGCGTTTACCCTTGCGTCCGCAGTCCGCGGCCGCGTCGCGCGCCGGCACCCGGGTCCCATCCCCGGTGTTCGCAAATGCGCGCGCGTGTGTCAGGTGCGGGTGGAATAGGTAGTGGTCGGAGTGCGATTGTGCGCGCGGATCACGAATGCGCCCGCGTGTGCGCTGAGAGGCGATTGTCGGGGTGACGGGCAACCTGGGGACGGGCCGTGTCCGGGTCGCCTCACCTGGGTGTCGGCAAATGCGCGCGCGTTCATCGGATGCGCGGGAAATGACGGGCGGCCGGGGTGCGATTGTGTGCGCGGCCGGCGACTGCGGGCGTGTGTGTGTTGGTGGTTGGTTGGTGTGTTGGTTGGTTTCGAAATGCAGAATGCCCCCGACCGTGGTGGTCGGGGGCATTCTGGGATGTTGTGTTCGGCGGTGTCCTACT
>NZ_JAWLSB010000017.1:0-57792 GCF_033142445.1 Rhodococcus sp. IEGM 1330
TCGTCCACACACACCCCGGCCCGCATCGAGCGTGGGAATCAACGACAACCGACTCCAGACAGCTTGACATCGAGCGTCACCGCGGTCAGCTGCACCCGATTCAGACGTTCTGCTGCGATACCCGAGCGACTACCGTGGGCGAATGCTCCGCAAGTGGCTCGCGCTGATCGTTGTCGTGATCCTCGGCGCTGCACTGTGGAACATCACCACCCCCGATCGGCCGGTCGCCGCCATCGTCGCGGCCGACTCACTGAAGTGCCCTGTTCCCTACCCGATCGGACAGAGATCTGCCGACCCGCTCGCCACGATTCCGGACGACTTCGTTCCGACCGCTGCGATCACCTGCAGCCCGTTTCTGAGCGAGACGGTAGCTGCCGACCGATCCGTTGGGTACATCGAACGCCGCTGGGAAGGCGACTTCGCCAGAGCCATCGAATTACTCGATCGAGAGTCGGAGCATCCAGCCTGGTTCGAGAGCAGTTGCGACCGGGACGCGTATCTCCTTGCAGATCTGGAAAAGTTCTGGCTGCTCGACGATCACGGCCGCGCGGTTCGCGCCGGCTTTCCCGTGGACTCCTGTGGACTGCCGAAGCCAGGTGGCCTGGCCGAAATCATGACGCTGACCCAGACCTCCACGACCGACCATCGAATCATGTTGCCGGACGAACAGATCGAAGTCATGTACTCATGCTCAGCGGTGTACCGGCCGCCGACTGCTGGGATCGGTAGGCCGACCGGGCTGTCGACGGGAAGCACGTTCTGTCGATTCGACACGACGATATTCGACGGCACCACCTGGAGCGACCTGCCGGTCCAATTCGATTCGTTGCCACTCGCACCCGACTGTCCGTCATCCGCGTCCACAGTGGTGACAGCCCTGTTCTTCGATGACACGAACTCGCGGCGACAACTGACCATAGAACTCGACGGATGCCGCCGTGTCATTCCGGACGGCTATGCGCCGCTTCAGGCTTCGGCTGCCCTGCTGGCGTCGTTCGCGTAGAACAACCCCGGCACGGCGGACGGCTCGAGAGAGATTCTGCAACTTCGTCTCCACTCCCCGGCTCGATCGGCGGAATTCCCGCCGATCGTGCGTAGACGAATCCAGATCCAGCACGTCGGCAGCCGCATATGCCGGTTTCCACCGCACTACCCCGGGTATGCGCTCACAATGGCCGACCAAGCAACCGATCCCGCACCCACCGAAGCCGATCCCGACGATCCGCGCAAAGCGGACTCTCCCACGGATCTGACCAAGCCGTCGTTGATCTACGTGTTGAAGAAAACGGCCCGAGAGTTCTCCCGCGATCAATGCACCGATCTCGCGGCCGCGCTGACCTACTACGCCGTGCTGTCGTTGTTCCCGGCGATTCTGGCCATCGTCTCGTTGTTGGGTGTGTTCGGGCAGGGACAGGCGACAGTCGACGGCGTACTGCAGATCGTCGGCGATCTCGGACCCCAATCGGCGGTCGACACCCTGCGCGAACCGATCGAACAACTCGTGCAGGCACCCACCGCGGGCTTTGCGTTGGTCATCGGTATCGCAGGTGCGCTGTGGTCTGCGTCCGGCTACGTCGGCGCTTTCGGCCGCGCGATGAATCGCATGTACGAGGTGGACGAGGGCAGGCCCATCTGGAAGCTGCGTCCCGTGATGCTCCTGGTCACGCTTATCGCTCTCACCCTCATCGCTCTGGCCGCCGTGATGCTCGCGATCAGCGGCCCCGTGGCCAAAGCTGTGGGCGACGCCGTCGGACTCGGCGATACTGCACTGACGATCTGGAACATAGCTCGCTGGCCGTTGGTCCTGATCGTGGTGGTGCTCGCCGTGGCGATTCTGTACTACGCGACGCCGAATGTGCAGCAGCCCAAGTTCAAATGGATCAGTTCCGGCGCAGCGGTGGGCATCATCGTGTGGATTCTGGCCACCATCGCGTTCGGCTTCTACGTCGCGAACTTCTCCAGCTACAACAAGACCTACGGCTCACTCGCCGGAGCCATCGTCTTCCTGCTCTGGCTCTGGATCACCAACTTGGCCTTGCTGTTCGGAGCCGAACTGGATTCCGAACTCGAACGTGGCCGTCAACTCCAAGCCGGAATCGTCGCCGAGAAGCGACTGCAACTACCGCCGCGCGACACCCGCGTCTCGGACAAGAACGACGAGAAAGATGCGCAGGCCGTCGAGCAGGGACGCATATTGCGAGAGGAACACAACCCGCAACACTGAGTGATTCGAATCCGTGCATTCACACTCTTACATGCGAGGATTGTGCCGTCCCTGAGCGCGCGAGCTCGGCGATGACCCCTCCAAGAATGGACCCCCGTGTCGAATCTTCACCATGCGCCGCTTGCAGGCGTGGACCCGAGCACTCTGTACCGCATCATGGCGCTTCGGGTCGAAGTATTCGTACACGAACAGAAGATCGTCGACGAGGCGGAACTCGATGGCGTGGACCTACTTCCGACGACGGAGTTGTTCTGGATCCAGGACGAGAACGGTGAGGTGTTGGCCACCCTCCGCGTTCTCGTCGACGACACGGTCCACATAGGACGCGTCGCGACCGCGGCTGCGGGTCGTGGACGCGGCTACGCAGGCGAACTTGTCGAGGCAGCGCTGGCGGCATACCCCGGGGTGGTCGAGATCTCCGCGCAGGCGCACCTCGAAAACTGGTACGAGCGCTTCGGATTTGTTCGAGTGGGAGAGCAGTACCTGGAAGCGGGAATCCCGCACGTGAAGATGCTGACTCAGGCCGGTTGAGTCAGCCTCGACTCCGCGGGTGGGAGGCCGCGACGATCGATCCTCCGAGCACCAGTGCATTTCCGAGCAGAATGCCCGTCACCCCGAAGGGCCCAGCGATTGCACCGACCGTCAGCGGGATGAGAATCTGCGCAGATCTGTTGGCCGACATCCGCAATCCCAACGCCTCCCCCTGCGTGGATTTCGGAACGATCGACACCACCCACGACATCGTCAGTGGCTGAGGAATACCGAGCGCGATTCCCAATGCGATCATGACGCCTATTGCGCCCACGGCCTGCACGAAGGGCAGTACCGCGAGCGCCAGAGCGCCGGCCGCGAGCGAAACATTGAGCAGCACAGTGCGACCGAACCTCGCATCGAGCCGTCCCAGGCCGACACGGCTCACCACCGATACCCCCGCTCTCAGTGCCAGCAACCACCCCACCGTCGTCACCGATACTCCACGTTCGACGGCCCACGCAGGCACGAAGGCGTACAGCAGATCGACCGTCACCAGCACCGCGCCGCTGACCGTCAACGACTGCCACATGCCCGGCAGCTTCAGCAGTTTCAATCCCGACGCTTCGCCCTCCGCGGGCTTCTGCGCACGAATGTGTGTGCGGCCGAGCATCAAGAACAATGCGGTCGGAAGAGCTACCACGGTGAAGGCACCGGCAGTGAGAATGCCTGCCGTCGTGTTGGGGCTCTCGACGCTCGCTCCGCCGAATCTCGACGCAATGGCCGTCACGGCGAGCGGCCCGACCAACTGGCCCATCGACGCTGCGGCAGTCAGTGCACCGAAGGCACTTTCGTTCTTGCCGTCGGCGTGGACGTGCGCGACGAACGCCTGCTGTCCGACCATGATGAGCAGATTCCCCAGACCGAACGCCGCCGTGCACACCAGCAGCGCCCACATTGCCGAAAACGCAACGAGTACACCGGTTGCGAACGAGCACAGAACGATTCCCGATACGATCACCACCGGACCACCGAAACGGTCGGCGATGCGTCCGATCGGCAGGGCTGCCAATACCGCGGGCGCAGCGAACAGTGCCGCGATCACCGCCAGCGTTCGAGTGTCGGCGCCCTCGGCGATCGCTCGGTATCCGATCATCAACCGGACCCCGACCCATCCGGCCTGAGCCGTCGTCGCCTGTACGGTCAGAGCAATCGAGTCGCGAGAGGCCATCAGCGCAAGGGAATTTCGTCGGTTCCCCCGACCAACCTCGACACGTCGTTGATGTCGTCGCGCACCGCCCCGTACCGATCGGGATCGAGGTGGAAGATCGCCAGCTGCAAGGCATACGCAATGGCGATGGGAATGATGAGGGTGTTGTATTCGGAATCGTCGCCTCGTTGCGCGACGAGGAGATGCGTCGGCGCGGGCCTGAAGTGATATCCCGGCGCATCGCTGATGAGGATCGACGTACCGCCCCGTCGTTCCGCCTCCCGAACCAACGCAGGCAGCTGAGACGGTGCCTCGCGCAGTGCAAATGCGATCAGGATGGAGTCCTCGGTGAAGCTGACGAATCGCTCGGCGAGGTCCTTTCCCCCCAGCCCGAGCTCGACGACGACCAGGCCGAGCCTGCGGAGACGGCGTGCAAGCATGTCCATTGCGGGACGCTCGTCGGCCTTGGAGAACAGGTACACCACGCGCGACCGATGAACGGCGGTCGCCACGTCCACCAGCTGCTCCTGGGGGATGAAGCTCGACAATCGCTCCAGTGCACGCGCCTCGTCACGGGCGAAGACGGCCAGCTCGTGACCGGTATCGCTGCGCATCAGAGCAGACGAGGCCACGGGTTCGGGGTTGTCGCGTTCGAGATCGGCGCGCAGGTCCGGAAATCCGCTGTAGCCGAGTTTCTGCGCCAACCGCACGACGGTCGACTCATGCGTCTGCGCGCGGGCCGCGACCGGAGCCGCACGCAGACTCGACGGATCGGGCTCGCCGAGAAGCACCGCGACGACGCGCTTTTCGGACGCACTGAGCGACTTTCCGCTGCTGGCAACCACTGTTCGGAAGCTCATACCCTCCACTTTCCACTGTGTCTGTTGACACACTCAACCACAATCCTGTAAACCTGTGCAAGATTGCAAGTGATCCACAGCACAGCAATCCGGCCGACCCTCCAGGCCACATCCGAACTTATCGTCAGAAAGGCGGCCGGCCGTGAAGACACTGCTCGGCACACAACACACGATCGAATGGATCGTGCTCGGCGCGACACTGGTCGTCGGCTTGGCGACGGTCACCATGGCAACCGGCTACGGCATCGCTGCCGACCCCGGCGTCGGCGCAGGGTTCCTGCCCCTGGTCGGCGGACTCGGCATGATCCTCGGCGGCGCGATGTGGGCGATACAGCTCGTCCGAGCACCGCGGACGACGGCCATCGAACCGGAACTGCAGCTCGAACCCGCTACCTCAGCAGCCGTCGCCTTCCTCTCCAGCGACAACGAAGAGGACGCCGACGAGACCGAGCTTCCCGACCGCGCGGGCTGGATCAGAATCGGAGTCGTCGTCGCAGCGATCGCCGGAGCGGCGCTGGTCCTACCCACCCTCGGTTACACCCTGTCCATGGCGCTGATGCTCGCCGTCGTGCTGACGTTCGTGGGCAAGCGCACCCCACTGGTCGCCATCGGTGTCGCAGTGGCCACCACGTTGGCCACCCGACTGGTGTTCGACGTCTGGCTCGGTACGGCCCTGCCTGCGTCATCCATTTCGTTCCTGGCCGATTGGGGGTTGTGAGCCATGGGGTTTCCCGATCTGATGGCAGGTTTCATCAACGTCCTCACTCCGACGCATCTGCTGTTCGCACTTCTCGGCTGCGTCCTGGGCATGCTCGTCGGTGTGTTGCCCGGCTTCGGGCCAGCCGCTGCGGTGTCACTGCTGATCCCGATCACCTTCGGGCTCGACGCCACCACAGCTCTGATCATGCTCGCCGCGATCCTGTACGGCGCAGCGTTCGGCGGCACCGTCACCGCTGTGCTGCTTCGCATTCCCGGTGAGGCTTCGTCCATCGCGACCACCCTCGACGGCTACGAGATGGCCAAAAGCGGACGCGGTGGGCCTGCACTCGTCGTCGCCGCCCTCGCGTCGTTCGTCGGCGGACTCGTCGGCGTCGTCGGGTTCGTCGTCGTCGCACCGTTCAGCCGCTTCGCACTCGAATTCGGTGCTCCGGAACTGTTTCTCGTCGCACTCCTCGGCATGGCACTGATCACCAGCTTCTCGGGCAACAACCCCGCGAAAGCACTGATCAGCGTGGGGCTCGGCCTGGCGATCGCGTCGGTGGGCATCGACTCCGGCCAAGGCATTCAGCGATTCACGTTCGGTATGCCGGAACTGTTCGACGGCGTCGCGCTCGTCGCCGTCGTGATGGGCTGCTTCGGCCTCACCGAAATCCTCATCCAGGCCCGCTCGGCCGGCGGTGCCGGCCGACGACCACTCGCCGTCGGCAAGCTGCTGCCCACCAAGGCGGACATCACCAGGTCGGCCGGCCCCACGATGCGCGGATCGGTCATCGGCTTCTTCATGGGCCTGCTGCCCGGATCCCCTGGTGCTGCAACCTCACTCGCGTCCTACGCGATGGAGAAGAAGCTCACCAAGCGGCCGGGGCAATTCGGTAAGGGCGCCGTGGAGGGAGTGGCCGGACCGGAATCGGCCAACAACGCACTCGCACTGTCGTCGATGATTCCACTGTTCACGCTCGGCATCCCCACGTCGGCGACGGTCGCCATCATGGCCAGCGCCTTCACCATCAACGGTCTGATACCCGGCCCACTGTTGTTCCGCGACAACCCCGAGGTCGCATGGACCATCATCGCGAGCTTCCTCGTCGGCAACATCATTCTGCTGATCCTCAACGTGCCACTGGTGCGCCTGTGGATCGCAGTACTGAAGATCCCGTTCCACTACCTGATGGCGATGATCCTGGCCTTCATGTTCCTGGGCGTCTACAGCATCAACGGCAGCGTCTTCGACATCTTCATCATGCTCGGCGCAGGCGTCATCGGATACCTGTTCCACCTCACCAAAATTCCGCTCACTCCTCTCGTCCTCGCGTTGATCCTCGGACCACTGCTGGAAGAGAACTTCCAACGTTCGTTGTCGCTGTCTCGCGGTGACTACGGCGTTTTCGTCGAAGGCCCTATCAACAAAGTTCTTCTGCTCGTCTTCATCGCAGCCGTTCTGTTCGGAATGCTGCGCCCCGTTCTGGCTCGCATCCTCTCCCGCCGCGCCACCCGAACCCAGCCCATCAAGGAGCCCGTCTCATGAGAACACTGCCCACCCTGGTCGCGGCCATCTCCGCCGCTGCATTGATTGCCGGATGCAGCTCAGCTGCAACCGATTCCGGTGCACCCTTCCCGCGTGACGGGGCCACTGTCGAATGGGTCGTCCCGTCCGCCGCAGGCGCAGGCAACGACATCCTCGCCCGCATCATGGCCCCGGCCATGGAAGCCGAACTGGGCGTCCCGGTCAAGGTCGTCAACAAGGAGGGCGGCAGCCAGGTCGTCGGACTGAACTACTTGGCCAACGCGAAACCGGACGGCGAGACAATCGGGTTCACCAACATCCCGTCGATACTGGGTCGCTACCTCGACCCGAGCAAAAAGGCCGGCTTCGATCGCGACAGCTTCTCGCCCATCGGCTCGTTCGCGTCCAACGACATCGTGATCGGGGTCAACAAGTCCAGCCCCTACGCGAACATCGGCGAACTGTTCGACGCGGTGAAGGCGAACCCGGGCACCATCTCGGTGGGCACCGATTCCAGGGCCGGCGATGACCACGTCAACCTGCGCACCCTCGAAGACACTCTGGGCCTGGACTTCAACATCGTTCACTACAACAGCGGTGCCGACAAGATCTCGGCACTGGTCTCGGGCGAAACCGACTTCGCCCTCGGCGGCGTCTCGAGCTTCTACGGCCAGTTCGCATCGGGTGAGGTGAACATCCTCTCGGTACTCACCGAGGAGCGCAACAAGCTCATCCCCGACGTCCCGACGCTGGCGAGCGAGGGATACGACGCCCCGTTCATGACCAACAATTTCGCCATCTCCGCACCGGCCGGAACCCCGGACGCGACGATGACGACACTGCAGAATGCGCTCGAGACCGCGTTGGCCGACCCGGCCGTAGCCGAGAAGCTCACCGGTGCAGCGACACAACCGGATTGGGTCTCCGGGGCCGACGTCGCGACCCTGTGGGAACAGCGTGAAACCGAGATCGAGCCGATCATCGCCGAACTGCTCGCCGACCAGCAATAAGTCACCCGAAAGGCATTGATCTCATGAGTACCGAAACCTATTCCACCACTGCCGTATCCGACGACATGATCGAACGCTTCTCCCGGGTGCCCGCCGCCAACGTCGGCGACGCCCAGGAACGCTTCGGCATCATCGCCGGGCTCCGACCCATCTGGGCAGGCGCAGCGGTCACCGGCCGCGCCTACACCGTGTGGACCCGATCGGGCGACAACCTCTACATCCACAAGGCTCTCGACGACGCCCGCCCCGGCGACGTCATCGTCGTCAACGGCTCGGGCGACGACACCCGCGCCCTCATCGGAGATCTGATCGGTATCCGTGCGAAATCACTGGGTATCGCGGGCTTCGTCATCGACGGTGCCGTACGCGACGCCGATGCGTTGGCCGAACTGGGATTACCCGTCTTCGCCCGAAGCGTCACACCGGCCGGGCCCTACAAGAACGGACCGGGTCGCCTGAACGAGCCTGTCGCACTGGGAGGTGTAGTCGTCTGCCCCGGCGACGTCATCGTTGCCGACGCGGATGGGGTGGTCGTCGTCAAGAGCTCCGATGTGGACGACGTGATCGTCGCGGCCGAGGACGTGGTGGCACGCGAGGCCTCGAAGCGGGAGAGCTTCTCGTCCGGCATGCGCTAGTCGGGTCGGCTCCGGGGTGAGCGACATTTGCTCCACTCCGGAGCGCCGGTCGCGCTCGACGAGTGTTGGGAGCACCATGAGCAGCCCCGTCGCCCAGGGAAGCGCGATGAAGCGGCGCAATCCCGTTGTCGTCTGGATCCTGTTGCCGCTCATCACCTTGGGCATCTACCACTTCGTCTGGTACTACCTCATTCATCGTGAGATGGCGGATTTCGATCGCCGGAAGGTGAACGCACCCGTCGCCGATCCGCTGCTGGTCCTGCTCCTCCTCGGCTGGACGATCATCGCGCCGCTGATCAGCTACTACAACACCGGAAACCGCATCGCCGACGCCCAACGCGCGGCCGGGCTCCAGCCGACCTGCAGCTCGGTCGTCGGGCTTCTGCTCACCTTCGTCTTCGGACTGCAGAGTTTGTACTACCGAATGGAGCTGAACAAGATCACGGCGCGATACAACGACGTCGAGTCGGGAACGGTGTTCCCGCTCGCGGCCTGACCTTGTTTCATGCTCCGGTCAAACGCTCATGCAGGTCCGGGGCCGGTAAGAATACGAAAGCCTTCCCCCGCTTGGCCTTGATCAAGAACCCGCGACGCTCGAGGTCGTAGAGATCGCTACGTGCAGTTTGCATGGCAACGCCGTGCGTTCGCTGATGACTGTTCACCGTGTAGTCGTTCGCCGCGTTCTTTACCGCACCTTCCAGCAGATTTATCTGCCGGTGATTCAGTTCGCCGTGTGCTCCCGAGAGCCAATCCCTCGCTGTTGCCAGTTCCGATGCCTTACGCTCCAAATGTTCGTTCAGGTCGTTCAAAGCACGTTGAATGATTCCCAGGTGATAGATGATGAAGTGCGTCAAATCGCCACCGTCATCTTCGGACAACAAGAATGACCGAGCATATTGCGAGTGCGCCGTATTCAATATGCGCGATATCGTCAGATATTCAGTCAGCCAGTAGCCCTGTTTGAGCATGCTCCAGTAGAAGAGCGCACGTGCTGTCCGTCCATTTCCATCCTCGAAATAGTGGTCATATCCGGCCATGAAGTGTACTGCGAGTGCCCGAACTACCGGCGGAACGTAAGGATCCGATTCAGGACCGGCGTTGGCAAAGTCACACAGCGTCTGCAACCGGACCGGCAATTCGTCCACCGGAGGCGGCGCATGGAGGACTTGATCCTGCTCGCCGTAGACCCTCACCCGATCGGCTGGATCGGGATCGCTTTGAATCGCCCCGGCTGCTTCCGGATTGTCCAGCGTCCCGTCCGTCACGATCCGATGAAGTTCACATATCGCTTCTGGCGTGAACTCCGCACGCTGATTTTCGGAAATGTGCTGCATCGCATGAAAGTTGTTCAGAATCATCTGCTCGCTGCGATTACGCGGCCGGGAGTTGTTCTTGATCATCTTCTTGGCATCGCGGCGACTGGTAACTGCGCCTTCGAGCTGACTCGATGTGATCGCTTCCTCGATGAGCGAACTGACGACGTACTTGTTCTTTGTCGCCGAGTTGGTGATCTCTTCGGGCGCAGCAATCTGACCACTGGCTCGTTTGGTCACATCGTCGAGCAGCCTGAGCACCTGATCCGGCAGGGCATAGGAGAAGAAAGCACCGTCGACGCTCTGGAGTGGGAGCGGTCGTAGCAAGCTCGATCGCGCCACCTTCACGCCGAACCACCACTCCTCATGGGTCAGGCCTGCAGGGGGCGTCTTGTACCGCAACCTGTCCCAGGCCATGTACTCACCGGTGGCTACATCGCTGGTCAGCTGCATGATCTCGAACATGCGCGCAGAGTCGTCCGACAGTTGAATTTTTCGCGCGATCGCTTCGAAGGATGGCGGCGGCGCGGGTGTCTCGATGGTGACTCCTCGTTCGACTAATTTGCAACTAGCATCGGTGAATTTAGGCCGTGTAACTCGATCGGACGTCCCAGTCAACGCCTAGCTTACGCCTAACATCGCCTAAATTAGGCGGAAGAAGGGTCGGCGCGGGGCCCAGCCCTGGAACGCAGCCGATGAAACCACTTGTCACGGACTGTCGGTCAACGGGACTTGCGCGAACCGTTGCACCGCGGCAGGGCGACCCAGTCGATAGCCCTGCAGCAAGTCGGCCCCGATCGACGTGGCGGCCTCGAGATCGTCGTCGGTCTCGATACCCTCGAACACGGAGCGCGCCTGGGTCTTTCGCGCGAATTCCAGGATGAGTTCGGCCACCACCATTTTGGTCCGGTTCTCCCTCATGCCGTGCACAACGAACGCGTCGAGCTTGATGACATCGGGTTCGAGCAGCACCAGGTGGCGCAGACCCGCGTAGCCCGAGCCCACATCGTCGACGGCGATGTCGACGCCGCCGCGTCTGAGTTCGGCCAGAACCGCCAGCACCCCGACCTCGTCGTCGATGGTGGCATGCTCGGTGATCTCCACGATCAGCTGCCGTCGTTGCCTGAATTCGACGAGGTGTCCCACCAACGAGAAGTCGGCCAGTAGTGTTGCAGCACAGAGATTCACGGCGAGGAACGATCCGCACGGGAGCTGAGCGGACTCCTTCAGGGCATTCATGACAGCCGACGTGTCGAGGGCTGCCCCGAGTCCACAGTGCGCGGCTTCGGCAAACCACCTCTCGGTGGTGCCTCCGCCTTCCGGAAAACGTGAGAGAGCCTCGTATCCCTCGTTCGAGCCGTCGACGGCTCGAACGATCGGCTGGAACACAATGGTCGGACCACCCGCGTCGATGACAGCCCGGATCCGACGCGATGCGTGACGTCTGTTCGCGGCGTCCCTAATCGGTAGCACGGGCCCGCAACGCAATGACCGGACAGAGTGTCGCCGACATCGCATTCCCTCTGATCGACCTGCTCACCGCCGAGGGATCGGACTCTCCGAAACCGCGAAGGAGTGCGTGCACACGCCTCTCGTCACGCGGCCAGGCGAGGCCGAACGCATCGGCAACGGCGGCATAGTCTTTCGCCCGCTGCTCGACGCTCGGAGAACCGTGAGTACGGTTGCGGCGCATAAACTCTCGCATTTTTCGCCAACGCCAGCGGTCGATGATCAGTCGAAGCTGCATGCCGCAAGAGGAAGATCGGCGAATCGGTCCATCAAGAACTGGGCAGCTTCTCCGCCGTAGCCGTCGATCAGCTGTGGCCCGAAGTGGTTCGGTAACACCGCACCCTGCAGAATCGGCGGCAGTGGGTTGCTGTGGAATTCGACCGATGCACCACTGCCGCACCAGTCCTCCGCCAACTGCCGGGCCTGCACGTACGGCACTGTGTCGTCGTTGATTCCGCTGGTGATCAGCACCGGTGCGTTGGGTGTGCGCCGACCGATGCGTTGCTCGTCGAAGATCTCACCGGCCTGGGGAATGGTGCGAAGGTTCTCGAGCATCGACTTGCCGTCCTTGGTCAACGACTCCGTGCGCAGGAACGGATGCTCGAGAATGGTGTCGCCGATGCATTCGGTCGACAATTCGTTCAGAACCGCCTGGCCCTGATCGGTCAGCCTGTCGTCCACGAGAGCCAGCAAACTGGGGTCTCGCTCGATGAATCCATTGAGGGCATAACCGATCACGCCTCCGATGAGCGTCCCGTCGACCGTCCCCAACACATCCAGAAGGTCGGCGGTCGGTGCGCCGGCCCACGTTCCCTTCACATCGAGTTCCGGCGCGTACTCCGACGCCAGCTCGGCGGCAGCCGCTGCGGCACCACCGCCCTGCGAGTAACCCCAGATCCCGATGGGCGCGTCCGCATCACCCGAAAGTTCGAGTGCGGCGCGGGCACCGTCGAGAACCGCATGGGCCTGCTCCGGCCTGTTGACATAGGTGTGAAGACCGGGTGTGCCCAATCCGATGTAGTCGGTGACGAACACGTTCGCGCCCATCGACCCCCACAGCGCCGAGGACAACAGTTCCTGGTTGAACGAGATCGACAATGGTTGTGTCACAGCGTTGATCGAGGTCGGGAAGGCCCGCGACGGTGCGCACTGATCGCCTTGTCCCACCGTGCCCGGTGCCACGACGATCGTCGGACGCGGGCCTGCACCCCGCCACGGCACGTCGGTGTCGATGAACGTACCTGTCACCCCGACGGGCGCGCCGTCCTGCGTGCGGGAGGTGTACATGACGCGCTGCGCCTGCGCCGGATACACACCGTCTGCACCGGGCAGAGCGGCGAACAACGACATCGGTTGGGTCCGAACGACGGATCCCGGATTGTCGTCGAGTTGCGCAGGTGGCACATAGAAGTCGTCGACGGGATCGGCGTGTGCCGTCGAGGTACCCAGCGCGGTCACCGAGGATGCCAGCAGTGCGGTGCCCACGAGAACACGAATCATGGAGCGATACGGGTGCATCGGTATCTTTCTTCCGAGTGTCAGATGACGGTGCCGAGGTCGCGGGAGACGATGTTGTCCAGTGCTCGTTCGGCGAGCGCAGCGATGGTCATGGACGGGTTGCAGGCCGCGGTGTTGCCGGGCATCAGCGCACCGTCGAGAACGTACAGTCCGGGTTGGCCGTGCACGCGACCGTCGAGGTCGCACACCGGGCCCATGTTGGCCCCGCCCAACGGATGCCAGGTCGACGGGAACAGTGCATTGGTGTCGGTGAGGATGCTGCCCGAGCCGGCGATGCGACGAACCGTCGGATCGATGGAGCCGTCCTGAATGACGGAGTCTCCGTTGACCGGCCAGTGCAGTTGGGCCTGATCGCGCGTCGAGTCGTACTCGAAGTGCCCGCGGCCGTCACTGACTCCGTACCCGACGAGCATGGTGCTCAGCGCGTCGACGCCCAACGGCGGAATGGATGCCTGAATGACGGTATGCGCGGTGCGTGGGTCGTCCCAGTTCAAGCTGCCGAACACCACCGGACCGCCCTGTGCCGCACCGAATTGCTGCTCGATGCTGGACCACACGTAGATGCGGTCGGCGTTGGTGCCCCAGCCCTGCCCGAGCTCGTCCGGCAGGTCGGGAATGGCTCCGGTGGCCCTCGCGCGGACGAGCATCTTGGTGGTGTTCAGGCTTCCCGCCGCCATGATCAGTGCACCGGTGGTGAAGATCTTGTTCTCCAACACCGTTCCGTCGGAATCGATTCGGTCCACGTGGACGATCCAGCGGCCGTCGGCAGCGCGCTCGACATGCGTGACGTTGTGCTGCGTCGCCACGGTGGCCAGACCGGTCGCCTCGGCGGCCGCGATATAGGTGACATCGACAGAATGCTTGCCGCCGTTGTTCACTCCGAAGGCTCCGGCACCGTTGGTGTACGACGGTTTCATCACCCCGCGCGTCTCGTCGAGCGCGTAATTCCAGTCGATCGGCATCGGAATCTTCGACACCGGCAGTCCCGCGCGCCGCGCATTGTCTGCGAACACTCGCGCCGCTCGATAATTGGGAGTGTCGATCAACTCGTCGGGGGCCTGCGCGAGCTGCAGCATCTGCGCGACCCGGGGGTAGTGGACTGCATTCAATCTCGTCCAGTCGAGCTCGACCGGAAAATGTGTCTCGAACACGGCCTGCGACGGCTGCAGCGTCATTCCCTGGTAGACAAGGGATCCGCCGCCCACACCCGCGGCGCACAACGCGGTCATGTTGTCGCCGGGGACAGCCTCGAGCAGGCCGACATACGGATCGAACGGAACCGGCCTACCGAAAAGATTGGGGCTCGACCCGTACCACAGCATCCGCTTGTCCGGCGCGGTCGCGTTGGGGAAAGTATCGGCATTCGGCCCTGTGGGCCAACGCCTTCCGCGCTCGAGGACCAGAACGGGAATGCCGGCCTCGGCCAGGCGCAATGCTGCGACGCCACCGCCGAACCCCGATCCGATCACGACCACGCGATGGTCCTCGCGGGTGAGCGGAATCTGAGTTCTGGTGCCGGTGGCTGCACGGGCCACGCCGGCACCCGCCACTGCGGCCAGGCCTGCAACCGCAGTAGCGCCCAGAAATGACCGACGGTTCAGATTCGACACGTTCCCCCCAGATTCGCGGATGTGCACGCACCGAGACTCGGGTCACATGTACGCGCCGTGCAAAACTAGACAGAAGCGACCATAGGTGTCAAGTTTTCTTGACTAAGCAAAAGGCAGAACGGGAATCAACCACCGCTCGAGGTAGTGACGCAAACCGTCGTCCTCGTGAATGGAGGGGTCGTCGAAGAGGATGACCGACAGCCCCACCCGCACAAGGACGGCATCGATGCCGCGAAACTGCGCGGAATCGAAGCCAGGATTTCTCGCGACGTATCCGTCGAGGAACTGACGTACCACCGGTATCGCACGATCCATCATGTCCGCGTCGAACAGCGGGTTCGCGTTGCCCGAGCGCAGCAACGAATTCAGAACAGGTTCCCGCCGAATGAGATGGCGTGCGGCGACGATCGTCTCGACGATGAACTGCGTCGGAGTCTCGGCCTGATCGGCCTTTTCCCGTATCCCACCCATGACATCGACGACGAGTCCGATCATTGCCTCGGAGATCATGTCCTCGCGGGTGGTGAAGATCGAGTACACAGTCTGACGCGTGACACCAGCAGCGCGAGCCACGGCCGCGATCGTGACACCCTCGAAGCCGGACTCGGCGATCAGCCCGAGTGTGGCATCGAGAATCTTCTGCTTGGACCGCATGGTCCGATTATGACGCCACGTCTGTCGTGGCGGTCGGACGGTATGCTCGCGCTGTTCGACACAGGGGGTTCTTCACTTGAACGACGAGATGACGGCCGGGTCGACGCGGCGAACGATCACCGGCACCACCAGCGGGAATCTCGAAGCCGTCGAATCCGACGGGCTGATCCACGCACGGGGAATCCCCTATGCCACCGCCACGCGCTTTCGCAGGCCAGAACCGGTCGACACCCCGGGTACGACGCGCGACGCCACCCGCCGCGGTCCGGCCTGCGTTCAATTGCCCTCTCGGCTCGACAACGTCACCGGTCCGATGATCGACCGGCTCGAACAGAGCGAGGACTGTCTCGTGCTGTCGGTGACCGCTCCCTCTGCGGCCGAGGGACTTCCGGTCATGGTGTGGCTGCACGGCGGCGGCTACGTCTCCGGCGGCGGAGAGGCCGAGAAGTACGACGCAGATCACCTCGTGCGGGAGGGCGTCGTGGTCGTCAGCGTCACTTTCCGGCTCGGCGGGTTCGGCTACCTGACCCCGAAAGACACGGGGGACAGCAACATCGGCGTTCAGGATCAGATCGCAGCACTGCGATGGGTGTCGACCAACATCGCTCGATTCGGCGGTGACCCGACCACTGTGACCCTGTTCGGTCAATCCGCGGGCGGCGATGCCATCCTCTCCCTGATGGCGTGCGAGGCGGCCGCAGGGCTGTTCACGAGAGCAATCGTGCAGAGCGCGCCGCTCGGATTGCGATCGGGCCGTTCGGCTCTGTACGACACAGCACGAAAGGCTTTCGCCGATCGGTTCTCCGCGGACCCGGCCACCGCACCTGCGTCGGAGGTGCTCGATGCAGAGCGTGCCGTGACTCAGGCCGTGCGCAGGTTCGGTGCCGCAGGCGGAATGCCGTTCGGGCCGGTTGCTCACCTCGAGCCACTGTCCGGTGACCCCGACGCCGCCCTACTCGAGACCGCCACTCGCGTCGAACTGCTGATCGGTCACACCAGGGACGATGCTGCACCCTTTGTCGACATCGTGTCGAACATGCTGTGGCTGAACAGGTTCGGCGTTGTCAGTTCGGTGCTCACCGCACCGGTCGTCCGTCTCGTCACCAACATGCTGTTCGGCGTGGATTCGATGGTGAAGATGTGGCACCGCGCGGGTGGTCAGGTCGCGTCGTACCGAGTCGACTGGGCACCGAAGGGTGCACCGTTGGGGGCGTGTCACTGCATCGAGTTGCCTTTGCTGTTCGGTGACGCGTGGTCGGACGCGCCCATGTTGGCCGGCTACACACCGCCGACGGCGTTGGCCGCCAGGGTCCGTCGAACTTGGGCAGCATTCGCCAGAGAAGGAGTGGCCGGGCTGCCTGCCCGCTCGCTGGTGTTCTGACAGACACCTACTTCAGCTCTATCTGGCTACCTCTCATCGCGGCGTCGGCCTGGCACCTAATGAGTCAGAAACGCTGCACGAACAGATACCAATCACCGTCGAACTCCTGATAGCCGATGTCGCGGTCATGTTCGGGTTCGCCGAGGGGAGGGGCGACGTCCGGGAAGTAGCCGAGACCGATCGAGTCGATCAAGCCACCCTCGATGAAGAACAAGCAACCGTTGTCGACGGGTCGAACATACTGCACGCTGTACAGCCCGATTCGTTTGTCTTCCCATGTTTTCGGACAATCGACAGCGACGTCGGTGAGTGCATCTTCCGACACTGCAAAGGCAAATTTCGGTGGTACCGACAGCAGAACGAGTCCGACAGTCAGCACAACGAGGACGGGTGCCACGACACTCCACCGCAGGGCTCGGTATCTGAACCAGCCGACCAGCGCGAGGATCAGCCACACCGCCCCCAGGACGAGGAGCGCCCAGGCTGCGAGGGCAAGGAAGGGGAAGAACACAACGGGCGGCAGGAACGCCCACAGGACGACCCCACACACGAAAAAAACGAACACGGCCGTAGGTGCTGTCAACCAGATCCACCACTGCGCGGGGTGTCTTCTGTCGGCCATGCGGCAACTGTTGCACACAGTTGCCGCATGGCCGGACGATCGATCGGTCCGGTTACGAGGGCATCCGGGCCGACAGTGCTTTAACTACCCAATTGCACGTCGGCAAGCACACCGGCAACAACGAAGCCACCGGCGATGGCGCAGCCCGCCACGCGCGTCCGCTGCGGCAGATATGTGGTCAGAGCGAAGGCACCGGTATCCCAGACATCGACTGCCACCCCCGCACGCAGCAAGGGGCGCAACAACTTCGGTGCATACCTGGTGGCAGCATACAGCCCGCCACCGATGTAGATTTCTCGGATTCCGAAGGTGCGGGCGGCAGCACGCGTGGTCGCCACGGCGGCGTCGGGTCCGGCCAGGAGTTCGTTGGCGCGAGTGGGCGCGACCATATGGGCGATTCCGATTGCCGCACGTCCCAACCCGACGATTTCGGGAAGGCGTCGTACAAGTGTGGAGCCGATAGCCATGATTACTTTCCTCAGGTAGTGGAGACAGTGTTCTCGCGAGCCAAACGCCGGAGCAGACCGACGGGCTTCTTGATGCCGAATGCGACGATGGTGGTGCGGCCGTCCTCGTGAGTCCACCGCAGAAGGGCAGACCCGTCCTCGACGGATCCTTCCAGAACGGTCGGATCCCCCTGCAGGGGAAGAGGACCGACGACTTTGATGGACAACCCAAGGATCTCGGTCCAGAAATAATCGTCGGTGGGTGCGCAGGTCGGTTCGACGCCGAGAGCGGAGGCCGCAGCAACTTTGCCCTGCGCGACTGCATTCGACCAGAACGGTGCTCGACGGGACGCCGTGCGCGAGTAGGCGACATCTCCGGCAGCAAAGATTCCGGGAACGGTTGTAGCGCAGTGGTAGTCGATCCCGACCCCGATCCGGTCCGCGATCCCGGTACCGTCCAGCCAACCCGTCTGCGGCTCATCACCGGCGCAGGTGACAACGAGGTCGGCGGTCAGCGTTCGATCTGCGAACTCGATACCCGTGACGGGATCACCCACCAACGCGACGGGGGCGTCCGCCCGAACGAACTCGACCGAGGCTGCCTCGGCTCGCGCGACTATCGCGTCGGACAGGAAGGAACCCAGGAGCCGCTGCAACGGTGGATCCACATCGACGACGGTCACCGCGATCCCGCGTGCAGCGCAGGCACTGGCGACCTCCATGCCGAGGAACCCTGCACCCACCACGACTGCGGTCGAAGCCTCGTCCAGTGCCGGACGCAGGGCGCGGACGTCCGCGAAGGTCCGCAACACGATCTCGCCGGCCTGGCCGGGGGCGGCTATCCGGCGCGCGGCCGCACCGGTGGCCACGATCAAGGCGTCGTACGGCACGTCGGTGCCATCGGCCGTGGTCACGGTCCGAGTCTCGGTATCCAACGACACCGCGGGATCGACGATCGCCGTGATGTCGAGATCCGACAGGTCCCACGTTTCGGCCTTGGCTGCTTCACCTTTGAGCACATGCTTCGACAGCGGCGGTCTCGCGTAGCAGCCGTCGTCGTCGGCACCGATCATGGTGATCGGACCCTGGTGCCCACGGGCGCGGAGCTCGCGGACGGCGGTGCACCCGGCGATGGAGTCTCCGACGACGACAATGCGGTCGGTGGCGCTCACTTGCTCTCTCGGAGAGCCGCTACCGGACATGCGCCGATCGCCGAACGTGCCGCGGAGGCAAGGTCCTCGGGTATGTCGCTGCCGTCGAAGGCGTAGTGAAGCTCGCCCTCGTCGTCCAGGCTGAAGACCTTCGGAGCTTGATCGGCACAGATTCCATGCCCTTCGCACCGTTCCCAGTCGACGTCGATTCTCATTGCGGTGTCCCTTCTGCTGCCACCAATTTCAGCGGCAGACGTTCGTATCGGTGAATGACGTTGTTGACGACCCTTTTCGGTGTTCCCGAGGGGACGAATCGTTCGACTCGGCGCGCCAGCACCCGCAGCATGGTCTGCGCTTCGAGACGCGCCAATCCTTGACCGGCGCAGCCGTGCGTACCCGAACCGAAGCCGAGTTGGCGGGCCGCATCGCGGGTGATGTCGAACGCGTCGGGGTTGTCCCATTCCCGCTCGTCGCGGTTCGCCGACGCGTAGATCACCAGCACGCGGGCCCCAGCGGGAATTCTCGATCCGCCGATATCGGCGTCGCGCACTGCCCGTCGAGAAAACGCTCGGATGGGTGACTCGTACCGGACGACCTCGTTGACAGCGTTGGGAATCAGGTCCGGGTTCTGCCGTATCGCCTGCCATTGCTCGGGATGTCGAGCGAACAGGTCCAGTGCGCCGGAGATCGCTCCGATGGTGGTGTCGAGTGATGGGCCGAGGTAGTCGATCATCAGTGCCGGGCACGCCGACTTCTCGAGTCGATTCTCGTCGGCGGCGATCAGCACGTCCTCGCCCATACTTCCGGGCAAGACCGACCGCTCGCGCACCACCCGCTTCGAGAAGCTCAGCATCTCGGTGGCAGCCTTCACCGCGGTCGCCGAATGTCGATTGACGGGGCCCAGGGAATCGAACGTTGCACCGGCCCAACGGAGGAGGTCTTCGCGGCCGTCCTGCGGCCAGCCGACGAGGTCGGGGACGATCGACATGGGCAGGGCCGTTGCGAGGTCGTCGACGCCGTCGACGAACTGCTTGCTCAACGCGGCATCGACAATGCTCTCCGCCTTCTCCGAGATCGCCGTTGTCATCTTCCGGACAGCCCTCGGAGTCAGACGGTGAGCCAGAACCGCGCGCTTCGATGTGTGCTCGTCGCCATCGCTGTTGAGGGTCGTACCCCGGCCGAGCCGGTTGGCAATGGGATTGAGCGCGACGCCGTCCCCGGAGACGAAGGTCTCGTCGTCGAGCAGCACTGTCTTGCACTCGGCATACCGCGGGATCGCGAACACCTGCTGACCTGGAAGCCACACCACCGGGCCCAGTTCCCGCAACCTCGCATAGTGCGGGTACGGATCGAGAATGGCGTCGGTGGAGTAGATGTTCGTTCGGTACTGGGGAATCGAATCAACATGGGTCATGTGCACGTCCTCGATGCAGAGCAGTTAATGACGATATCGTCACCCATGAGACCATCGCCAGTCAAGGTTTTTGACGAATTCGTCATATTTGACAGGAGATAGGCTGGCCTCACAACTTGTCGAGTAGGAGCAGCCCGTGGTCGAAGGCAACCGTGTCGCGCGCCGAAAGGCTCGCACCAGAGCCGCCCTCGTTCGGGCCGCGCAAGGATTCCTGGCGAGCGGCAACACCAACGCACCCGTTCTGGAAATCACCCAGGCCGCCGATGTCAGCAACGGATCGTTCTACAACTACTTCGAGACCAAAGAAGAGCTGTGGCAGGCAGCCATCGACGCGGCCCTCGAATCCGCAGGCGACTACCTCGACTCACTCACCGTGGGATTGGCCGACCCGGTCGAGAAATTCACCCAGTCCTTCCGGTTGTCCGGACGACTGTTCCGCCTCGAGCCGCAACTGAGTCTCGTCCTGCTCAATTCCGAGGCCGCCGCATTCGCCGCGGCCGGCGGCCTGGCACCGCGTTCACGCCGCGATATCGAATCAGCTGCCGCCCAAGGGCGATTCGATGTGGACGACGCAGATGTCGCACTCGCGATCGTGGCCGGTTCACTGCTGTCCATGGGGCGACTGCTGCTCGCCCAACCCGAGCGCGACGAAGCAGCGACAGTGGACGGCACGACGCAGCGCGTGCTGCGAGCGCTCGGGATCTCCGCTGACGAGGCCGAAACTCTGTGCGGCCGCGAACTTCCGACGTCCTACAGCGGCGGAGTTCACGCAGCGATCGACCCCACTGCCCAGCCGTTCTCTTAGCCGACCAGAGTCAGTCTTCCCCGGTGTCGGGCGCCGTCAGGCCCTGTGGTGTCTCGCGGGGGCGTGCACAGGCACTTCGACGGGCAGCGATGCATCTACGGGTTCGACCTTCCGATCACTCCCGCGTGCGCTCATCTTCATGAAGTTCTGCAATTCGTCGTGGATAGGTGTGTCGGTCATGAGACTCGACCTTCTCGACCTTCGATGCTGCAGGTCGGCTCGATTGTGCTGAAGCATTCGGGTGGTCTGAACGACGGCGTGACCCCGACCCTACGGCCCGTGGTCCGCACCGATCGAATCAACGATGCTCGCGTGTGCCCTCGACAGCCGAGTTCACGACCCGCGCCGCCACGACCGCCAACCGGGTGTTCTCACGTTGGGACTGCTCCGCCAGAGCGGCGAACGCTGCATCGGGGGAGATGCCTCGCACAGCGATCAAGATGCCCTTCGCCTGCTCGATGGTGGCGCGCGTTCTCATGGCCTCGCGCAGACCGGCAGACTCCTGCTTCGCTTCTTCCGTATGTCGTGAATTCCACACCGCGGCCTCCACCGCTGTGACGAACATCTTGACCAGAACTTCGTCGACGTCTCTGAAGCCATCACCGTCGAAGCTGTAGATGTTCAGTGATCCGGCGTGTTCGGAGTCGACCGCAAGCGGTGCGGACAGATAGCTCTTGACTCCGATCCCTTCGGCAGCGGATGCGAACGTCGGCCAGCGGGCCGCGGCCTCGTCGACTCGGACACAGACGATGCGGTTGGTTCGAGCGGCTTCGAGACAAGGGCCTTCGTCGGCGTTGTATTGGTCGGTATCGACATCCATGACACGCGCGTGCGAACACGCTGCGGTTGCAGGATTCTCCGAATCATGATGCAGCAGAGTAACTCCTGCCATATCAGCTCCTGGAACTGCAGCGACCGCCTGCTCGCAGAGCCCCTGGAGGAGCGTCTCGAATCGACTGTGCTCGAGCAGAATTCCACGGAAGATGTCTAGTGCCTCGAACGTGTCCTCGGCGAAATAGCTTTCCTCAGAAGGAGGGCGCGTCGGTGCCGAGAGAGCCGCAAGTATCTCTTCGTCGAAATCAGATGCCGCCGAGGTTCCGTTCGGCGTCGAATCTTCGGATGGTCGGTCGGTCATTGGATCGAGTCCCAGATGGTGCAGTCATTACACCTGTTGACGTGCGCGAGGCCTGTCGACGGTGATGACCTTCACCGGATTCCCCCACCGTACGCCCGATGTCAAACCAACAGGAACGGTCCGGATCGTCACAAAATCGGCTCTCGACGAGCAAGGGGCTCGGGGTCTACTGTCGCTCACGTCGACAAGTTCGATCGCGAAGAAGCGGCAGTCCATGGCCGGCCCCCTTCACCCAGCGCGGGGTAACGGCGACTCGAACCTCGGCAAACCTTCCTGCCGAGGACACATGCTGCTCGACCGTGGCACGCACGGCAGCGGCATTCGACGTACAGGATCGAGTCCGAGTGCTCACCTACAGCTTCAACCTCGATTACCGAGGCATATGCCCCATCTGTGAACACATCACGTTGGGAGAGAACGTCATCGATTCGCCGGCCGTTGGACCGAGAAACAGCCGGATCTATGCCTCCTGTGAAGCGTGCGGATGGGAAGGACCGGGCTGACAGCTCAGCCGATCACCGGCAGGCGGTCCTTCGTCAATTCGTCGAGTTCTGCCTGCATCGCAGAGTGAACGCGGTGCGCGAAATCCTCCGCGGACTCGTCTGGCTCGGGACGCATCGGCGCGAGGACCGACGTCTGAAGCTTCGTCGGAAGGGGGAGATACGGAAGCAACCCGACCACCCCGACATTGACGCCCCAGGGAATGGATATCGACAGCGGCACCGTCTTGACCCCAAGCGCCGACTTGTGCAGCCGAAGCGCTTTGGCGATGCGCTGTCCGCTACTGACGACGAGGAGAGACTCACCCGCTCCTGCGGTCACCACTGCACTATCGGCACCCCGGCCTTCATTGCCAGACGGGCGTAGCCGCTGCGCCCGGCGAAGACGTTCGGACCGAGCCTGTTGCCTTCGACCCAACCAGTCCCTGGATGTATGACGTCACACCAAACCGGTATAGCGCAAGCCGTTGTGTATCGGGGTGCGGTGGTGAAGATTCGTCAGTGCTGCCGCTCGTCCGAGCGAGTGAGCGGAAAGGTCGTCGATGCCAGCCCATCCAGTTCGTCACATCGCGGTGATGGGCGTATCGGGATGCGGTAAATCAACTGTCTCACAACTACTTTCGATAGAAGTCGGGGCCGCATTCTCCGACGCCGACGATCATCACCCCGCGGCCAACATCGACAAGATGACACGTGGGATGGCACTCGACGATGCCGATCGGGTGCCCTGGCTCCACACCCTCGGCGAGTGGGTCGCGGACCACGATCGGCTCGGAAGTTGCACGGTGCTGGCCTGTTCGGCCCTCAGACATAGTTACCGCGATCAGCTTCGGTCCGCGGTCCCCACACTGGTGTTCGTTCATCTCTGCGGATCCCGCGAGACGATTTCGGCCAGGCTTGCGGGCCGCGCCGGTCACTTCATGCCGTCCCGACTTCTCGATTCTCAGCTGTCGAGCCTGGAACCACTCGGTGCCGACGAAGCCGGCGTGACGATAGATCTCGATCACCCTCCCACCGAGCTCGTTCGCCGAATCGTCGACGCACTCTCACTCCCACGAAAGGTCTCCACGTGACCGGCCACCACATATTCGACGTCGACGGCAAGGTCGCACTCGTCACGGGCTCGAGCCGCGGGATCGGTCTCGCACTGTCCACCGGGCTTGTTGAGGCAGGCGCGGTGGTCGTGCTCAACGGACGAGATGCCGAAGCGCTGGAGGTCACCCGCGCCCGACTCGCGGACCACACCGGTGCAGCAGTGCACGCGCACGCATTCGACGTCACCGACTCGGCTGCAGTCGCACGCGCTGCCCGGACCATCGAGAACGAGGTGGGGCCGGTCGAGATCGTCGTCAACAACACCGGGGTGCAACATCGTGCGCCGTTGCTCGAGTTCGCCGACGACGACTTCCGGCGAGTCCTCGAGACCAACCTCAGCAGCGCCTTCTATGTCGGGCGCGAGTTCGCGCGAGCGATGGTTGCTCGCGGGCACGGCAAGATCGTCAATATCTGCTCGGTCCAGAGCGAGCTGGGTCGCCCCGGAATCACACCGTACGCAGCGAGCAAGGGCGGCTTGAAAATGCTGACCCGCGGCATGTGTGCCGATCTCGCGCCCTACGGTCTTCAGGTCAACGCGCTCGCACCCGGTTACTTCGACACCGAACTCACCAAGGCTCTCGTCGACGACACCGAGTTCACTGCATGGCTGGCCAAACGGACGCCCGCAGGGCGGTGGGGTCGTACCGAAGAACTGGTGGGCTCGTTACTGTTCCTTGCCTCCAGCGCCTCCGATTTCGTCAACGGACAGATTCTGTACGTCGACGGCGGCATGACCGCCGTCGTCTGAAAGAGAAACGAGAGATCGATGACAGCTCCCCGCATATATCTCGGGCCACAGGACAGTGCTGCTGTGGCTGAGGCGGTTACCTCCTCGGGCGGCATCCTCGGTCCGATCGAGACCGCCGACGCCGTGGTCTGGACGGCCGGACCCGACAACTTCCCGTCGAACCTTCCCGATTCGGTTCGCTGGGTGCAACTCTCGTCGGCCGGGGTCGAGGCCTGGATCGACGCCGGAATCGTGGACGACCGTCGGGTATGGACCTCGGCCGCGGGTGCCTACGCGCGTACGGTGGCCTCGCACACGATCATGCTGCTGTTGGCCGGAGTTCGAGGCCTGCCTGCGCAGCTCGCTGCAACCTCCTGGCGCAAGGATGAATTCGACCCGCTCGTCGGCACTCTGGACGGCGCAACAGTCGCGATCGTCGGCTGCGGCGGAATCGGCCGCGCCCTCATCCCGTTCCTGCATGCGGCAGGCGCGGATGTTCTTGCGGTGACACGATCCGGAGTTCCTGTGGCCGGTGCGGTCGACACGCTACCGGCCGATCGAACCGGTGAGGCGTGGACTCGCGCAGACCATGTCGTCATCGCGGCTCCGGCCACCAGTGCCACTGCCCACCTCGTCGATGCTGCCGCGCTCGACAAGCTCGGACCGAGGTCATGGGTCGTCAACGTCGCCCGCGGATCACTGATAGACACCGAAGCAGCGACAAAAGCACTACAGGACAACAGGATAGGTGGCCTCGCGCTGGACGTCACCGATCCTGAACCACTCCCCGACGGACACCCGCTGTGGTCCCTGCCGAACGCCATCATCACCCCGCATATCGCCAACCCCGCGTCGGGACTGTCGTCGGCGCTGGCGAAGCACATCGGCCGGAACGTCGAGAAGTTCACAGCCGGTGACGAATTGGATGCCCGGATCGATCTCTCTCGCGGCTACTGACAATCATTCTGCAGGTTTGGAGTGCACAGTGACGTAATCGGCGAGGACTGTTCGTAGTACTTCACGGACAGCCTCTGCCGGTTTCGACAGTGGTTGGTTCGCCGGTGTGCCGAGCGATACCTGAACCTGGATGGACGGTTCGATACGACGAAGCTCCAGGCCTTGCACATTCATCATTCGGCGGGCGACCGACAACGGCAGAATCGTTGCGCCCAAACCGCTTCGGACCGCCTGCGCCATCAGGGTCACCGATTCGACTTCGCCGACGATCTTCGGCTGCGTCAGCGTGGTCTCGAACGCCAACTCGACCATCTTGCGGATGGTATGCATCCGTCCGGGAAGCAGAAGTGGCACGTCGGCAAGCTCGAACAGAGAAACGGCACTTCCTGTCTCCCCGGGCAAACCCGTGCCCGACGGTGCCACGACCATCAGCTCTTCGGTGAGCAACCGTTCGAACGTGACTCCTTTGATCGGACCAGCGTCGTAGAGCAACGCCATGTCCATCCGTCCGGTCATCATCGCCTCGCTGAGCACACCACCGAAGTTCTCGTTGATATGCAACAAAATGCTCGGATAACGAGCCCGCACAGCAGTCAACAGTGGCAGCGCAATGGCCGTGACCGTACTGTACGGCGCGAGCCCCACGGACACCCCGCCTGCCAATTCCCTTCCCACGACGCTGACTTCGGCTTGAGCGCTCTCGACCTGACGCAGAATTACCTGCGCGTGGCGGTACAGCGCGCGACCGGCATCGGTCGGCTCGACACCCTGCTTGCTTCGGATCAGAAGCTGCTGCCCGAAATGCGATTCGAGCGCCGTCATCTGCTGACTCAATGCCGGTTGCGCAATATGCAGAAGGTCGGCCGCGCGGGTGATGCTGCCGGCGTCGACGATTCGAATGAACGAGAACAGACGTCGGGTATCCATGAGCTACAGGGCCTCCCGTCGGTCTCGATCATCGGCATTCACGAACATGTTTCCTCACCGTTTCAGACGAACGACAGCGATGTACCGATTTGCGGCACAGCGGCCGGCGCGGGACACGAAACCCCACGTCAAGGAGCATATGCCTTTCCTATTACATCACTGCGAACGGGTATTAACGCGGAATCGTCGTTCCTGCGTAGCGTCCACAACACGAACACGACAGTGAGCGTTCGACCTTCCGACGCTTCCGGTTCACCTTCCGAAAGGCACCGCAGAAATGGCCATCAGTATCGATCTCGTCGCAGATCTGGGCGAAAGCTTCGGCGCGTGGACAATGGGTGACGACGAGGCGCTTCTCGATGTGCTCACCTCTGCCAATATCGCGTGCGGATTCCACGCAGGCGATCCCCGCACGATGGACACCACTGTCCGTCGCTGTGTCGAGCGCGGCATCGGAATCGGTGCCCACCCCAGCTTCCCCGATCTCGCCGGGTTCGGCCGTAGAGCAATGGACCTCACGCCAGACGAAGTTCGCACCGACATGCTGTACCAGATCGGCGCTCTGCAAGCCTTCGCCTCGGCACACGGAACCACCGTCGCGCACGTCGCTCCTCATGGACGACTCGGCAATCTGGTCGCTACTCGCCGCGACTACGCGACCGCGGTCGTCGACGCCGTGGCCTCGCTCGATCCCACGTTGGTCGTGCTGGCCCAGGACGGTCACCTCGCCGACGAGGCCAAAGCGAGAGGGATCGCGGTGGGCATCGTCGGTATAGCCGATCGAGCCTATCGGCCCGACGGCACACTCGTACCTCGCAGCGAGACCGGCGCAGTCATCGACGATCTCGACGAACTCGTCCGGCGGACGGTCGGAATGGTGACCGCCGGCATCATCGACGCGGTCGACGGCACCCCGATTCCCATCTCGGCAGACACTGTGTTGTTGCACGGTGACAGCCCGAGCGCAGTGGATGCTGCACTGGCGATTCGTGCCGGTCTTCTCGCGGCGGGTGTCGAGATCGAGCCGCTGAGCCGGGTACTCGAAGCGAGGCGGACGGCGTGACCGCCCCAGCTATCGCCGACTGCGGCGACTCAGCTGTGCGCATCACCTCTGCTGCCGCCACACCGGACGAGCGGTGGCGCGAGGTTCATCGCATCGCTGCCGCGGTGGATGCCGCAGGTATCGCAGGAGTTCTGGGCACCATCGCCACCTACGACGCAGTGCTCATCGAATTCGATTGCGCAACAGTGTCTCACCACGATATTCGTGCAGCCGTATCCGAGCTCGACTCCACGCCGTTCGGTGCCGCTCGGCTGCCGCGCAATTTCGAGGTTCCCGTCGTGTACGGCGGGGAACACGGACCCGATCTGGCCGTCGTGGCAACGCTGCTCGACGTGAGCGAAGCCGACGTGATCGCACGTCATTGCGCCCGCCCACTCACCATGCGCTGCTACGGGTCCCCGGGCGGGGCACCGATGCTCGACGGGCCCGACTTCGGACTGCCCATTCCGCGTCGAGCCAGCCCGCGCGCCAGCGTCCCGGCAGGAGCCGTCGCCGTAGCCGGGCACCAGGCCGTGGTCTCCGCGCGACCGGCACCGGGCGGATGGCAGGTCCTCGGCAGGACTCCGGTGACGTTGGTGGACATCGCTTCCGACCCGATTTCTGCGTACGCACCCGGCGACACATTCCAGTTCGTTCCGATCTCCGCCGCCGAGTGGGGCGATCACCATGAACTGTGAACGCCTCTCCCGATATGGGACGATCACCGTCCTCACACCGGGCCTGTCGGTCCTTCAAGATCTGGGTCGCCACGGTGGCAGCCGTATCGGACAGATGACCGGCGGCGCACTCGATCAATACAGCGCGCGAGCCGCCAACACCCTCGTCGCAAGCGATCCCGACGCACCGCTGATCGAACTGACTGCACTCGACTTCGCGGCCGCCACCGATACCCACATGCTCGTCGCCGTCACCGGTGCACCGGCAGATATCCGCGTCGACGGTGTGGCAGTACCGCAGTGGGAACCTCTGGTGTTGCCCGCAGGCAGCACACTCACTGTGACGAACATTCACCGTGGGCTCCACAGCTACATCGCGGTGCACGGCTCGGTTCACGCCGACCGACTACAGAACAGCTGCGCTCCCGATACCGTTCTCGGATTCGGACGTCCCTTCTCCGGTGGCGACCGCATCGGGGTCGACGTCGACGGCGCGCCGATCCGTCACCCGCACTACGACATTCCGCTGTTCCGCCTGGGTGCGACGCAACCAGAATTCGGTGACACCTGGACTGTCCCGGTCACCGACGGCCCCGACATCGAGGACTTCGGCGACACCGCCGACCGATTGTTCACCACCGAGTTCACGATCGGCAACGCCAGCAATCACATCGGCCTTCGTCTTGCACCCTCCATCGATCATCCTCTACCGCAACGTATTACGACGGCGGAAATGCTCTCTCGCGGCGTACCCGTCGGGGCCGTCGAAGTACCTGCGGGCAACGAGCTCCTCGTCCTCCACCGGGGGCGCGGAGTGACCGCCGGATACCCGGTCCTCGCCGTCGTCACCACGATCGGCCTCGACCGGCTCGGCCAGGCTCGCCCTGGCAACAAGGTCATCTTCACCCGGGTGGGCATCGCCGGTGCAGTCGAAGCCCACCGAGCCCAGCAGCGCAGTCTCGATCAACTCCGCTGCCGAGTTCGCACTGTGTTCGAAGCTCTGTCGATCCCGAATCACATCAGCCATTCCCAAGACCCGTGCACTGCCCTCACACTGGAGTCAGCATGACCAACTCAGTAGTCCCGGACAACACCGACACCGCACCCGCACCTCCGGACCCCCAGAAGATCCGCAAGGTCGTTGCCGCCGGTTGCGTCGGCATCTTCGTCGAGCTCTACGACAACGGCATCTTCGCCTTCATGGCGACTGCGCTCGCAATCGTCTTCTTCGACGTATCCAAATCCTCCGACGCACTCATGCTGGTCTTTGCCGGCTACGCGATCTCGTTCTTCGTTCGCCCCCTCGGTGCCGTCGTCTGCGGCATCCTGGGAGACCGCATCGGCAGGCAGAAGATGCTGGTGTTCGTCATCCTGCTCATCTCGGTCGCCACCGCGGGCATCGGTCTGCTCCCCACCTACGAGGCCATCGGCATCGCAGCCCCGGCACTGCTGATCTTCCTGCGCATCCTGCAAGGCTTTTCGGTCGGTGGAGAGGCCGCGGGTGCGATGACATTCCTGGCCGAGCATGCCCCGGCGAACAAACGCGGCCAGATCACCAGCTATGCCCAGATCGCGTCGTTCCTGGCACTTCTCACCGGCACCATGGTCGCCTTCGCGATGTCGCCGTGGCTCAACGAAGCGGCAATCAACGGCGGTGGGATCGCAAGCTGGGCGTGGCGTGTTCCGTTCCTCGTCGCAATCCCGATGGGTGTCATCGGTTGGTACATCCGCAAGGCGATCAGCGACACACCGAACTTCGAGAAGCTCAAGGCCGAAGGCGGACTGTCACGGAACCCGCTCAAGGAAGCGTTCTCGTCACCCGAACACCGCCGCGCCATGATCCTCGCTCTGTTCATTCCTTTGATGAACGGTTCGGGCTACTATGTTCTGTTCTCGTACATGCCGACCTTCCTCAAGGGCGACAAGATCGGATTCCCCACCAGTACTGCCCTTTTGGTGACCGCAGTGTCACTGGTCGCGATCTGCATCGCGATTCCCTTCATGGGAGCACTGTCCGACCGAATCGGCAGGAAGAAGGTCATCGCCGGTGCCGCCGCGGCCATGGCAGTAGCGGGCATCCCGTGCTACGCCTTGATCGCAACAGGAAGCCTGCCGCTGGCCATCCTCGGAGCCTGCATCATGGCGGTCATCTTCGCCGGCCACACGGCCGTCATCCACATCCTGATCGTCGAACTCTTCCCCACTCGAGTTCGCTACTCCGCATACGGCCTCGGCTACAACATCTCGTCGGCGCTCTTCGGCGGCACTGCTCCGCTGCTGATGACCTGGCTGATTCCGCACTTCGGGATCTACGTCCCTGCGTTCTACGCGGTGATCACCGCCCTCGGCACCCTCATCGCCGTCAGCACCATCACCGACCGCGCCCACCAGCCACTGCGCGACACTCTCTGAGGAAACAGCATGACTTTCAACGACTACCACACCGCACTCGTCACCGGAGCCAACACCGGAATGGGCGCTGCCACAACCGAACTGCTCACCAAGCGCGGCCTGACCGTCTACGGCGTAGCTCGAAACAAGGAAAAGCTCGACGACATCGCCGACCGCACCGGAATGATCCCCCTTGCCGTCGACATTAGTGATACTGCCGCCCTCGCCGAGGCCGTCGCAGGCCTCGAGATCGACATCCTGATCAACAACGCGGGCGTCTCGGCAACCGGCAACATTCTCGACGCGTCCGAAGAGTCGATCGACGCAATGGTCGACGTGAACCTGCGCGCGGTGTTGCACCTGTGCCGGTTGCTCCTACCCGGCATGGTCGAGCGCGATCTGGGCCACGTCGTCAACATCAGCTCGATCGCAGGCCTGTACAACTTCTACGGTCACACCGCCTATCACGCCACCAAAGCAGCGGTGCATCAAATCTCTCGACAGCTACGAAACGACACCAAAGGCAAAAGGATTCGGGTGACGGAGATCTGCCCCGGACGCGTCGAGACCGAGATCTTCGGACGTAACCTCGGCGGAACACCCGAGGCGATGCAACAAGCCTGGGACACCTTCTACGAGGGATTCGAGTCCATCACCACCAAGGACATCGCCGACGCCATCGAGTTCGCAATCGACGCACCCCGCCACGTCAACATGGGCCTGATGGAAATAATGCCGACATTCCAGGTGCCCGGCGGTCTCGACTTCATCCGACGCAATGACTGACTCGACCACCGTCCCGATCACGACCCTGGGCGTGGTGGCACACGCCGCGAACGACTTACGCGTCGAACAGATTTCGATACGCGCACCACAACTTGACGAGGCCGTCGTCCAGGTGGCGTTCGGTGGCGTGTGCGGTTCCGATCTGCACTATTGGACCCACGGCGCGGCCGGGGAGTCGATTCTGCGGGCCCCGATGCTGCTCGGGCACGAGGTCGTCGGCACCGTGGTCAGCGTAGCCGCAGACGGCTCGGGACCGAGCTCGGGTACGCGCGTCGCCGTACACCCGGCCACTCCGGCACCGGGCGCATCCCGCTATCCGAAAGATCGCCCCAATCTGTCGCCCGGATGCACCTACCTGGGCAGCGCCGCGCACTTCCCGCACACCGAGGGAGCGTTCGCGAAGTACTCGGTACTTCCATCCCGCATGCTCCGACCGCTCCCGGTCAGCCTCGACTTCCGCACCGCCGCGGTGTCGGAGCCGGCCGCGGTGGCCTGGCATGCCGTCGACAGGGCCGGCGAGGTAGCAGGCAGGAGCGCACTGGTCATCGGCTGCGGACCGATCGGCGCACTGGTGGTAGCGGTGCTGAAGCGAGCGGGGGCGTCGTCGATCACCGCAGTCGACGTACACGAGTTTCCTCGCAGGATCGCCGCCGAGCTCGGCGCGACCGAAACCCTGGATGCGGCCGACTCCGACGCCATTGCCGCAGTCGACGCGGATGTGGTGATCGAGTGCTCCGGCAACCGATTCGGGCTGGAGTCCGCCATCCGCGGCGCAACTCGCGGTGGCCGGATAGTGATGCTCGGCCTGCTTCCCACCGGGATGCAACCGGCTCCCCTGTCACTGGTGATCACCCGTGAACTCGAGTTGGTCGGATCCTTCCGATTCAACAGTGAGATCGACGAGGTGCTCGACGCATTGGCCGACGGCTCGCTCGATGTGGGAGCCGTCGTCACCCACGTCTATCCCGCTGGCGATGCACTGAAAGCTTTTGCTGTTGCCAAAGATTCGGCTGCATCAGGCAAAGTACTTCTCGAATTCTGACTCGACCTCACCTCTTTCACAGGAGATCTCCATGCCCTCCCAAACCCTCGCCTCCCGCGTCACCCGCATGCGCGAGTCACCCAGTGTTGCTGCTGCCCAACGTGTCCGAGAGCTCAAGGCACAGGGCCGCGCCATCCTCGACCTGACTGTGGGCGAACCGGACTTCGACACACCCGAGCACATCAAACGTGCAGCGGTAGCGGCCATGAACGACGGCTTGACCAAGTACACCCCCGTCAACGGAATCCCCGCCCTCCGGGAAGCGATCTCGAAGCGACTGCACCTCAAGACGGGATTGGACTACGACTCGAGCCGCATCACGATCGGCGGTGGTGCCAAGCAGGTGATCTTCCTGGCGCTCATGGCAACCGTCGAGGCCGGGGTCGAGGTCATCGTGCCGTCCCCGTATTGGGTCTCCTATCCGGACATGGTCGCCGCTCACGACGGCACACCCGTCGTCGTGGATTGCCCCGAGTCCGAACAGTTCCTGCTCACCCCGGAACGTCTGGAAGCCGCCATCACCCCGGCCACGCGCTGGGTGATACTGAACACCCCGTCCAATCCGACCGGAGCGATCTACACCGCTCATCAGCTCGCTCGACTGGCGGAGGTGCTCGACCGGCATCCGCAGGTCCATGTCTTGTCCGACGAAATCTACGACGAGATAACGTATTTCGATGCGCCCGTCCCGAATTTGACGGCCGTCGCCCCACATCTTCGCGATCGAGTGTTTCTCACCAACGGTGTCTCGAAGTCCTACGCGATGACCGGATGGCGTCTGGGCTACGGCGTCGGGAATCCCGAGTTGGTCGGTGCCATCAACAAATTGCAGTCACAGTCCTCGTCCTGCCCCTCCTCGATCAGCCAGGCGGCAGCGGCCGAAGCACTGTCCGGCGATCAGAGTTTCGTCACCGAATCCGTTGCCAGCTACCGTCGTCGCCGCGACGTCACCTTCGAGCTGCTCGACGAGATCGAAGGCCTGAAACCCGTTCTCCCGCAGGGCGCGTTCTACTTGTTCGTGGGTTGCGCAGACCTGATCGGTGCTCGCACCCCGGACGGCACGGTTCTGAGCAGCGATCAGGACGTCGTGCTGTACCTGCTCGACCACGCGTCCGTGGCCACCATCCAGGGCTCGGCCTACGGCGCGGACGGCTACTTCCGCGTCTCGTTCGCCACGTCCGAGGACACTCTTCGTGCCGCTGCCGCGGCCATCTCCACCGCGGTCTCCGCCCTCACTCGATAGGAAGTCTCATGGTTCACGTCACCACCAAGATCGATCGCGCCGACCGGCAGCTCATCGACGAGCTCGGCACGTTCTCGGCAGCCACCATCCACGAGGCACAGGGTCGCTCCGGTGCGCTCGACGACGCGATCAAGCCACTCGATCGGGACATGTCGTTCTGCGGCTCCGCCTTCACCGTGGTCTGCCATCCACGCGACAACATCATGCTTCAAGTGGCGATCAGCTACGCTCAGCCCGGAGACGTCCTCATCGTCTCTTCCGGTGATCAGCCCGCCGGACAGTTCGGCGACGTGCTCGCCAATGCCTGTGTAGCCCGGGGAATCACCGCACTGGTCACCGATGGCGGCGTTCGCGATTCGCGCGAGATCCGTGAACTCGGATTTCCCGTCTTCAGCAAGTACCTGTGCATCCAGGGCACGGTCAAGGAGTCTCTCGGCCCGATCAATCAGCCGTTGGTTTTCGGTGGTCAGTTGATCAACCCCGGCGATGTCATCAAGGGTGACTGCGACGGGGTGGTACTCACGCGCCGCGACGAGGTTCGCTCGGCCATCGACGCGTGCCGCGCACGCGACGCCGCCGAAGCCGAGTACATCGAGCGCTACAAGCGCGGCGAGACGCCGATTCAGGTCAGCAACCTCGGTGCCGTTCTCGAAAACAAGGGGCTGACCGTCGACGTCTAGGTGCGCGAGCGGCCCGAGGGTCAGTGGCCGGTGACGGCAGTGAAGTAGCGTCCCCACTGCGTGGTCAGAAATCGTTCGAGTTCCGAACCGTCAGCGGACGCCGAACCTGCTGTGCGCCAGGCGACATGTCCGTCGGGTCGCACGAGTACCGCCCCGGTAGTGCCGACCTCGTACAGGTCGATCAGTTGTCGGCGCTCGGTACCCGCCGGCGCGTCGGCCGCAACCATGACCACCCCGGGCCCCCATGCTGCGAGCGTCGAGACAACCGGAGCCCAGTCGTCACCGGCAAACGTGAACAGCGTCAACCTGTTCGGATCCAGAGTGTCGTGTGCGTCCACGAGCGTGCCGTCCACCGACAGCACCGCATGCGGAAGGCGGGCACCCGGATAGGTGGTGGGCACGTAGTCGACCACGTCCTCGGCCGGCGTGCTCGACGAGTCCTGCGCGATCAGCGGACCGGCGTAGAGGTAGCCGAACTGCAGGCCGGTCGACACGAAGTGCTCCACTTGGAGCGGAATGGCGTCGGCGATCTGCTGGCGGAGTCGAGCCGATCCGGCGACCTGTGGGTTCACCCTGCGTGATCGGCTCATCTGCTTCCGCGTTGCCGTGGCAGCGAGCGGGGCCATGAATCGACCGGGGATCTTGTTCAGCGGCGCACGGCCCATCGCAGTGGTTGCCTTGGCCAACATGACGTTGGTGATGCCTACCTTCTTCCCGATGGCGTCCATCCGAAAGTGGTTGTCCACGCTCTGTTTCGCGAACTTCTCCACCACCGGTCGACGTTCGGTGTCGTAGGTGTCCAGCAACGAGTCCGCCGCGGCTCCCGACAGCACTGCATCGAGCTTCCACGCCAGATTGTGGGCGTCCTGAACACCCGAGTTGAGGCCGAAACCACCGGTGTGCGGAAACCGATGCGCGGCATCGCCGAGAAAGAGCAGGCGATCACGACGGAACGCATCGGCGGTCTGAGAGGTCATCACCCACGTTCCGGTCGATTCCAGATCGAACTCGTGATCGCCCAACACCTTCGGCAGTGTGCGCGACCAGAAAGCGCGACTGTCCTTGGCGATCTCCTGCTCCGGGTGCAGGTAGGCGGTCATCACGATGTATCGATGGTCGGCGTGCGCGATCATCACGCCACACAGCTCAGGCGTGTAGATCCAACTCAGCAGCGGACGAGCATGGTCGGGAAAGAGCGTCTTCGAGGTGAAGAACGCGCTTCCCATATTCGCCAGAACGGGTCCGGTCAGACCCACCCCGGTACCGTCTCGGGTCGCGCTGTTGGCACCATCGCACGCGAGCACGTATTGGGCCTCGATCTCGGCGACGCTGTTGGCGCAGCGCCCACGAACACGAGCACCGGACGAGTCGGGATCGATCGACTCGACGGCGCATCCGCGTCGAAACTCGATCAGCGGTTCGGCGTCGAGCGCATCCCACAGTGCCGGCATCAGCAGATGCTGACCGATGTGCGAGACCAGGAACCGGCTCTGACTCTCGACGATTGCCTTGCGCTCGGGGTCCGAGAGCAGGTCGATCGAACCGATGGCCTCGTCCGCGAGATCGCCGAACCAGCTGATGAGGTTGACAGTCTCGTGCGGCGGCGACATCGCAGCGATCGAGCGCGCCAGCTCGGGGCTGTATTCGTTCCAGATCTCGAGAGTGCGGGCGTTGATCACGTGCGCGGCGGGATGGAACAGCGGTGCGTCCCGTCGCTCGAGAACAACGCTGCGAATTCCTCGGCGCGCAAACAACAAAGCGGCGGTACAACCAGCCGGACCGGCTCCGACCACGACGATCGGGACAGTCATCGGACCACCGTCTCTTGAGTACCCAGATCGATGCCCCCATCGGCGGTCTTGATACCGGCGGTGATCACGTCGTCCACCGAGAGATACTTCGGATTCTTCGCCTGGCGCGCGAAGAAGAACTTCCACTTCAGGGCCGGCGGAATCAGCTCACCGATCTTCTGAACAATCCTCGGTGGAGCGGAAATAGCTGTGCCGATGGGAGTTCCGGTCAGCAGCACATCACCGGCAGTCATGTTCTGAAAGCGGGCCAACCTCGTGAGCGCCTCGGCCGGCGGAGTAATGAGGTCGTTGCCGATGGTCAGGTCCTGGCGGGTCTCGCCGTTGACGGCCAGCGTCATGTGCAACTCGGGGATACGGCGAAGCTCGTCGTTGTCGAGGAGCACCAATCGCGGGCCGAGTGGGGTGAACGTGGGGTACGACTTGCTTTCGTAGACCTGGACTTTCGTCAACTGGATCTCACGAGCGGATACATCGTTGGCCACGACCACACCGGCAACGTAGTCCGAGAGATTGTCGTCGGTTACCGTCGTACCGATCGGGATCTCGGCACCGATGACGATTCCGAGTTCGATCTCGTAATCCAGCAGTGCTACCTCGGGCGGCTGACGAATGGGATCGAACGGACCGCTGACCGACGCCGAGGACTTACGAAAGAACGTCGGCTGCAACGTGCTCGGGTCGGAGCCGGCATCGATCGCGTGGGATCGATAGTTGAGCAGCTGCGCCACCACCCGGCACGGTGTGGTGATCGGAGAGACGAGCTCGAGCTCGCCGACACTCGTACCCGCGCCCGACGCGCCGGTGATGACACCGCGGTCGGCGAGAAGTTCGCGGGTGGTCTCGGCCATCGTGTCGATCTCGACAGCGCGGTCGCCATCGAGACGCCACCAACCGTCGGCTGTTCGAACTACGTTGACAGACATGTGATTCTTTCTCCCCCTTGTTGGATCAGCAGCTGATTCGGTCACAGAGTTTTCGGCGTGATGGTCTTCTTGTTGGCTATCACCGGGTGCCCGGGTCTAGTTCCGGCTTTCCGCCGACGAAGTTCCTCGTGGGGCACGCCGTTGCGTAGCTGACTGAGCAGGTAATCGGGGTCGATGTTGACGCCGATGGGGTTCTTGGCGAACTCCTCGGTGAAGAAGAACGCCGCAGTGTTGTCAGGGTCGAAGTTCTCGACCTGGAACTCGAGGCGAATGCCGTCGGGATCCTCGTAGTAGAGCGAGATCGTGGGCCCGTGGTTGATGGACCACACCGGGAGAATGCCCAGACGCTTGAGCCGGACGTAGTTCTCGAGCAGCCGTTCGAGCGAGACGAAGGTCAACGCGATGTGGTCGATTCCGTAGGCCTTGCGCCGAAGCTTGGCGAGCGGGAAGAGGAACCGTACCGGCTTGGGCACCGCGACGATCGCCAGGCGGTGTGACTCGTCGTCCCAGGTCAAGAACGTGATCTGCTCGTCCTGGTAGGCAATCTCGGCACCGAACACGGTGCCGTACCACCGCACCATCTCCTCGGTACGGGCGGACTTCACCACCCAGTGGGCGATGTAGTCGGGTCCGACCCGCGTCGGCGTCCGGCCCTGCTCTTCCTGCGTCGAACTCATCGAACTCGCCTCTCCTCGGCAACGCTGATGTGACCTACGCTAGGGCGGGTTTGACTATCAGTCAATATATTGATCATTGGTCAAACCGGCAGACCGTTCGTGCACTAATGTCGGATCGGTGTCGACCAACGCGTCCCCCGGTACCGAGCGGTCCCGCCGCGCCCGTCCCCGGATGGACCGTCGCCAGGCCCTGATCGACGCCGCCATCGAACTACTGGCCGAGGGCAACAGTGCCGATATCAGCGCAGCGGCAATATCGCGTCGTGCAGGGGTGGCCCACGGGCTGCTGTTCTACTACTTCACCGACAAACAGGGTCTCGTTGCTGCAGCGTTGGCAGACGTCCTGGCGAAGCTGGCCGAATTCCAAGAACCCGAGGCCGGTGAGCAATCCGTGCGGGCTCGCGTGGAAGGCTTCGTCCGACGCCACATCGAGTTCCTAGAACGTCACCGCGCCCTCTACGTCCGGGTGATCCGCGAGGGAGAACTGGGCGATTCCGTCGTCGAAGACGCCGTCCGAGAAGCCCGCACAGAGGGCGCTCGACAGGTGGCGGCCCTCGCCGAACTCGCGGAACCCCTGTCTCCATTGCAGAGTGCCGCCATCTCCGGATGGACCGGCTTTCTCGACCGGACTGCCGATGCGTACTTCGACACCCCCGATCTCGAACTCGATGCGGTGGTCGAATTGGTCGTCGACACTTTCGAGGCGGTCGTGGCAGCAACGCACTCCCGTCCGGACAGGGACGATTGAGGTCAGGACGACCAAGTTTCGTATCAGCATGCACCCCTGAACCATGCAATCTGCACCATTTCTGCCGCATCACTTGCGCAACAAGGGAAGCGGCTGGTCCACTGTCCCCCATCGCAGCTCAGTTGCACCTTTCCGGCGATTCGCAACCCGAACGCCCGCCCGGACCACAGGACCGCACTCGGTCCCGCGTCGTCCGTTCTTCTCACGTGCCCTTCGGCCTCGGCCGGCATCAGGACGTTCTTCATCGTCGACTCAGGAGCCATCTGTCATGACCAGCATCAGCCCCGCCGGCCGTCGATCGCCGGTCGGTGACGGAGAAGACCTGCACGACATCGCCGAGCGCGTGCTGTGGCTGTCGACGTCGATGATCCACCACGCCAACCGAATTCGGCCCAACTCGACCGGCCTGAAGGTCGGCGGACACCAAGCATCCTGCGCGTCGATGGTCTCGATCATGACGTCGCTGTGGTTCGAGCAGCTGCAGCCCGGCGACCGCGTGTCGGTCAAACCCCACGCCTCCCCGGTGCTGCACGCGATCAACTACCTCCTCGGCGAACTGGACGAGAAGTATCTGACGACGCTCCGTGCCTACGGCGGCCTGCAGTCCTACCCGTCGCGCTCGAAAGACCCCGACACTGTCGACTACTCGACCGGCTCGGTGGGAATCGGTGCCACCGCACCGATCTGGGGTGCGATGTCGCGACGCTTCGTCGAGGACCGGTTCGGCCCCGACGACTCCGCACGAACCGGATTCAGCGGACGCCAGTACTCACTGGTCGGTGACGCCGAGCTCGACGAAGGTGCCGTATGGGAAGCGATCATCGACCCGGGTATCGCAGAACTCGGCGAGATCGTATGGATCGTCGACCTCAACCGCCAATCCCTCGATCGCGTCGTGCCCAACATCGCCGCCCGCCGTCTCGAGAAGATGTTCGACGCAGCCGGGTGGCAGGTCATCACCGTCAAATTCGGCCGACTGCTCGAAGACCTCTTTGCCAAGCCGGGCGGTGACGCTCTCCGCACCCGAATCCTGGACATGGCGAACCCCGAGTACCAACGTCTGCTCCGCTGCACGGCCGACGAAGTGCGCACCAGACTCCCCGGATCGGGACCGGATGCTACGACGATCGCGGACCTGATCGCCGACCTCGACGACACCGTGTTGACCGAGTCGATTCGCAACCTGGGCGGACACGACCTGGATGCGTTGCGCGAGGCCTACTCTCGCATCGACGACACCCGACCGACCGTGATCGTCGCGTACACGGTCAAGGGATTCGGACTGCCCACTCAGGGACATCCGCAGAATCACTCCTCGCTGCTGACCGTCGACGAGTACGCCGAGCTGGCACGCAGCCTCGACCTGGATCCCGGTGCACCCTGGATCCGCTTCGAAAACGACAGCGCACCGGGACGACTGTGCGCCGCCACCGCGGAACGGCTACGCCGCGAACCGGTTCCGGCGTCGACTCCCCCTGCCGTTCCCACCGACATCGGCCGAACTCCCAAGGGCACCGCCACCACTCAGGCCGCTCTGGGCCGCACGCTGATAGACCTCACCCGTGAGGCCCCGGAAGCAGCGAAAAGGGTTGTCACAGTGAGCCCCGACGTCAGCTCCACCACCAACCTCGGTGGCTGGGTCAACAAGGTCGGCGTCTGGTCCTCATCCGATCGGCACGACTGGTTCGGTGACGACGCCGAAACGATCATGCACTGGCGCGAGGGACCGAGCGGTCAGCACATGGAACTCGGCATCGCCGAGACCAACCTCGTGGGGCTGATGGGCGAACTCGGTGCCACGTGGAGCCGGTGGGGACAGCCACTGTTCCCGATCGGCGTCATGTACGACCCGTTCGTCGAACGCGCCCTCGAGCCGTGGTCGTACGGCATCTACGCCGGCGGCCAATCGATCCTCGTGGGCACGCCGTCCGGCGTCACGCTGGCCGCGGAAGGTGGTGCGCACCAATCGATCAAGACGCCGTCGATCGGTCTCGAACAGCCCGGCTGCGTCAGCTACGAACCCGCATTCGCCATCGACGTCGAATGGACCCTGCTCGCCAGCATCGGGCGCCTCGGCCGGCCCGACGGAACCTCGGCATACCTCCGGTTGTCGACGCGACCCGTCGACCAGTCGAAGGCCGACGTTCCCACCGACCCGGCGGCCCGGGAACGTCGACGCCGCCAGGTGGTCGCCGGCGGATATCCCCTGGTGCGTCGTGACGGTGCGACGGTGACCATCGCGGCAATGGGGGCCGTGATGACCGAAGCACTTGAGGCTGCCGAGCGATTGAGCAAGGTCGGTGTGATCGCAGACGTTCTGTGCATCACCAGCCCGGGCGAGCTCTACCGAGCCCTGCAAGCAAGACAGGGACGCGGGGTCGGTGAGTCGTGGATTCTCGATCAGCTGCTCCCCGCCGATCGGGCGACACCGATGGTGACTGTGCTCGACGGCCACCCGCACACCCTCGCGTTCCTCGCGACCGTCAACCGAGTGGCCTCGACGTCGTTGGGAGTGAGCAACTTCGGGCAGGTCGGATCACTCGACGAGGTGTACAAGCACCACGAGATCGATACCGACTCCATTGTCGGTGCCGCACTCGATGTCACCGATCACTGACGGGGCCGAACCGAACGTCGAGGAGTTACCCCGCTGACACTGCCTCACGGGTGCGAAACCTGATGGCTACCGTGGCAATTGCGACCACAACCGCAGTGAGAACGGCTGTCCAGCCGACGGTCGTATCGATCACCTCACCGGTGAAGCGGCCCTGCGACAACCATCCCAGTCCCCAGACGATCGCCAGCATCGGTGCGACCGCACCACTCGAGTACTGTGCCAGAAACAGCCCGACACCGGCTGCTACCACGAGTACGATGACCGCCCATACCGTTGCGCCACCGGTGAATCCGAGACTCACCAGCCACGCGGAGATGTTCGCGATCGTCGCCACACACACCCACCCGAGGTAGATACCCATCGTGCCGTCGGTGATCACCGCGTCGGCGATACCCTCCGGTCGATGCTTCTGCATCAGCACGAACACGCGCACGAGCACCGCCAGCAACGCGACGATGATGATCACGCTCAGCCACACCTGCCCGATCTGAATCGCGAGAATCCAGGTTGGATTGAGCAACATCGACGCGACGATCGGTGCGCGCACCGCGTCGTGGCGTGCGGTCCGGCCGGGCAGGAACTGCCATACCGCGTACACGATGAGCCCGGTGTAGATCACCGACCAGATGGAGAACGCCGGGCCCGCCGGTGCCACCAACGTCGAGGTCGCACTCAGTGCCCCGCCCGCCGCCTCGGCAACAGGCGTCCCGATCCATGCACCGGACCCGAGGAACGACACCACAACGGCCACGACCGCACTGACGACGACGCCGATCTTCATAGCAGCGAGAATCTCCGCAGCGGGTCCACTGCAAACACGACGCCGGCGTGCCTGCGACGACTACGGTGTCCGCCTGACGATCAAGGTCGAGCTGTCCGACCTGGCTTTCCCATAAGCTCCTGTGGACTCGCGAGACCTTGCGGGCTGTTTGCCATTACCGAGCTCCCCGAGGTAGACCGGATCGAACACCGAACCCTACTGTCCGACGATCAGATCAGAGCCTTCTTCGGCTGCTCGCCCACTTACACACCACCGCAGATCGGGTCGACGCAACCGACCACACCGTCAGCATCGGCAGCTGGTTCTGTCGTGTCGACTCACAGCTATTCACGGGCGCGAAGCCGATAGCTACATTGCTATCCCTGGACACACTGCCGCTGGCACCGCCCTGCGATTCGGTCGCGACCACCGTCGCCACAGCGCGGTACTCCGATGCCGAGTTCACCGACCAAACGGTCACTATCGAGCTGGACGGGTGTCGCCGCATCATTCCCGACGGTCATGCCCCACTCCAGGCCTCGGAAGAAATCCTGGCTGAATTGCGGTAGGAGCCGTGAGGCGCAACCGTAGGCGTCGACCGCTTGTGGCCATGTTCTGGTAGACACGCGTTGTGCTTTCCTACACCCGTTCGATGTCCGCTGCCATCTGCTGCTTTGCTGTGGCCGTGGCTGCGGGATGTAGTTCCTCGCCCTCGCAACCCGTCGCCCCGTCCACCACGGCCTCGACCACCACCCCGGCTCCGAAGTACGACCTGACGGGGGTGCCGGGCACCGTGCTCGAGTCCGCGGACTTCGGAGATCGATCCACCGAACTCGCGGCCACCGGTGCGACGCTCTACCGCTTCGTCTACGAGTCGACGTCGGGAGTGGACGGTACGCCGACGGCGGTCTCCGGTGTGGCTGCAGTACCGCCCGGCACGCCGCCGGCCGGAGGGTGGCCGATCGTGGTCTACGGACACGGCACCACCGGCGTGCAGGCAGACTGCGGCATAACCCTGTACAACGACCTTCTCGGCTACCAATTCGCGGTGAAGGACTTCACCGAGCTGGGATACGTGACCGTGCTTCCCGATTACCAAGGTCTGGGCACCGGCGGCGGCACGCACCCGTACCTGGAACCGCGCACCTCGGGCAACAACATGATCGACGCGGCGCGGGCGGCCCACAGCGCACTGCCCGACACATCCTCGAAGTGGGCGGCCGTCGGCCTCTCCCAGGGCGGCCAAGCCGCCTGGGCAGCAAACGAACTCGCGGCGTCCTACGGCCAGGGATTGGACTTGGTCGGGTCGGTGTCGCTGTCGCCGCCCACGGGCCTGACGCCGTTGGTCGAGGCCAGCGCTGCCGGCACGCTGACCAGGCCACAGAAGCAACTGTTGCCGTACCTTCTGTACGGCGCACAGCAGGTCGACCCCACGATCGACCCGAAGAACTACAGCGGCAGCGTCGCTCAGGCCGACAGCGAACTTCTCCTCACCTGCCAGGGTGGAGACACCGCAAGCAAGGATCGAGCCGTCGACGCGATGGCTCCGAACGAATTCGCCGCTACCACGGCCGAATCCGAACAGAAGCTAATCGACGTAGTGGCTCGCTACACGCTTCCACAGGTACAGACCGCAGTCCCGATGTTCGTCGCCTACGGCGGAAAGGACGACGTCGTCCTCCCACAGTGGACCGCCGACGGAATCCGTAAGGCCTGCGCTCTCGGCGATTACGTCGTCGCGCAGGAACAACCCGAAGCCGGACACGACGTCAGCGACGAGGCGGCCATACAATTCGTCGTCGACCGCTTCGCCGGCCAACCGGTGACCAGTACCTGCTGACGAGCGAAGGAACGGTTCTGTGACCGAACGAATCACGACGTACACACACGACGGTCTTGGGTTCGACGTGCTCGATCAGGGCCCGCTGTACGGCCCGGTCGTGTTGCTGCTGCACGGTTTTCCCGAGCGGGCGTCATCGTGGTCGGCGGTGATGGCAAACCTCAACGATGCCGGGATGAGGACCATCGCACCGGATCAGCGCGGCTACTCGCCGGGAGCTCGGCCGAGGCGGCGTCGCGACTATCGCGTCGAGGCATTGGTCGGCGATGTCGTCGCCTTGATAGACGCCATAGGCAGCCCGGTCCACCTGGTGGGGCACGACTGGGGAGCGATGGTTGCCTGGGTCACCGCGGGACGGCGGCCAGATCTGGTGTCGTCACTGACGGCCTTCTCGGTTCCCCACCCCGGCGCATTCATGACGGCGATGCTCAGCTCGAAGCAGATACTGCACTCGTGGTACTTCGCGTTCTTCCAACTGCCGATACTGCCCGAGAAGTGGATGACGCGACCCGGGCAGAGAGCCGAAAGATGGTACGAGAAAAGCGGAATGACCGCAGCGGACCTCGAACGTACCAAGACGGACATCGTCGACTACGGCGCGCTGCCCTTCGCGGTCGCCTGGTATCGCGGCATCCCGCTCTCGAGCCCCGGCGTCGGACGTCTCCGCATCACCGTGCCGACCTCGATGGTGTGGAGTGACGGTGACACGTTCATCGGACGTTCTGCCGTCGACGGCGCGCAACGGTACGTCGACGCGGCCTACACACTGACTGTGCTCCCCGGCGTATCGCACTGGATTCCGACCCAAGCACCCGATGCGGCTGCCGCCGCGGTGATGCGGTTGAGTGCTCCTCATGGCAATTGACCGCACCATCGCCGTAGGCATGCTCACCGAGCTGGTCACTGCACGCACCGTATCCGGCGACCCGGTGCCCCAGCGTTCCTCTATGGAGGCTGTCGTATCCGTTTTGAGAGCGCACGCGAACGGCATTGCGGTAGAGGGAGATCGAGGTGGCCCGCACCCATGGCTACTGATCACCAACGACGCCCCGCCGACGGCGACGCGGCTGATGTTCGCCTGCCACGTCGATACCGTTCCGGCTGGCGATCTTTCGAACTGGCAGTTCGATCCGTTCGCCGCCGATGTCGAGGACGGCGTGTTGCGTGGCCGAGGTACGTCGGACATGAAAGCAGGACTCGTGGCCGCCACAGCCGCTGTGCTCGACGCCTTCGAGAACGGTGTTCCCGCAGCACTGTTGCTGACGAGCGACGAAGAGATCGGCTCGCTCGGTGCGCTCGCGGCCCGTCACGCCGTCGCCGAATGCTCGGTGGGTGCCGTGGTGGTGCCCGAGGCAACGGGGAACCGAGTGCATCTGGGGCACCGGGGTGCATTGTGGGTCGATGTCACGACCAAAGGCATTGCTGCACATGGCAGTACACCGCAACGAGGCGAGAGCGCCATCATGAAGCTCGTCGACGTACTGGCACGAGCACGTGACGAACTCCCCTTGTCCACAGATGCGTTCCTCGGTGCCGAGACGTTCAACGTCGGAATGATCGACGGCGGGTCGGCCCCCAACGTCGTCCCGGATACCGCACACGTCGTTGTCGATCATCGAACCGTGGGCGACGGCACGATGCTGCTGTCGTGGTGGCGCGACCAACCCGAGGTCGACCACGTCGACGCGCGAATCGACCTACCCGGAGTGAGGACGGCCGGTGGCAACAGCTGGATCGACGAGCTGCCACATTCCGTTGCGACAGAACCGGTCACGTATTTCACCGATGCGTCCATCATCGCTGCGGCGGCTCCCGGAGCGCCGATCGTCGTCTGGGGACCTGGGACGCCGGCCCTGATGCATGCTGCCGACGAGGCCGTCGCGCTCGACGAGCTCGACGCAGCGATCGCCGCCTACACCGCGGTGACGCGGGCCTGGCCGACCGTCGACTGACGGATCACCAACTCCGGTTGCAGAGCAATGTGGGCGGTGCCGGTTTCGGTGCTGTTCATCGCTTGGTCCAGCAACCGAGTGGCCTCGGCCGCGATGCGCTCCTGGGGTTGCCGGATGGTCGTCAGCGGCGGATTGCTCAACGCCGAGAACGGAATGTCGTCGAACCCAGTCACCATGACATCGGTCGGAACCGACAGTCCCAGGGCCTGGCAGCTCTGCAACACACCGAGCGCGATCAGATCGTCGGCACACACCACCGCGTCGGGACGCACGGATGCCCCGAGCATCGACCGAGAAGACACGCGTCCCCAGTCGATCGAGTAGTCGCCCAACAGCGTCCACTCCTCTCGCGTCTCGATACCCACTCGTTTCGCGTGGCGGAAGAACCCGGCCCGACGTAGCTCGGTCGATGAATTGGTCAGCTCGGAACTGATGAAGGCCGCACTCCGAACACCAAGCGCAGCAAGATGATCCATCACCAACGCCTGCGCAGCGTCGTCGTCGACGCCGACCCAGTCCGTATGGGTGTCGAGCGCGAAACGGTCGAGCTGCACGACGGGAATGGCGCGAGCGGAGGTGCGCACGGCCTCGGCGGACCGCTCGCCGTGGCACGGACTGATGATGATGCCGTCGACCTGACGCGACACCAGGCTGCGCAGCCTCTGCGCTTCGAGGTCCGGATCGGAACGGGAATCGCACAGAAACAATTGCAATCCGCGCTGTGACAGTACGTGCTCGACATTGACCACGAGCGAGGTGAAGAAGGGATTGGCAATGCTCGGCACCACCATCCCGACGGTGTCCGTTCTGTTGCGCCGCAGCGAACTGGCGATGATGTTGCCCGAATACCCCAGATCCTCGGCTGCCCGCCGGATGGTGGCAGCCACGTCTTCGGAGACCGGACGTGAGCCCGACAGCGCCCGAGACACCGTGGCCGTCGAGACGCCTGCGCGATCCGCAACGTCGCGAATGGTTGCTTTACGCATCCAACTCCTACTCTCGCGTGTGAACCTGAGGCTATCGAACCGTGCGGTCGCTTGCGGCGCTGTTTACACAGTAGAGGTAATCGTTTACATAAACGACTCGAGAATTCCTTGACACGCATGGGTGTCGATCCCTTACGGTGCATACATACAAGGCAATCGATTACATCCACTCTCGCCGACGACCACACCCGAGGAGTCCCCTACGTGAGTACGTCACCGTCGGACCAGAACCCCGCTGCATCGCTGGGAGTCTTTCCGACCAAGCCGTCGGCACTGGCCGAGATATTCACCTCGGCACCGGCACTGATCGGCGCCATCCATCTGCCCGCTCTCCCCGGTAGCCCCCAGTACAAGGGTCAGCCCGTCTCGGAGATCTCCGAGTTCGCCCTGGCCGAGGCGCACGCGTACATCGACAACGGGTTCGACGGCGTCATCGTCGAGAACCATTGGGACATACCCTTTCTCAAGCCAGGCGAGCACGGTTACGAGACCGCGGCCAGCATGGGGGTAGTGACCGCCACCGTCGTCGGCGAATTCGGCAACCGCGTCGGCGTCAGCATCCTGTCCAATGCAGGCGAATGCGGCGTGGCCGCAGCGTGGGCGGCAGGCGCAAGCTTCGTACGCGTCAACCAGTGGGCCAACGCTTATATCGCCAACGAGGGATTCATCGAAGGCCAGGCCGCCAAAACCACCCGCTTCCGCCACCGCATCGGGGCCGACCCGGTCAAGATCTTCGCGGACGTGCACGTCAAACACGGTGCGCACGCCATCGTCGCGGACCGCACCATCGCCGAACAGACCGAGGACGCCGAGTTCTTCGACGCCGACGTCCTCATCGCCACCGGTTCACGCACCGGCGACGCCGCCTCGGTGGACGAGGTCTCGGTGATCAAGAACAACACGATGCTTCCCGTCATCATCGGATCCGGTATCACCGCCGCCAACGTGGGCGACCTGATGAAGGAATGCGACGGTGCCATCATCGCCTCCTCTGTGAAGGAGAACGCCCGCTGGTGGGGACGCGTCGCAGGCGAGAAGGTCCGCGCCGTGGCCCGCGCGGCAGGGAAGTAGCGGATGATCGTCTTCTTCGGCTACGCCAACAACGATGTGACGGTTCATGTTCCGCACGTCCCGGTACTGGGAGAGAGGGTGCAGGCAACGGCGATCGACTCGATCGACGGCGGCATGACCGCCAACGCCGCAGTCTCCGCAGCCCGCATGGGTGCCTGCGTCGCCTTCGCCGGCGCAGTGGGCCCCGATACCAGGTCCAGTGAATTTCTCGCCGGACTCGAGCGGGACGGAGTCGACACCAGTTGGTCGCCTCGCGACGCATTCCTCTCCACCGCAGTCGTTCTCATCGCCGACGGCGGAGACCGCTCGATCATCAGCCAGGACGACGCCAACGACGCCGACCGACTGGCGTCCGTCCTGAACACCCTCTCCGTCGACGGCGGACGCCTGTTCGTCGACGGCTACCGAGCAGCGATACTCCCACCCGAATTGCCCGACAACGTCAGCCTGGCCATCGACCTCGACGGCTGCGACGATCTCGGTGCCGCACTGCACGCCTTCGCTCTCGCCGATCACGTCATCGTCGGACGCAGCCTGTGGCAGCACAACTTCGGCATCGAAGCCGACAGGTGGTCGACGCTGACCGCCGAGCACGACACCCACCTCGTCGTCACCGACGGCGAACACGGGTGGACCCTGGTCACACCCTCGGGTCAAACGATCACCGAACCCGCAGTACCGGTCGACGTCGTCGACGCCGTCGGAGCTGGAGACTGCTTCTGCGGCACCTACATTGCCTTCGTCGACGCAGGCAGAGCTCCGGCTCACGCGGCCCGACTCGCCGGCGCATCGGCGGCTCTCGCCTGCGCGACGGCCGGGCCACGGGGATGCCCCAGCATCACCGAACTCACCGACTTCACCGCCACCCTCGCCACTGTCGATCTTCAGGAGATCCGATGATCAAACGCGCACTCCCCCTCGTTCTCGGTGTGGCACTTGCCCTCACCCTCGCATCCTGTGACTCCGCCTCGACCAGCGACACCGCAGGCGGGACCGACGCGGCCGCGTCGTCCATTCCGGATCCGTCCCGCGTCGCCGACACCTGCGAGGGCAAGAACGGCACCCTCAAGATCGGTCTGGTGACGATCAACCTGCAGGCACTGTTCTTCAACCAGATCAACAACGCCGCGCAGAAGGTAGCCGACGAAGCCGGTGTCGATCTCCAGATCATCAGCGGCAACGATGATTCCGTCACTCAGGCCAACGCGTTCGACAACCTCATCGCCTCCGGCGTCGACGCCATCATCGTCGACGCCATCGACACCGACGGCATCAAGCCCTCCGTCGCCAAGGCCGCCGCGGCAGGTATCCCGGTGGTAGCCGTCGACGCCACCGTCGACGACCCGGGCGTCTCGACCCAGGTGGGCACCGCGAACGCCGAGGGTGGCGTTCAGATCGGCGACACGCTGACCGAGCTCGCGAACAACACCGGAACCGTCGGCATCGTCGGTGCGCTCAACAGCACGATCCAGCTCGAGCGTCAGAAGGGATTCACCGACACCGTCTCCGCCGCAGGTATGACAGTCGGAACGGTCGTCGACGGCCGCAACATCCAGGAGAACGCGCAGACCGCAGCGGAGAACCTGCTCACCGGCAACCCGGACATGGAATACGTCTACGCCACCGGCGAACCCGCGCTCATCGGCCTGGTCGCCGCAGTGAACAGCCAGAGCGCACAGGACCGAATCAAGGCCGTCGGCTGGGACCTGTCGGATCAAGCAGTCTCGGCTCTGCAGGCAGGTTGGCTCGAGGGCGTCGTACAGCAAAACACCTTCGAGTTCGGTTACGAAGCAATGAATGCCGCCATCGATCTCGGCTGCGGACGCACCGCACCCGCGGACATCCCCGTCCAGACGCAGATCGTCACCCCGGCCAACGTGGGCGACTACATGTACTACCTGGAGAAGTAGGCCCATGGCACAACAAGATCCGACAGTACCGCTGATCGAACTGTCAGGAATCACCAAATCGTACGGCCCGGTGAAATCGCTGCGCGGAGTCGATCTTCGGCTCGCGCGCGGCGAGGTACTCGGAGTCGTCGGAGACAACGGCGCCGGCAAGTCGACGCTCATGAAAATCCTTGCCGGTGCCGTTCAACACGACGGTGGTGAGATGCGAGTCAACGGAGAACCGGTTCGCTTCTCGACGCCACTGGATGCACAACAGCAGAAGATCGGCATCGTCTACCAGGACCTGGCGCTGTGCGACACCCTCGACGTCGCGAGCAACCTCTTCCTCGGACGCGAACCCCGCAAGGGGCCGTTTCTGGACCGCCACGGCATGCACGAGCGCGCCGCGGGAATCCTCGCTGACCTGCACGTGAAGGTGAAGTCGACGTACCAGGAGATCGGGCAACTCTCGGGCGGGCAGCGGCAGACCGTCGCCATTGCCCGCGCCGTATCGTTCCGTCCCGACGTGTTGATCCTCGACGAGCCAACGGCAGCACTGGCCGTCGCCGAGGTGGAATCGGTATTGAAGCTCATCACCGATGTTGCGGCACAGGGCGTCGGAGTCATCCTGGTGACGCACCGCCTGCAGGATCTGTTCCGGGTGTGCGACCGCATCACCGTCATCTACGAGGGGCAGAGCGTGGACGACGTACCGATCGGCGACCTGAACATCGAATCGCTCGTCGGACTGATCACGCGCACTCCGGTTCCCCAGCGTTCACCGTCCTCGCCGGAAGGCCGATCATGATCACACTCGACAAGAACGCGCAGCCCAGCGTCGCCACACTCGCTGCGCGCCCATCACTGTGGCAGCAGACCAACAAGCCGACACTGGCCATGCTGGCGGTCACCGTCGCGGTGGCCTTCGTCTTCTCGGTCACCACGTCCTCCTTCCTGACGTTCACCAACATCTCCAACCTCGCAACGCAGATCGCACCGGTCCTGATCATCGCCGTCGCCATGACATTCGTGATCACCACCGGCCAGATCGACCTCTCGGTGGGAGCGACCGTCGCCTTCGTCGCAGCGATGAGTGCAGAGCTCATCCAGGCCGGCGTCGACTCCTCGGTGGTGTTCATCGCGGCCCCTCTGATGGGAGCGGCATGGGGCCTGGTCAACGGCTGGCTCGCTGCCTACCAGGGTATTCCGCCGTTCATCGTCACCCTCGCCACGCTGTCCATCATCCGCGGAATTGCGCTGTACCGCACCGAAGGCTTCTCGGTCCCCATCACCCCGGGCACCGCGTTCGCGAAGCTCGGCACTGCGTCCTGGCTGGGATTCTCGGCAAGTGCCTGGATCGCGTTGGCCGTGGTGATCGTCGGCGCGATTGCCCTCAACCGCACTCGCTTCGGCCGTTACGTCACCGGGATCGGCTCCAACGTGGAGTCCGTTCGACGCTCCGGCGTCAACACTCGCCGCGTGCTGATGATGACGCTGGTCTTCACGGGCCTGGCCGCCGGTATCGCCGGGCTGCTCATCGCCGCACGGCTCGGCTCGGGCTCGGCCAACTCCGCCAACGGTTTCGAGCTCACCGTCATCACGGCAGTGGTGCTCGGTGGTACCAACCTGTTCGGCGGACGAGGCACTGTCATCGGTACCGTCATCGGCGCTGTGCTGACCGGCATCATCGCCAACGGCCTGACGCTACTGGGCGTCAGCCCGTTCCTCACACCGATCATCACCGGTATCGTTCTGCTGGTTGCCATCTGGATCAACATGCGCGGGCACTCACTGGCCTCGCTGTTCAAGCACCTGCAGAGCGCCCCGGGCAAGCAATGATCGTCCAGACGGTGACGGGGCCGGTCGACTCCAGCGAACTGGGGCTGGTGCTGCCACACGAGCACCTGCACAACGACGCCTCGGTGGCATACTCCGAATCGCCCGATCCCACTGTGGCACGGCTGCTCTCCGGTCCGATCTCGGCTCGGGACGCCTGGCTGCTGCACGACAATCCGTATCACAGCGCAGACAATTGCCGAGTGGACGATGCGGTGGCCGTGCTGGCGGACCTGGCAACGTTCGCCGACCACGGTGGGACGACCGTCGTCGATCTGACACCACCGGGAATCGGGCGTCGACCCGAGATCTTGGAACGGTACTCCCGCGAATCGGGTGTCCGGGTCGTCATGGGCTCGGGCTGGTACCTCGAATCCACGCACCCCGGCGAGGTCGCCTCACTCGGCGTCGACCAACTGGCGTCGGGACTCATCGCCGAGTTCACCTCCAACGACGGGCCGCGGCCCGGGGTGATCGGAGAGATCGGGGTCTCGCCGTCGTTCACCGCCGCCGAGGCCAAGGCGCTGCGCGCCGCATGTGTTGCCCAACGGGAAGTCGATGTACCTCTGTTCATCCACCTTCCGGGGTGGCAGCGGCTCGGACACGACGTCCTCGATATCGTCATCGAAGAGATGGGTGTCGACCCGGCAGCTGTAGTGCTCTGCCACATGGACCCGTCGGGCGACGATCCCGAATACCAATGCGCCCTGGGTGATCGCGGGGTGTATCTGGAATTCGACATGATCGGCATGCCCTTCGAATTCCCGGGCGAGGGACAGTCACCGTCGCCTGCCGAGACCGCATTCGCTATCGCTGGACTGGTCGGTGGAGGCTACCGACACCAGCTACTTCTCAGTCATGATCTGTTCCTGAAATCGATGCTGCGCGCATTCGGCGGCAACGGATTGGCCTACGTACCGGTCTCTTTCGCAGCGCGACTGGTGCGCAGCGGAATAGATCCACAGCACGTGTCCTCACTCATGCGAGACAACCCCAGGACACTCTTCGAGAGCGCCGGAAAAGGATAGAGAACCACCATGGGTAAGAAAGTTCTGATCGCAGGCGAAAGCTGGATGACCACATCCACCCACGTCAAAGGCGTCGACGAATTCACCGTCCACTCCTACGTCGAAGGCGTCGGACCTCTCAGGGACGCCCTGACCTCCCGCGGACACGACGTGGTGCACATGCCGGCGCACCTGGTGCCGACCCAGTTTCCGGGGAGCGCCGAGGCCCTCTCCGCATACGACGTCATCGTGCTCTCGGACATCGGTGCCAACTCGATCCAGCTCGCGCCCAGCGTCTTCGACCGCTTCCAGGCCGGTGAGGATCGCTTGGTCGAGCTCCGTGACTGGGTGCACGACGGCGGTGCACTGTTGATGATCGGTGGGTACCTCTCGTTCTCCGGATTCCAGGCCCGGGCCGCGTTTCGACAAACTGCGCTCGCCGACGCCCTCCCGGTGACGATGCTCCCGGAGGACGATCGGGTGGAGACGCCCGGCGGAATGATTCCCGTCGTCGTCGACAGCACGCACCCCGCCGTGGGGGCCAGCGGAAGCGAGTGGCCGGCCCTCCTCGGCTACAACCGAGTGATCGCAAAGGACGGCGTTGCCGTACCCGCCACCATCAACGGTGATCCACTCGTCGCGGCCGGCGACTACGGCAAGGGCCGCTCGGCGGTCTTCACCTCGGACTGCTCGCCCCACTGGGCACCGCCGGAATTCTGCGAGCAGTGGCTCGGGTACACCGACCTGTTCGACGGCCTGATCACCTGGTTGTCCCAAGAATGAGTCGATCCGCCGAACTGACTGCGCGGCAACATCGCAATCTCGTTGCCGCGCAGCGAGTCCGATTCATCACCGACTCGATCGACGGCTCGCTGCGGGACGACGACTTTCGGCGCTACCTGGTGATCGAAGAAGAGTTCGTGCTCACCGCGGTGCGCATCCTGGGGCTCGTCGTCGCAGAGTCCGAGTCCTTGGACGATGCAACCGACCACGTGGTGTCGCTGTCGAACCTCGTCGGGGAACAGCGGGAGTACTTCGCCGGTCTGCGAGAGCAGTTCCCGTACGACGGCGACGTGCACGAGTTGATCGAGAGCTCGTCCGTCCTGTCGAACTACGCACTGGGACTTGCTCGGCGGGACGGCCGGGCTGCGGCTCTGGTAGCGATGTTCGCGGCCGAGACCCTGTACCTGTCCTGGTGCCGCGCCGCGATGGACACTTCGGTCGATCGCGAACCGGCGCTGCAGGATTGGATCGAGATGCACACCCGACCGGCCTTCGTGGCACAGGTCGACGCCTTGGCCCGAGAGGTCGACGCCATGGACGATATGGACGACGCAACACTGGACGAGTGGTTCGTCGGCATGCTGGCCGCCGAGATGGACTTCCACAACGCGGCGATGCGGTAGCGTCTGCGCACTCAGGCTGCGTCGTTGAGCCTGACGAGATCGCGGCCCTTGGTTTCCGGTGCCAGGTAGGCCGACACCAGGGTGATTGCGGAGTAGATCACGAGCATCGCCGCGATGGGCCACCAGCTACCGGTCCATGCGGTGAGGCTGGCCGCGAGGAGCGGTCCGATCGCGGTGGCGAGGATGCCGCCGATTTCCTTGGCAAGCGCGAGTTGCGTGAAACGGGTGCGCGCACCGAACAGCTCCGCCATCGTCACGCTCTCGAGAGAGAAGAGGCCGAGCACACCGAGGTTGAGAGCCAGCACCATCGCGACGACGAGGGCTACGGTGTTGCCACTGGTGACCATCAGCATCAGCGGGAAAGCCAGAATCATCGTCAGCGCACTGAGCACCATGTAGATCGGGCGACGACCGAACCGGTCGCCCAGGATACCGACGATCGGAATGGTGGCGAAGCCGATCAGCGAACCGTAGACGATCGCACTGGTGGCAATCGAACGATCGATGAGCAGCGTCGACGCGATGTAGCCCACCAGGAATGTCTGGATCAGTCCGGAGTTGCCGGCCTGACCGAACCGCAGACCCAGTGCGATGAAGAACGCGCGCCCCTTCTTCTGCTTCAGGCCGGACTCGAGAACGCTGACCTTCAATTCCTCGTCGGTCTTCTCGATCTCGTCGCGCGAGAGAGCCACACCGTCGACCACATCGGCGCGCTCCTCGAAGACCGGGCTCTCCCTGAGGTTCGAGCGCAGCCACACCGCGAAGATCATCAGGAAGAAGCTCGCGAGGAACGGAATGCGCCAGCCCCAGCTGAGCAACTGGTCCTCGGACAGTACAGCGAGCAGCAAGGCCCAGATAGCCGACGCAGCAAGGGTTCCGGAGTTGGTGCCCAGGGAGACGAGCGACGCGATGAGGCCTCGACGCTTGTCGCCGCCGCGATCGTCTTCTGTCCGATCTCGGCAACTGGAAAGCCGGCGACCGCTGCTCCATCGCACGCGCGCTGTCGGTGGTCGGCACCCGATCGACCATGCTCATCCTGCGCGAGGCGTTCTACGGCACCACGCGGTTCGACGACTTCAGCAGACGCGTGGGCATCACCGATGCCAGCAGCGCAGCCCGTCTGAGAGAACTCGTCGACGCGGGGATCCTCGTCAAACAGCCCTACCGCCCCGACAAAGGACGAACGCGGTACGAGTACATCCTGACGAGAATGGGGGAAGACCTGCTGCCCGTCGTACTCGGATTGATGCAATGGGGCGACGAATATCTGCAGGACGACGACGGCCCGTTGAATGTCGTTGATGCGCAGGGAAGGGAAGTGCACGTCCGCATCACCGATGACAACGGTTCGGAAGTGCAGATGAACGAACTGAGAGTGCGCATCACGTAGCTACCGCTATCCGATTCGGAGAAACGCACGCACAGCGGGCACGACGCGTAGCCTGCTGCTCATGGGCGAAGATCGGAGTGCTGCACCGGAGGCCGATCCGCGAGCCAAGTGGCGGAAGCTACCGGACAGCGTGGAACCAATCCGGGAGGGCCAGGCGCTGGAGTCGGACGCGTCGCTATGGGACCGCCCGCCCAAGTACGATCCGAACATGGGTTAGTCCACTGAGAGAGCTATCCTGATGCGCTGGATCGCAATAGTTTTCGGCCTGACCCTAGCCGCAGCGTTGTCACTTCTGTGGCACTTCGCCGCGCCCCTTGCGCCCTTCGAACCGGCGGTCACCTCCGGTGAGTCCGGAAGCATATCAATCCTCGGCTATGCGGCACTGTTCACCGAACAGGGTCCGCCGTGGTTTCCGTCTTCGCTCGTCATCAGTGCACTGACCTTGTGCGCGGTTGCAGCGGCAGCATGGATTCGAGGATCTCGGCAGTCGTTGTTCTGGTGTCCGCAGCCGACGTCGGTGTTTCTCGGAGGTTCTTTGTGGGCCGCCGCCACCGTCAGTCCGCCGCCGGTCTCCGGCATTGCCTTGGTTCACCCCGACTCGACGGCCGCGCGGATGTCGGAGTCGCCGCTGTTCCGAGAGTCGAGTCTCATATTCTTGGCCGAATGTCTGACGGCGTCGATCGTGATAGGTGCTGTGTTCGCCGGAATCCAACTTGTAGCCGACCGACGCTGACGCAGTTCAGGGCCTGCCCGGCATCGTCCACTTCGACTACATCGCCTTGCCCACGAATGCCACACCGATGCCGATGAACAGCACTCCGACTGTTCTGTTCCAGAGCTTCGAGGTCGCCGAACGACCGGCCACGCGATCGACAGCTGCGGTGACCACCGCCCATACTGCCAGTCCTATTGCCACGTCGATGATTCCGAGGATCCCGATCTGCAGGGGAAGCGAACCGTCGGGGTCGACGAACTGCGGCAGGATGGCGACGAAGAACAGAATCGCTTTGGGGTTCAGGAGATTCGTCGTCAGACCCATCCGAAACCAGCGGACATCCGTAGCCGCCGATGACGAAGCCACCGAATCCCGCAACGCCACGATTCCCAACCAGATCAGGTAGAGACCACCCGCTACTTGAACAGCACTGAGTGCCAACGGTAATCGAGAGATCAGCAGCGATACTCCGATGACAGCCGCGACCATGTGCACGCACAGTCCGGCCTGCGCACCGAGGCCCGCCCGCCAGCCCGCACTGCGGCTGTTCGCCGCCGCCCGGGCCACCACCGCGAAGTCGGGCCCGGGTATCGCGTATGCCAGCAGCACAACGCCGAGAAACGGCAACCATCGAATGTCCGTCATCATCTCGACGATATCTGATGCTTTTCGATTCGTAAACCGTTAGAGTCAGTATATGGGTTGGAACTGGCTCGGCGACCACTTCGCACTCGACGTGGTCAACACCGTGCAATTGCGGCGCGGCACCTACGCCGAGTTGATCAGTTCGGCCACCGACCTCCAGGATTGGGCCGAACTGCAGGGGGCTCGAGTACCCGAGGTGATCCCCGCCGATGCCGAAGTGGACACATTTCGGGTGACGCGCGATCACATACTGTCGCTACTGCGGGCGGTGGCTTCGAACATGGATGTTCCGGAAGAAAGCGTCGAACACATCGACGACATTGCGCGGCGACACCCGGTGACCCGCCGAATCGATCTCGGAGACGGCCGTGGCGTCGGACATGTGGTGGGAACGGCAGATCCGATCGAATCACTCCGTGCGCGTGCTGCGTCGGCCGTCATCGACCTGGTGAACGGGCCGGATCGTGATCGCCTGGTGTTGTGCGAAGCCCCGCGATGCGGTCAACTGTTTCTGCAGGATCGACCCAATCAGCAATGGTGTTGCGGCGCATGCGGCAATCGGGCGCGCGCGGCACGACACCACGCCGTCAAGAAGGGCAGATCATGAACATTTCGGTACATCAAGTGGTCCTCGACTGCACCGACGCCCGTGAGTCCGCCGAATTCTACCGGCGACTACTGGGATTCGAGTACGTCCCCGGCGACGCCGAACCGATCAATCCGGATTGGCTCGCGATCACCGCACCCGACGGTTCGTGGCGAATAGCGTTTCAGCAGATAGACGCACTACCGGCCGCAACGTGGCCGGACGGCGAACACCCCCAGATGTTGCACCTGGACTTCCGCGTCGACAACGTCGAGCAACTCGACGAAGAGCACTCGCGCGCAATCGAATTGGGTGCGCAACTATTGCGGGATCTGCGGGACGATCCGGAAGAGCCGATCCGAATATATGCCGACCCGGCCGGCCATCCATTCTGCATCTTCGTGGGGGCGTGAACCTGGCGCACATCCACCGATACACCTGCCGATCAGCTCCCCACATTCGGATTCCCGACGCCGATCGGAGTCGGATATCCAGAACTGGGGAGCCGATCCGCGGGCAGGGGGCGTGAACCCGGCGCACATCCACGCAGAGTGCTACGCAGTAGTGTGGTTGAGTGCCGCCCGGGGCACTCAACCACACAGTGATACTGGTGTGGACCGTTGATGCGTGGTCTGACTCTTAACCACACTGACGTCGATCGTTGACTGTCTTTC
>NZ_JAWLSB010000018.1:0-39347 GCF_033142445.1 Rhodococcus sp. IEGM 1330
GTAGTGCGGGAACTGGTGCTCTCATGAACGAAATTCTAATGCACGAATCATCGATTATTTTGGAGACACACCACTAGCTGGCACCACCATCGCCACCGGACCATAATCGGTCTCTATGCGGTCGGGTGGACGAGCAGTGGTGTTGACGCTGGTCGCTGCCGGCGTGTGGCTCTTCGCAACGCCGCAGCTCGATCCCGGAACCGCAGACTTCGTCGCCATTCCGGCCCCCGTCGCACCCGTCGTCGAACCGCCACCGCTGACACTCGACGAGCTCTCGGCTCGCGTCGATCCCACCGTCGTCACCCTCTCGGCGTCCGCAGGATTTTCCGGGGTCGCAGGCACCGGCTTCGTCGTCGCCCCCGACGGAATCGTGCTCACCAACTTCCACGTCGTCGAAAACGCCGCCGAGATCAGCGCAGTGCACATGGGCAACGGACTGATCTACGACGCCACCGTGTTGGGTTACGACAAGTCTCGTGACGTGGCGGTCGTGCAGTTGATCACCGCGGCCGACCTGCCGGTGGTAGAGCTTGCACCGGACCCACTTCCCGAGGTGGGTGATGCGGTGACCGCCGTCGGGAATGCCTCGGGTGCAGGGGTATTGGTCCCGGCACCGGGAGCGGTGACCGCCCTCGATCAGCAGGTGCGTACTCGCAGTTCGGTGGACGGCTCAGGAAATACGTTGGAGCGAATGATTCGCGTCGATGCCGATGTGCGAGCAGGGGATTCGGGCGGGCCTCTCTTCGACGCCTGGGGCCGTGTGGTGGGCGTGAACACCGCGGGGTTGTCCGACGAGGCGCGCAACGGCACCGAGTTCTCACCCCCGCAGGCACCCGAGGCGTATGCCGTACCCATCGCCGAGGCTGTCTCGGTACTCGATCAGGTGCTTGCCGGGGAGTCCGGCGGCACAGTACATGTGGGCCCCACACCGTATTTCGGAGTCTCGGTGCGCGATGTGTCGGTCTTCGAGAACAAGCCGGCGATCGGGGCGGCCGTCGTATCGGTGACGTCCGATTCCCCGGCGGAGGTCCTGGGATTGACTGCGGGAGACATCATCGTCACGTTGGACGGCACGGACATCGAGTCCTCGGCGGATCTGTCGGAAGCGCTCATCGGCGCAGTTCCGGGAGATTCCGCCGTCGTCGAATGGGTCGATGACACAGGCGTAACCAGCTCCGGCACAGTCACTCTCGACGAGGGAACGCCGACTGCTTAGGATCGTTCAGTCCTGCAGCACCGACAACACGTTGCCCGCTGGGTCGGTGAACCATGCGATCAGCGGTCCGCCGTGTCGAAAGATTCCCCTCTCGTCGGTTCCCATGTCTGGATACTGCTCGAACACAACCCCTTTGGCGATCAAGGAGTCGACGGTGATCTCGATATCGGCAACCGGGAAGTTCAGGATGGTGTACTGCGCGGGCACGTGATCCGGACGCGGATAGATCAGCACGATCGCCTCCGTCCCGAGGTGCAGTTCGAGCATGCCCATCTCGTTGTCGGTCACCGTCAGACCGAGTGTCTCGGCGTAGAACATGCGCGCCCTTTGCAGGTCGTCGACGCCGAATCCGGAGAACGGCTGCCTGGTCAACTTCAAGATTGTCATCGTCGAATTATCGCGCTCTCGCACGTGCCACGGGCCGATATCCGAGTAGCGTGGATCTCGTGACTATTCGCCTCGGTTACCAGATGCCCAACTTCAGCTACGACGGTTCGGTCGCAGAACTCTTTCCCCAGGTCATCGCGCAGGCGCGCGAGGCCGAAGCGGCCGGGTTCGACACCGCATTCGTGATGGATCACTTCTACCAACTCCCCGGAATCGGCACGCCCGACGAGCCGATGCTCGAGGCCTACTCCGCGCTGTCCGCGCTCGCGACGGCCACCGACACCATCCAGCTCTCCGCGCTGGTCACCGGCAACACCTACCGCAACCCGGCGATCCTCGCCAAGACCGTCACCACATTGGACGTCGTCAGCGGCGGGCGCGCGATCCTCGGTATCGGTGCCGGCTGGTACGAACTCGAACACCAGAGCTTCGGACTCGAATTCGGCACGTTCACCGACCGGTTCGAGCGCCTCGACGAGGCACTGCAGATCATCGAACCGATGCTCCGCGGCCAGCGACCCACGTTCGACGGCCTCTGGTACCAGGTCGAGAACGCGATGAACGAGCCCCGCATCCGCGACGATCTACCGATCATGCTCGGCGGTGGCGGCGAGAAGAAGACGTTCGGCTTGGCCGCGCAGTTCGCCGATCACCTCAACATCATCTGCGACGCAAACGAATTGCCGCGCAAAGTCGCGGCGGTCCAGGCACGATGCGAGGAGGTCGACCGCGACCCCAAGGATCTCGAAACGAGCTTCCTCGCGTTCGTCATCATCGACGAGGACGGTGACAAGGCCAAGGAGCTGCAGCGTGAATTCGTGCTCAAGCAGGGCCTCGATCTGACGAACCTGTCGGAGGAGGACGCGGCGAAGGCCACCGATCGGCACTTCTGCGGAACCCCCGACGACGTCGCCGAGCAGGTGCAGAAGCGCGTCCTCGATCAGGGTATCGACGGCATCATCATCAACCTGATCACCAACGGGCACCAGCCGGGAGCCGTCGAGCTGGCAGGCAAAGCCCTGAAGCAGCTCGTCTAGATTTTTCTCCAGCAGTAGCCGCGGGGGCGCGTGCAGTGGCATAGTTCCCCCGTGGCTCAGCTGAGGATGAACGGGCACCGTGTCTTGGTCGCAGACCTGACCGGAGACTCCCTGCGCGCGATGTCGGGTTCGATGGTGGCGTACGAGGGCGATGTCGCCTTCAAGAGTTCCGGCATGGGTGGTGGCGGAGGATTCCGCGCCGCGCTCAAACAGAAGGTCACCGGCGAATCGCTGTCGCTGATGGACGTGTCCGGCAAGGGCACGGTCTACTTCGCCGTCGACGCCCAGGACATCACCCTCGTCGAGGTACAGGGCGACAACCTCCACGTCGAGTCCTCCCAATTGCTCGCTTTCACAGGGCAATTGAAGACGGACGTCAAATTCTCCGGCTTGCGCGGCGCGAGTTCCGGCCAGGGACTGTTCACCACCGTCGTCAGCGGATCCGGCACCGTGGCATTGCTATCGAAAGGTGGACCGATCATCGCCCTCGCCGTCGATCCGCAGTATCCACTCGTCGTCGATCCCGACGCCTTCGTCGCCCATCGCGGCCAGCTGAATCAGAGCTTCGTCACCGACGTCACGTGGCGTTCCGCCATCGGCGGCGGCAGCGGCGAGGCGTTCTCCCTCCGCTTCGACGGCCAGGGCGTCGTCTACATCCAACCCGAGGAGCGCTGACGTGCCGCTCGAACTGGTCAACAGCAAAGTCGTGAAATCCGTTCTGGCACCGAATCAGAACGTGCTCGCGCGTCGTGGATCGATGCTCTACTACACCGGCGACGTGCGGTTCGTCCCGCACTCGATGGGCGGCAGCGCGGGTGCGATGCCGGGCATGGGCGGCGTTGCCGGGATGGCCGGCCGAATGATGGCGGGCGAGCACGTGGCGATGATGGCCGCCGAGGGGCAGGGCGAGGTCTTCTACGGCCACGCCGGGCTGTACATCGAGGTGATCCATCTCGACGGTTCGTCGATGCTCACCGTCGAAGCCGATCGGCTCCTGGTGCACGACGGCTACCTCCAGAGTTCCATCGTGGCCTTGACCTCCCAGGGCGGCGTCCGCGGAGCAGTGCGCGGTGCGATGACCGGGCAGGGTCTGTTCACGACACAACTGACCGGCCAGGGCAGCGTTGCGGTTCTCTCGCACGGCGGCGCGACTCCGCTGCAGGTCGGGCCCGATCACCCCCAGGTCGTGGTGGATCCGCAGGCGTACGTCTGCCACATCGGCAACATCAACGTCGATATCTCCGCGAACGTCGGGTGGCGCGACGCCGTCGGCAAGGGCAGCGGCGAGGCGATCCAGCTGAAGATGACCGGTATGGGCACCGTGTGGGTCCAGGCGTCCGAGCAGAAGTTCTAGAAAGGACTCGAAGACATGGGTCTCGAAATCCACACCCCGTACACCCTGCCCGTCAACGACAACGTCCCCGGCAACGACTACGCATACTGCGTCGAACTCGCCGGTCAGCCGTGGTTCACGTCGAAGGGCGCGATGATCGCGTACTACGGCAATGTTCGTTTCGAGCCGCTCGGTCAGACGTCCATGCCTGCCATCGTCGCGGCGCGGTTCTCGTCGCCGCTGTACTCGAACGACTGGGTGCTGGCGCAGGGCCAGGGCAAGCTGATCCTCGGCGATCGCGGATTCAACATCAACAGCTACGACCTCGACGACGGCAACCTCACCATCCGAGCCGCGAATCTGCTTGCGTTCGAGCCGACTCTGGACCTCAAGCAGTCCATCGTCCCGGGATTCCTGACTCTGCTCGGCACCGGTAAGTTCCTCGCCTCGTCCAACGGAACCGTCATGTTCGCCGAGCCGCCGCTGCGCATCGACCCGGAAGCGCTTGTGGGATGGGCTGATTGCCCGTCTCCCTCGCATCACTTCGACGCCGACTGGATGCAGAACTTCCTCGGCGCAGCCCGCGGATTTCTCGGGGCCAACAGCGGCGAGGAGCGGCAGTTCGACTTCACCGGTGCCGGCACGGTGCTCATCCAGTCGAGCGAGAAGGTACTCAACGACACGCATCTGTTGCGCTACGTCGAATCGCAGACGGTCTCGCTGGGCCAGAACTCGCTGCGAGCGCTCCACAACACCATCGGAGCTCGGCTACAGCAGGGCGGCGCGTAGCAGCTCGACGACGCCTCGGTGGTTGTCGGCCATCATCACGTGCCCCGCATCCTCGATGCACACGAGACCGATGCCGGCAGCGGTCAATTCGCGTGCCTGAGCTGGCAGCCCGGTGTGCGCTCCGTACGCGAACACCCGCGGCACGTTCAGCGACTCGAGCATGGATTGCACCGTCGGCTCCGGTCCCACGCACAGTCCGACGGCCGTGCGATGCAGCGCAACGGGATCGGCAACTCGCAGAGTGGACGCCCACTCGGAATCGGCGGCGGCGACCAACTGCGCGAATCCGTTGCGGACGAAATCCTCCTCCGACTGCCGCGCGATCTCGACGCTCGCGGTTCCGTCCCACGGCAACAGGTTGGGTTCGAGGACGATCAGCCGGCGCACCAGGTCCGGGCGACGGTAGGCGAGCACTGTGGCTATCGACCCACCCAAACTGTGGCCGACGAGATCGATCGCAGACAGGTTCCGCTGATCGAGCAGGTCTGCGAGAGCGGCGGCATGGTCTTCGAGGGAGTATCCGAAGTTCTGCGGACGGTCGCTGAAGCCGGAGCCGAGCAGATCCGGCAGTAGACGCTCTCGACCCTCCAACGCTGGATCGGTGGCGACGGCACCGAACGCCGGGACGCCCGCAGAACCGATCCCGTGCAGAAACACCAGCGCCTGGTCGGAGCTACCCGGCAATCCGAACGTTCGGACGCACGGCGGCTGTTCGGAGAAAACGCGCATACTGGAGTATCACCTGAGGAGGTACTGCCATGGCCAACCAAGGACCTTTCGGATTCGGATCCGACGACTTCGACAAGTTCGCCCGTGAGGCGACCGAGGGATTGCGTGAGGTGGTCGGCTCATTGTTCGCCTCCAACGCCGGGGCACCCAAAGCCAAACCGGAGCCCGAAACCACAGGTCAGAAAGGTGACGGAGTGTGGGCGATCTACAGCGTCGACGACGCCGGGTCACCGCAGATCGACCAGCTCTACGCCACCGAACTCGATGCCCTTCGTGCACACAAGGACAACACCGATCCGCGTCGACGCGTCCGCTTCCTGCCCTACGGCGTGAGTGTCAGCGTCCTCGAAGACTGAATCGGGTGCACTGGACTGCGCTAGCACTGTCAGTAGCGCGCCGACCTTCTCTGCCGGCAGCCCGTATCCCCATTCGACGAACACTGTGGGACGAGAATCAAACGGGTTGAGTCGGTTTCACGGTGGAATGGGCCGCGGCGCGGCGCGTTCGGATGGGTTGCGCGATGATCACTGCTGCAACGACGGTCGCAGCACCGACCAGTTGCAGAGGTGAGAGTGACTGGCCCAGAACGAGGTACCCCAGCACAGTCGCGGCGAGTGGGCTAGCGAACGACAGGAACGACACCGCAAGCGCGGGAAGTTTGCCGATACCGCGGAACCACACCGCGTAGGCGAGAAGCGCACCGATCACACTGAGGTAGAGGAACCCGGATACGTTCTCTGTGGTAACGGAGTCAGGGAGACCTTCTCCAACCAACATGAACGGCAACAGAACCGAGCCTCCCACCGTCAGCTGCCACCCGGTGAACGTCAGTACCCCGACGCCCTCGGGCCTGCCCCATCTCTTGGTCAGCACCAGACCGGAGGCCATGCTGGCGGCACCCGCGAGTCCTGCGAGTACTCCGATCAGATCCAGGCCGGCGTTCGACTGGAGGACGAGAAGTCCCACCCCCACTGCACCCATGACACAGGCAACGATGTGAATGCTCGTGATCCTCGCCCCCAGTAGTCCCACGCCGAGGACGAGCACGATCATCGGCTGAACACTCATGACGAGTGCCGCAACACCGCCGGGCAGGTGATACGCCGCAACGAACAGGAAGTAGAAGAACGCGCCGATATTGAGCACGCCGAGCACGATCGCGCGCCACCACCAGATCCCCTGCGGTAAAGCACGCCCCAATGCGACGAGGATCAGACCGGCGGGCAGTGCACGCACGACCGATGCAAGAAGAGGACGGTCGGGCGGAAGGAGTTCGGTGGTCACGAGGTACGTGCTTCCCCAGACCGCGGGCGCGAGGACGGTCAGCAACGAATCGCGCACCGTGCTCCCGGATTTCATCGAACCGGCCCGGCGTGCACGGTTCCGAAGAACCTATCCCCGACATCCGCGATGCCGGGGATCATGAAGGCCTGATCATCGAGGCACTCCTCGATCGAAGACTGCACGAGGGCGTTCATCTCGGCGAGAAAGACCAACACGACCGGGGCTTCCCTGGGGTGTGGTTGACCACCGGTTGCGGCCTCGAGTCCGGCGCGGACATCGGGGTCGCTCACCACGACGATCGATCGGCCCTGGTAGTTCCATGCGGACGGCGCTTCGAGCGTGAGTTCGAGCACCCGATCGAGCGTGTGTGTCGGTATCGGATCGGGCAGATAGTGCCGATGGCTTCGACGTGACCTGATCGCGCCCGATACGGAAATTCCTTCTGAAAGTCTCATGTCTCGTTCCCGAATATTTCGATGTCGAATCATTTGACACCGAAAGACTACGGCCAGTGCTACCGTCTGTCAAACAGTTCGATGTCGAAATATCGATTGACATCCGCAGTGCGCAAGGAGAGTTCGTTGACCGACGCAGTCGATTCGTTTCTGGAGCAATGGAAACGAGAGCGGCCCGAGATGGAGGCATCACCCATGGGCATAGTCGGCCGACTGTCGCGGACCTCTCGATTGGTCGAGCACGAGATCCGCGGCTACTTCGCCGAGGAGAACATGGAGCCCTGGGAGTTCGACGTGTTGGCGACGCTGCGCAGGTCGGGTCCGCCCTACACTTTGACGCCGAAAGACCTGGTCGCGCACACGATGGTCGGCTCGGCCGCGATGACCAACCGGGTGGACCGCCTCGTGCCGAAGGGCCTCGTGACCCGCGAAACCGACCCTGCGAACCGGCGCAGCATCCTGATTACGCTGACCACCGAGGGACACGACGTGGTCGAACGCGTCGTGGACGGCCATGTGGCCAATGCAGCCCGCCTGGTATCGGAGCTCGAACCCGACGAACGAAGCGAGCTGAACCGGCTTCTACGAAAGTTGTCGATCTCCCTCGGCGACACCGGCGATGCCTGATTGCAGGTGATCAGCCCAGATCGACCAGCTCGACGGCCACCGAACTCGATGCCCTCCGTGAGCGTCTGCGTCCTGGAGGACTGAATCGGGTGCACTGGACCGCGCTAGGCGCGGCCGGCTGCACCGGATTCACGCATGCTCGACGCCAGCGAAGCCAGCGACTCCGCGAGGAAGGACTCGGGAACCGACGGCAGTCCACCGATTTCTGCGCGGGTGGCTTCCGGGGTGTCGGTCCAGTCGTAGGTGAGGGTCACGGTAGTGCCTTCGTCCGCCGCCGCCAGGTCGTAGCGCCACCACCAGCCGCCGTAGCCGATGGGGCCATTGTCCGCGCGTGCTCCCGGCAGCCATGCGATCGTTCGATCCTGCACGTAGGCGATCACCAAATTGTGCATCACGTAGTGCCCACCCGCGGCGTCGAGGAACATGTTGACCGCGAACACCTGCCCCATCGCGATGATGGGATTCGCATCGACCGCCGCGCGTACCCAGTCGCCGGGTTCGGTGTCCTGATGTCGGTCGGGGTCGGTCAGAACAGCAAAGATCTGCGCCGGATCGGCGGCAATCGTTCGACTCACGACGAGACATTCTCGGACGGGGTTCATGCGCCGCGGACAGCGTAGGCAATGGTTGCACTGGCAGAAGTCATGATGAATGTGCTCATGCAGGGACAGACCCCTCCGGACACCAAATCTCACCGGCACCGAGTTCACGATCAGTTCAGGGTGTCCGCTCCTCCGGGAAACCCCGGCAGACCGTCGATACTGACGGCGTTTCGCTCGGCGCGGTACTTCACCATGCCGTCGACGCCTTTATTCTCGGCGTGCCGTTGGATCAAGTCGCGTTCGCTGGCAAGATCCATGATCGGTACGCCCCAGCCGCAGGAATCGCTGATTCTCGTCACATCGACCGAAATCACTGCGCGAGTGCTCGGATTCGATGGGTGGCGGGCAACCACGTCGTCGAACATGGGGTCGCCCGGCAGCCAAACCGATCCCGTTCCGTGCAGACGGACTATTCGCGGTCGGGAGTCGAACGCGGCGAACATCAAACACACTCGACCGTTCTCTCGAATGTGCGCGATCGTCTCCACTCCGCTGCCCGTGTAGTCGACCCACGCAACGTCACGATCCCCTAGCACAGAGAGCGAATCATGCCCTCTGGGTGAAACATTGACGTGACCGTCACCCTGAAGTGGCGCGGTCCCGACGAACCACATCGGCTGCGCCTGGATCCAGGTCTTCAGCGAGTCGTCGATGCGCTCGAATATCTTCCCCATTCCCGAACCGTACCGTCGTCGGCGATACCCGTCACGCGAGAAAGGCCTCGACCGCACTCGCCGCCTGTTCGACGCCACCGTGCGCCCGCACCTCGGCACTCACCTCCGTTGCGCGCGATGCCAGTTCACGGGCCGCAGCGACAGCGTCGGCGAGCATCGTAGCCGTCACCGTCTCGAATTCGAGGTGCACTCCCACCCCGAGTTCGGCGAGCATCGCGGCGTTGCCGAATTGATCGACCGCTTGCGGTATCGCCACTGTCGGCACACCGAACCACAGCGCCTCGGTGCAGCCACCCATTCCGGCATGGGTGATGAACACCATGGCCACATCGAGCACGGCGAGCTGCGGAACATGCTCGTGTACTTCGATATTCGCGGGTAGCGCACCCAGCACAGCCGGGTCGACGCGTCGGCCGATCGAGATCACCACATGCCAGTCGGTGTTCCCGAACGTCTCGATGCACAGTCGGTAGAACTCGGGTCGCTCGTTGTATCCGGTGCCGAAGGAGATGTACAGGATCGGCGCGTCGGGAGCGGTCCAGCTTCGGTCGTCGAGCCGAACCGGGTCCAGGCACGGCCCGACGAACTGGACCGAATCCGGTACCCGATCCGCATTGGGCTGCATCACTTCAGGGATCAGCGACAGGCAGTGCTGCGGGTAGGTGATCCACTCCCACGGTTCGGCGTCGATGTCGTTCTCTCGCAACCATCGTGCGTAGGAATCGCGATACACAACACCGGTTTTCGACTCCCGAAGCGAGGTCAACGCATCACCGAGATCCTCGGCGTACCCGTCCCAGGCCACGTACGTCGGCGACAGTTGTACGGCCGGCACCCCGTAGCGCACCCCGAGGACCGGTGCCGTCATACCGCCGATGTCGTACAGGAACAGGTCCGGCTGATCGTCGTCGTAGAACGCGGTGTGCACCGGAAAGGACTCGATGGCCTCGTCGAGAAACACCTGCATCGCCGACGCCGGGTCCTCGGGCCAGTTCTCCTCTCCGGTCGGCAGTCTCGAGGTGAACGGCACTACCTCGACACCGGCGGGCTCGACGATGCTCGCCAGAGAATCCCCGACGGCATAGGTGACGCGATGGCCGCGTCGAACGAGTTCGGCGATCACGGCCAGTGACGGATAGATGTGACTGGGGGCCGTCGTGCCGATCATGGCGATGTGCATGGTGCCCACCGTAGGGCGCATCACGTACGGAGAGCTAGTGGATTTCGTTGGCGATCAGATCCAGCAACCCGGGGAATCGCTCGTTCAGTTCCTGCCGTCGCAACGTCACTTTGCGACTGTTCCCGCGGTCTACCTGGAATACCAGTCCTGCTTCTCGCAGCACTCGGAAGTGATGTGTCAGAGTCGATTTGGTGACACCCAACTCGAACGACATACAGGTCCGCTCGGCTCCGTCGTCGTCGCCGACGAGTTCGGTGACCACCTTGCGTCGCAGCGGGTCCGCCAGCGCAGACATCACTGCACCGAGTTGCATTTCCTCGGGCTCGGGGTGCCCGTTCTCGTCTGCCATCGGCTCCTCCTGACAATAGGTACGACTTGCACCGTACCTTCAAAACTGCTCTAGTACGAGAATCATCGTACCTACTTCAGCGCAGGGGGATTCATGAGGGCAGTTCTGCCGGTCGTACTCGCAGCACAGTTCGTCGTACCGATGTCCATCTCGGGCACCGCCATCGCGCTCCCGGTGATCGCGGCCGACCTCGGGTCCGACCCGACGCCCCTGCAGTGGGTCGTCAACGGCTTCAACGTGTCGTTCGCGCTGTTCACCGTCGTCTGGGGTGCGGTGTCGGATCGCATCGGTCACCGCACGTCGTTCCGCATCGGCGTCGTGCTCACCGCCGCAGCCAGCCTGGTCAGTGCGCTGGCACCCTCTCTGTTGTTGCTCGACGCGGCGCGAGTGGTCGCCGGCATCGGTGCCGCTGCGGTCCTGGTGGGTTCCACGTCGATTCTCTCGCTGCATTTTCACGGCACCGAACGAGCTACGGCGTTCGCCCTGTTCGGCACGATCAACGGGCTCGGCCTCGCACTCGGGCCGACGATGTCCGGACTGCTCATCGCCGTGGTGGATTGGCGCGGAGTGTTTGCCGCCCAGGCCCTCGTCCTTGCCTGCGCCGCCGTCGGCACGCTGGCATTGCCCTCTCTACGCACCGAGTCCACCGCCGACCGTCTCCTGGATTTCACGCTGCTGCGCAACCGCCGTTTCCTCGCTCTGTGCCTGGTCCCGGTCGCCGGAGCCATCGGATTCGTCACCCTGCTTACCTACCTGCCCGCCGCGCTCAGCGCCGTCGCGTCTCTGACTCCCGGCCGGGCGGGACTGTTCATGCTGGCGATGACCGTTCCTGTTCTCGTCGCCCCGCTGACCGTCGCTCGACTGAGCGGCACGTTCGACGCCGTGACCCCCACTCGCGTTGTCCTCGCGAGCCTGGGCTGCCTCGTTCTCGGTAACCTCGGCATGCTGGCCCTGCAACCAGGCGTCTCGCTCGCCGCCGTCGTGGTCCCGATGATTCTGTTGGGGTTCGGGTTCGGGCTCCCCATCGGCTTGGTCGATGGTGAGGCACTCGCCGCGGTCCCGCCGCACAGCAGCGGCACCGCCGCCGGGGTACTCAATCTGTTCCGCATCGGCAGCGAGGCCGTCATGGTCGCCGGCTATGCCTGGGTGCTGGCCTTCTTCGTCCGCGGGAGGGTGCCGAACAAGGCCGACGCCGACGCCGCTGCATCCGGACAACCCGGATTCGCCGACGCCTACGCTCACGCCTTCACCGAGGTGATCGTCCTCGTCGTCGTGGCTGTCGCCGTCACCACCGCGGCAGTCATTGCCCTTTCCCGGCCGGGCAGATCCGACGTATCGTCGGCGAATGTCCTTTCTGCAACCGGTGACCCTCACTGACGATCTGGTGACCCTCGAGCCGCTGAGTCACGATCATCTCGAAGGTCTGTGCGACGCCGCGCGCGACGGCGAGCTGTGGAATCTCTGGTACACCAGCGTGCCGAAGCCCGAGGAGATGGCGGCCGAGATCGACCGTCGACTCGGACTGCTCGACGCAGGCACGATGCTTCCGTTCACGCTGCGCCGCAACGACACCGGGCAGATCATCGGAGCGACGACATTCTGCAACGCCGACGCCACCAACCGTCGCGTCGAGATCGGATACACCTGGAATGCCCGCTCCGCGCACGGAACCGGCACCAATCCCGCGAGCAAACTGCTGCTGTTGACGCATGCATTCGAGGAATGGGGATGCATCGCCGTCGAATTTCGCACCCACTGGATGAACCTGCAGTCGCGGACGGCGATCGCGAAACTGGGCGCGAAGCAGGACGGGATTCTGCGCAATCATCAACGCATGTCCGACGGTTCGTTGCGCGACACCGTCGTGTTCTCGATCATCGAATCCGAATGGCCCACCGTCCGCAACGAACTCCGCAGGCGTACCGCACGGTAGGTTGACCCCATGCGTGTGGATGGGCGGGACATTCCCGTAGCGGGAAACCTGCTTCAGCCGCTGGTGCGGAGAACCAGCGACATCATTCGAGTCGTATCGGCCGCGGCACTGCTGGGCGTGGTGATCGCCGGTTCGCTGATCACCAGAAATCAGTGGGATGCGCTCGAGGAATCGGTATCGAACATCGTCGGCGTGCTCAGCCCCGACCAATCCAATGCCGTCTACATCGTCTACGGCGTCGCCATTCTCGCGCTCCCGTTCGGCGTCCTGATCGGACTGATCGCGGGCCGCAAGTGGAAACTGCTCGCCGGGTACGCGGCCGCGGCTCTGCTGGCAGCGCTGGCGCTGTCGATCACCGGTACCGGAATCTCCACTCCCACCTGGGACCTCGATGTTCCCGAGCGACTCGACACGTTCCTCGCGCAGTTTCTCGACGATTCCCGCTGGATCGCGATGCTGGCTGCGGCTCTGACGGTCTCCGGCCCGGGTCTACCCGCGAAGTGGCGTCGCGCATGGTGGACGCTGTTGCTCGCGTTCGTGCCGATGCACCTGGTCGTCTCCACCGTGGTCCCGGCTCGCTCGATGCTCGGACTCGCGGTCGGCTGGCTCGTCGGAGCCGTCATCGTGTTGCTCGTCGGCACACCGGCGCTCGAGGTTCCGCTCGACGCGGCGGTTCGCCTGTTCCACAGCCGCGGCGTCACCGTTCGCAGCTTCACCGTCGTCCGTCCGGCCGGCCCCGGCCCGTTGGTGTTGAACGCACACACTCCCGACGCCGATGTGGTGGTCGAGTTGTACGGGCAGAATCAGCGCAGCGGCGGTGCCCTGCGCCAGTCCTGGCGGTGGATCACGCTGCGTGGCAGCGAAACTGCGCCACTGCACGCGTCGATGCGCCGGGCAGTCGAGCATCGCGCCCTGATGGGCCTGGCCATCAAGGGATTGGGTGCGGCGGGCAGTCACCCGCTGGCGGTGGCAGCACTCGACAGAGGTTGGACCCTGTACGCGCACAGCCTGCCCATCGGTGATCCGATCGAGGCGGAGCACGACGACGCCACCCTTGGCGCCCTGTGGACGGCTCTGAACACCCTGCACGAGAACCAGATCTCCCACGGCGACCTGCACCGCGGCGACCTGAGGATCCACGACGGCAATGCCCTCTTCTGCGGTTTCGGCCACGCCGAACTCGGTGCGTCGGCTTCCCAGATGCAATCCGACGTCGCGCAGTTGTTGCTCACCACGGCGGACCTGTTCGGCTCCCAGCGCGCCGTCGCGACCGCCATCGACGTACTCGGCTTCGAGACCGTGATCGCGGCCTCGGGTCGATTGACCAAGTCCGCCATCCCGCCTCGCATTCGCCAATCGGTGCTCGACGCCGACAAGACGATGAAGGCAGTCCGGCTCGAGGTTCTCGAGCAGACCGGCACCGCCAAGATCGAGGCCGAACAGGTCACCCGATTCAGCCGCAACCAGATCATCTCGCTCGTGCTGTTGATCGGATTGGTCTACGTCGCATACCCGTTCATCAGTGCGGTGCCCGCGTTCGTCACCGAGCTCGGTTCGGCCAACTGGTGGTGGGCTCTGCTCGGTCTGGCGGTGTCCGCACTGACGTACATCGGTGCCGGAGCTGCGTTGTGGGCGTGCGCGCTGGGCAAGGTCAGCTTCTGGAATCTGACGGTGATGCAGGTCGCCAACACCTTCGCGGCAACGACGACACCCGCGGGCGTCGGCGGACTGGCCCTGAGCGTGCGCTTCCTGCAGAAGGGTGGGTTGGGAACGGTTCGAGCGACGGCCGCTGTGGCGCTGCAACAATCCGTCCAGGTGATCACGCACGTGAGCCTGCTGATCTTCTTCAGCGTCGTCGCCGGCACCTCGTCCGGGCTGTCGAACATGGTGCCCGGCAACACCGTGCTGTATCTGATCGCAGGTGCCGCTTTCGGCGTCGTCGGGACGTTCATGTTCGTGCCCAAGCTGCGCCGCTGGCTGCGGGTCGCCGTCCGGCCGCAGATCAAGGAAGTCCTCGGCGAACTGGGCGAACTCGCCCGCGACCCCAAACGCTTCTCGATCATCATCCTCGGCTGCGCGGCGACGACGTTGGGTGCCGCGCTCGCATTGTGGGCGAGCATCGAGGCCTTCGGCGGCGGCACGACGTTCGTCACCGTGACGGTCGTGACGATGATCGGCGGAACTCTTGCCTCCGCCGCGCCGACGCCGGGCGGTGTGGGTGCCGTGGAGGCCGCGCTCATCGGCGGTCTGGCGGCCTTCGGAGTGCCCGCCTCCATCGCCGTCCCGTCGGTCTTGCTCTACCGCGTCCTGACCTGCTGGTTGCCGGTGTTTCTCGGGTGGCCGACATTGCGGTGGCTCACCAAGCGAGACATGGTCTGATTCGTCTGATTCAGGGTGCGCAAATACCGTGAGTGCTAGCGTTCATGCAGGTTGGGGGCCTTATTCGACGAAGGGCGTTGCAATTTCCGATCTGGGAGAGTTCATCCCCACCGCCGAGGAGCGATGGGTTCGGCTGTTCATCAGCGGAATGACGCTGACGTTCGGACTGGCCGGTGTGCTGATGATCCCGGCGGGGCAGTTCTCCGATTCGGTCTCGATCGCAGTACTCATCGCGTCGGCCACCACCGTGCCCGTGGCCATCGCCTGGTACATCCGTCCCTGGACATCTCCGCGGCTGGCGACTGCCTACATCCTGTACGCCGACGTCGGCATCGTCTCGGTTCTGTTCGCCTTCCGGACCCACTTCGACGCGATGCCGGGTTGCGCGATGTTCGCGATCGTCGCCGCATTCATCGTCGTCGCAAGTTCCTATCGGGTGATGTTGATTCACCTCGGCACCGCGACCATCACGCTGCTCACGCTCGGTGTCCTGGCCGTCACCGATGGTGCCGACCCGTGGTCGACTGCGTCCCGCGTCGTCACCATCGGTTCTCTCTACACGGCTCCCTTCATGATGAAGGCCTACATCGCGCAGCTACGCCTCAAGGCCGCGCGGGCGTTGCGCGACCCGTTGACCGGCCTGTGGAATCGCCGCGGTCTGTTGGACACCGTCGACACCCTGGGCGTCTCGCCTTCCGAGGCCGGGGACGCGGTGGGGGTGACGGTTCTCGACATCGACCGTTTCAAGCAGATCAACGACAGATTCGGGCACCCCTCGGGCGACGCCGTACTCATCGAAGTCGCCCGACGCCTGTCCGAGGCAGTGGCCGATCGGTCGGCGGTCGCACGACTGGGCGGCGACGAGTTCGTGGTTGTCAGAGCCGGAACTCGCGAGGAGATCACTCAGTCGGACAACAGGATTCGGGCCGCCCTGGAGGAGACGTTCGACGGACCTCAGTTCACCACCAGCCTCGGGTCGGCGGTCGAAGCACTCGATTCCGACACCAGCATTCACGCCCTGGTTCGACGGTTGATCGCGCTGGCCGACATCGAGATGTACCGATTCAAGGCACGAACCTCCGGGAGCGCGGTGTCCGATCGTCTTCCCGATGCGAACTCGCACGAGCAGACGCGGAGCCGGATCGACGAACTCATCGCATCCGGCGGCCCCGACATCTTCTTCCAGCCCATCTGCGACACCGTCACTAGATCCGTCGTCGGTTTCGAGGCGCTCTCGCGCTTTCCGTTCGGTGCCGGATCGCCACTGTCGTGGTATCGCGGCGCCACCGAGGCCGGCATCGGTCCCCGCCTCGAACGTGCCGCACTCGACCGGGCGCTCGACGCGATGTATGCGCTGCCGCCGGAATCATTCGTCTCGCTCAACGCATCCGCCGACACCATCCGCACGACGAACCTGCTCGATCGACTACGCCCACACCTGGCGTCGCGGACGTTCTACCTCGAGATCACCGAGCACGAGCGTGTCGACGACTACCGCGCGGTCACCCGAGCTATCGACAGTCTGCGTGCTGCGGGAGTGCAGATTTCCATCGACGACGTCGGTGCCGGGTTCGCCGGTCTACGCCACGTCGTCGAACTGCGCCCGGACATCCTCAAAGTGGACTACGCGCTGGTCCACGGGATCGACCGTGATCCCCTGCGACGAGCAGCCGCGACCGCGATCATCGACTTCGCCCGGCAGATCGACGCCACCGTCATCATGGAAGGCGTCGAGACCGAAGCAGAACTGCGGGTGGCGAACGAACTCGGGGCCCAGATGGTCCAGGGCTTCCTCACCGGCCGACCGGAACCGGCGTCCGCGCACTCCCACCGACAAGTGACGAGGTAGTCGAACCCGGACGCGTCGCGCCGGTCGGGTCAACGGATCTCGCGCAACGCAGCCACCAACCCTTCCTCGTCGACGCGGGTGCTTCGGCCGTCTCGAATCACCGCCTCACCGTCCACCCAGACAGTGTCGACAACCTGGCGGGTTCCGGTCGTCAACAACGACGCACCCGGGTCGCGTACCGGTAGACATGCGAAATCGCGCTCGAATCGCACCAACGTCAGATCAGCGACATCGCCGACCGCCACCCCGCCCGACCGCAGCGGCAATCCCAGAGCCGCATTGGCCCCACCGGACGCCATGTCGATCATGGCGTCGAAGCCCAACAGGTCCGCCTTCTTGTTCACGGCCCGCTGCACGTACGCGCCGACGCGCATCGTTTCGAGCATGTCCTGGGTGTCGTTGCTGGCCGCACCGTCCACCCCGAGTCCGACATGCAATCCCGCAGCCAACATCTCCGGGACAGCCGCGATCCCCGATCCCAAGCGCATGTTGCTCAACGGATTGTACGAAATTCCGACTCCGCGCTGCGCCAACCTCGACCGGCCCTCCGCATCCAATTCGACGCAGTGCACAGCCAGCACACGATCGTCGAGAAATCCGTGTCGATCGAGGTAATCCACCGCGCCGACGCCTGTGTGCTCGCGGCACATCGCATCGTCGGTGTGCGTCTCGAGCAGGTGGATCATCACCGTCATGTCGCGGCAACGGGCGAACTCACTGACGGCAGCGATGCCGTCCGGTGTCAGTGATCGAGGGTTCGGCACCGCAATGGCAGGCGAAATACGTTTGTCCGCAGTCGCTTTCACGAGCTCGTCCACGTGATCGAGAACGTCGGTCAGTGGCTGCATCAGCCGGGGATCGAAACCCCACCGCCGGGTCGGATCGGCACGGTCGGCGGTTCCGCGGCCCAGCACCGCTCGAATTCCCGTGTCGTGCAACCCTCTGATCACTGCGTCGTGCACCTCGGTGGAGGGGTGGGGCCACATATGCTCGACGAGAGTCGTTGTGCCACTGCGTAAAGCCTCGAGCGATGCCGCGACAGTCGCGGTGTAAGCCCGCTCGGGGGTGATGGCCACCGAGTCCTCCGCGACGGCGAGAAGCCACTCGAGCAAGGGAGTACCCTCGGCGATCCCGCGCATCAGAGACTGCTGCATGTGGGTGTGGGTGTTGACGAACCCGGGAACGAGGTAGGCACCGCTGCCGTCCGTACCGCCACCACCCGACAACGACGCGTCGCGGATGGCCGTCACCACGCCGGCGTCGACCACGACATCGCGGTGCGGCAACCACGATCTGCCGGAGTACACGGTGACGTCACGAATGATCGTGTCGTGCATGGGTATTGCCCCCTCGTGTCGCTTCGTCGTCACCCTGCAGAGGTGGAGCCGGTGAAATTGGCGTTGATCCGTTGGTAGAGATAGTCCTCCGCAGTGATGGGCGCATACTTGCCGGACGGACCCTCGATCACCGCGTCTCGATTGGCCTGAGCGAAGAACGCGAGGCTGTAGCGAGCACCCTGATACTCCTCGGGGCCGGGGTTCTTGACGCGGTGAAAATTGGACGGCAACAGGTCGTCGCTCCATCGCATCAGCATGTCGCCGATGTTGCACGTGATCGCGTCGTCCGACGGTTCGATCGGGGTCCACTCCTGCGCGTCCATCTCGCGACCTGGGCACACCTGCAGACCACCCTGTCCATTGCGTTGGAACAGCAGTGTGAGGCAGTCGAAGTCGGTGTGCGCACCTGCGCGCCAGGTGTCTGCTGCCTCGTCGATGGCGAAGTAGTGCAACATCCGCAGCGTGCTCTGGTAGCTGTCGGCCGACGGATCATGGGCCAGGGTGAAAAAGTCCTGATCGAACCCCAGTCGGACGGCGAAACACGAGAGCAATCTCATCGCCAGTTCCCAGCATTTCGCCTCGAACGACAGGATGGTCTCGCGGAAACCGGCAACCTCGTCCTCCGTCGGCCAGAGATCGTCCATGTGCGGACGCGTGACCTGATACGACTCCTTCTGATCGGGTGTTCCGATCGACGGCCGCACCTGCGACTTGTACTCCCAACCGGAGTTGAAGCCCTTCTTCAGCGGGTACTGCGCCTTGACCTCCTCCGGCAGTGCGAAGAATTCTTCGGCCGCTGCGAAAGCGCGTCGAACCTCGGCCAGGTCGATTCCGTGTTCGACCACCTGAAAGAAGCCGATATCGGTAGCGGCGCTCCACAGTTGTTCGGTGATCTCCTCACGACGAGAGTCGAAGTTCGACAGATCGATTCGACGGATCTCGCGAGCCGTCGTCTCGGTGCCGATGCCGCCCATGCGGGCTTCGCGGTCCAGTTCGGTCAGTGGGTAGTTCATCGGTCGTCATTCTCCTACAGGTGGGTGTTCGTGGTGGGTGGTGCGCCGATCGAGCCGTGCCGATCAAGAGATGCCGATGGAGGGATCGGTGAAGCGGTTGGTGAAGAGTTGTTCGGCAGTCAGGTCTGCCGGGAGACGGGCTCCGTCGGCGGCGAGGACGGGTCCGAGCTCGGCGAGGTTGTTCTGGGTGCGCGCCGCGTCGTACGTACCCACCGACCCGTCGGCTTCGTTCGCGATCAGTCCTTGCTCCTTCAGCAGCGCCGAGCTGAACGCTGCTTCGCCGTCGGTGTACGGAGTGAACGACGTGTCCTGCGCGACGATGTCGACGATGGTGGAGTCGGTCTCCTCAGGCGCGGTGATGTAGTCGGCGGTCGCCTTCTGGACGAACGGGACGAGCTTGGCCAAGCAGGGTGACATCGCGTCGAGCTTGTCGGCTCGGACCGAGAGGTTCGATGCGTAGATGTCGAACCCGGTGTCCTTGACGAGCTGGTACGAGACCGGCTTGTCCCAGGCCGGTGTGTCCGATTCGTAGGTGTAGGGCTCCGAATTGGCGAAGCCCTGCTGCGCGATCTGCGGATCACCGACGAATCTGGCCGGAGCTCCGTCGTACCCGGTGTCGAGTTGCGAGGACTTCAGCAGCCCCTTCTGCACGAGCCACTGCGGGAATATCTGCTCTTTGGAGACCACGACGGTGGCGTCGGATCGTCCGATGTCGGCGATCGACGTCCAGTCCGGGTGGCTTTCCGGGTCCCACATCAGGATCGCGGGGCTGTACTTCAACAGTGGCGTCACCCCGACGACCGGTTGATCTGCCGCAGCCGCGATCACTTGGTCGCCGTGCACGATGCCGAGGTCGATCGAATCGTCCACGTACATCTGCGACGTCACCGATTGGAATCCGATGGCCGGCCCACCCGCTCGGAGCGAGAGGTCGATGCCGGTGTCCCTGCCGCCTGTCACCAGCGGACCGGTGACGGACTTCTCGTCGGTGTTCACGGAGTAGCCGGGACCGAGCATGCGAAACAGCGCGCCCATGTCGGATTGCGGCTGCCACTGGAGCTGAACAGTGAGAGTCGACGGACACAGTTCGGCCAGACTGTCCTGCGCCGCAACGGCTTCCAGGGTCTCCGAACTGGTCGGTTCGGCGTCGTCGGCGCTGCACGCGCTCACGCAGACCGATACGGCAACTGCAACCGCCGCGGCGGCGGCCCGAGTCTTCTTGGTGACCATAGCGAGTAACTCTCTTCTGGTTGGGGGTGTGAGACACGTTGTGGGAAAACGGTATTCGGCCGAGGAGGCGACGAGCGGCTGAGCACAGTGTGCACGAGCGGTGATTACATGTAAAGAGGAGAGTAGCCTCAGGTCCGGTTCCGAATCGCGGAGAGCCATCAAAGTCCTGTTCATACGCTCTACTGCGACTACAGGTCACCCAGAGTTTACGAGCAGAAACTCGTACGTAATGCATGCAATACATCCTTCAAGGTACCTAATTACATGCAATCAACGCCTGGAGCCTGAGATGGATCTGATCGATACCGTGCTCGATGTCGACGCGACGTCACTGATGAAGAACTCACAGATCACCTTCGACAAGGCGGTCAAACGATTCCCGACCGGCACGACAGCACTCGACGGTATCGACCTCGATGTCCGCAGAGGCGAGTTCGTTGCCGTGGTCGGTCCGTCGGGCTGCGGAAAGTCCACTCTGTTGCGCATGGCCGCCGGCCTGGATCGGTGCACGAGCGGCAGTGTTTGTGTTGCAACGTATTCCGTAGGGTTCATCTTCCAGGAACCGACGTTGATGCCGTGGCGAAACGTGCAAGGCAACATCGAACTCTCGGCGGAGCTCGGAGGCGTCGACAAGAACACTCGTCGCGAACGCGCAATCGCGGCGATCGACGCGGTGGGATTGACCGGCTTCGCCGACCAACTGCCCAGTGCGCTGTCCGGTGGCATGAAGATGCGGGTGTCGCTGGCCAGGGCGCTCACGTCCCTGCCCGAGGTTCTGCTCCTGGACGAGCCGTTCGGTGCCCTCGACGAGATGACGCGATACGACATGCAAGCTCTACTGCACCGACTCTGCAACGAGAAGAAGTTCACCGCCATGTTCATCACGCACTCGGTGTCCGAGGCCGTCTTTCTCGCCGATCGCGTCGTCGTCATGACGCCCCGACCCGGCAGGATTCACTCGGTGGTGGACATCGAGTTCGACAGGCCCCGCACCGAGAGCCTGCGATTCGACCGGGTCTTCACCGAGTACGTCGCACAGATCTCCACGAGCCTGCGGGGAGTTGCGTGATGACGCAGACGCTGGCGGTCCTCGTGCCGCGTATTCGTGCAAGCAGAGCGGTCAGGGATCGCGGCGCAATCATGGCGAGAAAGCCGAAGACCTCGCTGAGCGTGATCGGCGTACCCCTGGCGTCCTTCGCGGTGGCACTGGCGGCCTGGTACGCCGTGACGTACCTCGTCCTCGAGCCACAGCGACGCTTCCTGATCCCGGCACCCCATCGCGTCCTGACGCTGTCACTCCTCGACTCTGCACACCTCACGCCGATGCTCGAGGCCCTCGCCGTCACGGCTCGGGTGACCGCCATCGGGTTCGTCATCGCCGTCCTGTTCGGTGTGAGCGTCGGTGTCCTGATGAATCAGGCACGCTGGATCGAGCGTGCGGTGTACCCGTATGCCGTTGCCCTGCAGGTCATTCCCATTCTCGCCATCGTGCCACTGATCGGCCTGTGGTTCGGTTACGGCATGGTCGCCCGTACCATCGTCTGCGTGATGATCGCCGCGTTCCCGATCATCACCAACACTCACATCGGATTACGCTCGGTCGATCGCGGGCTGCACGAACTGTTCACTCTCGGCCGAGCGAACCGGTGGGAGCGCTTGACCAAACTCGAACTGCGCGCGGCACTTCCCTCGATCCTGACCGGCATCCGGACCGCCGCGGGGCTGGTGGTCGTCGGCGCGATCATCGGTGACATGTTCTTCGCGAAGGGAGAACCGGGCATCGGGACGCTGCTCGACGTCTATCGCAGCCGGTTGCAGTCCGAGGACCTCATCGCCGCGATCGCCATCGCGTCGGCCTTCGGAATCGCAGTCTTCTCGTTGTTCGGAATCCTCTCTCGCGCTCTCGTCGGCACGTGGCACGCATCGGGCTCGGACTCGTGATTCGGGTATCGCAGGCGGTGTAGGCGAGAATGTCCATCGGCACGATACGACGCACGTAACGGATGGAATCCATGACCACTTCCGAACGGGAACTTCTCACCGAGTCGGTTCATGCAACTCTGCGAGAGCAGATCTTTTCCGGGGAATTGCCTCCCGGCACCCCGCTGAGCGTCCCGGCGTTGGCCGCCAAATTGAACGTCAGCCGCACACCGGTGCGGGAGGCGGTACAGCAGTTGATCTACGAGGGTATCGCCGTACACACCCGCAACGCCGGTGCCAAGGTGGATTCGCTCGATGCCAACACCATTCGATCCGTGTTCGAGGTCAGAGAACTTCTCGACGGACTGGCGGCACATCGAGCAACGCTCAACGCGACGAACGACGTCGTGGACGAGCTCCGGGTCATGGTCGCCGAGCAACGCGCGCTGCTCGATCAACCGGCAGACGCACAGCGCGATGCACTGCTGGACCTTCGCTTCCACACGCGCATTCGCGATGTGGCCGACAACCGTCCGCTCAGTGACGCGCTGTTACGACTCGACAGTCAGGCGCACCTGTATCGCACCGACATGTGGTCGGGCGAGACCGCTCGGCGGCTCGCCGTGTCCGAGCACGAACGCATCGTGGACGCCATCGAGACCGGCGACGCCGAAGCCGCCCGGATTGCGGCCTCGGCGCACGTCGCGGGGTTGCTCGTGCGCATCACACGGACCTGATTCAGCGCCCGCTCAGATCGACGAATCGGCGGTGAACTTCGTCAATGTCGGCGGTGCGGCGAGCAGCGGCGGCAACTCGGCGATCTTGCCGGGGCCGGCGCGGAACTCGCGGTACTTCGCATCGGCCTCGGCCGACTCCCACGTCTCGTAGGCAATCACGTGTGCCTCGTTCTCCTCGTCGACCCACACCTCGACACCGAGGCAACCCTCGAATGCGCGAGTATCGGCGAGCACTGTCCGCAGCAACGCACGAGCATCGGCGACGGACTCGGGCTTGAACGTCAGATCCAACAAAGCGATGAGTGCCATGGGCCTCACACTAGTCATCTCAGCCGAAGTGCCAAGTAGAACTCGATTCTGTCCTCGAGTCGCGACAGATCGCGGCCGGTCAGTTCCTCGATCCGCTGGATGCGGTATCGGACGGAATTGACGTGCATGTGCAGTTGGTCGGCACAACGCGTCCAGGCACCGTTGGTGTCGAGGTACACCGACAGTGTCTCGACGAGATCACTGTTGTGCAGGTCGTCGTAGTCGACCAGGGGAGTCAGCAGCCGCGAGGTGAACATGCGTCGCACGTCATCGGGAACGTTGGCGAGAAGTATTGTCAGCGTGGCCAATTCATCGTGGCCGACGACGCTGCAGTCCGAGCCACGGCGCTCGGCGAGTCGGCGGGCGTAGCGCGCTTCCTCGATCGCGCTTCGGATGTCGGCGGGTGCGGTCGGAGCGCTGACACCGATCGAGGTGCCGCTACCGATCAGTCCCGGTGCCAACGTGTGGACGGCTCGCCGAACCGAATCGGTTCTATCGGTTCTCGCCTCCACCAACGCGATGGCCTCGTCGTCGACGATTCCGACCGTGATCTCCAACGGTGCCAGCACTTCTCGCAGCAACGGGCGTAGCTCACCGAGCCGTAAGGTCTCGCCGGATGTGGCCACAGCCACTGCAGCGTAGCGTGTTTCGATATCGAGTCCGATGACGTTCATCTGGGCGAGGATGTCGGCGGCACTCGCGCCCCCGACGATCGTGCGGACGAATTCCTGCGCCAGAATTCCCGACCCCGACAGGCGATCGTCGACGCGACTGCGCTCCATGGCCACGATCGACGCCAGCTGCCCGGCCAGGGAGAGCCTCGGTGCATCCCATGTCTGCCAATCGCTTTCGAATGCCACGAACCAATCCACGACCCGCGGTGCGGACTCTCCATCGACGGCGAACACCGAGACTCGCTGCTCTCGGCAGTACCGCGGCAGCCGCACCGACGTCATGAACTCCTGCGCCACGGCTTCGGTGTCCGGCGGATTGTCGGATCCAGCGAGTACCCGTCCCGACGCAGTGACGACCCAGCAGTTCATGCCCAGATCGGAGCTGACCATCTCCAGCAGCGGACCGAGTCCGCCGCCGGGGCCGGCACTCGCCACGAGGCGTCGATGCCTGTCGAGCACGAGACTCAGGTCCGAGGCTCTCGCCGTCGACAGTTGCCTGACGACGCTCTCGGTGACCGTGGCGAAAGCGATGTCGGCGGGTACACGAAAGAGCGGCAGCCCGTGCTCGAGGCAGGCGTCCACCAGATCGTCGGGCACCACGCCGTCGTCGGATGCCGCCAGCGCTGCGATGCCGGCCTTGGACACCGCCCGTACGAACGTCCTCGAGTCCTCGGGGCCCGTCCGCCACATCAGACCGGTCAACACCAGCTCTCCCCCACTGAGGTAGCGGCTCGGATCGAGCATGTCGGTGGTCACGACCCATCTGATGGTCGGATCGAAGTGCTCGGGCGTGACGATCGGCTGCAGTTTCAGATCGGGGAGATCGGCCAGATCACGCAGCCTCATGGTGAATCGACCTCCTCTTCGTAGGATCCTCCAAAACCTACACTGTGATCGCCGTCATACTTCGTCGTTCCTGTCTCTCGTTCGCGGTGCGCCCGGCGGCTGTACTGGGTGAACACGAAATATGGACAGCGAGCGGAGCACCGAATATGGATTTCCTGCGACCACAGACCTGGGGCGACGCGTTGGCCGCAAAGGCCGACGACGTCGACGTGGTGCCCATCCAGGGTGGCACCGACGTCATGGTCGAGATGAACTTCGACCTGCACCGGCCGGGCGCATTGCTGGATCTGAACCCGATCACGGAACTCACCGAATGGGAACGGCTTCACGACGGGACGCTGCGGGTGGGCGCAGGCGTGCCCTACGTCCGCATCATCGCCGAGCTCGGAGACACGCTTCCCGGCATCGCCCAGGCGTCCCGCACGGTCGGTTCACCGCAGATCCGCAATCGCGGCACCGTCGGCGGCAACCTCGGCGGCGCATCACCCGCAGGCGATCTGCATGCGCCCCTGCTTGCGGCGGGCGCAACCGTGGAAGTCGAATCGGCCGAGCGCGGTGTGCGCATGATTCCCGCGACCGAGTTCTACCTCGGCGTCAAACGCAATTCCTGCCGGCCCGACGAACTCATCCGCGCCTTCCACGTAGCACCGGCAGCAGGACCGCAGTACTTCTCGAAGATCGGCACCCGCAACGCCATGGTCATCGCCGTCTGCTCGTTCTCGATCGCACTGTTTCCGCAGGAGGGTCGCGTCGGTACCGGTCTCGGCTCCGCTGCGCCGACGCCGCGACGGGCTTACGATGCCGAGAACTACCTCGCGGCCGAACTCGAGTGGGACGGTGCCCTCGATCCGCGGGTGTCGGAGGAGTTCGGCCGATTGGTCAGTGCGGCAGCAAGTCCCATCGACGACGTACGCGGCACTGCCGATTACCGCAAGCACGCCCTGTCCGTGATGGCCCGGCGAACACTGGGTTGGGCATGGCGAGACCTCACAGCCGCACGGAAGGTGGCCTGAACATGCGAGTCAACTGCACCATCAACGGAAGAGACATGGAAGCCGACGACGTCTGGGAGGGCGAGAGTCTGCTGTACCTGTTGCGCGAACGCATGGGACTACCCGGATCCAAGAACGCGTGTGAGCAAGGCGAATGCGGTTCGTGCACCGTCTATCTCGACGGCATACCGGCGTGCGCCTGCCTGGTGGCAGCCGGGCAGGTAGAGGGTCGCGAGATTCGTACCGTCGAGGGCCTCGCCGACGGGGACAAGCTCGACCCGATGCAGGAAGCGTTCGTCGAGTGCGGAGCCGTCCAATGCGGCTTCTGCACGCCGGGACTCGTGGTTCAAGCCCACGATCTGATCGAACGCGTTCCCGATCCGCCCGATGCCGAGATCCGTGAATCTCTCGCCGGAAACCTCTGCCGCTGCACTGGATACGAGAAGATCCTGGACGCCGTACGGCTCGCAGCAACTCGAAAGGCCGAAGCCAAATGACCACGGTGATCACCAACGCCTACATCGCCCCCATCGTCGGTGACGAAATCCAGAACGGATACCTCGTCGTCGAGGGCACCACGATCAGCGCCATCGGATCGGGCCCGGCACCCGTCATCGCCGGAGCCGAGACCATCGACGCGTCCGGTTGCCTCGTCACCCCCGGTCTGGTCAACACCCACCACCATCTCTACCAGTGGGCCTCCCAGGGCCTGGCCAAGGACAACACGCTCTTCGAATGGCTTGTCGCACTCTACAAGCCGTGGTCAAAGATGGATGCCGAGGTGGTCGGGGGTGCCGCTGCGGCCGGTCTCGGTTGGCTCGCGAAATCGGGCTGTACCACCAGCACCGATCACCACTACATCTTCCCCAAGGGCCGAGGCGACCTGTTCGCCGCCGAGATCGACGCGGCGCAGCGCATCGGCGTCCGATTCCAGCCGTGCCGCGGCTCGATGGACCGAGGTGTGTCCGACGGCGGATTACCGCCGGACGAGGTGGTGGAGTCCCTCGACGACATCCTCACCGCCACGGCCGAGGCCATCGACACCTATCACGACGCATCCTTCGGTTCGATGCTCCGCATCGCGGTCGCACCCTGTTCACCTTTCTCCATCAGCAAAGAGCTGCTCGTGGAGTCCGCAGGACTTGCTCGCGCCAAAGGCGTTCGGCTGCATACACATCTGGCCGAAACCCTCGACGAGGAAGAGCACTGCCTCGCTCAGATGAACTGCACCCCGGTCGAATACATGGAGCAGGTCGGCTGGCTGGGTGACGACGTGTGGTTCGCCCACGCGGTACACCTGCACGATTCCGATATCGCGAAGATGGCGGCCACCGGTACCGGTACCGCGCACTGCCCGAGCTCCAACGCACGACTCGGCGCGGGTATCGCCCGGATCTCGGACCTGCTCGCCGCCGGCGCGCCCGTCGGCCTCGGAGTAGACGGCTCGGCCTCGGCCGAGATGGTGCCGCTGGCCGGCGAAGTCCGTCAGGCGATGTACATGCAGCGTGCCAAGTACGGACCGACAGCACTGACGGCGCGTCAGGCACTCGAGATCGGAACCCTGGGCGGTGCAACGGTACTGGGTCGACAGAGCGAGATCGGTTCGCTCGAGGTCGGCAAGCTCGCCGACATCGCGATCTGGCGCACGGACGGTTTCTACTCGGCCGTCGACGACCCCGTCGTTGCGTTCGCGTACGGGCAGACACCACCACTCGCGCGGTTGATGGTGGGCGGGCGAACGATCGTCGAGAACGACATCCTCGTCAGCGCACCGCAGGACGAAATAGGCCGCGCCGGAGCCGATGCTCACCGTCGCCTGATGAAACTTGCGGAGGACGTGCTGTGAGCGCCCCGACCACTACACCCCGGCAAGCTCCCGCCGACATCCCCGCACCGGGACGCGGTCGCGTCGGCGACAGCCCCCTGCGACCCGACGGCACGCTGAAGGTCAAGGGCGAGTTCGCATATTCGTCTGACCTGTTCATCGACGGCATGCTCTGGGGCGCAACGCTTCGCAGCCCCCACCCCCGTGCGAAGATCGTCTCCGTCGACATCTCGCAGGCTCTCGTGACACCCGGCGTCGAGGCAGTACTCACCCACGACGACGTACCGGGACGCAAGTGCTTCGGGCTCGACCACACGTGGGATCAGCCGGTGCTGGCCTTCGACGAGGTGCGGCACGAGGGCGAACCGATCGCCCTGATCGCGGCCGATCATCCCGAAACCGCCCGGCGCGCAATGGAGAAGATCGTCGTGGTCTACGACGTGCTCGAGCCCCTGACCGACGCCCGACGCGCAGCGCTGGACCCGGACTACCCGAAGGTGCAGGACCGCGGCGGGGTGGCGCGCCATCAGCCGGTGCGCGTCGGCAATGTCGCCGCCGCTCGGGCGACCGCGGACGTCATCGTCAGCAGCGACTTCGCGGTCGGCATTCAGGACCAGGCATTCCTGGGACCCGAATCCGGCCTCGCCGTGCCCGCCGAGGACGGCGGCGTGGACCTCTACGTCGCGACCCAGTGGATGCACAACGACCTCGCGCAGATCGGGCCGTGCCTCGGACTGCCCGAGGAGAAGATCAGGATGACGCTCGCCGGCGTCGGTGGGGCATTCGGTGGCCGCGAGGACCTCTCGATGCAGATCCACGCGGCAATGCTGGCGATGCACACCGGCAAGCCGGTCAAGATCGTCTACAACCGCTACGAGTCGTTCTTCGGTCACGTGCACCGCCACCCCGCGCAGATGCACTACGAGTACGGCGCGACCCGCGACGGCAAACTCGTGTTCGCCGATGTCGAGATCATCCTCGACGGTGGCGCGTATACCTCGGCCACCCTCAACGTGGTCGGCAACGCAGCCTCGCTGGGCGTCGGACCGTACGTCATTCCCAACATCGAGATCGACGCGTACGGGGTGTACACGAACAATCCACCCTGTGGTGCGATGCGCGGATTCGGTGCAGTACAGGCATGTTTCGCGTACGAGTCGATGATGGACAAGCTCGGCGAGGCCTGCGGTATCGGTCCCGTGGCCATCCGGCAGATCAACGCCGTCAGCCAGGGTTCGATCCTCGCCACCGGCCAGGTCATCGAAGCACCTGCCCCATTGGCCGAGATGCTCGCCCGAGCCGAGGCGATGGAACTGCCTGCCCCCGTGGACGCGTCGGACATCCGTAATCTGCCGGGCGGGGCGTCGCAGACCACCCACGGCGAAGGCGTCGTGCGCGGGATCGGATACGGCGTCGGGATCAAGAACATCTGCTTCTCCGAGAACTACGACGACTACTCCACTGCGCGCGTTCGACTGGAAGTGATCGGCGGTGAGGCAACAGCATTGGTGCACACGGCTGCTGCCGAGGTCGGACAGGGTCTGGTGACGTTGGAGGCGCAGATCGCACGCACCGAGCTCGGCGTCACCAAGGTCGTCATCCATCCCGCCGACACCAAGGTCGGCAATGCAGGCTCCTCGTCTGCGTCGCGCCAGTCGTACATGACCGGTGGCGCAGTCAAGACCGCGTGCGAGGCCGTACGCGAGGCGGTGTTCGTCCTGGCCGGCCTGTACCTGGGCCGGGCGGTGGCCGACCTGAGCCTCGACGGCGGCAAGATCATCTCGGCCACCGACGGTGTGCTGGCGACGATCGAGGATGTGCTCGGCGAGCGGGTCATCGAGCAGACGCGAGAATTTCACCACCGCCCCACCAGCGGAATGGATCCGGTCACCGGACAGGGAGCGAGCCACACCCAGCTCGCACTGTGTGTCCATCGCGCCGTGGTGGACGTCGACGTCGAACTCGGTCTGGTCAAGGTCGTCGAGATGGCGGCCGTGCAGGACGTCGGCAAGATCCTCAACCGGCTGTCACTCGAAGGCCAAATCCACGGCGGCACAGCGCAGGGCCTCGGTCTCGCGGTGATGGAAGAGATAGTCGTCGTTGACGGTCTGGTGAAGAACCCGTCGTTCACCGACTACCTCATTCCGACGATTCTCGACATGCCGCCCATGAAGCTGGACATCCTCGAGAACCCAGATCCCCTGGCACCGTACGGTCTTCGCGGTGCGGGTGAGCCCCCCACCCTCTCGTCGACGCCCGCCGTTGTCGCAGCCATCCGCAATGCCACGGGGCTCGCGTTGACCCGCGTGCCCGTTCGACCCGAACACATCATCAACAGCTGATCCGAGTTCCATCCCCATTCGACGAAACCTTCTCCGGCACAACCGCACCGACGCCAACTCCCCCGGCACGTCGGCCCGGCCCCACGCTCGACGAGGTTGATCACGCCCTGGGAGGGCCGATCATGACCGACGTACGCACATCCAGCACTCGCCAAAGTGGACGAGGTCGATCCCAGATCGACAAGTTCTTCGACATCACCGGCCGCGGTTCGACGCTCTCGCGCGAGATCCGCGGTGGTGTCACCACATTCGTGGCCATGGCCTACCTGATCGTTCTCATCCCTCTGATCATCGGTGATGCCCGCGATGTCACCGGTGCCACGCTCGATCCGGCGCAGCTGTCGACCATGGTGGCATTGTCTGCCGGTCTGACGACCATCCTGATGGGGGTCGTCGGAAACGCGCCCCTCGCCATGGCGGCCGGCCTCGGAGTGACGCCGATCGTGGTGTTCCAGGCGGCCCCGTACATGACCTGGCCGCAGGCGATGGGGCTGGTGGTTCTCGAGGGCGTCGTCATCGTAATCTTCGCTCTCACCGGCATTCGGCAACTCATCATGGATGCCATACCTCTGGTACTCAAGCAGGCGATCGGCGTCGGGATCGGTGCATTCATCGCGCTCATCGGCCTGGTCGACGCCGGGTTCGTCGGACACCACGAGTCAGCAGCAACCGCGGTCACCCTCGGCACGTTCGGCAAGCTCGCCGGCTGGCCCGTATTCGTCTTCTGCGTCGGCCTGATCCTGATGATCATGCTGTTCGTCAGGAGGGTGCCGGGCGCGATGCTGATCGGCATCTTCGTGGCCACCAATCTGGCTATCATCCTGAACTCGGTGTTCGACATCGAACCGGAGGCGTGGGGACCGGTTGTTCCGAAGGTGCCCGATTCCATCGTCGCCACACCACAATTCGACCTGCTGTTCAACGTAGACCTGTTCGGCGGCTTCGCCCGGGCCGGAATCGTCACGGCGTCGGTCGTACTGTTCACACTCGTTCTCTCGGGCTTCTTCGACGCCATGGGCACCATCCTCGGCGTCGGCGAGGAAGCGGGCCTGGTCGACAAGCAGGGCAGGATGCCGGGATTGAGCCGCATCCTCACCGTCGACGGCATCGGTGCCATCGTCGGAGGCGCGATCAACGGATCTGCCAACACGGCCGTCGTGGAGTCCGCGGCAGGCGTCACCGAAGGTGCCCGAACCGGTCTTGCCAGCGTCGTCACCGGCGGACTGCTCACGAGCCTGATCTTCTTCACCCCGCTGGCCGGCGTGGTTCCGGTCGGCGCAGCAGCGCCGGCCCTGGTTCTGGTGGGCGCGCTGATGATGACGCACGTGCGCAAGATCGACTGGGAGAACACCGAAATCGCGATCCCGGCCTTCCTGACTATCGTCTTGATGCCGTTCACGTACTCGATCACCGTCGGAGTCGCAGCAGGTGTCATCTCGTACACACTCGTCCGGCTGGCGAAAGGCAAAGTACGCCAGACTCATTGGTTGCTGTACCTGATGTCGGGCATCTTCCTGATCTACTTCGCCCTGCACCCCATCGAAGAAGCGCTGGGAATCTCGTAACGTGAAAGAGATCGTCGAACGGCTGTCGGCCTGGGACCACGAAGGTGTTCCCTACGCGGTAGCGACCGTCATCGCGGTATCCGGAAGTGCTCCACGGCTTCCGGGTGCCGCGATGGCGGTCTGCGCCGACGGTGAAGCAGTGGGCAGCGTCTCCGGCGGCTGCGTCGAAGGAGCCGTGTACGAGCTGTGCCGTCAGGTTCTCGACACCGGCGAGTCCGTCCGAGAATCGTTCGGCTACAGCGATGTCGACGCTTTTGCGGTCGGCTTGACCTGCGGGGGAGTGATCGAGGTGTTCGTCCGCCTCGGACCGCCGCGGGCGGTACTCACGGCCATCGCATCGGACTCGGCAGTGGCCACGGTGACATTGCTCTCCGGGTCCGGGGAGTCGCTCGCGGTGTCTTCCACGGCAACGATCGGCAGCACCGGGTTCTCCGACGTCGATTCCGTCGTCGTCGGTGAGGCGCTGGCGATGCTGGACTCCGGCGGTACCGGCATCCGGTCGGTGCGGTGCAGGCCGGACCTCGACGTGTTCGTCCAGTCGTACGCCACCGCCCCGCGCCTGCTGATCTTCGGGGCCATCGACTACGCCGGAGCACTCGCGCGCGTGGGCAAGTTCCTCGGGTATCACGTGACGGTGTGCGATGCCCGTCCGGTATTCGCAACTGCTGCACGGTTTCCCGACGCCGATGACGTCGTCACCGAATGGCCGCACAGCTACCTGGCGCGGACGGAAGTCGATGCCCGGACGGTGATCTGCGTGCTCACCCACGACGCCAAGTTCGATGTACCCCTGCTCGAGGTGGCTCTGCGCCTGCCGGTGGCATTCGTCGGGGCAATGGGATCGCGCCGTACCCACGAGGACCGCGCGGCCCGGTTACGCGAGGTCGGGCTGACGGAGCAGGAGCTGGCGCGCTTGAAGTCTCCGATCGGCTTGGACTTGGGTGCGAGAACACCAGAAGAAACTGCGCTGGCCATTGCGGCGGAATTCGTCGCCGTGCGACGCGGGGGTAGCGCGCTGCCTCTCACACGCACTGCTGGTCCGATCCACCACGACGAGGCGAATGCAAAATACGCGTAGACCTCTGTGGTGTTGCTTCATCCGGAGATCGATGGCGAAGGGTCGACTGTTGTGATGGATTCCGTGGGTGCTTCTACGGTGGTCGACCTCGCGCTAGTGCACGCGTTCGTCGACTCGATGGACGTGGTTGCTGCGAAGTTGAGCATCCTCGGTTGGACCCCGCACGCAACTGATGGCGAAGACACCTGCATCGATCAGCAGTGGGAGTACCCACCGTCAGGCAACTTGTGGCGGATCCATACAGGGCAACGCGGTGCTGAGTTTTTCATGGGCTTCATCGTCAACACTGTTGACGAAGCGTCAGCCCTGGATTTTGTCAGACTTGCCCGTTCCATCATTGCTCCGTGGTCTCGAAGCAGTGAATCGACACACCTTCGCGACGAGTTCGATTCAGAGGTCTGGAAAGACAACGTCCGCGTCATCACCCTTCGACTTCTACCCGGCACTTCCCGCCGCGTGGGCAAATCGGTCCCCCCTGCGCTTCAACTCACCGTGCAAGACGTGGGCAGTAGATCCACCTGACCCGCCGATCAGAGTTCATCCCCAAGCAATTGTCATTCGGACCGAAATTGCCTGCTCGAGAGGCCTGAATCGAACGTTTCCGTTTCTGTCGGTGGCCCGGGTTAGTCTTCACCTCGTTCGAACGCATGTTCTGAAACGTTGCTCACCGGGGGGTGAAATATGGGTGCAGTACCGACCGTGTCACTGGAGGCGTTGACCGCTGCCGCGCGTGAGGAGAACCGGCACGCGGCCCTCAAGATCACCGCCTGCTACCGCGTGCACTGCGACTGGATCACCCGCGACACCAAACACAAGCACTACAGCCGGTACGGGCGCACCGAGATGGCACTCGCGTTGGGCTGCTCCGCCACGGTCGCCGAAGCGTACGTCTCGGTCGCAGTCGCCCTGCACACCCGGCTCCCCCTGGTACGGGCCGCGTTCGAGACCGGCGAGATCGACCTCCCGCGAGTGCGGACCGCATGCCGGATCCTCGACAACCTCTCCGACGACATCGTGACGTTGGTCGAGAAAGAAGTAGTCGAAGCAGCGCGACGCAACTCGCCCGGCCCCCTCGAGAAAGAGATCTGGGACATCCTGCTGCGCGTCGCACCCGAGGAAGCAGCAGCACTGCGGGAGTTCGCGAAGAAATTCCGCACCGTCACCTACAGCCCCGCCGGGGAGTTGGCACGGATCCGGGCCGAGTTGACCGCACCCGAAGCCGCCGCCGCATGGCAGCTCCTCGAAGAAATGGCCGACACCCTCTGCCCCAAAGACCCGCGCGGTAAGAAAGAACGCCTGTGCGATGCGTTCATGGCCCGCATGCACGGCGAACCCCGCCTGGCGTGCCTGTGCCAACGCGAGGATTGCCCCAAGCCGGGTGCGGTGCTGCCGGATCGGCGGGTGCCGTTGACGATGATCACCGTCGACATCGCGACCCTGATCGGACTGTTGGCGAATCCGGCGTATCTGGCCGGGCACGGATCCATCGACCCGGAACTTGCCCGGGAGTTGGCACGCAACAGTCACTGGCAGATCCTGCTCACCGAAGCCGTCACCCTCGCCGAATCCCTCGGCCTCGCCGTGCAGAACCCGGAGACCGGGGAATGGGAAAGATGCTCGGACGGCGAGAAGGCAGAGGCTGCAACAGGACCCGAGCCGGGAACAGTGACGGACGCGGACGCGGGCACAGACGCTGCCGCGGACGCGGACGCAGGCAGAGAAGAAGACGCGGACTCGGCTGCTGATGCTGATGAGGGAATGAGGTCGGCCACGGATTCGGGGGCCGAGACAGATGCCTCGACCGGACAGACTTCGGCCAGTTCACCGGGAAACACCTCGGCATCGACACCGGAACCAGCGCCACCGGCAGACCAGGTCGGTGAGTCCGAGGAGAACGGCGAGTCCGCACCAGTACCCGCGACCGACCCGTCGGCAACTCCCTGCCCGGGTTCCGCCGGTCCAGTCCGGAACCGTGCAGCAACAGGCTCTACGGCACCGGTGAGCGAACCGCTAGCGGAGGCAACGTCGGCCACCGGCCCTGAGGCAGCTGCAACGTCTGAGCCCGTATCAGCTTCGCGATCACCTGCGGAACAGACATCGCCGACACCTAATGTCGCACCGAACTGTTCGGAATCACGCTCTTCCACAACACCATCCGGCACCGCCACATCCGGTCCAACGTCAGCCGAAGGCCCGGCACCAGGAACAGGCTCGGCTGCGGCCAGCGACAACCCACACCAGCGTTGCCTAGGATCACTGACCTCCGCCGCATCCCTGTTCTGCACCCACACACCAATCGGTAAGGGCACACGGCACAGCTCTGCCCTCGACCTCTCGACACTCAACCGCGCCGCCCCGAATCGCGCTGCCCTGAATCAGGCAGGCCTCGGGCGTTCGAGCAACCGCACCGGCTGTACAGCCAGCAGCCTCTACCTCGGCAACGCATCCCTGGCCGCAGCACTCGAAGCCGCCATCGCCGCCGACCCCACACTCGCCCGATCAGTACCCCGCGACCCACTCACCGACCGAGCCCTGATCTACCGACCCGACACCCTCACCACCGCCGCCGTCCGACTCCGCGACAAACACTGCCGCTTCCCCGGCTGCCACCGACCCGCCACACGCTGCCAACTCGACCACATCGTGGCCTTCGACCACACCAACCCCCACGGCGGCGGCTGGACCACCGTCAACAACCTCCAATGCCTCTGCGAATACCACCACACCGTCAAAACCGCCGGCTACTGGAAAGCCGTCATGCTCCCCGGCGGAGCCATCCTCTGGAAATCGACATCGAACACCATCCGAATCACCCTGCCCACCAACGGCACAGCAGTCCCCATCCTCGGCAACGACCTCAGACCACACATCCCCACCCAACCAAAACGATCCGGCATCATCGCCTACCCCGAGCCACCCGATACCCCGACACTGGAGCCGAATGTCGAAGAAGCACCGCCGTTCTAGAAGCTGCGTCTCACATGGAGAGTGCTATCGCACCAACAAACGCCCGGTCGAGGATTCCGAACCTGCGATCCACGACCGCCGCACCACACCCGACAAACCCAGTCGATCGTAGGCAGTCACCGGGTTGCGGTGGTACAGCTGCGCCACATCCACGGTGAAGTTCTCCTCCGGCGCAAACGCCACCAAGTCTGCAGCGCTACCGATCTCGATGCGCCCTCGATCAGCCATACCTACTTGGTCGGCAGTGTTGGTGGCCATCCACCGCACGATGTCGGTCAGTGCGAACCCACGGGCACGCGCCTCGGTCCACACCGCAGCCAGCGACACCTGCAACGACGCGATCCCGCCCCACGCATCACCGAAGTCTCCGGTGTCGAACCTCTTCAGATCGGGAGTACAGGGGGAGTGGTCGGTGACAATCGTGTCGATCGTGCCGTCGGACAAACCCTGCCACAACAGCTCTCGGTTTCCGGCCTCGCGGATCGGAGGGCAACACTTGAACTGGGTCGCCCCGGCCGGCACTGCTTCTGCGTCGAAACACAGATAATGCGGACAAGTTTCGACGGTCACCCGTATGCCGTCTCGCTTCGCCGACGCAATCATCGGCAACGCATCGGCACTCGACAGATGCAGAACATGCACCCGACACCCCGTCCGACGAGACAACTCGATCACCTGCTCGATCGCTCGGTTCTCAGCGGCACGCGGACGCGATTCCAAGAATCCCGAGTACTCACGGCCCGCCGCCGACGGTGCCTCGGCGATCACCTCGGCGTTCTCGGCATGCACGATCATCAACCCGTCGAACGACGCGATCTCGATCAAGGCCTTCTCGAGCTCCGGAATCGTCAGCGGCGGAAACTCGTCCACCCCAGACGCGAGCAGGAAGCACTTGAATCCGAAGACACCCGCATCGTGCAGCGGTCGCAGCTGATCGATGTTTCCTGGCACGGCACCGCCCCAGAATCCAACATTGACGACCGACTGATCTGCCGCCACCCGCCGCTTGATCTCCAACGACGCAACATCGATCGTGGGCGGAATACTGTTGAGCGGCATGTCGACGATGGTGGTGATGCCTCCCGCCGCGGCCGCCCGAGTAGCGCTGGCAAACCCCTCCCACTCGGTGCGCCCCGGCTCGTTGACGTGGACGTGGGTGTCCACCAAACCCGGCAGCAGCACCTCGTCCGGCCCGAGCTCGACCACCACCGCCGCAGAAACGCGCGCATTCAGAGAGTCGATTGCCACGATCCGGCCGTCGCGGACGGAGATCGAGGCCGCAACCTCCCGGCCGCCGATCACCGCCCGCGAAGCGCGAACAACCAGATCAGACTGCACTGGAGACACTCTGGAGCTCCGAGGACTTCCACGCGATGTCGGCAGCATCGAGGGCTTCGGCGTCGAGTTCCCCGAACAATCGCAATCGGGACAGTCCGCCATCGGGGTACACGTCCAGTCGCAGGTGCGTGTACGCGTCGGCCTCGTTCAGCAGGAACCGGTGGCGCGTATCCGGTTGAACGGCGGTGCGGGGCAGAATCTCGCTCCACGCCGTCGGGTCCGTGATGTGCCGGCGACGAGAATCGATGGCGCTGAGTCGAATCCACCCCGGTGCGTTACCGACGTAGTAGCTGGTATCGACCTCCACGTGGCGTGGGGCACCGGGAGATGCGAGAGCGAACACCGCGAAGTCGTTGCCGCCGTTGCGTCGTCGAGAATTCTCCCAGCCTTCGCCCATGTTGCGAGCCCGCCCGGGCAAGATGATGTTGGCCGGCGAGGAGTAGAACGCATCGGAGCAGTCCGTGAGCCGAGCGCCGTTCTCGGCGGCGAGCAGGTCGACGGTGCCTGCGAGGAACCGCGGATCCTGCACCACCTGACCGTGCACACGGAACCGGGCAACGCCGCCGTCGGGGTAGATCGACAGACGCACATGGGTCCACCGGTGCCGATCGGCCACCGCGTAGGCGTTCGCGGTGTCACCGGCCGCGGGGGACTTGTCGACGATGCTGTGCCACTCTGCCTTCAGCACATCCTCGATGGATGGATAGCCCTCGATCGACGCCGCCTCGATGGAGACGAACGGAGGGTAGTTACCGGTGAAGTGAGCGGTGTCGACCACGACGCCGTGCACGATGCCCGGTGCCCCCAGTCGCACGATCGCCCAGTCGTGACCACCTTCGTCGCGGCGACGACGAGTCTCCCACCCGTCGTACACCTTTCCCTTGTGGCCGAAGTCGGCGGGATCGAACAGCGGAGCATCCGGCTTGATCAGGTTCTCGCGCTGGGCGAACAGCTCGTCATTCGCCGCGGAGACGCTGCCGCCGAGCGCCCGAGAAGCCAGGTCGGTCAGCGTGGTGAAATCGGTTCCGGTCATGAAGTTCCTTCCAAAATGTGTGTGGTGGCCAAGGTTCGGCCTACCTCGTGCAACAACCTGGCCGCATCACGCATCGAGATCCGCGGGTCCGGCTCCAGGTCGGTGAGTGCATAGGAGGCGGTGATTCCGTAGGGGCGCAGTCGATCCAAGCCGATGACGCTGCGTCCAGCCACGGTGATCACCGGAACACCGGCTGCACGTGCAGCGTGCGCGACACCGATCGGTGCCTTGCCGTGCAAGCTCTGCTCGTCCAGCGAGCCCTCACCGGTGACAACCAGATCGGCCGACGCCAGAGCGCTACCGAAGTCGATCAGGTCGAGCACGGTCTCGATACCCGGCTTGGCCGCAGCACCGAGCACGGCGATGGCCCCGAACGCCGTTCCGCCTGCCGCCCCGGTACCCGCCAGGCCGCTGAGGTCACGGCCGATTGCGCTGCGCACCAGATGCGCCCACTGCCGCATTCCGTGTTCCAGATACAGCAGCTCCTGCGGTCCGGCACCTTTCTGCGGTCCGTACACCGCCGCGGCTCCGGTGACACCGAGCAACGGATTGTCGACGTCGCAAGCCAGCTCGAACGTGGCATTCCGAGCCGACGGCAACAAGCCGCTCAGATCCAGGTGGACTGCACCGCGCAGTGGGCCACCGCCGAGCGCGACGTCGTTGCCGTCGGCATCGAGGATGCGCGCACCGAGTGCGACGAGCATTCCGGCGCCGCCGTCGGTGGATGCGCTGCCCCCGAGCCCGACGACGATACGCCGCGCACCTGAAACAGACCCGGCACCCGCCTGAAGAGCGTCCGCGATGACGGTACCGAGACCGAACGTGCTGGCTCCCAGCGCATCCGGTAGTCCATCGGGCAGAAGCTCGAGCCCGACGGCCGACGCCAGTTCGACGACGGCGGTATCGCCCCGCCGGGCGTAGGAGGTGTGCACCGGTGCACCGGTCGGTCCCGAACAGGTCACTGCCACTCGGTCCCACCCGGCGGTGACGGCAGCATCGACGGTGCCGTCACCGCCGTCGGCGACGGGTAGGCACACCGTCTCGAGCGACGAATCGACCGAGAGCATCCCCGATGCCAACGCCCGAGCGACCTCCGCCGCCGAGAGCGAGCCCTTGAACTTGTCCGGAGCGAGCAGAATGCGCGTCATCTCTAGTCCAACAGGAGCAACGCGGTGGGTGCGTCGGACGAGGTGTTTGCCAGCTCCTCGAACTCACCGACGTTATCGATCTCGGTGCCCATCGAGATGTTGGTGACCCGTTCGAGGATGATCTCCACGACGACGGGAACCTTGTGCTCGTTGGCGAGAGTCCTGGCCCG
>NZ_JAWLSB010000019.1:0-10310 GCF_033142445.1 Rhodococcus sp. IEGM 1330
GTAGTGCGGGAACTGGTGCTCTCATGAACGAAATTCTAATGCACGAATCATCGATTATTTTGGAGACACACCACTAGGTTCATGTGGGGGCGGGGCTGGAGCAGGGTGTGTAGGCGTTGTGCCCAGCTGCTGTGGGGAGAGACTGTGTCGAGGACGGACTGTAGTGACACCAGTACGGGGTAGAGGCGTTTGCGTGATCGTTCTGGTAGCGCGTCAGCTTCGTTGAGCCACGAGATGGTGGGTGAATTCGGGATCGCTGGGTAGACCCCGAGTCCTAGGTTCCATAGTCGGCCGTGGTGTGCGCAGACGTTTCGGACTCGGACGTACGTTTGCAGCCAGGATTCGAGTACGGGTGCGGTGAGGCCAACGTTTCTGGCGACAGCTGTCCGGTCGGCACGCCGAATCATGTTGCGGTAGGCACTGTTCAGTTGCCCGATTGTCAAGGTTTCGACCATGAGCCAGGATGGTGGGAGCTCCGGCGAGCGATAGGTCGTCAAGTAGTGCTCGAGAGCGGAGCGATGAACGAGAGAGTCTTCGCCAGCGTCCGGTGCGCCGCGTAATTGAGCGGCACAGGCGTCGCGGACGATTTTCAGCAATCCGGCGTGTTTGCCGAGATGACGGAAGTGGTCGGGATTGGTGTACCAGTGCGGGTCCTGGTAGGTGATCGACATAGTGTCGGTCAGCGCCGCACGGACGGCAACCTCGACGCGTTCGAGCGCGTCCATGATCAGTAGCCGTAATGCCCGGTCGAAAACGTAGAGGTCGAGCACGTGGTCGAATGTTATGCCGTCGCGGTAGAGGTGATCGGGTCGTCCGTGTTGGAAGGGGATTGAGTAGGGCGAGAGCCGGTAGTAGCCGATATGGCGAAGGTATCGTTCGGCGCGGTCGGTGTCGGGGATCTGCAGGCCGCGTCCGGTGAGGCGGCCGACGATCTCTTGCGCGCTCAACGCTGGTTTGTCGTAGTCGAGAGAGCCGCGTGCTCGGGTTGGTCGGGGCTCGCCTGGCTGTCGAGGCATTCAGCGTTTCTCCTCATCCGTGACGAGAAAAAATCCCCCAAGTGCGCATCGTGGAGAGGCGTGGGGGATGTAGTGCGTTCACGTTAGCACGGATGGCGCTTCAGCGACACATGGCTGGAGGTCAGCCAACGAGACGGACTTTGCAGCCGATACTGAACGCGAGACTGCACGCCTGGTTCGCTTCTTATTGTCGCTCACCTGAGAAGTGAACAGCCAATATTCGTTCGTCCCCGCGTATGACACGATCTACTAAAGTTCTGTTCGACAGGTGAGTGTTGGTCGGAGTGGGATGGGGGCGTGGATGCATTGACGTATCGCGAGAACCTCCTTCGATGTCACAAGTCCGCTCAGAGTGCCGTGGCGTCCCGGCGTAATTGTCCACTCGATGCCGTCGTCGTCCGCGACCGATCACGCCCGTCCGATGCCGGAGGTTCGGCGATGGCTCGGTGTCACGAGGGTGTCACATGTCGGTACGTTCGTGCATGGACTGGCAAGGATGGTGATGAACGAAAAGCGTTGCAAATAAACAAATATCAAGTCCAGCAAAGTTCATGTGAATCCATTTCTAGGGACTTAAAATCCGCACAGTGTCGGTTCGAGTCCGACTGGGGGCACTGAAGTCCATATGGATCCGAGAAATTTCGGGAGCAACGAGTTTCGGCGGGTGTTGTGGACTTCTGCGTACGTCGATGGATGTGAATGGATAAGTGGCGCAGCGGATTCTGAATCCACCGACGGACCGAGGTTACTCGACCGCTACTGGGCAAGTATGTGCAGCCCAGGTTAGGTTTGAGCGCTGAATCCGACCGATTTCAAGAGTCCGCTGACACGAGGCTGACACATCTCGGTACCAGCGGATTCGTGGTGTGAGCGGCGATGCTCGAGTTAACTACGCGACAATGAATTGCATCGTCATGACCACCAACCGTGGTGTCGGATCGTGGGGCGAAGTGCTCGGTGACAACACCGTCGCAGCATCCATGCGCGACAGGCTCCTGCATCGCTCCGTCGTACTCAACCTTGACGGCGATTCCTACCGACTACGGGATCATAACTTCAGATCGGAGAAGCTCCGCAAAGCCACCACCGGTACCCGCCAACCACTACCCAGTGAAGACCGCTCACGAGTGGGGAATTTCAGTGAGCGCGGTTGGGGGAATTTCGCTGAGACTCGTCAACTGGCCTTTCCTTCGGCAGAAACGCATGACCATGGTTTTGTTATCCACGGTCTGCCCACCTCGATCAGCATCGACACGCCCTGCCCGACGCCGACCCGCACAGGGTCGCGAGGCCACGGGATGGCGATTCGACATCGCAGCACACAACCACTTCTGCCTCGGCACGGCGTGTATTCAACCTGCCAGAATCAGTTACGGGCACTGTGCCCGGTTCACCACTGGACGCCGCGAAAACTCATGGCCAGAACACCGCTTCTCACGACGTCGACGACTCCGTGCTGGAAGGATACTCACGCCCACGACGACGTCACTGAGCATGTCGAACTGTTGAAGTCTCTCGATCTACAACCTGACGGCGAGAACAGATTCTCCGGTCGCCTCAGGTCATTGCCTCGGATCGGGCCTATGGCGGCGAGATGGTGGCGCGGCGCTCGCAGCCGTGATCAAGACCGTGGGCGAGGACCAGTCGATCCATTCGTTCCACGGTTACTTCCTGCGCCCGGGCGACGTGCACGCCACGACGGAGTGGGCGGTCGAACGCGTTCGCGGGGGACGGAGCTTCTCGGCGCGCGGTGGCAGGATCGCAGAACAGGAAGGCCATCTTCGCGGGGCAGGCCTCGTTCCACGTCGCGACCGCCGGTGTCTCACCGGAGGCCGATGCCGCCCGATCTGCCTGCGCCGGAGGATCTCCCGACGGTCGCCGAGGTTTTCGGCGACTCGACGGTCCTTGACGCCGAATGCTGGGCCAACGGCCGTAATTTCGACATTCGGCACAGCCCGTCACCGGTCTACGTCAGCGCCGACGGCGAGCGAACCCGACGGCAGGCGTTGTGGCTCGAGGCCTGCGGCCGCCTCCGGGACGATCCGAACACGCCGGCAGCAGCCTCGATGTCGAGTTGATGCACGGCTCGGCGAGTCGATTGAGCGGCGATGCCAGGCAACCCTGTCGGAAGTTGCCGCGATCGGACGGTCGAGGGTGAGCCTCGCGCGCCTGATTTGTACAGGAGTGAGACCGCAGTCCGGGGTTTCGCTACCGTGATGTCATCGAGCAGTTGAGCTGGTAGCGGCTCAACTGCCTTCTGGCGTCGATCGTTCGGAGACCTTAGGGCGGGCGAGCGACTTGAACATAACCGGCAGAAGTGCGGTCGTGGTGGCACCCACGAGTAGAACGCCAGCCATCACCAAGCTCGGGATTTGGTAACCGCCCGTGGCATCTTTCAATACCCCGAATATCGTGGGAGCTACGAAGCCTCCTAGATTGCCGAGCGAGTTGATCAGCGCGATGGCCGTCGCCGCAGCAGCACCCGTCAGGAACAATCCGGGGATCTGGTAGAACGACGCGCTCTGCGACACCAGGCCGACCATTGCGAAGCAGATGAACACCATGATCATGATTGGACTGTCGACCAGTGCCGACGCGCCGATGCCGATGCCGCCGATCAATGCAGGGATGGTGGCGTGCCAGCGCCGTTCCTGAGTTTTGTCCGAGTGGCGAGCCCACAGGATCGACGGGACGATTGCACACAGCGCAGGCAGACCGGTGATGAGACCAATCTGCAAAGTCGACAATTCTGAGGTCGTCTTGAAGCCCGCGATGATCAGCGGCAGGAAGAAGATGATCGAGTACTGGCCGCATTTCAGGCAGAAGTAGATGAAGGACAACACGATCACTCGGAGGTCCTTCAGTGACTTCAGAGCGCCACTAGCACCGCGATTGTGCGGGATGTTCGCCTCCTGCTGCGCAATGGTTCCTTCGAGCCAGGTGCGTTCCCTGACGGATAGCCATTTGGCGGTGCCCGGTCGATCCGCGAGCACAAACAGGCATGCGATACCCACGAGGACTGCCGGTATACCCTCCAACACGAACATCACGCGCCAGGAATCGATCCCGAAATAGCTGTCAGGCGTGAGCAGGAAACCAGTCAGGGGTGCGCCGAGGATCGCTGCGGACGTTCCGCCGAGCACGAACAGCGAAAACATCGTTCCGCGATACTCTCTCGGAACCCATAGCGCAAAATACATTATTACGCCTGGGTAGAAGCCGGCCTCGGCAACACCCAGCAGGAAGCGAACGGCATAGAGACCCCACTCGTTGGTCACGAAACCTGTTGCAGCCGCGCAGAGTCCCCACGTGATCATGATGCGCGCCAGCCACCGTCGAGCGCCGAACTTCATCATCATCACGTTGCTCGGCACCTCGAACAGGGCGTAGCCAACGAACAGTAGGCCGGCAGCGAGACCGAACATCGAGGCTGTGAGTCCGAGGGCGGCGTTCATATGCAGCCCAGCGAGCCCGATGTTCGTCTTCTCGAGCGCGTTGAAGAAGTAACCGAGCGCAAGAATAGGCACCAACCTCAGGAGCACTTTCCTGATTGTCTTTCGCTGCTCCTCTGGCTCCAAGGTGGGGATGGTCGGGGCCTCGACAGAGTGGCGCGTGGTATCCATGGAACTCCTTTGTGATGTGCCCAACAGTTGGGTCCCATAAGTGATACCGGCCTCACGAAGGTCGATCTACGTGTGTACCACGGAGCGGGACGCGTAATTCGCAGTGATGTTGCGTATGGAGCCTACGACTCGGTGCGACCTCGTGATCTGCGCGGATGTAGCGACGCTGACAGGCCGATTGCCGTTGCAGTCACCGTCGGCGCGTACTTCTGAGCTGTGGCGAGCTGCGTGGCACCTGTCACCGAGATTGCCCCGATCACCGGTCCGCCGGTGCCGGAAAAGATCGGTGAACTCACGCAGAAAATTCCTAGCCGGGACTCCTCGACGTCGTACGCCACTCGCGCTTTCCGGACCTCGGCGAGCTCCTTGCGCAACCGATCTGGATTGACAATGGTCTTGGGAGTCTGTGCTGTCAGCGTCTTCGACAACACATCGTCGACGAATGCAGGTTCGCTGAAAGCGAGGATCGCCTTGCCCAGCGCTGTTGCATGCATCCGCGCCCGACCGCCGAGACGAGAATGGGGAACGCTCATAGCCGGGGTCGATATCTTTTCGATGTAGAGGATTTCGTCTCCCTCTCGTACCGCAAGATTGCACGTCAGTTTCGTCACTTCGTGCAGAGCGTGCGCGTGAGGAATCGCGAGATCGCGTAGCGAGGTGGAAGCCGCTACGAGGGTTCCCAACTCGAATAATCTGGCACCCAGTCTCACGCCGGCGGGGCAGCGCTCGAGAGCGCCCCAACCCACGAGGTTCTGGACTAGACGATGCGCCGTGGATTTCGGAACGCCCGACTGGCGGGCCAACTGGCTGATGCTCAGTATCTGACCGGGGCTCTCGAACTGTTCCAGCAACGTGAGGCCTCGAAACAACGACGACTTTTCGAAGTCGTCCTGCTCTGCAGGACGGGCCATGGCAGTTCTCCCAGCTTCGTTGAACTATGACTGTGGACATGATCACTGCAGTTGTCAGAGAACGCAATTCACTATAGGAGAGAAGTTGACGACGAAACCCATACTGGGGTTGGAACTCTCCACGGTTGTGAACGAGACCGAACTACGGGATCTCACGGTCAGGGTGCTCGAACGCCACGGTGCCAATTGCGAAGCCGCAAGGCTGCAGGCAGATGCACTGGTAGAGGGCGAGTTGCGTGCCCATCCATCGCACGGGCTTCGAAGGCTTCCGTTGATCGTCGAGCGGATGCGACGCGGACTGATCGACGTCACGGCAGTGCTGAGTCTCGATTGGACTGCTGAGGCGTCGTTGAAGGTCGACGGAAACATGGGCTTCGGCCCGGTTGCTCTTCACGCCGCCATCGATGCTGTGTCAGCGCGTGCTGAGCGGACGGGAATAGCGATGGCGGCGATCTCGAGATCGAGCCATATCGGGATGCTTGCACCCTACGTCGAACGTGTTGCTCGCCAGGGCTGTATCGGCTTACTGCTCACCACCAGCGAGGCACTGGTGCATGCGTGGGGCGGCCGATCGCGTGCAGTCGGTACCAATCCCATCGGTGTCGGAATACCTACCTCCAACGAGCCTTTGTCACTGGACATGTCCACCTCGGCGGTGTCCATGGGCAAGATCATCGACTACGCAGCGAAGGGTAGACCGCTCAGGGATGGATGGGCTACCGATCGCAATGGCGAACCGACCGAAAATGCTTCGGAAGCTGCAGCATTCGGCGCACTCTCGCCGTTTGGCGGGCCCAAAGGATATGCGCTGGGCGTGACGATCGAATCACTCGTCGCGACGGTGACGCAAACGGCATACGGCGCAGATGTTCTGGGCACACTCGACTCGGAACATCCCGTCACGAAGGGCGATCTGCTCATCGTCATCAGTCTCGATGTACTCGGCTTGAAACCTGTTCTACCTCTTTTGACAAATTACCTCATACAGATACGAGCCAGCGGTGGAGCATCGACACCCGTGGATGTCCCCGGTGATAGGGCACGGCGCACCCAGGCGGAGAGGCGGGCCCATGGCGTGCCTGTTGATTCCGCGGTTTGGGCGAATGTGCACCGCTTGGCCGAAGGGAGCGAATTCGAATGACCACAGGCATTACCCAACCGACAGCGATCGGCGTACTTCGGTTACCCGAACGAATTCTTTTCGGAGACGGTAGTTTCGCGTCCGTCTCCGTCGAGGCATCGAGACTTGGACGCAACGTGCTGCTGGTCTGCGATCCGTTCTTGCTGAACTCGCCCGAGCTAGACGCGATCCTGAGAGATCTCGCAGCCTTGTCGGTGAAAGTGACGGTCGAGTCCGGGGTCATACCCGAACTGCCGCTCGAACACGTGCAGAAGCTCATCGACTCACACCGACATTCGGTCCCTGATGCTGTAGTGGCTGTCGGGGGTGGAAGCGCGATCGACCTCGGGAAGCTTATCGCCCTTGGGCTCAGTCATAATGGCGCGCTCAATGATTGGTATGGTGAGAACGCAATCCCATTCCCCGTTCTTCCTGTGGTCGCGGTTCCCACCACAGCAGGCACTGGCAGCGAAGTTACCGGCGTAGCCGTACTCACGGACCCCGGTCGAGACCTCAAAGTGGGCATCTCCAGCCCGTACCTCATTCCTCGCGTCGCCATCGTCGACCCCTTGCTGGCGGTCGGTGCTCCGGCCTCGGTGACCGCTGCCTCCGGCGCGGATGCCCTCGTCCATGCCGTCGAAGCGCACACTGCTGCAGTGCGCTCTTCGGATTGGTCCGCGCAGCTACCGGTCTTCGTGGGCCAGAACCTACTGAGTTCGCCGTTGGCGATCGAGGCCATCCGCCTGATCGTTCCAAACCTTCCCCGTGCCGTCCGAGATGGGAACGATCTCGATGCACGTCGTGCCATGGCGCGAGGGAGTCTCCTGGCAGGAATGGCTTTCGGTTCTGCGGGAACGCATCTGTCTCACGCCATCCAATATCCTGTCGGAGCCCTCACTCATACACCGCACGGGCTCGGCACCGGCCTTCTGCTGCCGTTCGTATTGGACGCGGTGTTGCCGACGTGCATCCCGCAGTTGGAGCAAATCGCCGAAGTTCTCGATGTTCGAGAATCGACTGCGGAGGCGTCGGCTCGAGCTGCGATCGACACCATCGCTCGTGTCTTTTCGGAGATTGGTTTGCCCGCGGACCTTCGTTCGATCGGTGTCGACGACAAGGACGTGTCCCGCATCGTCGAACTCTCGCTCACGGTGAAAAGGCTGGTGTCGAATTCGACTCACCCTCCGACATCCGAGCTGATCGAGGGGATCGTTCGAGCGGCTCTCGACGGTGACCGTGCACGGCCAGTCTCCTATGGAACAACAGACCAGAACAGGATTCACGCATGACATTTCGCAGTCAACTGCATATCGATGGGCAGTGGAGAGACGGCAGCGGAGGAAGAACCTTTCCTGTCATGGATCCCTCCGCCGGCAAAGAGCTAGCCGCATTCGCCATTGCCGAGGAAACCGACTGCGACGAGGCGATTGCTGCCGCGGAAACCGCTCTCACGTCTTGGCGGGCGACGTCGCCACGAGAACGGAGCGAGTTGCTGCGAGCTGCGTTCGAGATCCTTCGGAATGACATCGAACGACTAGCAGAGATCATCGTGTTGGAAAACGGTAAGTCGTACGCCGATGCCCTCGGTGAGGCGAAGTATGCGATCGAGTTCTTCCGATGGTATTCGGAAGAAGCTGCCAGGGTTCACGGCGACTTTCGTCGCTCGCCTGCAGACGATAAACACATTCTCGTTACTCATGAACCGATCGGCGTTTCGCTACTGATCACGCCCTGGAACTACCCGGCAGCAATGGCCACACGCAAGATCGCGCCTGCTCTGGCCGCGGGATGCACCGTGGTGCTCAAGCCAGCGAGGGAGACGCCCCTCGCTGCCGCGTTCGTGGTCGAGGCGCTTCAACGAGCGGGTGTGCCGGCTGGAGTGGTCAATTTGGTCACGCCTGTTCCGACCGGGCCAGCAGTCTCGAGGATGTTGCACCATCCCGCTGTACGAAAGCTGAGCTTTACAGGATCGACCGAGGTAGGGCGCGTCCTACTGCACGAAGCGGCGGATCAGGTCGTCAGTTCGTCGATGGAGCTGGGCGGCAATGCGCCCTTCGTGGTGTTGCCCGGCGCGGATTTGGATCTGACGATCGAAGGCGCACTCGTGGCGAAGATGCGTAATGGAGGGTCGGCGTGCACTGCCGCGAACCGCTTCTACGTGCATTCATCTCTGTGCGAGGAGTTCATCGGACGGATGGTCACGGAGTTTTCGACGTGGACAGTCGGACCGGGATCCGACCGGTCGAATCAGCTCGGTGCGCTTGTCTCCGACGATGAACGAGACAAAGTGGCCGGGCTCGTCGATCGAGCAGTCGCCGACGGGGCCGAGATCGTATGCGGCGGAGAGTCTCTGGATGGGGGCGCATTCTACGCCCCGACTGTACTTCGCGGCGTTTCTCATGACAGTGAGATAGCCAGCACCGAGATCTTCGGGCCTGTTGTGTCGGTAATCGAATACGACGACGTCGACGACGCGATCCGCATGGCGAACGACACCATCTTCGGGTTGATCGCGTACGTCTACGGTGAAAAGGGTGCAGCATTGTCAGCGTCGTTGCGAATCGAAGCGGGAATGGTCGCCGTCAACAGAGGTGTACTCAGCGATCCTGCCGCTCCGTTCGGAGGCATGAAGCAAAGTGGGCTCGGGCGAGAAGGAAGTGCGGAGGGAATTCTCGAATTCCTGGAGGAAAAATACATAGGGATCGACCTGTGACCTCCACGATGCCGTCGTCATATTCCGTCAACTGCTCGATTCTGCTCACCGACGCACCTCTCCTCGACCGTCCGAGACTGGCGAAGGACGCCGGGTTTGGCTCCGTCGAGTTCTGGTGGCCGTTCGATTCGCCGGTTCCCACCGATCGTGAAGTGAATGCGTTCGTCGCGGCGATCCGCGACGCGGGAGTGCAGTTGACCGGCCTCAATTTCGCTGCAGGAGACATGCCAGCGGGGGAGCGTGGGATCCTGTCGGACCCATCGCGTGCTCAGGCGTTCCGTGACAACATCGACGTCACCGTCGGAATCGGCGAGCAACTGGGTACCAAAGCTTTCAACGCTCTGTACGGAAACCGCATCGAGGGTGTCGACCCCGCCGAGCAGGACGAGGTCGCTGCTGCAAACCTTGCTGCTGCTGGAAAGGCCACCGACTGTATCGGCGCTGTAGTCCTGATCGAACCGGTCAGCGGGGCAGCGGCTTATCCGATCAAGATAGCCACTGACGCAGTCGATGTGATCAGACGGGTCTCTACCGAATTCGACGTTCGCACCCTCAGGCTGCTTGCCGACCTGTATCACCTGGACGTCAACGGAGACGACATCACGGTTGCGATCGACAACTACGGCGACATTATCGGCCACGTCCAGATCGCGGACTCTCCGGGACGCGGCGAGCCAGGTACTGGCGCTCTCGATTTGGCACGCCACCTGTCCCACCTGGAGCGCGTGGGTTACGACGGCTTCATCGGACTGGAGTACAAGGCGACCCGCCAGGATCCCTTCGCCTGGCTGCGCCAATCCACACCGCCACCTAAGGAATCACCTCTATGAGCACGATTGCTTTCATCGGTCTCGGAATCATGGGCAGCCCCATGTCCGTGCATCTCGCGAAGGCGGGCCACCAGGTGGTCGGCTACAACCTGACCCC